>NZ_JACSRD010000025.1 GCF_014879935.1 Prosthecobacter sp.
GTGAACTACGTCGGCTTCAGCGTGCTCGACACGATCAAGTGCGCCACGCTCGGCGGCGCGAAGATGATGGGCCGCGCGCATGAGCTCGGTTCGCTGGAAAAAGGCAAGCTCGGCGATGTTTTGGTCGTCGCTGGCGATGTGATGAAGGACATCAGCCACCTCGAAGACCGCAACAACCTCCTCGCCGTGATGCAGGGCGGTGTGGTGAAAGCTGGAAGAATGCTGACGCCGCCGTCGTGGTGAGGATTCGCTCATGACAGCTCCCATTCGCCTCCTTTCCCTGCTCGTTCTCAGTCTCACTGCTGCCCACGCCGCGATGGTGGACACGGGCGCGGACCTCAACGCACTGCCGGAGGTGCCGGAAGGCTACAGCGTCTCAATCTTCGCCAAAGAGCCGCTCGTGCAGCAGCCGTGCTCGATGGCGTTTGATGCCAAAGGCCGCCTCTTCATCGGCATGGGGCCGCAGTATCGGAATCCGACGCCGGAGACGCCGGGAGACAGCGTTTGCATCATCGAGGACACGAATGGCGATGGCGTGGCGGATGCCAAGAAGGTCTTCGCGACGAACTTGAATGCCATTCAAGGCCTCGCCTGGCATGGACGCGATCTGTGGATCGCGAATGCACCGGATTTGACCGTCGTGCGTGATCTGGATGGCGATGATGTCGCTGACGAATATGTGAAGGTCTTCACCGACCTCGGGAACATCGAGCATGCGCTGCACGGGCTCGTGTGGGCACCGGATGGCAAGCTCTACATGAGCAAGGGCAACTCGAAAGGGCTCAACAAGGAGCCGAACATCGCGCCTGCGCCGTTTCGCGAGTTGTTCGGGCAAACGACGACGCAAAAGACCACGCCGCCGCAGACCTTCAAAGCCGCCGATTACAAACACTCGTATCAAGACCCCAAAGACGACTGGGGCCTCATGGGCGGCCTTTTGCGCTGCGATGACATGGGCGAGAACTTGGAGATCGTCTCGCGCGGCTTTCGCAATCCGTGGGACATCGCTCACGATGATGGCTTCAATTGGCTGTGTACTGATAACGACCAAAACGAGGGTGATCGCGTGATGATGCCCTTCTACGGCGCGCATTTCGGCTGGAATCATCCGTGGAGCAGCGACTGGACGGGCGAGAATCATCTGCCGACGGCTCCGGTGAGCCATCCGGTGTTTCACGGCAGCGGCACCGGCATCGCGTTTGGATCGCTCGGCGAGCATCGCGGCGTATTTTTCATCAACGACTGGCTGAACAAGACGACCTTCATCTTCAAACCGAAGTGGGACGGTGCGCTCATGAAATGCGAGGGCGATGAATGGAAGCCCTTCATCGTCGGCGGCAAATCGCTGTTTCGGCCAACGGACATCGCATTTGGCCCCGATGGCGCGCTGTGGTGCCTGAGCTGGTCGCGCGGCTATGGTGCGGAGTATGATAAAAGCGGTCAGATGACGAGCGAAGGCCGCGTCTATCGTATCGCGGCGAAGGATACGAAGCCCGTGAAGCTCTCGACGAAGCCGATGAAGGAGCGCTCGGTGAAAGAACTCGTCGCGGCGTTTAACAGCCCGCTCCCGGTGCATCGCATCGACGCGCAGGATGAGCTGGTGCGTCGCGGAAAACCGATCCAGAACGACCTCGGTCGCGAGTTGGAGCGCGATGATCTGACCGAGGCGCAGCAAACCTGGGGCATCGGGGCACTGGGACGCATCGCGCCGATCATGATCGTGAATGACGGCTCTCTTACGGAAGACAATCAAAACATCCAGACGCTGCGCACCTCGATGCGGAACCCGCGCAGCGTCACCGTGCCCGATGTCTTCCGTCTCGCAGCCGCAGAAGGCACGCCGCGCATCCGCTTTGAGATCGTGCAGGCTATCTGGCAGACGCGAAACACCGACATGGTGCCGCTACTGATGGCTATCGCGTCCCGAGAAACGGATCGTCTCGTCTTTTACTGTGCGTGGCGTGCGCTGCGTGATCTAGCGAGCACGGAGTTGCTCAAACGAATGCTCAAAGACTCGCATGATGGCGTGAGACGCGCTGCTTTGCTCGCGCTGCTGGAAGATGGCGCGTTGAGTCGCGATGAAGTCACCGGTTTGACGAAGGATGCCGACGCGGAGGCCGCGAAACTGGCGAATCTTTGGATCAAGAACCAAAGCGGCGACGCGCCGGAGATTTTGGTCAAAGGCAACGGCATCAGCGCGGCCAACGTCGCGCCGATCAAAGGCACGCCGCCGGAGATCAAGCCGTCCAGCACGCCCACGACCGTCGATGCGGCGCTCGCTTTGATGAAGGACGCGAATGCGGAGCATGGCCGACTGCTCGTCCTGCATCCGCAGGGCGCGGGCTGCATTGCGTGTCACCACATCGCGGGTCGCGGCAATCACTTCGGCCCTGATTTGACCGGCATCGGCGACCGCGCGGAGTTGAAGCACCTGATTCAATCGCTCATCGAGCCGAGTGCGGTGATCACGGAGGGCTTCAACTCGCATGTCATCACCACCGCGAAAGCCACGCACATGGGCGTGCTGCTCGACGAAAGCGGCCTCGCCGTCACGCTCGGCCTCGCCACCGGCCAGCGGGAGCGCATCCTGCGCAGCGACATCACGAAGCAGGAGACGCTGCCCGTTTCCGCCATGCCTCCCTTCAATGTGATCCTCTCCGCGCAGCAGTGCGCCGACATCGCCGCGTGGCTGATGACACAAAAGGCCGGCGGAAAGGCACGTTGACTCATTCTTGTGCAAATCGCAGCCTCCGTGGCCGTTTCACGAACATGAAATCCATCCTCTTCCTGCTCGCCGCTGGCAGCCTCGCCTTCAGCGCGGACATCACCGCCGAAAAAGCTGGCACGGTCGTTCATTTCGCCATCGAGGGGAAATCGATCTGTGATTACCAAATGGAGCCCGGCAAGGTGCCGGAGGGCGTGGCGGAGTCGTTTGCGCATGGGGCACATCTGCATCCGATCTACTCGCCGAGCGGAAAGCTGGTCACGGGCAATCACCAGTCGGATCATCCGTGGCAGCGCGGTGTGTGGATCGGATGGACGAAGACGGAGTTTGGCGATTCGCATCCGGATTTTTGGAACATGGGCAAGGATGGCAAGATCACCGCCGAAGTGCGCTTCGAGAAACTGGTTCAACTCACGAAAAACGGCTTCACCAGCCAGCATGTGTTTCTCGATCACAGCCACTCGCCCGATGAAAAGGTGCTGAATGAGACCTGGGAGGTCGCGGTATCGCAAAAGACGCTCGATGGCACGCTCGCGAATGTCATCGACCTCACCAGCACGCAGACCTGTGCGGGCGAAAAGGCTCTCAAGCTGCCGAAATACCACTACGGCGGCCTCGGCCTGCGTGGGAACCCGCTCTGGAACGCCATCGATGCCGTCACCATGCTCACGAGCGAAGGTCACGACCGAAAAGCGGGCGACAACAGCAAAGCGAAGTGGGTCCACCTCGGCGGCGAAGTCGATGGAGCGCCCACGGGCATCGCGGTGCTCATCCATCCATCGAATTTCCGCTTTCCGCAGCCGCTGCGATTGAATCCGAAGAACCCGCAGCTTTGCGTGGCACCGTCGCAGGATGGCGATTGGGCCATCGAGCCCGGGAAGCCCTATGTCTCCAAATACCGCCTGCTCGTTTTCGATGGCAAACCGGATGCGAAGTGGCTCGAGGCGCAGTGGCAGAGTTATTCGGCTGCGCCATGAAACCCGGCGCTCCATCCGAGGCCGCGCTTGGCGAGCTCTTTGATCTGCTGCCGGAGGTGCAGGCTTGGATCAAGGATGCGCGACATCGCTACCTGTGGGTGAACCGTGCTTTTTTGCTCAACTACGGGCTGCATCAGCTCGACGAGGTTTTAGGGAAGACGGATCATGATCTCTCGCCGCCGCATCTCGCGGCTCAATTTCTCTCTGGAGATGAGGCGGTGCTCGCCGGGCAGACGGTGCAGGGACGGCTGGAGTTGATCGGCCGTTTCGACCACACCGCGTCATGGAGTTTCACCACGAAGCGCCAGGTGCGCGACGCGAAAGGACGTGTCATCGGCACCGCGGGCATCACGCGCGTGCTGGATGCCGCGCAGATCGACCAGCGCGAGGACATCCGCCTCGGCGTGGTCATTTCCATGATGACGCAGCGGCTTGGCAAAGCGGTGACGAATGCGGAGATGGCGAAGGCGGCTGGAATGTCATCGCGTGCCTTCGAGCGGACCTTCCTGCGTGAGTACGGCCTGCCGCCGCAGCAGTATTTGAAGCGGCTGCGCATCCAGACGGCCTGTCGGCTGCTGGTGGACACGCGTGAGTCGATTGCCTCCATCGCGCAGCGCTGCGGGTTCGCGGATCAAAGCCATCTCACGCGTGAGTTTCGTCGCGTCACCGGTGCCACGCCTGCGGCTTATCGCGCCGAATACGCCGCCGCGAATGTTCCAAGCGCTGCCGTTTCTGTTCTATCCACCCAGAAGCGAAAACGCTAGGCTGTGAGCACCATGAAGCTCCAACCAGGCTCCACCCTCATTACCAACGGCCAGCTCATCGACGGCACCGGCGCTCCGCCGGTCCCGAATGCGGCCGTCATAGTCAAAGAGGGTCTCATCGAGTATGCGGGACCTGCTGCGGACGCTCCGCCCGTGCCTGACGCCCGGAAGATCGACGCGAAGGGCGGCACGATCATGCCGGGGCTGATCGAGGCGCACATTCACCTGACCTATTTCAAT
>NZ_JACSRD010000179.1 GCF_014879935.1 Prosthecobacter sp.
ATGGTGAGCGCGGGGGCCTGTGTCTCGGTTTCCGTGATGGGCGGCGAGGTAGGTGTGGCGCTGGCTTGATTGGAGTTGGCGCTTTCGCCGCCTGCGTTCACGGCGGTGACGACGTAGTAGTAAATGGTGTCGTTGGTGAGGCCGGTGTCGATGTGGTTGGTGGCGACAATGCCGGTGGCGACGGTCGAATAAGGGCCGCCATTGGTGGTGCTGCGCTTCACGTTGTAGCTAGTGGCTCCGGCGACGCTGTTCCAGGTCAATCCGACCTGCATGTGGCCTGCGGTGGCGGCGAGGCCCGTGGGAGCGGCTGGCAAAGCATCGGCTCCGTAGAACTCGACTTCCGCGACGTTGCAGAAGCCGCCGTCGGGCGAGAGATAGCGCACATAGCGGAAGCCGTTCGGATGGCTGACGAGTTGCGTGGTAAGGACGTCGGCTGCGGGTGCTCCGACGATGGTGTGAAGGGTGACGGCATCGCTGAAGTCCGCGTTGTTCGCTCCTTGGAACTTGCCGCCAGTCATGCGTCCTACAGCCCAGGCGGCGCGTGGTGCATAACGGATGGCGGCGATGAGTTTGCTGGCACCGGCTCCGAGGTCGAGACCAGCCCAGGCTCCGTTTGCTTCGAGCGCATCGAAGGAGGTGTTGAGGTTGCCATCAAACACGGCGGCGCGGGTGGCATTGGGGTCGTTGTTCCATGAGCCGGTGGTGCCGATCACCGTGCCGGTGAACTTCGGCGGCAGCGGTATGGCGCTCACGGGCGTGGAGTCGGCGCTGTTGCCGGAGGGGTGGAGGGCGCTGATGGCGTAGTAGTAGAGCGTGAAGTTCGCGGCGCTGGTGTCGGTGTATCCAGTGCCGGGAAGATTCGCCGCGATGGTGGTGAAGGGGCCAGCGGGTGAGCTGCCGCGTTTCAAATCGTAGCCCGTCGCACCACTGACACTGTTCCAAGCGAGAACGACCTGCGCATTGCCAGCGGTGGCGGTGAATCCTGCGGGCACCGGCGTGAACGGTGTGGCACTGGCCGGTGCGGAGTCCGCACTTTCACCACTGCCTGTCACTGCGGAGACGACATAGTGATAGGTGATGCCGTTCGTCAGGCCGGTGTCGGTGAAGGTGTTGGTCAGCACGTTCGAGGCGATGGTTGCATACGATCCGCCGCTCACGGTGGCGCGTTTGACGTTGTAGCCGGTGGCTCCGGCGGAGGGCAGCCACGTCAAGGCGACCTGCGCATTGCCAGCCATTGCCGCCAGGTTCAGCGGCACGGGCGAGGATGCCGTCGTGCCGAGGAAGACGACTTCCGCGACGTTGCAGAAGCCATTGTTCGGCGAAAGATAGCGCACATAGCGGAAGGCGGTGTTGTTGGTGATGAGGTGCGATGTGAGAACGCCGGCGACGGGTGGCTGCTCGGCCACGGTGTGAAGCGTGACAGCATCGCTGAAGTCGGCGTTGTTGGCTCCTTGCAGCAGGCCGCCGAGCATGCGCCACTCATGGAATTGACGCGGTGCGTAGCGCACCTCGGTGATGATGCGGCTATTGCCCGCGCCGAGGTCGAGCCCGGCCCAGGCTCCGTTTCCTTCGAGCGCATCGTAGTAGGTGTTCAAGTTTCCGTCGAAGACCGCGGCTTTGGTCGTGTTGGGATCGTTGTTCCATGATCCATTCGTGCCGATGACGGTGTCCGCGAGTGGTTCGCTCGGGACACTGGTCGCAGGCGTGACGAGATTGGTGCTGGGAACGGTTTCTTCCTCGAAGCCGGGGCCGCTCCAGAGCATCTGGACTCGCGCACCGCCGCCGTCCTCACGGTGGTCCACGCGCAGGTCGTGCAGGGAGTTTCCAGTCAGCGTGAGATTGGCAGTGACTGCTGCCGGATCGTAGGCCCAGCGGTCGATCACGAGGCTGCCGTTCACCCACACGCGGATGCCATCATCAGCAAAGAACTTCAGCGTGTAGTTGCCTGCGTCACGCGTGAGCAGCCGTCCGCGCCAGCGGGTGCTGAAGTTGTCCGCCACCATGCCTGTCACCGGAGCTGCGGCACCCCAGACGGCGTTCAGCGTTGTCTCCACGCGTGAGAGGAAGAGGCTGGTGAAGTCCGCCGCATTGAAATACTGCGCATAGAGGCCGTGCTGGCCGGGACTGAACACAGACACGACAACGGCGCTGGAGGTGGTCGCACCGTCTCCGTCATCATCCACCGCGCGGGCGGTGATGTGGTAGGTGCCCGCTGTGTAGCCCGTCCATGAGAAAACATACGGCGCGGTGGTGTCTTCGCCGATTTTCAGGCCGTTCGCATAAAACTCGACCTTGGTGATGGTGCCGTCGGAATCGCTCGCCGTGGCGCTCAGGTTGGCGTTGGCACCGATGGTCGGAAACTCGGGCG
This sequence comes from Prosthecobacter sp., assembly GCF_014879935.1. Taxonomy (GTDB): domain Bacteria; phylum Verrucomicrobiota; class Verrucomicrobiia; order Verrucomicrobiales; family Verrucomicrobiaceae; genus Prosthecobacter. The sequence goes on from NZ_JACSRD010000179.1 coordinate 2,369, forward strand.
AGACGCCGGTCAGCGCGATGATTGGGAGCTGGTTGCCATTGTCGGGAGCCAGCTCGCTGATGTCCACATAGCAGAGCTTTGCATTCGCCGCACCGGCAGCGGGTGCGATGGTGAGCAGTCCGTTGGTGACGGTGACGGTGGCCGTGGCTTCGTAAAAGTTCTGTCCCGCAGGCAGGCCATTGGTGAGAGCCACGCCATTTGCGCTCACTGATTGGACACCATCGGTGGCTGTTGCATCACCAGCGACGACGTGGACCGAGTAGGTGCTGTTTGGCAGCGCGATGCTCCATGAACTCGTGACATCGCCGCCCCCGTGATCCTTCTGCATGTGAACGAGCGTGTCGTAGCGCTTGTCGGCGTTGGCATTGCGCTCGCGCGCATCCGCCGTGTTGTCGCGGCTCCAGCCGTAGGTCATGCCGTTGCCACGCGCTGCATACGGCAGACCCGAGTCGGCCACATAGCCGGAAGGCACTGCTGCGGCGGCAGTTTGGAAGTTGATCTTTGCCCGCACGAGTCCGGGCAGCTCGGTGACATTGATGGTCACGCTGGCGCTATCAGCGGAGTTGTTCACGGCGTCGTAAGCTCGTGCGAAAAGCGTGTGCGTGCCCTGGGCGATGTCGCTGTAGGAGAAAGTGTAGGGCGCAGTGGTGTCCTCGCTGACTTTGGTGGCACCATCGAAGAACTCGACACGCACGATGCCGTCGGCATCGGTCGCGGTGGCGGCGAGTGCGACGGGATTGGGCGTGATCACGTTGGCTCCATTCAGCGGCGAAGTGAGCACCACGACGGGAGGATCGTTGGCCGGGATGCTGTTGATCCAGTCGGTGATCAACTGCACGCCGACTTCGTCAACGAGATTGCGTCCGATGGGCGGCATCTGGTTGGCACCCACGCGATCAATGCGGTGATGCATCATCGAGCGGCTGGTAGATTGCGGCACGATGACGCGCGGGTTCACGAGGCCGAGCGTGGTGCCCACGGAGCCGTAAATGATGCCCTGATTCGCCAGCGGCGTGTCGTATCGCGCATCCCAGAGGGCGGGCACACCGCCGGGGCGGTGGCAGTTCGCGCAGTTCGTGTCGATGTAGCTGCGGGCGCGTTTTTCGAGCGATTCGCTGGTCTGGTTCACATGCGCGAGCTTCTCATAGGTCGGGATGGTGGCCTCGTTGAGCGTGGTGTTGAACATGCCGACATGGTTGAAGGCACGCAGTTGATTGTCCGTCACGCCGGTGGCGGTGTAGGCGTGGTCTTTGTTAAACTGCCGCGTGTTCGGCCCGATGAAGCCCCCGCCCGCGTTGTTGTTGTGACACGTCGTGCAGTCCGTGCGTCCGGGGTAATACCAGGGCTGGAGGCGCGTCGTTTGCAGCTCAATGGTGCCGGTGGCAGCCAGGCCGTTGTCATGCGCATTCATCGCGATGCCAAAATATAGCGTGGCAGGCATGACGATGGTCCGGCGGCTGTATTCGACCCAGTTCGCACCATCGGCGCTGGTGTAGCTGATGAAGGTGTTGCCCTTGCGGGCCATCCGTAGCCAGCCGTTGGGATAGCTCACGAGATGCGTTCCTGCCGCTGGATAGGTGGCCGTGGTGTTGCCGCCTGCGGTGGTGCGGTAGTGATCTTCATAACCGCTCGTGTTGGCTCCACGCCCGGCATTGCTGGCCCAGGCGAAGATGAAGTAATGCGGCGAGTTCGCGGCCAAAGACTCGCGCGCCATGAGGCCGAACTTGGAATAAAGCACCGCCGGAGTGAAGGAGGTGGCCTTCATGCTGATGTCAAAGTCGCCTGTGCGCTGCTGATGCGCGAAGTGAAACTGGTCGCTCGTGCCCCAGATGTCCGCGCCGCCGCCAGTGAGCGTGAGCGTGTTTCCATTCACCGTGGTGCTGCCTGCGACGCCGGGGTTGCCGATGTCTGTCGGTGTGAAGGTGCCGACGGATGGGATGGTGATGGGCACCACTTCGGTGACACCTTCATTGATGAGATCGGCATCGCTGTTGTCCGCACGCCAGCGGTAAGTCGCGCCATAAGAGCCGCCGCTGGCCATTTTCACCAAAACACGAGTTTCCAGCCGTTTGCGGATCGCAGGGTTGGTTTCGTCCGTCGCCAGATCGAAGTGCTTCATCGCGATGCTGCCTGCGGGGAAGCTCCAGTCGCCGGTGGCATTGAATCCGATGGTCGAACCCGTGGGCACCGTGAGCCAGCGTGATTTGATCGCCTTGTCCGACCAAAACGGCGCGTTGATGGTGTAAGGGATGAGTTTGTCGGAAGGCACGAAGTTCGCTACATCGCTGAGCAGGCCCGTGGCGCTCAGTGTGGCGGGCAAAGGCGTGCTGGGAGCCGATCCGCGCTCCAGTTTCAGAATCTTGCCTTCGGTGCTGCTCAGGCGGCAGATATACACTTCGCCATCGCTATCCACGCCCCAGCTCGAAATGCCGATGTAGCTGCGTCCGCTGTCTGGACCGGGACCGGTGGGGACGGTGGTGAGCAACGTCTTCGTGGCCGGCGTGGTGCCTTCATTCATCGCCCACACCTTGTTCACCACATTGTCGGCGAAGAGATACTTCCCCTGAAGCTCTGGAAAGGCCGCGCCGCGATAGACATAACCGCCGATGATGGCGCTGCCCTCGCTGTGAGTGTAGTCGAGCACCGGGCGCTTGTTCACGCCGATGTATGGCGGCGTCATGTCACCGTTGTAGCCTTCTTTTTGCGGCCACTGGAAGTTCACGCCGCTGGTCTCGGTCGGTTCGATGATGTCCACCTCCTCGCGATCACCCGCGCCCACATCCGCGATGTAGGTGCGCCCCGTCACCGCATCGTGCGTCATGCGGTGCGGACTGCGCAGGCCGATGGCGAAGGTTTCTTCATTCACACCTGATTGCCCGACGAATGGATTGTTGTTCGGGATGAAGTAGTTCTGCGTCGTCACGCCCGTGGGCACGCGAATGGGCGCATGGCTGACGTTTCCACCGCGCTTGTCCACATCCACGCGGAAGACGCCGCCCAGCAGCGGCCCGGTGATGGACTGCGCATTGGCCGAGTTGGTGTCATCGCCATTGCTCCAGTAGAGAAAGCCGTTCACAGGATGGAAAAACATGCCGCTGCCGTTGTGCCAGGTGTTCGTCGCCGCCTGATCCATGATGACGACCTCCGAGCCCGCCAATGCGACGCCGTTCGCATCCAGCTCGAAGCGCGAGATGCGGTCCCGCATGTTCGGAATCGTGTTGTTGGGTCGCGTCGTTGGACTGCCCACCACCGTGCCCGGCGGCACCCATTCGTAATAGACGTAGATGTAGCGGTTCGTGCCCGGAGCACCTCCGAGGTCAAACTGCGGATGAAACACGAGGTTCATCAAGCCCGCGTCATCCCAGCCCTGGCACTGGTTGGAGATGTCCAGCACGAGGGTCTTCGTGGCCGTGGTGCTTGCCTTGTCGAAGAGATAAACGGCCCCTTCACGCTGCCACACCATCATCTTGTTCTGTCCCGGCACTTGAAGGATGCCCGTGGGATTGATGAAGGTGAGGTTCGGATACGCATCCACCGCCGTGAACGACCCGACCGTCGGCGGCGTCGCCGGAAAAGCATTGTCGAAGTAAGGCCCGACTGCTGGCTTGGTGGCGAGTCCGTAGGATTGGGCGTGAGCAAGTGCCGGAATAAAGGCAGCAGCAGTCAGCATGACTGTCGCGACAATGCGGCGACATTTGGACAAGACTGCCAAGAGGGTGGTTGGACTCTGCTTCATGGTTGAGGCCATGATCTAACCAACACATGCCATTCACGTCGAGGTTCGAGCCATGGCACTTTAGTCCTGCGGAGAGTATTCCCGGGCTTTAGCCCGATCTGCCTCCGCGCGTCACGTTGGCGGGCTAAAGCCCGGGAATACTCTTTTCAGATCGTTCGATTCGAGTGAAGACGCACGGCACAAACTGCCGCACTGGAGTGTAGTCTCGGGCTTCAGCCCGTCTTGGCTCCGAACCGTGCGTTGACGGGCTAAAGCCCGGGAATACTCTCCTTCAATGAGCTTCAAGCCGTTCAATCCGAACGCCAAGTTGCGCATCACACGGCAAAATCTTCCGCACTGGCGGCAAGACGGCACGACCTACTTCGTGACCAGCCGCTTAGCCGATTCACTTCCCAAATACATCGCGGACGACTGGCGCGGAAAGCGTGACGAATGGCTCGCTCAACACGGCGCGACCTGTGTGGACGATCTGGCCGAAGAACTCCGGCTCGACTACCAACGCCTGTTCACGGACAAGTTTCACGACCTCATCGACGCAGGTCACGGTGAGTGTTTTCTCGCCCGGCGCGATTGAGCGGACGTTTTGATCAGCAAAATGATCGAGGGCCACGCGACCTGCTTTCAACTCGGTGCGTGGTGCGTCATGCCGAATCATTTTCACGCCGTTGTGGAGCCTGCGAAGGGATCGGTGCTGGGCGAAATCGTGCAGCACTGGAAAGGCGGCAGCAGTTTCACGATCAACCGCTTGCTGGGCCGCTCTGGCAGCCTGTGGGTGAAGGAACCCTTCGATCACATCATCCGCAACGAACTGCAATGGCGGCGGCTGACCGAGTATGTGGCGGACAATCCAAAGAAGGCTCATCTGAAGTCCGGCTATGTGCTGGGTTTCGGCGCGAAGGTCGGCCTGTCTCGTGAAGAGATATTGGAGAGTATTCGCGGGCTTTAGCCCGTCAGTGCGTGACGAGGTCATGAACACATCGAAGTCTGCTCGCAAACCTCGGAGCCGCTGGTGTCAGCGATGCATTTTCGGGCTAAAGCCCGTGATTACTCTCCTCCGACGCGCCAACAATCCCACGACCCCGATCATCGCCAGCATGGCCCGTGAAGGCTCCGGCACGCCCAGGATGCTGATGCTGCCCTGGGTGTAGAGATTGCTCGTGTCCACATACGTTCCCGAAGAGAGAGTGAGGGCCGAGTAGTCCACGTTCCAAGTGCCGGTGCGCGTGCTCAGACCCGTCCAATCAATCACTTTGAAGATATCACCAGCGGTGAAGGTGAGCGCGTTGGGGTTATTCAGTATCAGGGTAGCCCCGCTGGTGATGTCCAGCCTGCCAAAGAGCCTCAGCATATCTGCCGCGGCCTGATTGCCGGTCATGTCCGTGCCTGTGGTGGACCAGAGGTCCAGTGAGAGAAAGCTGCTGCCCCCAAGAACTGTGCTGCCGGTGCTGGAGGTGGTCACGGAGAAGTCTGAACCCGACGAAGCACCGATGGCTCCGACTTGGAGCGTGCCGTTGAGATAGACATAGTTGTTGGCGCTTGCCGTCACACTGCCATCACCGGCGAGCGTGCCGCTAGCAGCCACCGTCACCGTGCCGCTGCCCGTGCCGGAGCCTGTGGTGTTATTCACCTCCAGAGTGCCCGCATTGATGGTCGTGCCGCCGCTATAGGTGTTGGCGGCAGTGAACTGCAAGGTGCCCGCGCCTGCCTTGGTGAGCGCTCCGCTGCCCCAGTAGTCGCCAGAGCCATCGCGCAGCGGGTTGCTGACGATTAAATCCGCCGCGCTGCTGCCCGTGGCATCGGCCACGGTGACGAGCATGTTGTTGCCGCCCGCGATGTGATTGGCCTTGCCGTTCGAGGAGCTGATCGTCGAGGCCGCGCTGCCACCGACGGTGATGTTGCCGAGGAACTCGTAGCCTTCGTAGTTGCCGCCGTCGCTGCTGGTTTGATTCAAAGTGCCGCCATTCAGCGTGACGTGGCCGAGGACATTGAAGCGGCTGCTTTGCATCGCTCCACCGTTGAGGACTACCTGCGGGAGCCCGCCCGCAGTCGCTCCTCCACCCGCGAAGATGTTGTTGTTGGTGAAATCCAGCGTCGCGCCGCTGTTCACGGTGATGGTGCGGCTCCCGGCGTTGGCACCGAGAGTGCCCGTGGCGAGGTAACCATTGCGGATGCCGTTGGCACGCAGGGTGCCCGTATTCACGGTGATATTACCAGTGAAGCTGTTGTCCACGTTGCTGAGGGTCAGCACGCCAGCCCCGTTCTTCGTCAAGCCGCCGTCCGTGGCGTTGTCACCGCCGAGGTTGGAATGCAGGAGCGCCTGGGAGATGGTGACGTTGAAACCGTTCGTGTCCACGACGGCACCGCCGTCGCGCACGTTCGCCAAGGTGAGACCGCCGAGGAAATCGGTCCTGTTGACCTGCGCCTGGAGCGTGCCGCCGTTGAAGTTGAACGTGGAAGCGCCCTTCACGCCCGTGCCGCCCGTCTCGCTGAAAACGCGGAGGGTGGAGAGCGTGCCGCCGTTGAGGTTGATGGTCGCGGTTCCGCCCGTGGCGGTGTCATAGCCCGAGGCCATGTTCACACCCGCGTGCCAGTCCTCGTTGTGAGCAGAATCCGTGGTCAGCGTGCCGCCGGTCAGTGTCACCGTGGCCACATTGCCGCCAGCGGAGCTGCCCGTGCCCACCGCCAGTGCCAGCCGGTTGTTGAAGCTGATCGAGCCGCCGCTGATGTTGAGATTGCCAGTCGCCGCCGAGCCGCCATGACCAAACTGGCCGCTGTTCGTGTAATCCCCGGCAACCGTGACCGTGCCTGCGTCTAGATTGACCGTGCCCACATCACCAATCGCGGTGCCAGCGATCAGACTGCCATTGACCTGCACCGTGCCTGAGGTGTTGATGTTCATCACGCCGGTCGCATGATCCCACCAGCCCGCACCCGCTCCCACCCGCAACTCGGCATTCACGCTGAGACTGCCCGTGCCGGTGCCGAAGTTGGTGAAGGCACCACCCGAGGCCGCTGTGTTGGCGAGGTTGTAAGTTCCCGTGCCATAAGAACCGCCACCGAGCAGCACCCAGCCGTAGGGCCAGCCGGTGTTCGTCACGGTGAGAGTGCCCGCCGTGTGATCCAGGCGTCCGTTGTTATACCAGGTGCCGACTTGCAGCTCCGTGATGGTTCCGGCCGGGCTCCCTGAAATCGTGGCGATGTTTCCTGTGTTGGTGGTGATGAAAGCGCCCGCATTGTTCGGCACGACACCGCCGGTCCAGTTGGCACCCGTGTTCCAGTCATTGCTCGGGCCGTTGTTCAGCCAGTCCGCCGCCTGGGTGATGCCTGCAAGCGTTGCAAACAAGACGGCGAAGCCCGCTACAAGAGGCATGGGCAGGCGCATTGGACTTTGGGACAGAGTGGTGGAACTCGACTTCATGGTTGGGTCCATGATCAAACCAGCACATGGGATTTACGTCGAGGTCCGAGGCATGGCACTTTAGTCCTGCGGAGAGTATTCCCGGGCTTCAGCCCGTCAGAGCATGAAGAGGCCAAGGAGCTATCGAAGTCGGTCAGCAGGTTCGGAGCGCTTGGGTGCTAGAGATACTTCTTCGGGCTAAAGCCCGGGAATACTCTCCGCCGACAAGCACAAAGGGCGAGCCAATCACAAGCAGCAGGGCTGACGCCTGCATTCGGCTCAGCCCCCCGTGACAGCCATACGACAGACCCCGTTTCCCCTTAGAAACCTACTTCTTCCGGCGGCGCGTGGTCAACATTCCGAACAGGGAAAGGCCAAGCAAAACCGTCCTTGAGGGTTCGGGGACGGCAGCAGTCATTGCGAACGCATAGTCCAGGCCGGAGTTAATTCCCCCTGCTTCATACGAGCTGCCACCCGCATACAGATCTCCTCCACTTCTCTGCCAGGCGAAGACACCGTTACTTGTGGCAGAAGACGTGATCTGAAGCGCATATCCTGCCGTGCCGCTCGTTGCGGCCAAAGTAACTTCATCGCTGCCAGTGAAGTCAAATTTCAGCAACGAGGTAATGTCCGCAGAACTGGTAAAGCCGGCCGCGGCGCGACTTATGGCGTCGGACGTGAACGTCCCGGTCACCACAGACGTTCCCAGTGTGAGCGTGGATGCGTTGACGTCCGCAACGTTGTAGATGCTGAGAACGATGGTTCCATCCGCGTAGGGGTTCCCGGATTGATACTCAAGGTAAAGCGCATCAAGTGTGAACGTGGACGCGACTTGGAAAGTCTGCGTGTTATCCCGAGGGCTGCGCACATTGCGTTCATTGAAGTTATCGGTGGTGGTCGTATAAACGGCGGAGTTGGCGGGGTTGCTGAAGTCGATGCCGAGGCTATTGCTCGGAAGCGTGCCTGTGGTGGAACCGGTAACGATCACCGCAGCTTGGAGCCCTCCGGCTGAGAAGAGTAACAGACCTGCGGTGAGAGTGAGGATGGATGTAGGTATGTTCATAGGTTGTTCGCGGCGTGTTCTTGGGTGTGACCGTTTAAAGGGATGAAAGCGCCCGCGTTGTTCGGCACGACTCCGCCGTTCCAGTCCGAGCTTGGGCCGTTGTTCTTCCAATCTGCCGCTCGTGTGCCGACCGGAGGCGCTGCAAACGCCAGAACCAAGCCGCAGGCGATCCGAATGGACGGCGCGGTGGAGTTGGTTGGACTCGGCTTCATGGTGGTAGGCTGTCGGGTTGAGATCGGTCGTATTTGATCGGAGCGGGCTCATGTTGTCGAGGTCCGGGGCATAGCACTTTAGTCCTGTATGGCCGTCTGGCGGAGGATTGAGCCTTTCCGCTGGCGTTCACTGCCCGTAGAATGCCGCACGCTTTCATGCCCTCCCGCCTCCAGTTTGTCGTCATCACGCTTCTCACTCTCACCCTCGCGGCCCATGCTGAGGACGGGAAGACGCTGACGACCATCGCCGCTGTGCATGCGCTCATGCCAGAGGAGGCCGCGCGAAATCACCCGGTGCATCTGCGCGGCACCATCACCTTTTACAATCCTCTCTACAGCCTCGGCTTCATTCAGGATGAAACCGGCGGCATCTACTTCAAGCCTCCTCCTACGGGTGCTGCCGACGCTCCAATGCTCACTGCCGGGGATCGCGTGGAAATGATCGGCGTCACCCGGCGCGGGCAGTTTTCACCCAGCATCTCGCTCCATCCTGACGATGCGCCCCGCACGGACAAACCTGTCGTGATGCGTGTCGTGAAGCTCAGCACCGGCCCGCTCCCCGAAGCACCGCTCGTGAGCGTGGACCGCATCAACACCGGCGATTTCCATGACCAGTTCGTGCGAGTCCGCGCGACGATTCGCCAGGTGGTGGAACACACAGACCACAGAGTCGAGCTGCTCAATGTGGATGCCAGCAGCCGCTACGGTCCGCTCAATGTCATCTTGATGTGCGCGAAGAATCAGCAGCCCGCCGTCAAGCATTGGGAGAATGTCGAAGCCGAGATCAGCGGCGTCGTTTCTGGCGAAGTGGATGAGCGCAACCAGCTCCGCAAAGCGACCTTGCTCGTCGCCACCGTCGCGCAGATCAAGCCGGACCTCACCGCCATGCAGGCATGCTTTGACCAGCCATCGCGGGGCTTTCGCGAGCTGCTGCATTACCGCCCCCCGCAGCCCGGCGGCACGGAGACACGGCAGCACGTCTCCGGCATCGTCACGCTGGTGCATCCCTCGCGCGGCGGCTACTACCTCGGCAGCCCGCACGGCGGCCTCTGGGTGCGCACTCCGCAGCAGCCGCCCGTGCAGACCGGTGATGAGCTGAACGTCATCGGCTTCATCGCCGGTGGCACCGACGGCGTGTGGCTGGAGGACGGTATCCACCGCATTGAGCGAAAAGCCGTGCCCTTCGCGCCGCTCGTGCGCACCACGGAAAAAATCGCCTCGGGCACTGACTTCGGCAGCCTCGTCCAGGTGGAAGGCCAGTTGATCGACCAGTTCGATCGCCCGAGCCACCGCCTGCTCTACCTCGGTGCGGAAGGACACACCTTCTATGCACGCCTCGCTGAAAGCGCCGATACCACCCCGCTCAGCTCTTTTGAAAACGGAAGCTGGCTCCGCCTCACCGGCGTCTGTGAAAAACCCAACGATCCAGCCGCTCGCGAATCTTTCTCGCTCCTCCTGCGCGAAAATGCCGACATCGCCCTCATCAGCCGCCCGCCGTGGTTCACCGCCCAGCGCCTGCGCTGGCTGCTCGGCGGCCTGCTCGCACTCACCGCCATCATCAGCGCCTGGGTGCTGCTTTTGCGCCGACAAGTCACCCGCCAGACCCAGGTTATCGCGCATCAGCTCGAGCAAAAAACACTCAGCGACGAACGCCGCCGCATCGCCCGCGAGCTGCACGACACCCTCGAGCAGCAGCTCGCCGGTGTGAACATCCACCTCGACACCGTCGCCGAGTGCGCCCCCGATCTGCCAGCGCCCGTTGCTAGCGCTCTCGACAACGCCCGCGCCATGCTCGCCCACAGCCGCACCGAGGCGCACCGCTCCATCCTCGAACTCCGCTCCCGCGCCATCGAGCAGGCCGGCCTCGTCGGTGCCGTGCGCGAGTCCATTGATGCCCTCCAGCTCATCACCCCGCGCATCACTCTCGAAATCGAAGGCGAGGAACAGCGCCAGTCACAGCACATCGAGTTTCAGCTCTTGCGCATCATTCAGGAATCCATCACCAACGCCCTCAAACATGCCGAAGCCGCCAACATCACCGTGCGCTTCCATTTCACGCAGGAAGAACTCCACGTCACCATCACCGACGACGGCACCGGCTTCGACGCCACACGGCCGCCCGCCGTGCACAGCACCCAGTTTGGCCTCCTCGGCATGAGAGAACGCGCCGCCAAGATCCGCGCCACACTCACCATCCACAGCACCCCGGGCAACGGCTGCACCATCGCCGTCACCGCTCCCACCCGGCCCACCAGCCTTCACCTCCGCACCCCATGAGCAAACCACCCGCCACCATTCGCGTGCTCCTCGTGGACGACCACTTCTTCGTCCGCTCCGGCGTCAAAGTCTCCCTCGAAGCCGAAGGCGATCTGCAAGTCGTCGCCGAAGCCGACAGCACCGCCAGCGCCGTGGAGCAATACCGACAGCATCAGCCCGAAGTCACCCTCATGGACGGCAATCTGCCCGATGGCAGCGGCATCCAGGCCATCACCGAAATCCGCGCCGAGTTCCCCCAGGCCCGCATCATCATGCTCACCATCAACGAGACCGAGGAAGACGTGTATCAAGCCGTCGCCGCCGGAGCCACCGGCTACCTCACCAAATCCTCCGGCCGCAAAGAAATGCTCCACGCCATCCGCGAAGCCGCGCGGGGCAAACGCTACTTTCCAGCCGAACTCGCCGCCCGCCTCAACGCCCGCCGCGCCCGCCCCGAACTCACCACCCGCGAGACCGAAGTCCTCCAGCACGTCGTCGCCGGCACCCCCAACAAAAACATCGCCGACGTCCTCGGCTGCACCGAGCAGACCATCAAAAACCACCTCAGCCACATCTTCGCCAAACTCGACGTCCAAGACCGCACCTCCGCCACCGTGACGGCATTGCGCCGAGGTTTGGTGCGGCTGGAGTAATCGCGGGCTTCAGCCCTCCCAAACGCTACCAGCCTCCAGCGCCAACGAACTCCCAACAAGCTCCCTCTGCGAGCACAACGCATTCAGCGACTCGACCCGCACGGCTTTGAATCAAGCGCTGTCGGGCTAAAGCCCGGGAATCCTCTGCCCTGCTCCCTGAACTGGTCAGGTTGGAGCACTTGGCTGTGGCCATCAAAGACGCACGCACAGGCTTCTCTTCATCCATGCCTGCGGATCGTGCTGGGCGGCCAAATTCGCGTTTGCCAAAATACAGGAAATGCGTCCATTATATCGCCATTCATGAATTCAGCCTTTTTCTCCCACCTCGCTTCCCAGATCGACGCCATCCGCGCCGCAGGCACTTACAAGCGCGAGCGCGTGCTCAGCACGCCGCAGGGAACGCTCGTCCGCGCAAACGGCGGCGCGGCAGTGCTGAACATGTGCGCGAACAACTACCTCGGCCTCGCGCAGCATCCAAAGGTGCGGCAGGCTGCGCACGAAGCGCTGGAGCACTGGGGCTACGGCCTTGCCAGCGTGCGCTTCATCTGCGGCACGCAGGGCGTTCACAAGGAGCTGGAGGCCAGTTTGACCGACTTCCTCGGCACCGAGGACACGATCCTCTACGGTTCCTGCTTCGACGCGAATGGCGGTCTGTTTGAAACGATCCTCGGCCCCGAAGACGCGATCATCAGCGACGAACTGAACCACGCCTCGATCATCGACGGCGTGCGCTTGTGCAAAGCGCAGCGCTATCGCTACAAAAACTGCGACATGGCCGATCTTGAGGCACAACTCATCGCCGCCGATGCCAAAGGTGCTCGCTTCAAGCTCATCGCCATCGACGGCGTGTTCTCCATGGACGGCTACATCGCGCCACTGAAGGCCATTTGCGATCTCGCGGACCAATACAACGCACTTGTGATGGTCGATGACTCCCACGCCGTCGGCTTCATGGGCAAAACCGGCCGCGGCACGCACGAACACTGCGATGTGATGGGCCGCATCGACATTCTGACCGGCACGCTCGGCAAAGCCCTCGGCGGCGCAAGCGGCGGCTACACCAGCGGTCGCAAAGAGATCATCGAACTGCTGCGTCAGCGCTCACGGCCGTATTTGTTTTCGAATACGCTCTGTCCTTCGATTGCGGGAGCGTCGATCGCGGCTTTGGGCCTGCTCAAGCAGAGCACGACTTTGCGAGACACGCTCGAAGCCAACACTCGCTGGTTCCGCGCTGCGATGACAGACGCCGGCTTCCAAATCGTCCCTGGCGAGCATCCCATCGTCCCCGTCATGCTCGGCGATGCCGCGCTCGCGTCAAAGTTCGCCGACGCGATGCTCGAGCGCGGCGTTTACGTAATCGGCTTCAGCTACCCCGTCGTGCCTCAAGGCAAAGCCCGCATCCGCACCCAAATCAGCGCCGCGCACACGCGGGAGGATTTGGAGAAGGCGGTGAAGGCGTTTGTCGAAGTGAAAAGTGAACTCGGTATCTGATCATGAAAAAGTCGCTCCTCATCCTGCTCCTCTTCACAGTCGCCGTTCACGCGGAGGATCTGTGTAAACAACCGCCACCGGAGGAGATGGCGAAGGCCGCAGGAGTCACGCTGCCGCCGCTGCCGTGGCATGTGGCGAATGTTTGGTGGGACTTTGAGAAGCCGGTGGAGCATTTCACCTCGCTGGAAATGGACATCACCATCGACCGCGATGTGCCAAGCGACTACAACCTCTACATCTCGCCCTGCGGCATCGCGAAGATCAATGGTTTGCAGTTTTACGGCGGCATCCAGACCAATATCAACGGCTGGGCGACCAAGGAGAGCCGCGAGCGCGTGCATCGCGGCAAAGGCGGGATTTTCTCCCGCTGGTCGAGCGACAAGACGACACCCATCGGCCTGGACCACGTGAGCACCGCCGCCAGCGACTGCCTGGTGGAGAGCGCAGGTTATGAGGGTGAGTTTGCCAGCGTGCGGCGCCCGTTTGCATGGACCCAAGGCACCTACACCTGGTGCATCGCCAAAGGAGCGGCTGAAGCGGACGCCACGTGGTTCACCTGCACGATCCGCGATGCGGCGGGCCGTGTGCATGCGGTGGGCAGTTTGCGCTTTGAGGGCAGCGATTTCACGTTTTGGGACAAGCACAGCGCCTTCGTGGAGGTTTACAGCACCTCGAAGCTTCCGAAGTCGGGCATTCCGAAGGTGGATGTGACCTTTGGATGGCCGCGACTGAACGGGAAGAAGGTGCCACTCAAAAAGGCGCACGCTTACTATCCCGACAAAGGCGGGCCGGATTCGCCGGACTGCGCGTGGGTGAAGGCGGAGGGCGAAAACTGCGTGGTGGAGGTTGGTCCGATCTTTAAACGCGATGAGGCGAAGCGGCGGCATGATCTCGTTCTGGGTGCGAAGACGCGCACGGTGTCGAAAATCACCTCGAAAGAGGCTTTGGCGCTCGTGGACACAAATGACGCGGCCGATTTGAAGGAATGGGGAAACAAGGCGAGCACGCTATGCGTCGAGTGGATGCCGAAAATCGCCGCATTGCTGCCCAGCGAGGGTTTTGAGGCTTCGAGAGAGGTGACGCTCTATTTTGATCCGGCAATGAAGGGCGTCGCACATGCCGCGAACGGCAAGATCACCATCTCCGCGGCCTTTGTGCGCTCGCATCCCGATGATTGGGGCATGGTGGTGCATGAGCTGACGCATGTGGTGCAGTCGTATCCGGCTGGAGGGCCGGGCTGGCTGGTGGAAGGCATCGCTGACTACATCCGCATCGCCCATTACGAGCCTCAGGCCCCGAGGCCGAAGCTGACGCGGCTGGCCAGCTACAAGGACGCCTACAAGACCACGGCGATGTATCTTGAGTGGGTCGAAAAACAGCACGTACCCGACCTTGTTGTGAAACTGAACGCAGCGCTGCGGAAAGGCGCGTATCGCGACGAACTGTGGAAGGAGATCACCGGCCACACGGTGGATGAATTATGGGGCGATTTTGTGAAATCATTGTCTGACTGAGCATGGACACGCTTTCCGCCACGCTGCTGCTGCTGACGATCATGGACCCGCTGGGGAATGTGGCGACGTTTGTGTCCGCCCTTCGTCCGGTGCCACAGGAGAAGCGCATCCGCGTGATCGCACGTGAACTGGTCATCGCCCTCGTGATCCTGATCGTGTTCCTCTTTCTGGGGAAGAGCCTGCTCGGGCTGCTGCACCTGAAGCAGGAGGCGCTGTTCATCAGCGGAGGCATCGTGCTGTTCCTGATCGCCTTGAAGATGATCTTCCCGCCGTCGCATCGTGAGGAGGTGCAGCTCATGGAACCGTTCATCGTTCCGCTGGCCACCCCGATGGTGGCCGGCCCCTCCGTGCTGGCGACGCTGCTCGTCTTGGTCAGCACGCAGCCGGAGCACCTGTGGCGGTGGTTTGCTGCATTGATGATCGCCTGGACCATCACCGCCGCCGTTCTACTCTGCGCCCCGGCCATCGCCCGGGTGCTGAAGGAGAAAGGCTCGCTGGCGGTGGAGCGGCTGATGGGCATGCTGCTGGTCATGGTGGCCGTGCAGATGTTTCTGAACGGCATCGAGCATTACTTGAAGCACTGACATGCCCGCCTGGATCGAATTCTTCGCCGTCTCGGTGTGCGCCATCACGGCCGTGTTGGCCGCTGAAGGAAAACGCATGGACTTGTTCGGCGTGGTGGTGCTGGCGCTGGTGACCGCGGTGGGCGGCGGAACGATCCGTGACCTGTGTCTCGGCGTGCGGCCATTGTTTTGGATCGCCGAGCCCTTGCACGTGTGGACGGCATTGATCGCCGCCCTGGTGACATTTGTGCTCGTGCGGTTCACGCACCCGCCTCACAAGCTGCTCGCCATCGCGGATGCGTTTGGCCTGGCGCTGTTTGGCATCGCGGGCACTGAAAAGGCACTCGCGCTCGGGACCCCGGGGATCGTGGCGATTCTGCTCGGCATCGTGACCGGTGTGGCCGGCGGCATTCTGCGCGATGTTTTGCGGCAGGAGATTCCCTGGGTGTTCAAGGCCGACGTGAACCTGTATGCGACAGCCGTGTTCGTGGGCGCGCTCGTCTTCGTTCTGCTGCGGCAAAACCTGCCCGCCTCGGAAAGCCATCGCTACATCGGCATGGCCGTCATTTTGGGCCTGCGTCTGGCTGCGATGCGCTGGAAGCTGCGGCTGCCAACCTATCGAACGCGCGCAGGCTGAGAGAGCGGCCGTTCGGGAGGCGTAGTCTGCGCCCATGCTCTGCCAGCCTGCTAGCACTCCCTTCAACCGCCGCGAATGGCTTCGCGTGGGCGGATTGGGGGCGTTGGGGCTTTCGCTGCCTTCGGTGTTGAAGGCGAAGCCGAAGCTGGCGGGCAAGGACACGTCGTTTGGCCGGGCGAAGAGCTGCATCCTGCTCTTCCTCAGCGGCGGGCCGCCGCAGCATGAGACCTTTGATCCGAAGCCGGATGCGCCGCTGGAGATTCGCGGGGACATCAAATCCATCGCGACCTCGGTGCCGGGCGTGCATTTCTCCGAGGTGCTGCCACGCACGGCGAGGCTGGCGCATCGCATGAGCGTGATCCGTTCGATGACGACGGGCATCAATGCGCACTCGACGAGCGGCGCGTTCATGCTCACGGGCTACGAGCCGCTGTCGAAGGCGGAAAACGTCCCGGCAGGTGGAAACGACTGGCCGAGCATCGCGGCGGCAGTCGGGGCCCTGAAGCCGAGCAAACGCTCGCCGCTGTCGTCGGTTGTTCTGCCGGAGTGGATCGAAAACAACGGCCACATCGTCTGGCCGGGGCAAAACGGCGGCTTCATGGGCTCCGCTTGGCATCCACAGATGATCAAGTGCGATCCCTCGGCTCAACGTTTGCGCATCGAGGGCATGAGTTTGGCCGAGGGCATGACGGAAATGCGTTTCTCCGAGCGTGGCAGCCTGCTGCGGCAGCTCGACACGCGTTTTCGTGCCGCGGTGGCGAATGCGCATATCGACGAAACAGACGCGATGCATCAGCGGGCCTTCGATTTGATCCACTCGGAGGCCAGTCGTGCCGCGCTGGAGATCGAGCGTGAGCCTGCGGCGATGCGGGATCGCTACGGACGCGGCAAATTCGGCCAGAGCGTGCTGCTGGCGCGTCGCTTGATCGAGGCGGGCACGCGACTCGTGCAGGTGAACTGGGCACGCGAGCCGGAGGATCAAAACGCGGGCAGTCCGCTGTGGGACACACATCAGCGGAATGCGCAACGTGTGCGCGAGGTGCTGGCACCGCAGTTTGATCAGGCCTACGCGGCGCTGATCGAGGATTTGCAGTCGCGTGGCCTGCTGGATGAAACGCTCATCGTTGTGATGGGCGAGTTTGGCCGCTCACCGACGATCAACAAGAGCGGTGGCCGCGATCATTGGGGGAATGTGTTCTCCGTGGCGCTCGCCGGTGCCGGTGTGCCCGGCGGGCAGATCATCGGCGCGAGCGACAAGATCGGAGGCTATCCCGAGGACCGCCCCGTGCGTCCGCCGGAGCTCGCGGCGACTCTTTTTCATCTGCTCGGCATCCAGCCGAACCACGAATTCCTTGATCCGATCCAGCGTCCGCGCCTTGTGACGGACAGCGGCGTGCCCTTGCGCGAAATCGTCGGCATCTGAACCTTCCAACCATGCGTCATCTCCTCCTCTCCCTCCTTGCTGTCACCGGCCTCGTCGCCGGAGAACTGCCGAAAGAAAAACGCATCCTCTTCCTTGGCGATTCGATCACGCAGGGCGGGGCTTACGTGGAGTTCATCGATGCGGCGCTGAGGGCGCAGCATCCGGAGTCGGACATCGAGATCATCCCCTGCGGCCTCAGCAGCGAGACGGTGAGCGGTTTGAGCGAGGAAGGCCACGCCGGTGGCAAATTTCCGCGTCCGGACCTGCATGAGCGTCTTGATCGTGCTTTGGAGAAAACGAAGCCGCAGCTCGTTTTTGCCTGCTACGGCATGAACGACGGCATTTACCTGCCGCTCGGTGCCGAACGCACGAAAGCCTATCAGGACGGCATGCGGAAGCTGCGGGCGAAGGTCGCCGCGATTGGTGCGCGGATGATTCATCTCACGCCGCCGGTCTTCGATCCGGTGCCCATCGCGCACAAAGTGGTCGAAGCGGACAAAGTGGACGGTGCGCATCCGTTCAAAGGCTACAACGAGGTGCTCGACTTCTACGCGAACTGGCTGCTCGACATGCGCGACAAGGAAAAGTGGGAGGTGCTTGATGTGCACGGCGTCATGATGAGTGCTCTCGCCGAGAAGCGGAAGACCGATCCGCAGTTCACCTTTTCCAAAGACGGCGTGCATCCCGGCGCAGAAGGTCATCTGCTCATGGCGCGGCCTGTTCTCGCGGCTTGGGGCCTGAAGGTGCGCGAGGACGGCACGCCCGATCATCCGAACGGCGCGGCGATTCTCGCGGTGATCAAAAAGAAGCACGCGATCCTGCGTCCGGCCTGGCTGAGTCATGTTGGCCACAAACGCCCCGGCAATGCGCCTGGCCTTCCCATTGAAGAAGCCTTGAAGAAGTCCGCCGAACTCGACGTGGAGGCCAAGAAGCTCGCCAGCTCGAAAGAAGTCGTCTTCCCGAATCAAACCGGCGAGTGGAACGGCTACGCGAAGCACGAACTGACCATCGCAGGCAAGCCGGTGACCGTCGTGGCACCGAAGACCGCTGCCGCAGGCCGCCCCTGGGTCTGGCATGGCGAGTTCTTTGGCCACAAACCCGCACCGGACATCGCGCTGCTCGGCAAAGGCTTTCATATTGTTTACATGAAGATCAACGACATGCTCGGTTGCCCCGATGCGGTGAAGCTTTGGAACCAGTGCTACGCCGAGCTGACCTCCAGCTATGCTTTGAGCAAGAAGCCTTCGCTCGTCGGCCTCAGCCGTGGCGGTTTGTATTGCTACAACTGGGCCACGTCGAATCCCGACAAGGTTTCCTGCATCTACGGCGATGCGCCGGTGTGCGACTTCAAGAGCTGGCCCGGCGGCAAAGGCAAAGGGAAGGGCGATCCGCGGAATTGGGGCTTCGTGCTGAAGCTGTGGGGCTTCAAAGACGAGGCCGAGGCGCTCGCCTACAAGGGCAACCCGGTGGACAGCCTCGCCCCGCTCGCGAAGGCCGGCGTGCCGCTGCTGCATGTGTTCGGTGATGCCGACGACGTGGTGCCCTGGGATGAAAACACCGGCTTGATCGAGTCACGCTACAAAGCCCTCGGCGGCAGCATCACGATGATCCGCAAACCGGGCGTCGGCCACCATCCGCATGGATTGGATGACTCGACACCGATTGTTGAGTTCATCGCAAAGAACGCCAAGTGATGACGCTATGAAGTCACTGTTTTTCTGCTGTCTGTTTGTTGCGTCCTTTGGCTTGGCCGCTCCGCCAGAGCCCACCCTCACGCCGACACTTCGCGCGGTCGATTTGAGCCTCGGAGAGGCCGTGGAGATCACGTTGGCTGATCAAACGACTGCGAAGGTCAAACTGCTGAAACTCGACGAGAAGGTCGATTCGATGGCGAAGGCCGTCCGCGAGGCGAAAGTGCTCGTCGAGGTCAATGGCGAGCAAAAGTGGCTCACGAGCGCAAATTACAACCTCCCGCAACTCGTCGGCGGTGTGCAGATCGACTGCCCCATCACGCGTGGCTACAACGCGAACAGCGGCGAGGACTCCTGGGGGCTCGAAAAGGACGCGCGGCTGCGTCTTTGGCCCAAAGGCTCGCCGTGGATCGAGCCGGGCACGTTCGTGTATCCGCTCAAGCAGCGCTGGTTCGCTACCTCGACGCAGTTCTCGAACGAACCGACCTACGTCGATGGCGGCGACAAACCGGACCGCAAAAAGATCTACTACCACAACGACCTCGACTTCGGCGGCTGCGAGGGACTCACGGAGGTCATCGCGGCGACGGATGGCCTCGTCGTGAGTGTTTCGGAGAAGACGCTGCCTGGTTACTCGCTCACGCCGGTGCGTCCCCGCTACGACGTCGTCTATCTGCTCGATGAACGCGGCTGGTATTACCGCTACAGCCACCTGCACACGATTGATCCGGCCATTCAGATGGGCTCGCGCGTGAAGATGGGCCAGCGCATCGGCCTGCTCGGCAAAGAAGGCGCGAGCGGTGGCTGGACGCATTTGCACTTCGGCATCAAAAGCCGCCAACCCTCCGGCAAATGGGGCACGCAGGAGGCCTACGCCTTCGCGTGGGAGGCCTATCAACGCGAACACAAGCCCGCCATCATCGCCGTGGCCCGCCCGCATCATTTCATCCGCGCCGGCGAGACGATCACGCTCGATGCGTCGAAGTCCTGGTCCTCATCCTCGATCAAGACCTACAACTGGACCTTCACCGAGGGCCAAACCGCCTCCGGCGCGAAAATCGAGCGCACTTACACGAAACCGGGTGCTTACAGCGAGATCCTCAAAGTCATCGACGCCGCTGGAAACGTCAGCTACGACTTCGCCATCGTCCAAGTCATGGGCAGCGACGACAAAATCCTGCCGCCCACCATTCACCCGACCTTCTGGCCAACCACCGGTCTCAAGCCCGGCACCGAGATCACCTTCAAAGTCCGCACCTTCCGCACCACCGGCGGCGAGACCTGGGACTTCGGCGACGGCACCCCGAAAGTGACCGTCAAATCCGACGGCAACGCCAAAGCCCTCGCCAAAGACGGCTACGCGACCACGCAGCATGCCTTCTCAAAGCCCGGCGACCACATCGTCACCGTCGAACACACCAACGAGCGCGGCGAACGCGCCGTGGGGCATCTTTGGGTGCGCGTGGAGCCTTGAGATCTCATCCGACACGCGCTCAGGCCAGCACGCCCTTCAACACCTTGGCCGGATCAACGCCCGTGAGACGGAAGTCGAGGCCCTGGGAGCGGACGGTGAGCTTTTGGTGATCAAGACCGAGCTGGTGGAGAATCGTGGCGTGGATGTCGTGGACGTGAACAGGGTCCTGCACGGCTCCAAATCCGAACTCGTCCGTTTCACCGTATTGCACGCCGGGTTTGAACCCACCGCCGGCGAACCACATGGTGAAGGCGTCGATATGATGGTTGCGGCCGGTCGATTCGCGCACCTCACCCATCGGGGTGCGGCCGAATTCACCGCCCCAGACGACGATGGTGTCATCGAGCAGGCCACGTGACTTGAGGTCCTTGACCAACGCGGCACAGGCCCGGTCGATGTCGGCGCACTTCATCGGCATGTGCTTCTCCAGATTCTCGGTGACGCCGCCGTGGTGGTCCCAATTCGTGTCGTAGAGTTGCACAAATCGCGTTCCACGTTCGACCAGACGACGTGCGAGCAGGCAGTTCCGCGCGAAGGTGGTCTCCTTGGCGTCCTTGATGCCGTAAAGATCGAGCGTGGCCTGGCTTTCGCCGCTGATGTCCATCAGTTCCGGCGCGCTGGTCTGCATGCGGTAGGCCATTTCATAAGCATTGATGCGGGTGGCGATCTCCTGATCGCCCGTTTCGACGAGGCGCTTCAGATTCAGCTCGCGCACCGCGTCCACGACCTGCCGCTGCTGCTTCGCGTCGATGTCCTGTGGCGATGACAGATTCACAATGGGATCGCCGGAGTTCCGCAGCGGCACACCTTGATAGGTCGTCGGCAAAACACCGCTGCCCCACAGCACCGCGCCACCGCGTGGCCCGCGAGGGCCGCTTTGCAGCACGACAAAGCCCGGGAGGTCATCACACTCGCTGCCGAGGCCGTAGGTGACCCACGCGCCCATGCTGGGACGACCAAAAAGACCGCTGCCCGTGTTCATGTAAAACTTCGCCGGAGCGTGATTGAAGAGGTCCGTCTTGCAGGTGTGGATGAAAGCCAGTTCGTCGGCGATCGAAGCCGTGTGCGGCAGCAGATCATTCACCCACGCACCGGACTGGCCGTGCTGACGGAAGCTGAACTTTGACGCGAGCAGGTTGTTGCGATGGCTGCTGTCCATGAAGGCAAATCGCTTGCCATGGGTGAAGCTCTCCGGAATCGGCTGCCCGTTCCGCTTTTGCAGCTCCGGCTTGCGCACGAACATGTCGAGCTGTGACGGACCGCCAGCCATGAAGAGAAAGATGACGCTCTTCGCCTTTGCCGGGAAATGCGTCTTCTTCGGCGTGAGAGCATCCTCACGGGCCCAAAGCTGCGAAAGCGCCATGCCGCCGATACCTACACCGCAGCGGCTGAAGAAATGACGGCGTGTTTGGTGGAGAAGCGGGTCCATGGTCTTATTCGCGGGTGACGGTTTCATCCAGATTGAGCAGCGTTCGGGCGGCATTGAGAGTGTCGAGCTTCTTCAGGACAGCGAGCTCGTCAGGTTTGGGGGAGCGTGAGGTGCAGCGTTTGAAGGCGGCTTCGAGGCCATCCTTTTTGATGATCTTTTCCAGAGCGGTCGCGAACTCGTAGAACCCGGGATCGTTCATCAAGGTGAGTGCTTGCAGCGGCGTGTTGCTGCGGATGCGGCGCGTGCAACTATTGAAGCCTTCAGGGGCATCGAACACGGTCAGTTCCGGTGGTGGCGAGGCGCGATAGACGAAGGTGTAGAGACCACGACGGTATTTGTCCTCCCCTTTGCTCACGGTCCAGACACGCTTCACCTGCCCCTGGCCCATCACGCCATCGGGAATAGGCGGATAGACGGGCGGCCCGCCGAGCTTGGTGGAAAGCAGCCCGCTGGCGGACAAACTCACATCACGCACGAGTTCGGCATCCAAACGCAGGCGGGTCTGGCGGGCCAGAAGGTAGTTGTTCGGGTCCTTTTCGACCAGTTCAGGCGTGTTGGCCGAGCTTTGGCGATAAGTGTGTGAGGTGACGATGAGACGGTGCAGTTGCTTGAGGCTCCACTTTTTCGCCAGCAGCTCCTTCGCGAGCCAGTCGAGCAGTTCAGGATGGCTGGGCAGCGTGCCTTGCGATCCGAAGTCGTTCTCCGTCTCGACAATGCCACGGCCGAAATACTGCTGCCACACGCGGTTCGCGATCACGCGTGGCGTGAGCGGATTTTGCGGGCTGACGATCCACTTCGCCAGATCGAGACGGTTTGGCTGCGGATTGGTCGTCTCGAACGCATGCAGCACCTTCGGCGTGCCAGGCTTCACCTCTTCATCGGGTCTGGTGAAATCACCTTTGATGAACACCGTCGTCTTGCGCGGCGTGGCGAGTTCTTTGAGCACCATCGTCGTCGTGCCTTTGTTCAGCAGCGTGTCGAGCTCCCGGTGGCGGTCGCCGAGGATGCGGATGGGATCACTCGGCTGGGTGAAAACGCCGAAGATGACGAGGTTGTCGGCGAGCGAACGCTTCGCCACAGGTTTGGCGACCGCCTTGTTGACTGCGGCGGAGAGTTTCGCGCGAAAGTCGGGCGACATGTCCTTCTCCCACGCGGTTTCCTCGTTGTAGCGCTCCTTGATGAGCGTGGTGAGCTTCTTCTCCACGTCTTTGAATTCCGCCATCAGCGTCTTCACGTTCACCTTTGGATCGAAGACCTTCAACTCGGGCTCGTCCTGGTTGTTCAGGAAGGCGAAGAGGCGGTAGTACTCCTTCTGCTCGATGGGATCGAATTTGTGATCGTGGCATTGGGCGCAGCCAATCGTGAGCCCCAGCCACACCGAGCCTGTGGTGGCGACACGGTCGAAGATGCTGTCGATGCGGAACTGCTCCTTGTCGATGCCGCCCTCCTGATTGATCTGCGTGTTGCGGTGGAAGCCGGTGGCGATCTTCTGGCTCTCGGTGGCATTCGGCAGCAGATCACCCGCGAGCTGCTCGATCGTGAACTGATCGAAGGGCATGTCCCTGTTCAGCGCATCGACCACCCAGTCGCGGAACTTCCAGATCTGACGCGGGGCATCAATGGAGTAGCCGTTCGAGTCCGCGTAACGCGCCTGATCCAGCCACCAGCGGCCCCAGCGTTCGCCATAGTGCCGACTTTTCAACAGACGATCAACGAGGGCACGATAGGTCCCATCGGCATCTTTGACCGAGGCCTTCACAAAGGCATCCACCTCGGCGGGTGTCGGCGGCAGACCGGTCAGATCCAGCGACACGCGACGAATCAGCGTCGCAGCATCGGCGGCTGGCGATGGTTTCAGGCCGTTCTCCTCCAGCTTCTTCTCGATGTAGTAATCGATGGGATTGGCTGTGGGCGGGTGCAGCGAGGCATTCTTCTTCGGCGGTTCGAAGGCCCAGTGACGCTGGTATGTCGCACCTTGCTCGATCCAGGCTTTCAAAATCTCACGCTGTCGGGCATTGAGCGGCGGCTTGTGCGACTTCGGCGGCGGCATCACCTCGTCCTTGTCGTCGCTGATGATGCGCTGCCAGGCATCGGATTTCGCCAGATCGCCAGGCACGATGCCGCGTGAGCCGTCGCGATCCGCCGTGGCACCATCAAACGTGTCCAGCCGCAGGCCGCCCTCGCGATGTTTCGGGTCGAAGCCATGGCAGGCGAAGCAGTTCTCCGACAGGATCGGGCGGACATCGCGATTGAACTCGATCTTTGCCGGCGCGGCATGGAGTGATGACGCGAAAGCGATGGTGATGGGGATCAGAACGGAACGATTCATTGAAGAAGGCTGTAATACGCGATGCGGACGCTGCGTCTGGCGGCTGGCGGGCCGTTCAGAAGCTTTGTCTGCTGCTGGATTCCGGGTTCGCGCCCGGATCTCACACGAAATTCCGAATTTTTTCTGTGAGAACTCGCAGCGAACACGAAATTGACCGGCAAATGCTCGAATCCGACCAGCTCAACGCAAGTCTTGACCATGTCCTCCGCGGACAGCCGGACGCGTTTCTCGCGATCGTGCGTGCTTACGGCCCGGGACTCCGAGCCTACCTCGCCAGCCAGTTGTTTCACATCGACGAGGTGGACGACATCGCACAGGAGACCTTCATCGCCGCTTATCGCAGTCTGAACTCATTCCAGCGTGGCCACGACTTCGGCGCCTGGCTGCGTGGCATCGCGCGGAACAAGCTGCTGCGCTTCTTTGAGCAGACGAATCGCCGCAGCGTGCAATTGGAAAACTTCCGCCATGAAGCGGCCAGCCTTTTGCAGGCGGAGCTGGAAGACACGGCTGCCAGTGTGAAGTCGGAGCAGCTGCAGGCGATGCTTTCGTGCATCACCCGGCTGCCGGATCGCATCCGTCACGTGGTTCGTTCGCTTTTGGATGGCAGCAAGGCCGCCGCATTGGCCGAGGAGATGCGCACCAGCACCGGTGCGATCTATCAACTGCAATACCGTGCCCTCGGCATGCTGCGCGAGTGCATCAATCAGGAGCTTGCGCATGAACCCTGACCTCCAAGACGCCCTCATCGCCTGGCAGGGCGGCGAACTGCCTCCCGGCCGCGTCGATACCCTGCTCGAAAAGCTGCGTGGAGATGCGCAGTTCCGCCAGGCACTCGCGACCGAGGTGTGGACGCTCTCATTGACCAAAGTGGCGCAGGCGCCTGATCCGCGCTGGATCGCGTTGCACGAGGAGATCGGGCTCGTTGATCGGCAGTTCACCGTCGTGGATGGCGGATTCGAGGCCTCGCTGATGCAAAACGTGCGTCGTGAGCCGCTGCGTTTTGTGAACGCCTGGTGGCGCTGGGCGGCGGCAACCGCTGCCGCCGCGGTGGTCGTTTTGTCAGCCACGCTACTGCTTCAACACAGCGAAAGTGAGACGATCGTGAAGGAAACTCTTGCCGTGCTGGTCCCGGACTCGGAATCGAGTCCAAGTCGTGCCTTGAGCGCAGGACCACTGCGGCTGGCGGATGAACGCGTGCGCCTGCTCTTCACCAACGGCGTGATCGTGGACATCGAAGGACCTGCGGACCTGAATCTGCTCAGCGTCAGCCGTGTGATCTGCCACGAAGGCAAATTGCGCACGCAGGTGCCGAAGGGTGCGGAAGGTTTCTGTGTGGAGACGCCACGCGGCGCGGTGACGGATCTCGGCACGCAACTGGGCATCGCCGTGTCGCGACAGGGAAAGACGGATGTGGATGTGTTCGAAGGCCAGGCGGAGCTTTCCGTGCGCATTCCAGGCCAGGAAGGCCTGCGCACGGCCGTGCTGAACCAGGATGACAGGGCCAGCGTAAATCCCGGCACGGGGGAGATTCGTGCGACGGATCAGTCGGTGCTCATGGAAGCGACAGAACCGCAGACACGGCGGCTGAGATTGCGGGAGGATTACTCGCAACGCATTCTGGCAGCCAAGCCCGCGCACTACTGGCGCCTGAATCGCGAAGTGGCGGGAAATATTCCGAATGAGGTGCCAGACGCGCCCGCCTTGGTGATCGTGGGAGGCGTTCGTGTCCAGGAGGACGCGCACGGTTTTGCCAGCGCTCGTTTCGGAGCTCGCCAGCAGCCAGGCGTGCTGGTGTCCGAACAGCCGTGGAAGACACCGGCTGAAGGTTATGCCATCGAGTTCTGGTTCACGGCTGAGACGCTGGATCAGATGGCTTTGGCCGCGCTGACCACGCTGGAGCCGCTAAGGCCACACCTGGCGCTGGTGGAGCTTGGCGGCCGTCGCCCCGGTGAGTCCACAGCGGCAGGCACGCTGCGTTATCTGCTGCGCTGGCCGGCAGGACATCGCGATGGCATGAACTTGTTCTCCGCGGCCACGGCGGCCTTGCCTTATCAGTGGCATCACCTCGTGGCCCAGCAGCGTGCAGGCCGGATGGAGATGTTTCTCAATGGGAAATCGATCAGTTCAGCGATGGCGGACGATTCGCCGCAGGCGTCGGAGGCACTGTTGCAATTCGGATCGCTGGAACTGCGGCCAGCGCAGGACCCCGCGAAGCTGCGCAGGCCTTTTGCGGGCCGCATCGCCGAGATCGCTGTCTATGATCGCGTCCTGAGTGCCGCCGAGATCGGCAGTCATGCGGCCTCCAGGTGATCGCAGATGGCCGATCAGGTCATCAGGCCATCGATGTTGATGAGGAAAAGCTGGCGGCCGTTCGCGCCATCGGGGGCGTCGATGCAGACGAGTTTTTCATCGCGACTGCTGCGTGGATGGGAGTCGCAGCGCCATTCCCCTTTGTATTCGGGCGGCTGGACAAAATGGCCGAGGTCGATGCGCTTCTTTGAAGCGATGTGATACAGATGCGGCGTCTGGATGCGGCGCACACCCTGCGCGTAGGTGTCATTCAGGATCCACTCGTTGTTGTGGAGGTAAGTAAGATGGCCGGCCTTGTCCAAGATGCCGTGACCGATCTCCTCGACGATGCCGCTGTCCTTGTCTTCGAAGAGGAAATCACCCCAGTCGGTGTTTCCCAGCCAGTTTTTTGCCTGCGAGAGGATGTGCGTGGCATCACGCCAGATGAAATGGGACGCGTAGCCGTTCGGGATGACGATGCGCAAGTCGCTGCCGTCCATGTTCGCCGTGATCAGGCGTGTGAGATGGCCGCCCTTCGGCTGCGTCCAGCGATGCAGCATGATGAAGCGCTTCCCATCCGGCCCCACGAGCAGGTGATACGCGTGATGTTTCGAGTCGGGATGGTTCTCCATCACCGGGCCCGTGTTCGCCAGCGTCTTGTGGCTCACGATGAGCTTCTCCACGCCGGTCTCGAGGTTCACATGCGTCACTCCGCTGCCCTCGGGAGCCATCTCGTCGAAAAAGCGGTCCTTGATGCCTGCATAGCCATATCCTGGCCGACAATCCGCCACGCGGGAGAAGTCGCAGCTCACGCCTTCTTTGCCGTTCGGGCTCAGAGCGTAGATCGGAAAGGGCAGCGTGTGCTTCTCCATCGTCTTCACATCGAGGACGTGGCTGACGAACTTGTCCTTCTCGCGGTCGTTCCAGATCACCTTCGATTGCGTGCCGGGAATCCATTGCAGCATGCAGCCCTGCTGCCAGCACCAGGCGTTCGACTTGCCCAGCGGAATCCATTTGTCGCCCTCCTGGAGGTCCACCATGCCGACCTCGATCACGTCATCCGCCGTGGGTGAGCGATGTTCGAAGTTCACCTTGTTGCTGAGCACGAAACGGTTGTCCGGCGAGAACTGCAGCTTGTCGTAATAGGCGAACCAGTGGAACCCGGGGCCTCGGGTGATTTTGCGTGTCGGCGGAAAGCCCGGTGCGTCCTGGCCGCGTGCGGCGAAGGGGGCGAGAGCGAGGGTGGACAGAAACTGACGGCGGCTGGGAAGTGAATTCATGGGTGTGGAGAAGTTGGCGGGAATTAACGGGTCTGCAATTCGCTGAACGGCACGCGGTGCTCAATGCGGGTCAGGCCTTCCTGGTCGATGACTTTCACCGTGATTGTCGAGGACGGCCAGTCGATGCGCAGATGGCCCACGCTCGGCAGATGCCACGTTTGGGGCACGATGCGGTGCTTGTTCGGCGTCGGCGTGCCACGGGGATGTTTCTGCGTCATCGAGCTGGAGGTGAAATCGAAAACGCCGTTGTGCGAAAACTCGCACCAGTGCCGGTCCCCGCTCAAAACTACAGCCTTGTGACCTTTGAGGAGCGAAAGGAGCCTGCGCTGCTCATGCGGGAAGTTGGCCCAGCATTCGCCGCCATGTGCTTCAGGAGCGAATTGAATGCTGGAGACGACGATTCGCAGTTCCGCAGGCTCCTGGAGGGCCTTTTCGAGCCAGGCCCACTGTGCTGCGCCGAGCATGGTGGTCGTTTCATCGTCTGTAGGCACCGAAGTGCCACCTAGCATCGCTTTGTCCTTTGGAACCTTCTTCAGCGGGCTGCGGAAGTAACGTGTGTCGAGCAGGATGACCTGCGCACGCTTTCCGTCGGGCCCGAAGGTCTGGGAGTGATACACGCCCTCCTGCCTCCGCCGCGGCGAGCCGGGCGGTTCATCGAGCCAGTTCCAGAACTCGGCCTGCGCCTCCTTTTTGATCGTGCAATCGGCCCCGCCGTCGTTCAGACCGAAATCGTGGTCATCCCACGTCGCCAGGACCGGTTTGTTCCTCAGGCCGTGGAAGAAGCGGCTGTTTTTCAGCAACGCATACTTTTCCTGCATCATCGGAATGCCGCCTTTGTCCGCATAAATGTTGTCACCCATGAAGACGAACAGGTCACGCGGCAGCGTGAGCGTGCGGTCGAGCATGGGATGATCATGCGTGTCGAGACAGGAGCCGAAGATGACGTGCTCCAGCGGCTGCTCATCGCCCGCATGCGCGGCGAGCATTCCGAGGGCGGGAAGTCCGGCGATGAACTGGCGGCGATGGAGGGAGGTGACTGGCTTCTTCATGGTTTGGAGGCGAATTCTTCGATGGTGCGGCGCGCATTCTCACGCTCGATACACGGGCCGCACAAGCTCAACAATTCACGCGCCTCCTGCACGGAGCCGCCGTTCGCGGCCCGCCTCCAGGCCGCGGTGGCGGAAAAAGCGTCGCGCAATGGACCGGCGGGCAGTTGACGGATCATTCCAAGGAGCTCACCGAGGTTCCTCACCTGCTCGCCAAGCACTCCCCCGAGTGTGGCGCTGGCCTTTTGCAGATCAGGATTATTCGCGTGGCTCACCAGCCAGCGCAGCGCTTCGTCCGGTTTGTCACTGGCGAAGGCCGTGATCCAGACGTCAGACAGCAACTCGATGCGCTCCGCCTTGTCCGGCATTTGCAGGATGAGATCCATCGCCTGGGAGCGATCGATCCCGGATTTGTCCTGAAAGCAGACAGTCTCGAGGAGCCGTTTGCGCAGCACGGGGTCATCCATTTGCAAAGCCGCCGCAAAGGCGGCCTGCGGATCGGCTCGCCCCCATGCGGAAGCGATCTGATCCAGCGCCTTGTATCGCAAAAAGGGATCTTCGAGCTGTGCGGCCCATGCAGCGTAGCCAAGCGGATCTTTCTCCGCGCCATTGGCCAGCAGGGATTCGATGCCGGTTTCCTGCAACACGGGATCGTCTTCCACGGCTGTCACCCATTTCCATGCGGCGGTGGCGTCCGTCCTGGCCCACTCGAACAGAATCCGCCTCAACGCCATGTCCTTGAGCTGCGGGGAGGTGATGGTTTTCATGGCGGCGAGCGCGGCGTCTCGATCCAGTCCGGTCCAGCGCATGAACAACACTTCGACCGCCCGGCCTCGGACATCGGGATAGCGTGATCCAAGGATGACTTGCAGCAAGCCCGGCAGTTCGTCGATGCCAGCTTTCTCCACGACCATGAACACATCCGGCCAGCGCTGCGGATTCAAGCGCTGTGCCAGCAACTCCGCCCAGGACAAAGGACGGGCCGAAGCAGATGGCGGCGGCGATGCGGCCACTTTCATCGACACAACTGCCTGCTTCGCCTCCACAGGAGCCGGACGGGCCGTGGGACTCTCTGAAGACACGAGCCAGAACCCTGCGAACGCCGCAGAAACGTGCAGCAGGACCTGAAGCCCCAGCTTCATGGTGCAACCTCCAGCCCGTAGGTCTTCAGAAGCTCCGTCCGCATCTCGTGGTCCATGAGTTGTTTCGCCACAGCACCTTGAAGCCATGCAAGCGCGGCATTCCGATCGGTTTCCAGCCAGTGCTCCACGTGATTCAGGGCATGCTCTTCGCGGATGTCCTGACTCTGGATTCGGGCATCCAGTTCGAGGCCAAACGGCGGGTCGGTCATGCCCATGATCCACGCGTAGCCACCAAGCATATCATCACGCCGCCCCGGATCAGTTTCAGCCGCGAGCTGTCTTTCGATGGCTTGCGGATCGATGTCGGCGAGCTGCATGCCCAGCTTCCACTCGACTGAAATCGCACCCTGATGAGGTTTTGTGCCGTCATTGATCACAGCCAGGATGGCTGCCGTGTTCCGCCAGGAGCCGGCCTGGGCCGCAACCGCAACCAACCCTTCGGCCAGATACGCCCGCCCCTTGGTGTCCAAACGGGATGCGAACGTTGCGACACGTTCCGCCGGCAACTGGGCGAGGCCAAAGGTTGCTGTGCTGAGAAGCAGGACATTGTTCATCCGGCCCTCGGGCAGCGTTTCCAGGAAGCGCAATACCCCTTCCGAGTCGTGGCGACTCCATTCGGAGATCAGTCTGTTCATCGCCTGGTCTGCCATCTCGCCCGGACGCAGGCTCCGAACGATGCGGGCCAGCACCTGCGGATCGAAGCGGCGAAAATTTTTCAAACACTCCAACGCGATCTGACCACGCTGCTCGTCCGTGATCTGGGCATCAGTAAGAAACAAAGTCTCCGCCGCGGCAGCGTCGCCTTTGTTCATCCGGCTCCACACCCACTCCATCGAAGCCGCGACACTGGGGAAGGGCGGCGGCGGCTCGTAAAGGAGATCGACCGACGCAGGCTGGGCGGCCTTCATCGGCCGCTGCTTCGCCACCGTTGGTTCGGCAGCGAGTGGCTCCGGCCGCTCCCACCTGCCCACACCCGCCCCGAGCAAGGCGCACAGGGCGGTAGTGAAGATTGTCCGTGGGAGGTGACGCATGAGCCGCGCTGGAACGATCAACAGGAGAGGCAGCTTAGCAGTTCAAGGAGCGGAGCTTCCCGAACCCATCAGGCATCCCGGCTCTTGATAAGTCCACCTCTTGATTTCAACGCGGTGCCTTCAGCTTCGCATCGAGCTCCTCCAGGGTGAAACGAACGCTGACGACGTAGGCTTCCTCGCCCTCGGTCCAGTGGCCATAGGTGGTGGTGACGAAGGTGCCGTCGGGCAGCAGCTCCACGCCCGGGTAAGTGGTGTCCTGGCCCTTCTTGTTGTCCATGATGCGCACGCGGTACTGGCCTTCTGTGCCGTTCACAATGTCGTCGTATTTGCCGACCCAGCCCACCCAGTCGCCCTTGGTTGCGCTGACGTGCGTGGTGTCGCGGAAGCTGATGAAGAGGCGACCATCGGGCGCATACTTCGCCACGTGGCGATCGCCGGTGAGTGAGGCGGGCAGTTCTTTCGGCTGTGACCAGGTGAGGCCCTCGTCGTCGCTGAAAATGACGAAGGAATTGTACTTCCGGCTGTTTTCGCGCAGCAGCACGGCGATCTGTTTGCCATCGGGCGAGCGCAGAGCGCCCGGCTCGCAGAGATTCGCGTCGGGCAGCATCGCGATGGGCACGGGCACGCTCCAGGTGAGGCCTCCATCTTTGGAAAGGCAGGTGTAAACCCAGAAACGCCATGGCTTGGCGGTGGAGGACGAGTACTCCGGCACGTGCGGGCTTTTGATGCGGTATTTCTCCACCTCGCCACCACGGATGAAGCGGCCGTCATCGTGGAAAAACGCGAGGTAGTGCCCCGGCGTCTTCAAATCGATCACCGTGGCCATCGTGACCACGCCACCGAAGTCGCCGATGGGTTTCAGCTCGCCCCAGTTCGCGCCATCATCCTCGCTCACGGCCATGCGGATGGGATACAGACCGCTGAACATGATGAGGCGCTTTCTTCCGGCTGAATCGACGGTGCGATGAAGCGTGGGCACTTCGAGGGAGGTCTCCCAATTCTTCGGCGTGGGCAGGCGATCACTCCAAGTGAGCCCGGCATCGTAACTGCGCTTGTACACGATGGCGCCGCGGCCGTGGCCCTTCGGATAGACAGTGAGCATCGTCTTGTTGTCCTCCAGCAGCACCGTGGTCGGATGCCCCAGATACTGCCCCTTTTCACGATCCACGACCACCTGACGTTGCGTCTCGGCGCTGATATCGACGACGGGGATCGTGTAGCCAGGTGGCAGTTTCGTTTTCAGATTTTTGGGCGGCGTCAGCGTGACATCCGCCTGTTGCAGCTTGGTCTGCGCAAAGGCAGGGGTGAAGGAGGACAGCAGGGAAAACGCGATGAGAATGGGCCTGGCATGCATGGTCTGAGCCTTACGCTCCCCGGGCCCTCGTCTTTGTCCTTTGCGTCTGGTCCTCCCACAATACCACGGCCTGCGCCGGTTTGGTCGGCGCTGTGTCTTGGTCAAAGTTTCGCCCGTGGGTCGATCCCATAAGTCCCACCGGGCTCCTCCACCGGCAGCCTTGGTTTGGAAGAAGCGGGCCTGTCCTCGGCGAACCAGCGGTTCCGCTCGAAACGAAACGTCCCGGGGGACGTGGCGTCGCTCATGTTGATGTCGATACCCACCTGTGTGCGGCGAAAGACGACCTTGTTGTCCTTCACCAGCACATTGCGGCACTGTACGAATCCAGGTTCGCGGGTTTCCTGCAGAATGCGGAAGATCCACTTCGTCGGAAACAATATCGTGTTGCTGCTGAACTCCGCCCCATCGACACCGACGAACGCTGCGGCGCAGACGCTGCCTTCGATGACGTTTTCACGCGCGATAATCCGTGCCGCCTCATGCTTCGCTCCCGGTGGACGGAAATATTCGAGGCCCGTGGAGCCGCCGATGTTCAGCGGACGCTCGCCCGCGTTGGTGAAATGGCATTTCTCGACAATCACATCGCTCGTGCCGCCTTTGAGCTGAACAGCGGCGCTGGCCGTGAACCCATCTTTGCCGATGAACTTGCATCCGGTGATCAAACTGTGATGACATCCGACAAAGTCGATCCCCTGCCCTCCCCAGCCGGTGATCGTGCAATCGCGGATCGTCAGCTTGTCGAGCCCGGAGCACTTGATGCCATCGTGATTGCCCTGCGGGCCGATGTCGCTGATCTCAACGTTTTCGAGCGTGATACCCGTCACTGGACTCGCCAGATCGCCACCGTCGTCGAGATTGAGCCCGTTGCCGGTTTGACCGCTGACACGGATGTTTCGCAGCGTGAGGCCGAAACAGCGTGAGAAGTGCCACGCATTGGCCCCGCCCTTGAAATGGGGTGGTTTTTTCGGTTCTAGCGCCTCAATCGTGAGCCTTTCGACGCTGCTCACATGATGACCGCCAGGATAGTCACCGGGAGCGATTTTGAGCACCATTCCTGGCTTGAGACCGCTCAACGCGGCAGGCAATTCGCCTGGATTGTGCACGATCACCTCGGCACTCCCTGCGGAAGCGGCCGCCATCAAGAACGGAATGAACTGCCGCATGCTTCAAACCTCCTCCAGCATCATCGTCGCATCGCCAAACGTCTTCGGTCGCACGTCCATCTTGTCCATCATCGACATGAAAAGACGGCAGAGCTGGCGCTCGGGCTTGTCTTTGTAGTCGAGCACGCGACCGCTCATCAAACGTCCGCCCGCGCCGCCGAGGACGACGACGGGCAGTTCGTCGTTGTTGTGCTTGGCGCCGACCATCATGCTGGAGCAGTGCATGAGCATGGTGTTGTCGAGCAGTGTGCGCTCGCCCTCCCGGATGCTGTCGAGTTTGCGTGCGATGTAGGCGAGCTGCTCCATGAAGAGCTGGTTCACCTTGAGGTAGTCCTCGCCGTCGCTGTGCGAAAGCAGGTGGTGGATCATGTAGTCGATGCCGTGGCCGGGCTGCTGCACGCTGGGCAGATTCGGGAAACGCAGGGCACTGTGGTCGTTGTTGAGCTTCAGTGTGGTGATGCGTGTGGTGTCGGTCTGGAAACCGAGCACGAGGATGTCACACATGAGCTTCATGTGCTCGGCGATGTCCTGCGGGATGCCGTCGGCAGGACGCTGCATGTTCGGTTTGTCGAGCGTGGGCCGCCAGCCTTGCAGTTCGCCGCGTTTGCCGGCGTTTTCGATGCGCTTCTCCACCTCGCGCACGCTGTCGAGATACTCGTCGAGCTTGCGTTGATCGATGGCGCTGATGTCGCGCCGCAAATCCTGCGCATCGGCCAGCACGGCATCCAGCACGCTCTTGTCGGCGGGCGAGGCATCGTCTTTAAAGAGACGATCAAAGGCCAGCGCGGGGTAAAGCTCCAGCGGCGTCGGCGTGGTCGGCGAAGACCACGAAATGTGCGAGCTGTAGAGCATCGAGTAGTTTTTGTGCACCGAGGGGTTCGACTTCTCGCACGCGAGCACGAGGCTCGGCACCTTCGTGGAGCGTCCGTAGGTCTGGGCGAGCATTTGATCGAAGCTCGTGCCGCTGCGGATCTCGCCACCGCTCGCGATGGGGGCGCCGGAGAGCATGTTTCCGGTCTGCGAGGAGTGAATGTTCCCTTTGCGCGCCTCCTCATGATACAATCCGCGCACAAAGAGCAGTCGCTCGCGAAAGTCCTTCAGCGGCTCCAGCACGCGGCCAAGCTCCATCGCCTTCCCCTCGCCCTTCGCCCACCATTCCTTCGATTGGAAGCCGTTGCCCGAGAAGGTCACGCACAAGCGCACCGGAGCTTCGCTCGCCGGTTTGTTCTTCTTCGGCTCATCGCCCCAGACATTGACGGATTCCATCCACGGCAGCGCCATGGTAACGCCTGCTCCACGCAGGAAGGCTCGACGGGAGAATTGATGGCTTTTCATGTTCATGAATCAGTGGTTGGCCGTGAATTCTTTCCCACGCACCTCGCGGAACTGCCGGCTGCGGACGATCATCTCCACCAGCGTGCCAAAGCGGAGGTCGCTCTTCACCATCTGCTCGATCAGCGGCTTGTCGGAAAGCTGCACACCGCGGCCCAGCGCATAGCCGAGCAGTTTCCGGCAAAACTGGCGCGTGAAGTCATCCCGGCGATTCGTGAGGAGGTAGTCGCGAAGGCCCACGAGGCCATCGATGGCGCTTCCATCGGGCAAAACGGTCTTGGTATCGGCTTTTCGAGCACGACCGATGGCGTCGAAGCCTTCGAGGGCGAAGCCGTAAGGATCGATGCGCTTGTGGCAGCCCATGCAGTTCTCATCGCGGCTGTGTCGCTCGATGAGTTGACGTTCAGTGAGGTCAGTGGGGGCTTCCTCAGGCAAAACGGGCACGCCTTTCGGAGGAATGGGCAGTTTTTCACCGAGCACGATCTCGGTGAGCCAGGTGCCGCGCAGGATGGCGCTGTTGCGTGAGGCTCCGGCTTGTTTGGCGAGCGTGGCGGCGAAACCGAGGATGCCGCCGCGGCCCTGGGCATGCAGACCGTCGATGCGACCGTAGCTCGAATCTCCAGATTCGCGGTCTGGGGGAACGACTTTGGAAAGTCGTTCTACGTCCAATCCATAGTGCTTCGCGAGTTCCGCATTCACAAAGGTGTGATCCGCATCCAGCAGGCTCACGATGCTGCGATTGTTCTGGATGAGGTCGATGAAGAAGCGGGTGACTTCCTCCTGCATGTCATCGCGGAGGTCGAGGAAGGTGGGGAAGTGGCGTTCGCTTTTTTCTTCGAGCGTGGCGACATCGCGTACGTGCAGGTATTGGCAACCGAACTCGAGGGCCAGACGGCGCACTTTGTCGCTCCTTAGCATGCGCCTAGTTTGCTCAATAAGGTCATTCAGGTCACTGGATCTCAGCTCCTCATCCGGTGCGGAGGACCATAAAAAGTAACTGAGGCGTGTGGCGAGCTCCTGAGTGCTCACGGGAGCTGTTTTGGCCGGTACTTTCTCGCCGCGATACAAAAACGCGGGCGAAGTCAGCACTCGCACGAGCATGAGACGCGGATCAAAGGCTCGCAGACCGCTGATCTCTTTTTCGGTGAGAGGACGTCGCCAGGCTTTCTCCGCAAAGGCCAGCACGGCGGCCTTTTGAGGCTCGATGGCGGCCTTCTGCTGTGCTTTGAACTTCGCGGCGGCTTTCAGGATCGGCTCGCGCATGGGCTCGAAGGCGCTGGGCTTCGCATCCTGGGTTGCGAACTGGAAAAGCTGCTCAAAGACGTCCACCTGCTTCAGCGGAGCCTCGCTGACGAAGAGCAATTCATCCCACAAGCGGTCGAGTTCGCTCGATTCGGCCTTGGAGAGCATCAGACGGCGCAAAGGTTCGTCCTCGCGATGAAACAGCGTCAGCGTGACCACTTCATCCACCGGCACGATCTTGGTGTAGCAGAGCGCGATGGGGAAAAGAGCGCGGAAGTCGTCGAAAGCGGCCTCAAAGCGTGTGCGGGGCACGCTGGCGTCATTCACGATGATCGGGGCGGTATGCTGCGTGATGAGGTTGTTGTCGCTCCACCGGCCATTTTTGACCGCCGACTCCGCTTTGCCGGCGACAAGGCTCACGTTGACAGCCGGCTTTTGCATGAGCACCTGCATCTGCACGCTGCCGTGGGTTTTGGAGGCCAGTTTGCCAGTGACGACGAACTCGGTGCCATTCGCGAGGGCCGCGGGGGTTTGGATTTCGAGGATGGAAGGCGCTTTGGCGGTGGGGTTGGACGGGAATGACGTAGCTGACCCGATTGACAGGAATGGGCGAAGAAGCGGTGACGTGAGTGGGAAGTCCTTCTCCAAATACTGCCGCACTTTCATGGCGAGTTCCGGTGAAGGCTTTTTTCGCCATTCGGCGATCGGTGCAGGCACATCCGGCGCGGCTTCGAGGGTGGCGGGTTGGCTGAGGAAGTGCCACGCGCCATGAGGATTGCCCTTCAAGATGTTTGGCGACACCTCCTTCGCGAGGTCCCAGGTCTTCGAGCCATCGCTGAGGGTCAGATTCACGGCGGTGAGGTCACAGACGTGGTTGCCATCACGTGGACCGATGACCAATGCGACAACCTGACCCGCCTCGACGCGCACGTTCTCAAACGGCCCCAGCTTTTGCTCCGCCGCAGATTTCGCCACACCGCTGGCGAGCACTTCGCTCGTGTGGCCGCGTCGCACCTCAAGCGCCCAAGTGACGCCGTTGCCGCATTCGGGGTGCGCATCGGTCACATCACCCTGGATGCGCAGGCTGCCGGCCTTGTCGCAATGCCAGGCGATGACTGAGGCACGCGTCGGGGAAGGATGCGTGGCGACGCTGTGCGCCTTCATCACGCCCGGCGTGCGCACGGTGGCGTCGGAGGAGTTGGCGAGCACGCTGAGCGCCTGCTCGCCCTGCCAGCCCTGGATGAAGTTGTAGTCCGGGGTGCTCTTGAGTTGTTTCGTGAGCAGCGGTTCGAGATTCGTCGTGCCGTAGCCGAGGTATTCACGCCACGCGGCCATCAAAGCAGGGTCCGCATCGCTTTTGCCATTCGCGATGGCATTCAGGCACTGCTCGGTGCTTGCGATGATTCTCTCACGCTGCGCTTCGAGGTGCTTCAAGAGCGCGGGAAGACCATGGATCGGCAAATCGGGCCTGCCGGGAGCAACAAGGCGTGGATTTTGCCAGATCACCTCATCCCCATCGCTGCCGTCGCCTGCATCGGTGGTGGTCAAATAGAGCGTCACATCGCGATCCGAGGTCAGCTTGACGCGCATTTCATGTTCCGGCACCAGTGGCGTCACAGGCTCCTGCCAGGCCTTCGGGCCGTTTTCTTTGCCGATGTGGCCTACGCTGGCGAATCGCCACAGAACCTGCTGCCAAGGCTCGATGTCGGCTGCGTTGAGCTTTTTCGCCCGGAACTTCGCCCGCAGCGGATCGAGTAAAATGGATGGTTTTGTGCTCGTGAGTGCCGCGCGGAGTATTTGCAGGTATTTCGGGCTCAAGCTGTCCGCGCTGCCACGGCCTTGAAGCGCATCGAGATAGCGCGGGAGCGGCAAACGACCGCCGGCATTCGTGTCAAACTTCACGCCTTGCAGATTCATCGCCTGAGCGCCGCCGGCGGTGCTGTAGCGTGCGTAAAAAGAGCGGATCATCGCCAATGTCTCGTCCGTCCAATCTTGAGCCGAAGTGCTGGCGGACCAGTGCATGCCGTGCGGCGTGAAGACCGCGTGACTCGCGATCTCTTTCGCTGCGTCGAGATACTTCGTGAGCAAGGCGGGCGACATCACGAGCGCCGCTCCCGCATTCGTGAAACCTTCACCCGCCGCACCATCGATGGGAAACTCACGCGCTGGATCCAGCGACTCGATGCCGGTCAAATCACGCAGTGTGTAGGTGTATTCCATGTTCGACAGCCGCCGCAACACGACGGGTCCTGGATCGCCGGCATTCGCGAGAGCGATTTGATCCAAGGTGCCGCGCACCCAGTCGGTGAGCTGCTTTTTCTCCGCAGCGCTGAGTTGCTTCTCCTTCTTCGGCGGCATTTCGCCGAGCTGCATCTGGTCGAGCACGTTTTCCCAGACGTGCGGCTCTTTTTGAATGTCGGAGGCTTCGAGATCGAGATCGCCTTTCTGCTCTTTGGTCGAGTGACAGTTGAGGCAGTAGGTTTGGAGGATGGCTCGTGTCTCGACGGCATGTGTCGTGACTGCTACCAGGGGCAAAAGTAGTGCGAGGGAACAAGTCAGAACACTTGGATTCATGTTCTATTGAACGGATCTTAGGTCGATAAATCAGCTTTTTGTTTCGCCCACGATCACCACATCGCCCGACTGGAGCGGCGTCGCTTTGTTCTGGAGGTCGAGGGGCTGCTTCTTGCCCTTTCGTTCCAGAGTCACCTCCTTTGTGTCGGCACGCTGGGACAGCCCGCCGGCCGCCTGGATCAAGTCAGCCAAAGTCATTCCGGATTTGAGCGTGTATTTCCCTTGCCGCAGCACCTGGCCGAAAATCGTGACGGCAGGCTCGTCACTGGCTGGCGTTGGTTTGGGCCTGGCGGGCACCACTTCGCTTGCTTGGAAGACGAAAAAGATCAGGCGACCTGCCTTGTTCGACTTGGCCTCCACGAGGGTGTCAGATTCGGTTTCGTGAGGAATAAAGACACCCTCCGGCGAGCCCAGGCCGCCGATCACCACAGCCTCGCGTCTCGTGAGCACAAAGGAGCTTGTCATTTTCAGCGAGTGAAACACCGGCTGCTTCACTGCATTGGGTGTGACCACTTTCCCATCTTCCCGGGTGACCGGATCTCCATAGTTGATGAAGCCTTCAAACTCCGTGATTTCCGGCATCACCGTCAGTTGGACCTCGTCTTTCGTGAGAAGTTCGGGCACCACCTCGATGCGCACGCCCACCGGGCGCATTTCAAAAGCGGTCGGTGTCGTCGGGATGACGGTGTTGTCCTTGTCGATGTGCCTCGGCGGATCAAACTCGGTCGGGTAAATGAACTCGCGCACCATCTCCATCACCGCCTTCTGGCCGCTACGTGTGGTGATGGAAGGAGTGCTCATCAAATCCACCCCTTTCTGCTGCGAGAGGCCTCGAAGCAGCGTTTGAAGACTCGCCTCGGGAATCACACCAAGAGTCTGAAGTCCTTTGTTCTGACCATCCATGACCAGACCGGCCTGGGCGAGCACGGGCGAGTCCACCGGAACGCTAAAAACCTTCGCCTGCACCCAGATCTGCGCCTCAGAAGACGTGGACGGAGCTTCTTTCCGGCATGCCGTGAGCCCGGCCAGCAAACCACTGAGCATCAGCGCAAGCACCAGCAGCCCGGTTTTCTGCCAGCGGCTGAAACCCACGCGCCGCTCGGGACCCTGCAGGATGTTTTGCAGCCTGCCACGCATCAAACGAGCGCCACCCGATACCGACATCGCAAGAGCGAGCGGCAGCAGAGGCCGTCTGGAAACCGGCACAAGCGCCTCAACGGCTGCCAGCAGTTCATGCGCAAAGTCCGCCGCCTTCTGATCCCCGCGGCCCAACGCCAGATCGTCACAGGCCTGCTCGCGGGAACGTTGTGCGGCCCGTAGCATGATCCACACGACGGGATGAAACCACAACAGCACCGCCACCAAGGTCATGATCGCGGAGACCAGCACATCCCCCCGCGCGAGATGCGCCAGTTCATGCCGCAGCACGAGCCGCAGCCGGGCCTCCGGCCAGTCCACCGCCTCGCGCGTCAGCAGCAGCGTCTTTTGAGAAAACAGGCCCCAGGTCATCGGCACCCCGCAGGCTTCACTTTGACGCAAACAATCCGCCTCCAGCCTCAAGCCAAGCACGTCGGACTCTTCGCGAAAAACCGCCTTCAGCCGTTCATCGTGAACCTCCGCAGATTCGCTCCGCAGCCGACGCAGTGACTTTGCAGACCATCCGAGCAGGCCAAGACCAGCGGTCGCTCCGAGCAGCCAGACCATCCCCCACCACACCGGAGCCTGCTCCACCTCCAACAAGGTGGTCTTCACGGAGATGGACATGGCGAATGGATCGGCATTCGCCACTTCGACTACTGAGGAAGGCTTGCTCGATGACACGCTTTCAGGTGATTGGACGGGCATCAAACGCCAGCCGGGCACGATGAAGCCCGCCACAAGCAACAACGGCAGCGTCAGCAGAGCCACAGCCTGCACAAAATGACGCCGTGCAGCCGGTAAAGCGGGCCACAGGCTGAGCAAACCAGCGAATGCCAGCCACAGCGTGATCTGGAGGGACACATCCGCCAGCCAGGCAGGTGTGAAGGAGGTGAGCAGCGTGTTCATCAGCGTGGTGGGTTGGGTTCAGCGTGGCTTTGCCTCGTCGATGAAGCGACGCAGCTCGGCGATTTCATCATCGGAGAGCCTCGCCTTCGGATCACTCAGGTAGGCGGCGAGCGCCTGGGAGATCGAGCCGCCGAAAAAAGTGCTCACCACGCGGCTCAGCGTCGATTTCCCGGCCTTTTCCCGCGAGACGACACTGCGATACACAAACTCCCGGCCCTCGGTGCGATGCTTGAGCTGCCCTTTCTCCTCCAGGATGGTCAAAATCGAGCGTAGCGCCGGTCGCGTAGGCGGATCCGCCATTTCCTCCAGGATTTGCGACAGCGTGGCCTCGCCCAAGGCGAAGACGATTTCCATGACCTCACGTTCCCGGCGGCTCAGATTGTCCATGGGCTGATTTTTCAACCTTTAAGACTCAAGGTCAAGCTTGAAGGTTGATTTTTCAGCCCTTGCTGCAAGAGCGCTTCAGGCCAGTATCTCCTTCACGACGTTACCATGCACATCGGTGAGCCGGTAATCGCGGCCCAGATGCCTCCATGTGAGCTTTTCATGATCGAGGCCGAGTTGATGCAGGATCGTGGCGTGCAGGTCGTGGAGGTGGACTTTGCCGGAGACGGGGCGGAAGCCGAAGTCGTCGGTCTCGCCGAAGGTGAGGCCGGGTTTGATGCCGCCACCGGCGAGCCAGGTGCAAAAGCTTTCGGGTTGATGCTCGCGGCCGTGTTTCTCGATTGGCGAGGTGCCGCTGAGGTCCTGGCTCCACGGCGTGCGGCCAAACTCGCCGCTCCAAATGACGAGCGTGTCTTCGAGAAGACCGCGTGACTTGAGATCTTTGATGAGCGCGGCGCAGGGCTGGTCGGTGCCGGCGCAGCTTTTCGGCAACGCGTTACGGATGTCACCATGATGATCCCAGCCGCCCATGGTGACCTGGACGAAACGCACGCCGGCTTCGCTCAAACGACGCGCGAGCAGGCAGGCTCGGGCGTTCTTGTCGCAGTCTTTGTTGCCGATGCCATACAGCTTCTTCGTGGCCTCGGACTCGCTGGAGATGTCCATGAGTTCCGGCGTGGCCGTTTGCATGCGAAAGGCGATCTCCATGCTCTCGATCATGCCTTCCATGCGTGCATCGCCAGGCGCTTGATCGAGCAGGCGACGGTTCATGCGCTGGGTGAAGTCGATGCGGGCGCGTTGCGATTTCGCATC
Organism: Prosthecobacter sp.; assembly: GCF_014879935.1. Taxonomy (GTDB): domain Bacteria; phylum Verrucomicrobiota; class Verrucomicrobiia; order Verrucomicrobiales; family Verrucomicrobiaceae; genus Prosthecobacter. Next base: position 43,933 of record NZ_JACSRD010000179.1, read on the forward strand.
GCCGGAAATGTCGGCGAGGTAGTCGATGGGCGATTGCTTGGCGTCCTGCGGCACGGTGACTTTCGTGCCCTGATGCGCGGCGGGGAGGAATCCGGAGCCGTAGAGCCGCGTGTCGCTGTCGGGATGGATGGTGATGAAGCTCGGCAGGCTTTGATTCTCCGTGCCGAGGCCGTAGCTGACCCACGAGCCGAGCGAGGGACGCACGTCCGCCGTGATGCCGGTGTGAAATTGAAGCGCGGCGGGCTGGTGCTGGTTGTTGTCCGAATGCATCGCCCGCAGCAGGCAGATCTCATCCGCGATGCTCGCGGTGTGCGGCAGCAAATCGGAGATCATCATGCCGCTCTGTCCACGTGGCCGCACCTCGCCATGCGTCGCCAGCGCGAGGAATTTGTCCGTGCCGACGCGGAGTTCGTTCGTGTTGATCGGCGCATGGATCGTCTGGCCATGCATGCGCTTGATGTAGCTCTTTGGGTCAAAGAGGTCCGGCTGCGAAGGCCCGCCGGACATGAAGAGGAAGATCACGCGTTTCGCCTTCGCAGGCAAACGAGGCGCCCTCAGCGCGAGCGGACTCTCCGCAGCCTGCACGAGGTCGCGCAAAGCGAGCGCACCGAAACCGCAAGCAGTGTTCTGAAGCCAGGCGCGGCGGGAAATGGACGAGGCAGTCATGGTGCAAGCGGGTTGAACTTCGCGGGGAAGAACGCCGATGCATCATCTGCCTTTTCATACGCCTTCAAGGGCCGGACGGGCACGTGGGTCGAATTGGATGGGATACCCGGCCGACCACAACCACGCACGTTTCACCCTCAGTCCAGCCAGATGACCAACGCCCGCCTCAATTCAGCGCTGGACGTGACACGCAGTGTCTCATCGACCTCCAGCCGTGCTTTGTGGCCGTTTTGGGAGATTTCGAGGAAGACGGGGAGGTCGCCGGGGAATTGGGTGAGGACTTCGTGGATGCGTTCGAGATCGGTTTCGTCGTGCTGGCGGGTGTTGAGCTTCAGCACGATGGGTTTCGGGGGCGCGGGCGGTTTGGGAGGCGGCGGCAGCGAGGGGTCGGGATCGCCGGCGTTGCGCGGCTTCGCGGCCTTGGGCTTGAGCGGTTTGGCGTCGTTGCAGGTGCAGCGGTTGCCGTCGGTCTTTTGATCCTTGCTGACGCGGACGCGGAAGGCCATCACGGCGCCGTTGGCGAGCACGTCCTTGAGTTTCTCGTAGTCGTCGCTCCAGCACATCATCTCCTGCACGCCGGTGAAGTCTTCTACTTTGAAGGTGGCGAAGGGACGGTTGTCCTTCTTCGAGTAACGCACCTCTAGCTGGCTCAATATGCCGGCGATGGTGTGCGTGCTGGGCTTCTCCTTGGTGTCGATCTCCTCAATGCCCGCGATCTTGATGAGCTTGGGCGAGTCAAAATGGCCGCGGTAGCTGTCGAGCGGATGGCCGCTGACGTAGAAGCCGAGCAGTTCCTTTTCAAAGGCGAGCACCTCATCCGTGCTCCACACCAGCGCGGGCTCGGTGGACTCGTTCTTCTTCGATTTCTTCGGTTTGCCGAGGTCGAAATCGTCAAACAGGCCGCCCTGCCCTGCCTTCTTGTCCTTTTGCATCGACGCGGCGGAGGCGAGCACCTGTTCGAGCTTGGCGAACATGACTGCCCGCAACTCGCCGGTGAAGTCGAACGCGCCGGCCTTCACGAGCGCTTCCATGAGTTTTTTGTTCACTGCACGGTTGTCCATGCGCGCGGCGAAGTCTTCGAGGCTGGTGTAGGGGCCGTTTTGCTCGCGTTCCGCAATCGCGGCCTCCATCGCCCCTTCACCGACGTTTTTGATGGCGCTGAGCCCGTAGCGGATGGCGTTGGGGATGTTCATGGAGGCGGGGACTCCGTCCCCGTTGCCATCGGGGGACAGAGTCCCCCGCTCCTTGGCGAGTTCTTCGACGAACTCGGGAGCGAATTTCAGAGCCGACTTGTTGATATCCGGCGGCAACACGCGAATGCCCATCTCGAAGCACTCGGAGACGAAGTTGGCGATCTTGTCGGGATTGCTGATTTCGTAACTGAGCACGCCCGCCATGAATTCGACGGGGTAGTTGGCCTTCAAATAGGCCGTGCGATACGTGACGATCCCGTAGGCGGCAGAGTGGGATTTGTTGAAGCCGTATTGCGCGAACTTTTCGAGCAAATCGAAGACGGCGTTGGCCTGCTTTTCGGGGATGCCGTTCGTTTTGAGGCAGCCTTCGACGAAGGTGAGTCGCTGACGCGCCATCTCGGCGGCGTCCTTCTTGCCCATGGCACGGCGCAGCATGTCAGCGCCGCCGAGGGAGAAGCCCGCGAGCACGTTCGCGGCCTGCATGACCTGTTCCTGATAAACCAGGATGCCGTAGGTCTCCTTGGCGATCTTTTCGAGCAGCGGGTGTGGATACTCGACCTTCTCGAGGCCTTTTTTACGCGCGATGTAGTCGGGAATGAACTGCATCGGCCCCGGACGATACAGGGCGAGGATAGCGATGATTTCCTCGATGGTGTCCGGCCCGAGCTGTTTGCAGGTGTTCACCATGCCGCCAGATTCCATCTGGAACACGGCGACCGTTTCGCCACGCTTGATGAGTTCGAAGGTCTTGAGGTCTTCCAGCGGCGCATCGGCCACTTTGAAGCCGGGCACGCGTTTGTTGATCCAATACTCGGCCTCGTGGATCACCGTCAGCGTTTTGAGGCCGAGGAAGTCCATCTTGAGCATGCCGAGCTCAGTGAGCGGCTTCATCGCGTATTGCGAGAGGATCGCCTCATCCTTGTCGCGTGTGAGGGCGATGAAGTTGTCGAGACGACGGTCACCAATGACGACGCCGGCGGCGTGAACGCCGGTGCCGCGTGTCAGGCCTTCGAGGAAGGTGGCGTGCCTCCAAAGCTCCTGCGCGTTCGTGTCCGCTTCGAGCTTGGCCGCGAGCTCGGGGTTCTTCTTCACCGACTCCTCAAGGTCGATGTTCAGCTCGTTCGGAATCATCTTCGCGAGCGCATCGCTGTCGCCGTAGCTCCAGCCGAGCACGCGGCCGACATCGCGGATGACCGATTTGGCCCCCATCGTGCCGAAGGTGATGATGTGGCAGACGCTGAGGTCGCCGTATTTTTCGCGGACGTATTGGATGACCTCCGGTCGGCGCGTCTGGCAGAAGTCGATGTCGATATCAGGCGGCGAAACACGCTCTGGATTGAGGAAACGCTCGAAAACGAGCTCGAAGCGCAGCGGATCGATGTCCGTGATGCCGAGGCAGAATGCCACGAGCGATCCGGCGGCCGATCCGCGGCCCGGACCGACGGGAATGCCGTGCTCGCGAGCCCAGTTGATGAAGTCCCAAACGATGAGGAAGTAGCTGGTGAAGTTTTTCTCCTTCAGCAATGCGAGTTCCACCTCCATGCGCTGGTGGAGCACCTCGTCATTGAGGGCGCGGTCGCGGCCGTAACGGCGTTCGAGTCCTTCCTGCGTGAGTTTGCGGAGATACTCGTTTCGATCCCCGCCATCGGGCATCGGATACTGCGGGTAGCGGTCGATGGAGGTGGAGTCGAGGTGGATTTTGACGTCGCAGCGCTCGGCGATCTCGAGCGTGGCATCGCAGGCCTCGGGCACTTCCGCAAACAGCGCCCGCATCTCCTCGGCGGTCTTGAAATGGACCTCCGGGGAGTACGTCATGCGGTTCTGGTCGTAGATGCTCGCGCCAGTGCCGATGCAGATCATGATGTCGTGGGACTCGTGGTCCTCACGTCGCAGGAAGTGGACGTCGTTGGTGGCGACGGTCTTGAGGCCGTATTCCCTGCCCCACTCGATCATCTGGCGGGCGCTCTTGCGCTGCGCCTCCATGTTGTGGTCCTGGATCTCCAGATAGAAATTCTCCGGGCCGAAGATGTCACGAAACTCCTGCAGGCTCTTCTCCGCCTCATCTTTGCGATCGGAGAGCAGCAGTTCGTTGATCTCGCCATTGATGCAGCCACTGAGGCAGATGAGGCCCTTTGAATGCTGGCGCAGGAGTTCCTTGTCCGCCCGCGGCTTGTACCACTGACCGTGCAAGTGCGCCTGGGAGACAAGTTTGGAGAGGTTGTCGAACCCCTCGTTCGTCGAGGCCAGCAGCGTGAGGTGAGAGGCGCGTTTCCGGCCGGGCACCTCCTGTTTGTCGTGCATGGAGCCGGGTGCCAGGTAGATCTCGCAGCCGAGAATGGGCTTCACCACCTTCGCGAGCTGCTCCTCCGTCACCACCTCGCCCTTTTTGGGCTTTGGCTTGGTCTTCATCGCCGCCATGTAGAAGTCGATCGCGCCGAAGAGATTGCCGTGGTCCGTGATCGCCACGGCGGGCATCTTGTATTCCTGAGCCTTCTTCACGAGCTGGTCAATCCGCACCGCACCATCGAGCAGTGAGTAGTCGGAATGCAGGTGAAGATGGACGAAGGAGTCAGACATGAGCGAATGGGGGCCTCCGAATGACGGATTTCGGCTGGCCTGCCAGTTTTAGCCAGCCCGGATAGATTGGACAGCAGGAGTTGTTCACAATCGCCGCGTCATCACTCGTCCCAGCCGAAGGTGCCCAGTTTGATCCAGTACCCGTTCAAGAGGACGACATGCCCTGCCCAGCCGCCGCCATTCATCGCTCCACCGCGGGTGGTGCGCACTTTGAACTCGTAGGCAGGAGCGATCCAGCCACGGGCCAGTTTGGCGAGCAGGCTTTTGTCCTCCTGCCGGATCGACGTGGAGGATGATCCGGCAAGCGTGATCTGCACATGCTCGCCAAACTCCTTGGTCTTCTTGTCGCGAATAATGCTGCCGTGCCTCGCATTGGCGGGTGGTTCAGCCGGTTCGATGAGGCTTCCGGGCCTCCAGCCGGGATAATGGGCGTCCAGCACCGGCTTCATCTCGGGCACGGGATCGAGGTCATTGATCGAAATGAAGATCACCAGCGGAGGTGGCGCATCTTTGACGGGTGGTGCCAGCGGATCAGGCGTTTTGGCTGGCTGGCCCAGCACCTCGCGCCAGACCGGGACGGGGATTTCATCCAGCATCCTGCGGTCGTGACCGGCCAGCTCACGTTTGAGAGCCTCCAGGCATCCGTTCAGCTCTTTTTCGTCCGAGCAACGGGCCAGGTCATCCACCGGTTTGTCATTGTAATAATCCAGCGCCAGCGGATCGGCTCCTTTCGCGAGCAGATGGCGGATCATGTCCGGTTTTCGTGCGGAAACGGCCACGTGCAGCACCGTCTGACCATCCTCGGGATCGACAGGCTTGTTGACCTGCAATCCCGCCTTCAGCAGGGCGTCCATCAGCGTCGTGTTTCCAGACCAGACGGCGGCTTTGGCCGCTCCACGCAAATCGCGATGTTCGGAGGTGACGTCTGGATCGTCCTCATGGGACAAAACACGGGTGGCAGGCCATAAACCCAGGATCAGCAGCAGGGAAAGACGGTTCATCGGTGGAAATGCGCCCAAGATCGTAGTCACAAGTCCCCCACGATGTCACCCCTCATTCGTCCTTCTTCGGCCGCTGGTGCCAGCGATGATGATGGCGGTATTTGTTGAGCAGGCGCCAGCCTTGAAAAAGCAGCACGAGCACGGCTGCCAGGAGCAGTCCCACGGCCATTCGACCGGCCGATGAACTGGCTGCGGGCTTCGGCGCGACCCCAGGCTTTGCGTTTGGCACGAACGTCAACTCAAACGGCCGGCTGGTCTCGCCAGGAAAAATCACCTGGGGCCGGGCGGCGGAGCCGCCTTTCTGCTGGGGCAGCAGGATCAGGGTGGTGTTCGCATCCTTCGCAAAATCCACCTGGAAGCTGGCAGCCCCGGGAGGGACCGATCCCTGGACCCGGGCCAGGAAATGGACTTCCTGGGTGTCCGGTTCGAGCGGCGTGTTGTCCTCCCCGTCGATCGGCTGGATTTCGCAAGCTGGGAGCGCTGTCTTTTGTCCACCGAAGAGCAGCCCCAGCGCCGCGACGAGGTATTCCTGAGCCTTCGCCTTCGTGGCCGCCGCCTGCTCCGCCGACTGCTCCTGATACCACGAGGCGGGCACCGGCGGCAGACTGGTGGGGTCAGAGGCCAGAAAAGTGCGCGGGTCCACATTGATCTGCAAAGCGTAGCGGCCGTCGGCAGCGAATTCCGCCTCCACCGTCATGTTCGGGACCACGTGAGCACCCGCGCTGCCTGCCGCCAGCGTCAGCAGCCCCACGGCATTCAGAAAAGGACGGCTGAAAAAACGGACAACCATGACCCATCATGGAGGCGGGAGCGGCCAAGGCAAACGCATCGTTGGACGGCATGGGAGCGGCCGTCCGCTTGCCGCCTGTTTTTGGGGTGGTGCTTTTTGAGCGGAGAAAGAACCCGTGAAAAACCTTGTAGCTAATGCCTGCCCGCGCTTGACTAGTGGCGCGTAAATTGCTTCAAAAACGGTTTAGCAACCAACCCGCATGGGAGCCACCCTCAGATCCATCGAGAAAGGTCAGGAGATAGTCCTCGAAGACTTCAACCTGATCGGCCGCAGTCCGGATGCCTCCATCCGTCTGCTGGACGGTGGCGTGTCCCGGCAGCATGCCACCATCCGCCGTGATGGCGCCCTGTTCTGGGTGTCCGACCTCGGCAGCGCCAACGGCAGCTTCGTCAACGACGTGGCCGTCACCACCGCCCGCGCCCTGCGTCATGGCGACCGCGTGCAGTTCGGCACCAGCGTCTTTATTTTTGACAGTCAGGACGACGAACGTCCGCCCAGCGAGACCAGCAACGTCAGCACCCAGTCCCTGCACACCATCGCCCTGCCGGTGAAGACCGTGAAGGCCACCCTGCTCGTCGGCGACCTGCGTAATTTCACCTCCCTTTCGGCCCAACTCAGTGCCGAGGAGGTCGCTGCCATGCTGCGTGAATGGTATGCGCAGTGCGAGCAGGTCCTGAAATCGCGTGATGCCATCATCGACAAGTTCATTGGCGACGGTGTCTTCGCCTACTGGCCGGGAGACGATCCCAGCACCCGCGTGAAGGCCACCGAAGCCGCCAAACTGCTCAGCGGCCCGGATGCCGGCAACTCGCCCAAGCGCAAATGGCTGCGCGAGAACATGAACCTCGAAGTTCACTGCCACATCGGCTTGAACATCGGCGATGTCGCCCTCGGAGCCATGGGCCGTGGCAACACCACCGCCGTGGGTGAAGCCGTGAACGTCACCTTCCGCATCGAGAGCCTCACCCGGAAGCTGCAGGTGCCCGTGCTCGCCGGAGCGCCTTTCCTTCAAGGCTGGCCGGAAGGCCTGCGGCTCTACCAAAACGCCGGCATTCATCCGGTCAAAGGCCAGCCAGACCCCGTCGAGGTTTACTCGTTGAGCGACTTCCCCACCGTCACGATCCCCACCTGAGGGATCGAGAGGTAGCAGCCTATGTCCTCCCGCGTCATGCGATAGAGAAACCACTCGCTCATCCGTTTCGCACCGAGGCGCTGCTCATACACGCGCTGCGCGTTCACATTCCAGTCCAGCGCCGTCCATTCCATGCGGCCGCAACCGCGCTCGTAGGCCAGACTCGCCGCTTTTTTCAGCAGCGCACCGCCCACACCCGCGCCGCGATGCTCCGGCAGCACAAACACATCCTCGATGTAGAGCGTCGGCAGCGCGAGGAAGCTCGAATACGTCTCCACGAGGATCAAATACCCGCACGGCACCTCCGCGCCGTCCACAAACGCCAGCCACACCTCGATCCGTGGCCTGTCACTGAGCGCATCCTCCACCAGCCGCCCCTGCGCCGCCGCATCCGGCGGCGTCAGCTTCTCAAACTTCGCCAACGCGATGACGAGCTGGCAAAACGAAGCCGCATGCTCGCGGGTGAGAGGCTGGAGCGAAATGCTCATGCTGTCAAAACCGGATCCCCAAACAGCGTGAAGTGCCCGGCCTCGGTGATGCGGACTTTGAAGATCTCGCCGGTGTGGCGTGCGGGGTTGCCGTCGAAGACGACGATGCGGTTGCTGCCGGTGCGGCCGGTGAGGCGCTCGGAGTTGGTCTTGCTGGGGCCTTCGCAGAGGATCTCGACCTCTTTGCCGACGAGCGCGTCATACATCGGCAGGGCGATGCTGTTGACGAGGGCGAGGAGGTCTTGATTGCGCTCTTCTTTGACCTTTTCAGGCACTTGCAGAGCGTCTTCCATCTCGGCGGCGGGGGTGCCGCGGCGTTTGGAGTAGCGGAAGACGAAGGCGTTGTCGAAACGGATGTCTTCGAAGAGCTTTCGCGTCTCCAGGTAGTTCTCCTCCGTCTCGCCGGGGAAGCCGACGATGACATCGGTGGTCACGGCGATGCCGGGACGCGCGGCGCGGATGCGCTGGATGAGTTCAGTGAACTTCGCCGTCGAGTATGGACGGTGCATGCGCTTCAAAATGGCATCGCTGCCGCTTTGCACGGGCAGGTGGACGTGCTCGGCGAGCTTCGGCAGGTAGGTGAAGGCCTCGATGAGGTCCTTTTTGTAGCCGATGGGATGCGGGCTGGTGAAACGGATGCGCTGGATGCCGGGCACCTCGTGCACGGCCTCCAAAAGCTGCACGAAGGGGCTTTTGCCATCGAAAGCGGGGAATTCGTGGCGGCCGTAAAGATTCACGATCTGGCCGAGCAGCGTGACTTCCTTCACACCGCGATCCGCGAGGCGTTTCACCTCCTCCACGATGTCGGCGATGGGACGGCCGCGTTCCTCGCCGCGTGTGTAGGGCACGATGCAGAAGGTGCACTTCATGTTGCAGCCCTGCATGATGCTCACGAAGGCGCTGGCCTGCTTTTCCTTCAGCGTGTGGTCGCGGATGGTGTTCTGCGACTGCTCCTCCTCCTCGACATCGACGATGGAGAAACGCTCGTCGTCCATGAGCGTCGCCTCTTTCTTGCGGATGATCTCATCGACGTAATCGACGACGCGGTGATACTTCTGCGTGCCGACGACGAGATCGACGCTGGCCTTGTCCACGAGCTCGCTGCCACGGCTCTGCGCCATGCATCCCATGAAGCCGGTGACGAGCGGGATGCGCCGACGACGCACCATGCCCATCTTGCCCAGCGCCTTCTGCTCGGCCTGATCGCGCACGGAGCAGGTGTTGATCAAAACCACATCTGCGTCCGTGTCGGTCGCCGTCATGGTGTACCCGCGCTCGACGAACATCTGCGACACCTGCTCGGTGTCGCGCTCGTTCATCTGACAGCCGTAGGTTTTGATGTGGACGCGGGGCATTGGGGGGCTGGGAGAGTAGCTTTCCGCAGAAGAGGGCGCAAGAGGCGGCGAGGCCGTGAAATGACGAATGCCGAATTCCGAAGGTTTGCGGCATTCGGACTTGGTCATTGATTCGTCATTCGTCCTTCTGTTTTGGTCATTCGTTCACGCTTTGATCTCAAAGATCGCCTCGACCTCCACCGCGGCCCCGGTGGGGAGCTGCGCGAAGCCGAGGGCGCTGCGGGCGTGGTAGCCATCGCCTTCCTTGCCGAAGATTTCGTGCAGGAGGTCGCTGCAGCCGTTGATGACGAGATGCTGGTCGCTGTAGTCGAGCGTGGAGTTCACGCAGCCGAGCACTTTGATGACCTTCAGGCCGTCGAGGGTGCCATGGACGTTCCAAACCGAGTTCAGAATCTTCTCGGCGCAGTTTTTCGCCGCCTTGTAACCGTCTTCTGTCGAGACTCCCGCGCCCAGCTTGCCCTTCAGATCGCTGACGTGGCCGGAGGTGAGGAGCTGGCTGCCGCTGCGGATGCAGAGGTTCAGATAGCCGGGGGTCTGCTTCGCGAAGGTGATGCCGAGGGATTCTGCTTTTTGCTGGGGAGTCATGGTCGGGTGCTGAGTTTCAAGGTTCAGGTTCCAAGTGTTGCCTTGGAGGCGCTTGATAACGGACCTCGCCGATCATTTCCATTCTTCAGTTCCCAATTTTCGAGTCCCCTCGCGTAAAGAACGAGGCCGCGCACCTGTCGCTCGTTTCAAACAAGACCCAGCAACTGCTTCAGCTCTTTCTCACTCGCGCTGGTGGCCAGGAGGTAGGTCTGGCGCCCATCACTCCAGCTTGCCATGTGCCAGCGGTCCCGAGTTTCGAGGCGTGGCGGGGTGTGCGGCACATCCGAGGCGTCTGAGGCACCATTGATGACCACCAGGTGCGCCTCTTTGCCGCCATCGAGCTTGAAACAAATGATGGTGGCGGGCCGGCCTGCGACCTGGATGCGTTTGCAGCCAAAAGTCGGCCGGCTCGCAATCGTGCCGGGCAGACGGCCAGGGCTGGGTGAGCGGGTGGCTGCCAGCAGCCGTCTCACCTCATCCAGATTTGGAGCCCGCTGGTCGAGCCGCGCCATGCCGTGCTCCACCTTGATGACGGCGGCGAGGGACTCGGACTGCCAGGCGGGCATGTCCCCATGCACAGGCAGGAACAGGGTGAAACCAGCCACGACGCATGCTGCGGCGGCGGTGGCGAGTGCCGTCATGGTCCAGCGAAGTCGCCGACGATTCACCGCCGGCTTCACGTTCCTCAGGATGCTGTCACGAAGGCCAGGCGGTGCGGCCGTGGTGAACGCGGCGGCGACGGATTCATCGAAGGCCGTGCGTTGCGCATGCCATGCGGCGAGCCGGGCGTCACTCTCCAGCATGGCACGGGCCTCCGGCGACGCGTCCTGCGGCCGGAGCGTCGTGGCGTCGAGTTCGAGTCTGGCTTCTTCGCGTGTCACGTCTGAAAGGTGGCGGGAATGATGTTTCCCTGAAGTTTGAGGAGGATCTGGCGCAGGTGGTCCTTTCCGCGGGACAGTCGTGACATCACGGTGCCAATGGGAATGGCGAGCGCCTCGGCGATCTCACGATAGGACAGCTCCTTGAGGTAGAACAGCACGAGCGGGGCGCGGTAATTCGGATCGAGCTGCCCCAGCGCCGTCTGCAGCGTGGCACTGTCCACGTGGGGGTTTCCGCCTTCGTCGTCCATCTGTGCCGAGCCGTGCAAGTCAGGCTCGAACTCGACCTGCTCATGCTTTTTCTCCCGCCGGGCGATGCTGAGCCACTCGCGGTAGATCGTGGTGAAGAGCCAGGTCTTGACCTTCGCAGGATCCCGCAGGGTGTGGCCCTTCCTCGCCCACTGGAGAAAGGTCTGCTGCACGAGGTCCTGCGCCGTGGCCTCCCGGCGGCACATGCTGAGAGCGAAGCGGTGGAGGCCCTCGTAATGGGCGTCCACGATCTGCTCGAAGCTGGGCACGGCATCAGTCACGCGGCGAGGTATGGGACGGATTGCAGGCAGTTCAATGCCGACTTGGAAGGTGAGCTCCATGCATTGGGAGGGATCATTTCGGTGTGGGAGAAGCCGGCTGGCGCATTATTCCGGGAAAGCCCCATTTTTTGCGGGCGGGGCCGGAAAGTCCGGTTTATGTGCCGCCCGAAAACCGACATGGCCCTCCCAACCAAACACATCCACTTCATCGGCATCTGCGGCACGGCGATGGGCTCGACCGCAGTCGCGCTGCGGGCGCTCGGCCACACCATCAGCGGTTCCGATGCACAGGTCTATCCGCCGATGAGCGATGTGCTGCGGAATGCCGGGATCACGGTGACCGAGGGCTACAAACCGGAGAACCTGCCAGCCGGAGCGGATGTTTATGTCGTCGGAAACGCCATCTCCCGCGGCAATCCGGAGCTGGAGACGCTGCTGGAGAAAAAGCTGCCTTATGTCTCGATGGCGGAGATGCTGAAGCGGGAGGTGATCCAGGGCAAACGCAGCTTTGTGGTCAGCGGCACGCACGGCAAAACGACGACGACAACGATGCTGGCGTGGATTTTCGAGCACGCCGGCAAGGTTCCCGGCTTCATGATCGGCGGCGTGCCGGAGAACTTCGATTCGGGCGCCCGGTTCACCCACTCTGACCTGTTTGTGATCGAGGGAGACGAGTACGACACGGCCTACTTCGACAAGCGCAGCAAGTTCCTGCACTACCTGCCGGAATGCGCGATCGTGAACAACATCGAATTCGACCACGCGGACATCTTCCGCGACCTGGATGACATCCTGCTGAGCTTCCAGCGCTTCCTGAACACCGTGCCGCGCAACGGACTGGTGCTGATCAATGGCGACGATGCGAACTGCCTCACCCTGCGTGCCAAATGCCCCGCACCGCTGAAAACGGTGGGATTGGGGCCGGCGTGTGACTTCCGCATCACGATCACCGGCACCACGCCGGACAGCACGCGGTTCGAGATCAATGGCGACGCGTTCGAGGTGCCGATGATCGGCGAATTCAACGCGCGTAACGCGGCGATGTGTGTCTGTGCGGCGCGTTTTGCGGGATTGAGCGATGACGAGATCCGCGCCGGTCTGCAAAGCTTCCGTGGCATCCGCCGCCGCCAGCAGGAACGCGGCAGCACCCACGGCATCACGGTGATCGACGATTTCGGCCATCACCCCACGGCGATCCGTGAGACCCTGCGCGGCCTGCGGCAGCGCTACCAAGGCCGCCGACTGTGGGCCCTGTTTGAACCGCGCTCAAACACCAGCCGCCGCAATGTCCTGCAAAACGAATTGATCGAGGCTTTGACCGAGGCGGACGCCTCCGTGATCGCTGCCGTGGCCAATCCGGAGAAGGTGGCCGCTGATCAGCGCCTGGACACCGCGAAAGTGGCCGCCGCCGTGACCTCACGCGGCAAACCCTGCTGGTTTGAGGCGAGCACGGACGCGATTGTGAGCCGTTTGAAGTCCGAAAGCCGCAGCGGCGATGTGATCGTCGTCTTCAGCAACGGCGGCTTTGACGGCATCCACGACAAGCTGCTGAAGGCCCTTTGAGCGGAGCGCCGGCTCCAGCGATCCGGTCTTTAATAGATGATCTGCACCTCGTCTCCGACGGCGACTTGGCCGAAGAACTCCTTCGCCTTCTCATACGGCAGCCGGATGCAGCCATGCGATGCCGGACGTCCGGTCACATAGCCGCTGTGCAGGCCGATGGCGCCGCAGTTCAGCCGCATGAACCAGGGCATCGCCACGTGGTACAGGGTGGACGTGTGGCTGCGGTGTTTGTCGGTGATGACATAACGCCCGGCCGGTGTGCCGTAACCCTGTCGGCCGGTGGAGACCATGGTGCTGTTAATGACGCGGCCTTGCTTGGTCACCCAGGCACGCTGGCTGGATAGATCGACCGTGACCAGCGTGTCGGGCTCGGAATCTGGATCACGCCCCAGGAGGACGCGCATGAGGAACAGGTAGCCCTGGGTGGCGGCGAAGTTGATCGGATAGCGGTGATAACGGGTGGTACAGACGCCAGGTCGCGCACCTGCGGCCATCAAAGCGACCGCGCCTTCGACATCCCCACGAGCCGCGCAGCAAATCAGCGGGGTGACGCCACGGTCGCTCTCCATGGCATTGCGCAGGTCCTTGATCATGCAGCGATCGATCACCGACTTGAGCACCGGAGTCTTGAAACGCGTGTTCGGATCGACCCCGCAGTCCAGCAGGGCTTTCAACACCGGCGTGTTGCGACGGAGCGAGGCGACGGCGATGGGCGGCTGTTTTTCGTGCGCCGGCTGGTTCATGTCCACGCCAGCGAGGAACAGGACCCGGACGCATTCAGCCCGCCCCATGCGCACAGCGGCACAGAGCGGCGTATCGCCTCCGAGCGTCATTTCGTGAGGCGAAACTCCCATCGAAATGAGTTTGGCGAGGTGCTCCGGGTCGTCATTGAGCACCGCCTGATAAGCCTGGGGCAGCGCATCCGTGCGCGGCATCAGCTTTGTCCAATGCTGGTCGATCGGATCAATGATGGGGCGCCAAGGTTGCGGCTTGATGACAACCGGCGCCACTTTCTTGGCCGCAGGAACCTTGGCCGCGACCACGGGCTCCGCAGGGACCGGCTTCTTCGGGGCGGGGCTCTGCCTCGCAGCTTCGGCCGCTTTGCGTATCGCCTCACGCTCGGGGTTTTCCGGCATGCGCGGCGGGACGATCCGGCCCAGACCATCGTCCAAAGGCAGTGACGCGCGAATTTCCGCCGCAGTCTCGCTCAAATGGCCGGTCCTCACTTGTCCGGCCGCCGCGGCTGGCAGGACGATGTGGCCGGGCCGGAACAATTCATGGTTCTTCAAAAGATGGATGAGGCCGCTGCAAGCTCCCACGCCCACGACGGGCGGAAGCAAGCAGGCACCAACCATGTTAAGCCATTTCGTTTTCATTTTTGAGTCACAGGCGCGCCATCCATAACAAAAATGACTGGAGTGTCGAGCTTCGATTTTGCTTAGCCATCACCGTGCCAGAACACGAGCCGGGATTGATTAAGTGCGGCGTATGAATTTAAACGATGGCAAAGGAAATTATGGAAATTCAAACAAGGGATGGGACAGTACTGAATGTTGCGTCGTGGACCCACCCAAATCGCCTCTCGCCCGCGCTTTGCGCTTCTGGTGATGGCATTGTTCTGCCTGCACGCTGCTGAAAGCCAGGCCGTGCTGTTTTACGACACTGGCGACTACTCCCACAACACCACCGCGCCGACGGGAATCTTCACCGATTCCGGATGGCAGTATGAAGGCCTGTATGGCAGCTACCTGGGCACGGCGATCGCGCCGCAGTATTTCATCACAGCCCAGCATTTCGGCACGCAAGGCACCACATTCACCCAGAGCGGCATTTTCACCGGCGGGTCTGATGTGACCTACAATGTGGACACGACCGTGAACGCAGGCACCGGCTACTGGGACATCGCGGGCACGGATCTGCGCATCTTCAAAATCCAGGAGTCGTTCTCCAGCTACGCACCGCTCTACACCGGCACTCTCGAGCTCGGAATGACGATGGTGACCATGGGACGGGGCGGCGCCCGAGGCGCGGAAGTGCTGCTCAACGGCAATCTCCACGGCTGGGAGCCAGAACTGGCTGATGGAACGACGCGCTGGGGCAGCAACACCGTGAGCGACATCTACTCCAGTGTTCTGGGCGACTTGCTGATGGCCTCGTTCAGCGCCGGCGGCACCAGCGAGGAGGCCACACTCTCCAACGGCGACTCAGGCGGCGGCGTCTTCGTCAACGACGGCGGCGTGTGGAAGCTGGCAGGCGTCAACTACAGCGTCGATGGCCGCTTTGATTACACTGCGGGCCCCGGAGACGGCTTTGACGCGGCGCTGTTTGACCGCGGCGGATTTTATCAGGGCTCGGATGCCTTCGGCTGGAGCTTCATCACAGACGACGTCGCGGACAATCCCTCCAACATGTTTGCGTCACGCATATCGACCAACGCGACGGCCATCATGGCCATCGCAGTGGTTCCTGAGCCAGGTTCCGTGCTTTTGTTGATGATCGGCTGCGCGTGGGCGGCGGGCACCCGGAAACGCGGCGTCAACCGGCCGGTTTGATCTCCGCAAAGATCAAACGTCCGGCGCTGGTGGGCAGCGTGCCGGAAACCACCACCTCCACGGTCTGGCCGATCTGCGCGGACGCGTTGTTCACCACGATCATCGTCCCGTCCGGCAGATAGCCGACGGCCTGGTTCTTGTCCTTGCCTGGCTTCGTCAGTGGCAGCCGCAATTCATCACCGACGCTGAGCTCCGGATGCAACGCCGCAGCGAGCTCATGAAAACTCAGCACCGTGATGCCACGCAGACGGGCCACTTTGACGAGGTTGTCATCGTTGGTGAGCAGGCGGGCGTTCAGTTCCCGCGCCAGGGTCACCAATTGCACGTCCACCGGGGCGTTTTCGGCACCGGCACTGCCTTCGTGGATCGAAACGTTCATCTCCGCCGACGAGCGCAGCTTTTCCATCATCGCCAGACCGCGTTTTCCGCGCAGCTCCTTGGAGGATTCGGCGGAATCCGACAGACGTTGCAGCTCATCGAGCACGAAACGCGGCACCACCACCGCGCCGCTGAGGAATCCGGTGGCCAGCACGCCCGGCAGGCGGCCGTCGATGATCACATTGGTGTCCAGCAGCATCGGCTCGCCCTCGGAACCATCACGGCGGAAACGAACGTAGGGAATGAGGAAGGCGAACTGGTCGCGATCACTGCGCAGGGCAAAGGTGACGCCGAAAAATGCCAGCGTGCCGTAGATGCAGACCTCCACGATGTTTTGCAGTGCCCCGCCGTCCGGATGATTCTGAAAGTAGGCGAGCTGGAAGACACCGATGCGGGTCAGCAGCCACGCACAAAAAAGGCCGATCGCCAGCCCCAGCGTCGCATGGGAGAAGTCCCGCAGCGTGAAATGCGCCAGCACCGCGTCCAGGACCATCAGCAGGCCCATGAAGACCGCTCCGCTCACCGCCCCCAGCCATGCCTCCTGCTGGAGGCCGAGGGCGATCGCGATGCCGATGAACACCGAGAACGCAAAAAAGAGCGCCCGCACGAGCCGGATGGACCACGATGTCTTCATCAATCAAGAATGCCGAGGGAATAAGAGCAAATGCCCCGCCGGGCAAGAATTCTCCCCGGATTTCCTCAAGGCGTGAAAGCCATCCCGCCGCGCCGGGTGAACTGCAACTGCACGCCCGCTTCCGCGAAGGCTTCACTCATCCCGCGTTCGAGCTCGGCCACGCTGCGTCCGTGCAGCACGAACTCACGCACCGCCTGCTCTTCCGTCATGCCTTGCTCCATGGCCCTCATGAGCCCTTTGACCCCCGCCCCGTCACCATCGTGGTCGAGGAAACTCAGGTAAAAGGTCAGCAGCATGGCCGACACACGGTTCTCATTCGCCGCCGGACCCGTCATGCCCGCCTCCCAATTCGCAGGCGTCATGGCGAGCAGTTCTCCCACATTCAGCATCGCCAGACGGACAGCCTCACCCATCTGCCGCGCTCCGCGTTCACGCAGGCTTTGGCGCAATTGCCCGATGATTTGGGCCGGCGAAAGGCCCTGCGCGGCCACCTGGGCAAATTCGGGCGCGTCAGCCAGCAACCACTCAGGCAGGAGCCGGCGTCGGGCCTTCGGGACTTCCGCAACTTCGGGCACAACGGCCGCTCCATCTGCCGGCTCGCCTTTTTTCATCGCGTAGGCGGCCAGAGGTGACGACTCCGTGGTCTCCAGCAGCGGTTGCAGACTGCGTGCCTCGACCAACGGTGACTCACGAGTGGCATCGGCCGCACGTGCATGGGGCGATTCGTTTTTCAACCAGACCAGGGCTGCTGAAACACCCCCCATCGCCACGCAGAGTGTCATCACCCGGAACCACGTGACCGGACGCGATCCACCCCGCCGGCGTCTTCGAGAGACGAGCCCGGCCTGGTCCACGAGCGCCACGGGCGCATGACATGGGGCATAAGGATGCATGACAAGCGGTACTGACCGGGCCAGAGGGCTGATCGTCAAGGCTCGTGAGATAAGAGTTTCTTCAGAAGGAACCGCTCATTGCATCATCGCCTGCGCCTTCTCCGCCATGAGCGTTTCATCCCGGAACGGTGCCAAAGCGGGGCGCTGCAGTTGAGGATCTTCATCCAGCGTCTTCTCCGCGAGCTGGCGTGCCAGCCGCACCAGACGCGTGTCCGCCAGCAGTTCCCCGAAGCGCAGCGGCGCCTGGCCGCTCTGCGCATGACCCAGCACATCGCCAGGTCCGCGGCGACGCAGGTCCTCCTCCGCAATTTGAAAGCCGTCGCTCGTCTCCTCCATGATCGCGAGGCGCTGGCGGTTCTCCTCGTCCTTGTCCTCGACAAACAGCACGCAGTAGCTCGAATGCGCGCCGCGTCCGATGCGTCCGCGAAGCTGGTGGAGCTGCGCCAGGCCGAAACGCCCCGCATCGTGGATGAACATCACCGTTGCGTTCGGCACATCGATGCCCACCTCGATCACCGTGGTGGAAACCAGCGCGTCCAGCCGCCCATCCCGGAGGCGTTTCATCACGTCTTCCTTCTCCTCGGCGCTCAAACGGCCATGCAGTAGGCCGACTTCGCGCGGCGCGAGCAGTTTCGACCATTCCTCATGGCCTTTCGTCGCCGCACCGGCGTCCAGCTTCTCCGATTCATCGATCAGCGGATACACGATGTAGCCCTGGCGGCCTTCGTCGATCTGCCCGCGCAGAAACTTCGCCGCATCTTTCAGCTTCGACTTCGGCCGCACCTTGGTCACGATCTTCACCCCATCCCGCGGTTTCTGGTCGATCGTCGAGACATCCAGATCCCCGTACACCGTCAACGTCAGCGTGCGGGGGATCGGCGTGGCCGTCATCACCAGCACGTCCGGCGTGTCTCCCTGGCGGATCAGCTTCGCCCGCTGCGCCACACCGAACTTGTGCTGCTCGTCGATCACCACGATCCCCGTGTTGTGCATCAGCTCCGCGTCATGCAGCAGCGCATGCGTGCCGATCACGATCTCGGGTTTTCCCGCGCTCAGCTTTCCGCGCATCAGCTCAAAATCATCCCCGTCCTCACGCTTGTTGCCTGTGCGCAGCGCCACGCGCAAACCCAGCGGCTCCAGCCACTTGCGCGCGTTCCGCGCATGCTGTTCGGCCAGGATCTGCGTCGGGGCCATCAGCACCGCCTGGCGCCCGGATTCCACCGCACGCAGCATCGCGGCGAAGGCCACCACCGTCTTGCCGCTGCCCACGTCGCCATGCAGCAGACGGTTCATCGGCGCGCCGCAGGCCATGTCGCGATGGATCTCCTCCAGACAGCGCTGCTGGGCCGGCGTGAGCTGGAAAGGCAGCTCGTTGAAGAAATCACGCAGCAGCTCGCCCGTGCCCCTCTGCTCCCGTCCACCAGATTCGATCACACGCCGTTTCCGTCGGGCCACGCGGAGCTGGTAGCCGAAAAACTCCTCCAGCGCGAGGTAACGCCGTGCCTGCTCCAGCTTCTCCATGCTGGCTGGAAAATGCGCCTCACGCAGCGCCTTGGATCGTGTGAGTCCCGCGAACTCGCCCTCCGCGCTCGGCGTGGGCAGCAGATCCTCGATGAATGACTCCGGCAACGCCTGAAACACATGCCACGCGGCCACGCGCAACGCCTTCTGCGTCATCGCACCCCGCAGACGATACACCGGCGTGATGCGTCCCGTGTGAATCTGCTCCGCGTCCTCATCCGCGCCGCCTTTGACGATCTCATACTCCGGATGCGCCATGCTCAGGCACCCCTTCGTCTCCTTGATCACGCCATAAACGATCAATTCCTGCCCCTCCGCGATCACACGGCTCATGAACGGCATGTTCCACCAGCGCAGCGTGAGCTGCTGTCCCAGCAACGCGCCCGCGTGCTGCACCACGGCCTCAAACATGCCGGAGCGCCGCCCAAAAAACTTGTTTCCAGTCTTGGTGACCAGCACGTGATGGCAGGACGGCAGCGGCCCCGCCTGGAACGCCAGCGCCTCCATCTGCCGGCGGTCCTCATGCCGGAACGGCAGATGCCAGACCACCTCGGCCACTGTTTTGACACCCTCCTTCGCCAAAGTCCGCGCCGCATGCGCAGGCAGGCCGGGTACCTCGGAGAGAGACAGATCGAAAGGAATCACCGCGTGAGATGGAATGCAGCTCCGCAGGTGTCAACCGCCACGCGCCCTCCGCATCACCCGCCCATCACGACAAATCCGACGCCAGTACCGAATTCGCGGCCCGGAGAGCCAGTTCCTTCGCCTGGGCGATCACGCGCGTGGTCGCGCTGTCGAACAAGTAGGCATGGCAGCTCGGACAGGTCACAGCCCGTGTCACCACAATCGATCCGCAACCTTCACAGACCTTGTACTGCTCCGGATGGGTGGCGATCTTCTCCGCCTGCTTCAGACGTGAATCGGGTTTGCTCTCGTGCGCGCTCATGAGACGCTCGCATGCTACGACGGCTGTCGCAGCGTGCAACTCCGGTGATGCACAACTTGCGCCAAAAATTGCGCTTGTTACGTCGATGTTAATCACCACTCACCCCAGCCCCTCGACGCTCCAGCCATCGCGATACGTCCGCGTGAGCTGGGCATTCAATTCGGGCCTGTTGGCGATTTTGCCGTTCGTGGCATCCCATTCGATCCAGTCGCCCGGATTCCGCTCGGAGAGAACGCCGAGCAAAACGGCCTCCGTCACGGGGCAGCCGTAGGTCGGCAGGTCGGTGGCGGCTTTTGCGCCCTTCATGCAGGCATCCACCCAGTCGGTGTAATGATTCGCGATGCGTGTCTTCGGGTAGGTGTGGCCGGTGAAATTCGCCTCCGGCACCAGCCACGGGCGCTGGCTGTGCGGTTTGAAGATGCCGCCGCTCTCGCCGATGAAGAAAATGCCGCTCGGCGTGTCTTTGGTGAGCACGGAGGGCTTGATGACGCGCTTGTCATACTCGTAGCCGCCGTCCGTCCACGTCATCTTGATCGTGTCGCCCGCCGTGAGCCGCGTGCCGGGGAATTCGAGCTCCAGATGGCGCTTCATCGCATACAGATCGCCCTTGCTGCCCTCGTCGAGGCAGCGTACGCGCTTCGGTGCGGCGAGACCGAGGCAGGCAAACACCACGTCGAAGTAGTGACAGCCCATGTCGCCCATCATGCCGACGCCAAAATCCACCCACGAGCGCCACATCGACGGATGATACGCGCCTTCGAGGAAGGGCACCTCGTTCGCCACGCCGAGCCACAGGTTCCAATCCACGTTCGCCGGCACCGGATCGGCCTCCGCTTTGCGTTGCGTCACTTTCGGCCACCAGCTCGCCTTCTTGTTCTCCCAGCAGATGACTTCCTTCACCTTCCCGATCGCGCCGCTCTTGATCAAATCGACCGCCAGCGACGTCTCGACGCTCGAATGCCCCTGCGTGCCCATTTGCGTCGTCACGCCCGCCTTCGCCGCCTCCGCGCTCAAAATCCGCGCCTCGTGCAAATGATGCGTCAGCGGCTTTTGAAGGTACACATGCTTCTTCGCTCGCAATGCCGTCACCGCCTGCGCCGCGTGCATGTGATCCGGCGTGCCGATCGTGACAGCATCCACGCTGTCGCCCAGCTTCGCGATCATCTCGCGATAATCCCGAAACGTCGCCGCGTCACCGAGCCGCTCCTTCGCCGCCGGGTCCTGCAGCTCCTTTCGCCGCGACGACATGCCCTTCGTCGCCAGCTCCAGCGTCTTCGCATCCACATCACACATGCCGACAATGCGTACCTTCGGATGCTGGAGCACGCTCATCATCGTGTTCCCACCCATCCCTCCAACCCCAATCGAAGCCACCTGAAACATCGAGTTCGGCGACTTCGCGCTCAAAATGGCAGGCGCGGAAACATA
>NZ_JACSRD010000134.1 GCF_014879935.1 Prosthecobacter sp.
GGCGGGGCCTTCGCGGAATCGGAATTCCGCGCTACAGCGCCGCCGCGCAAGCTCCAGAGTGTGAGAAGTGCAGGCTATCCAGCCGTCAAAGCGAAGCTTCATGGCCGCTGTCCGAAGCACGAGTGGCGGTGAAACGGCCCCGGTTGCACAGCAAGGGGTGCTTTGTGCCAGGATGCGCGTGGTCACGTTCCAATTGGGAACGGTTGCAGGGTCCGCTCGCCCCAGCGTGCTGTCCCTGTCAGCTCAATGGTGGAAGCGGCGTTCTGCGCCGTGGCAGTTCAGGCCGTGGTCAGGGGCGAGGCTTCCCCGGCGGCGCGTTCGATGGTGGCGATGTCGATTTTGACCATCTTTGTCATCGCCTCCATGGCGCGGCGGGCCCGATGCGGATCGGGATCGCGGAGCAACTCCAGCATGCGGACCGGTGTGATCTGCCAGAAGACGCCCCAGCGTCCTTCAGCCAGCCACAGGCGATTTCTGTTCCGCCGTCCGCTGTGAGTGCGGCCCAGAGACGGTCAGTCTCCGCCTGGTCGGCACAGGTGATGAGGAATGAGACGGCCTCGGTGAAGGTGAAACCGGGGGTGTTTAACGCGATGTAAGAGCTGCCTGCGAGGGTGAATTCCACGAGGAGCACCGAGCCGGTCTTGCCGCCGGGAGTGTCCATGGGCGAGCGGGTGATGCGGTCGATCTGCGAGCCGGGCAGGAGCGAGACGTAGAACTGGGCCGCCTGCTCGGCTTGTCCGTCGAAAGACAGGAATGGTGTGACCTTCTGCATGCGGGGGTATCGTTTGGAACCGCCACGCCGGCCCTGGGAAAACGCTCGTTGCCACGAGCAGGCTGGGCATGCGCCGGTGTGGCGAGGGTTTGCCCGGGTGAAGCATCCCGAAATCCGTTCTGCGTCCTTTCCTGGCTCATCGCGGAGCGCCAGGTTCCGCGCGTGGATCACATCTCCAGGAAGTTTTTCAGCAGCTTCTTTCCGTCCTGGGTGAGGATGGATTCGGGGTGAAACTGGACGCCGTGGATGGGCAGTTCCTTGTGGCGGAGGCCCATGATCTCGGTGTCGTCGTCGCTGGAGGTGGCGGTGATTTCGAGGCAGTCCGGCAGGGTGGCACGTTTGACGAGGAGCGAGTGGTAACGGGTGGCCTCGAAGGGTTCGGGCATGTCTTTGAAGACGGATTTGCCCGTGTGATGGATCATCGAGGTCTTGCCATGCATGAGGCGCCCGGCACGGACGACATCGCCGCCGAAGACGTGGCCGATGGCCTGATGACCGAGGCAGACGCCGAGGAGCGGCGTGGTCCGGCCAAAGCGCTCGATCACGGCGCAACTGATGCCGGCTTCCTTCGGCGTGCAGGGGCCGGGGGAGATGCAGATGTGGTCGGGCTTGAGTTTTTCGATCTCATCGAGCGTGACCTGGTCGTTGCGGCGGATTTCCATGACGGCTCCCATCTCGCCAAAGTACTGGACGAGGTTGTAGGTGAAGGAGTCGTAGTTGTCGATGATCAGAAGCACGGGGCCGGAATTCAGGTTTAACGTTCAAAGTTTCAGGTTCCAAGATCAGAAGCCGCGCACGCTGAGGAGCGTGTCGAGCTCCCGCTGGAAGGCGGGGATGTCGGCCGGCGGCGGCTGGTAGCCGGGCGTGGGGCCGCGCAGGCCGAAGCGGCCCATCTGGTCCATGAACCACTGGATGGTGTTGCCATCGCTGAAGGTGGCCTTGCCGCTGACAAGCGCCCCGGGCGGGGGGACTTCATCGACGGTGACTTTCAGCCCGCCTGTGCCGCCAGGAGCCGCGTCGGCTGGCTCCGCCATGTCGGCAAAGTCGTCCTCCACTTCGACATCGGCCGCGGGTGATGGCTGCGGCTGCTCCTCTGGTGGCGTAGGAGGGGCCTCACGGGGCTTGTCCTGGATCTTGACACCCAGCTCCATGATGAGGAGGCGTGTCTCCATGTAGGTGAGGGTGATTGAGCACTCGGTGCGAAGGCGGTCCTGGATTTGATTGAGGGTGGCACCTTCAGCGGCCCATTGCTCGACGAGCTGGCGCTGTTGCGGGTTGAGACTGGCCATGGGGATGTTTTTTCGGGAAGGGAACGGCTCAGCCGTTCATCTTGTCGGTGATGATGTGGGCGAGCGAGGACGCCTTCTTGTGAAGCGCCTTCACTTCCTCCTGGGAAAGAGCCTTGCCTTCCGGGACATCGACGAGGGGGATCATTTCCTCCAGGCCTTTGCGCAGGGACTGCAGGTTCGGATTCTTCATGATGCTGGGGTGCAGGCTGTCGAGGCTCATCATGTAGTACTCGGCGATGTCGCGACGGGTGAGCTGGCGGGTCTTTTCCTCGGCGTAGTTGTCGCTGATGCTCTGGGTGGAGATTTCCAGCGCACGCAGCCAGCCGCCCAGGCTGATGAGGTGGGCGATGTCCACATCACGGAGCTGCACCATCTCCGCCTCGACGTCGGCCTGTGTTTTGGCCAGTTCGACGCGAAGGTCCTGCCAGTTGCCCTTCAGGCTGTATTCAAAGAGGCTCTGCGTGTGCTTGTTCATGCGGCTGCCAGCGCCCAGCGCCTTGCCATATTTGATCATGGCGCGGCCCACGGGCTCCATTTCCTCCACCTTTTCGCATTGTACGATGAGGAAGCCGTCGGCGATGAGAGTGCCGAGTCCGAGGGACACCAGGACACGGTCGGCGGGCGTTTTGTCGGAGAAGGGGCGCTTCAAGTTGTCGTAGCTGAGCTTGCCCACCTTGTTCAGCATGTCGAAGAGCTTGCGGATGGACGGCGTGGTGAACTGGTTCACGCCGAACTCCTCCCGCACATGCTCGTCCCCCACGACATCCTCGGGAATGGCCGGTTTCGCAGGCTGGCTGGGCGGAGGCGGCGTTTCCTGGGCGTGAAGCGTGACGAACCCGGCCCCGATCAAGGGCAGCAAACGGGCGATGAAACGGAAATTCATGATGGTCGATGATACGAGGCAGCCCGGTGATTTCCAGCGCGAGTCTGGAAAACTCTGCACGCTCTCCAATCGCTACATTTCCCCAGGTTCCGACGTTTGATGCATCCACGTCATGCGAATCATCCTCTTTCTGCTCCTGGCCGCCGCTTTGAATCTTCCTGCTCAGGAGGTGCCGCCGCCGCTGACGGAGTATCTGGGCCGCGAGATCGCGCAAACCATGCACTGGCAGGGCGCGGACTGGCTGATGCGTCGTGTGCGTGAAGACGAGGAGGCACCGACGAAGATGCGCAAGGAGCTGAATGTGAAGCCGGGCATGACTGTGTGCGACATGGGCTGCGGGAATGGGTTTCACACACTGCCTCTGGCAGAGATGGTCGGCGAAAACGGGAAGGTCCTCGCAGTCGATGTGCAGCCGGAGATGATCGAGATGCTGAAGAAACGCATCGCCGCCAAGGGCCTCAAGAACATCGTGCCGATCAACGGTTTGTATCACGATCCGAAGCTGCCGCCGGACTCGTGCGACATGATCCTGCTGGTGGATGTGTATCACGAATTCTCGCACCCGGTGCAGATGCTCGCCTCGATGCGAGCGGCCTTGAAGCCCGACGGGTTGCTCGTGCTCGTTGAATTCCGGGCGGAGGACGAGAGCGTGCCGATCAAACCGGCGCACAAAATGAGCAAGGCGCAGATCCACAAGGAGATGAACGCGAACGGCTTCACGCTGAAACGTGAATACGACGAGCTGCCGTGGCAGCATTTGATGTTCTTTGGGAAGGGGGAGGCGAAGTGAACGTCAGAGGATGTTCACGGCCGCTCCGCCATCCACCACGATGCCCTGGCCGGTGATGTAGCTGCCGGCTTCACTCGCCAGCATGAGCGCAGGGCCGGCCAGTTCACGCGGAGCGGCCCAGCGCTTCACGGCGGTGCGGTCGGCGAAATATTTCTTTTCCTCGTCGTTGAGCAGCTTGCCAGGCATGTCGGTGAGGAAGGGGCCAGGGCAGAGGCAGTTCACCGTGATGCCGTAGGGACCGAGATCCAGAGCACTCGCACGCGCCAGGCCGATCAGCGCCGCTTTGCATGCGCAATACACATTTCGCTTCAAACGACCGCCGACGCCGAGCACGCTGGAGGTGTGGATGACACGGCCCCATTTGCGCTGCTTCATTCCGGGCACCAGGGCGCGGGTCAGCGCCATGACGGAGGTCAGATCCACCTCCACGTTGCGATCCCACACCTCGTCGGTGATCTCGTCGATGGCCTGCGGGTTGTTGATGCCGGCGTTGTTCACCAGGATGTCCACCTTGCCGAGCCGCTTCTCTGCTTCGGCCGCCAGGGCCTTCACTTGCGCACGATCCGCCATGTCGGCGACCATCCACTCGACTTTCACCGTCAATCCCTCGCCGATCTCGGCTGCTGCTGCATTCAGTTCATCGGCATTGCGGCTGGAGATGAAGACATCCGCGCCGGCTTCCGCAAAGCCACGGGCCATCGCCTTGCCGAGGCCTTTGCTGCCGCCGGTGACGAGTGCGCATTTGCCGGAGAGATCAAAAAGTGGGGAGGACATCCGCGCCGTTTAGCATGCACCTGTGAAATGCGCGACAGCAAAGTAGCCATCTTGCTCCGCAATATGAGCTGAGTGCAGTCGCTGACACATGGCGGCTTCGAAATTCGGCAGAGGAAGGTGCCGGTGCTAGGCAGTGTTTTAAAACCTCTTGAGCGGCTGCATCCAATCGATGACAGCGGCGAAAGCGAGCA
>NZ_JACSRD010000043.1 GCF_014879935.1 Prosthecobacter sp.
CTCGACGCCAAGTCCATCCGCGTCAGCGAGTACCTCACCGAACTGCCGCCGTTGCCGCTGCTCCGCGCCCGGCTGCACCAGGCGATAGAACATGCCCGGGAACAGGAGGCCAGACGACTCCTGATTTCGGGGGGACAGCCATGATCGAAGGACTCAAACCGTATGCGGAATACAAGGAGTCCGACATTCCGTGGGTTCGTTCCTTACCCGCGCATTGGGTGACTAAGCGGGGAAAGTCCTATTTGGTCACCATTGATCAACGCTCAAAATCTGGCAAAGAAGAACTCCTCACGGTTAGCTCTGCCCGTGGAGTGGTTCCTCGCAACAGCGCCAAGGTGACTATGTTCAAAGCGGAGTCCTACGCTGGCCACAAACTCTGCTGGCCGGGCGACTTGGTGATCAACAGTCTATGGGCTTGGGGCGGTGGCTTGGGCGTGACGCAGCATCACGGCATCATCAGCACTGCCTACAGTGTCTATCGGCCCCGTCCTTCGGCGCAGATGAACCCGCGCTTTCTCCATGAATTGGTTCGGTCCTCACCATTTCACTGGGAGCTTCAGGTCAGATCAAAAGGTGTCTGGATTTCCAGACTTCAATTGACTGATGCCTCGTTTCTTGATGCGCCAATCCCCCTCCCGCCGCCCGACGAACAAGCGGCCATCGTGCGGTTTCTGGACCACGCGAACTGGAAGATCGACGGCTTCATCCGCACCAAGCGCAAGCTGATCAGGCTGCTGAACGAGCAGAAGCAAGCCATCATCCACCACGCCGTCACCCGTGGCCTCGACCCCGACGTCTCCCTCAAGCCCTCCGGCATTCCGTGGCTCGGCGACATTCCTGCGCATTGGGAGGTGATGCAGCTTCGACAAGTTTTGTCGTTCGGCCCAAAAAATGGGGTTTCTCCACAGGCATCCACAGGGATCGGCGTCTTGTCATTCTCAATCTCTGCGGTGAGAGATGGTTGCGTTAATCTAGCGGGACATGAGAAGTTCGTTGAACTCGACAGCGCCCGAGTCGCTGGATTTCGCATTTACAAAGGTGACATCTTGCTTGTTCGCGGAAATGGAAACGTCGCCCTTGTGGGGAAGTGTGGCCTCGTTGAGGACTGCCCGGAGAACTGCGTCTATCCAGACATTCTCATGAAGCTTCGTCCCAACGAGAAGATGAATGCCGAGTTCATGGTTTTGGCTATCAATTCATCCTATGTAACGAATCAGGTCTCGACCCTTGCCAAGACAAGCAACGGTGCGTTCAAAGTGTCCGGCGCGACCGTTCGATCAATTTCAATGGTGGTGCCACCTTATGTTGAACAGATGAGTCTTATCGAAGCCATTAGGGCCGAAGCCACAACGGTCAACACCGCCATCATCCGCACCGAGCGAGAAATCGCGCTGATGCAGGAATACCGCACGCGCCTGACCGCCGACATCGTGACCGGCAAGCTGGACGTGCGCGAAGCCGCCGCCAAGCTGCCAGACCTGCCCACCGACCCCGCTGCCGAACTCTTCACCGGCGCGTCGCCGGAACATGCGGATATTCTGGATGAAATCGAACCCGAGGAGTCTTAAGCGATGCCCGACAAAACCGATCCGGTCCTGATCCACCATCTCGCACCGAAAAACTTCCTGTCTTTTGGGCCTGACAATGCGGGCATTGAACTCCAAGCCCTGAACCTGCTCATCGGCCCGAATGGCAGCGGCAAGTCCAATCTCATCGAGGCGGTGAGCTTCATGCGCGCCTCCGCCGCAGCAAAGGACTTCAGGGAGGTCACTCTCAAAGGCGGCGGTGCGTCCGAATGGATCTGGAAAGGCCAACCCAACGAGTCCGCTTCGGTGGAATGGGTGGTGAACAACCCAAAGGGGAATAAGCCTCTTCGCCATACGGTGGCGTTTCGCTCTTCACAGCAGTCATTTCTTCTCCACGATGAGCGTATCGAAGAGAGTGAGCACCGAGATGGTTACGAGGCAGACGTCTGCTTTTTCTATCGCTTTCAGCAGGGAGACCCGGTGGTCAACACTTCGGCGGGACCGAGTCGGCGCCTCTCCCGTGACTCCATTGAGCTTGATCGCTCGATTTTGTTGCAGCGACGTGACCCCGACGTTTATCCCGAGCTTGCATGGCTCGCGCAAAACTACGAGCGTATCCGCATTTACCGTGAATGGGAGTTTGGCAGAAATGCGGCCCATCGTGCGCCCCAGCAAACCGATATGCGGAATGACGTTTTGCTGGAGGACTTTTCAAACATAGGACTGTTCTTGAGCCGGATGAAGAAATCGCCCAAAGCCAAAAAAGCTTTCTTGGATAACTTGCGGAAGCTCTATGACGGACTGACGGATTTCGAGGTGGTAACGGAAGGCGGTTCGGTGCAAGTGTTCCTGCATGAAGAGGATTTTGCTATTCCTGCCACCCGCCTTTCGGACGGCTCGCTGCGCTTTCTTTGCCTGCTGGCCATCCTCTGCGACCCCGAGCCGCCACCGCTCATCTGCATGGAAGAGCCGGAACTCGGATTACATCCAGATATTTTGCCGACCGTCGCCGACCTCCTCAAGGAGGCATCTCAACGCACGCAACTCATCGTGACGACACATTCCGACATCCTCGTGGATGCCATGACCGATTGCCCCGAATCCGTGGTGGTCTGCGAAAAGCACGAGGGTAAAACAGAGATGACTCGTCTCTCGGCCTCCGAACTGGCGGTGTGGCTGGAAAAATACCGCCTCGGACAACTTTGGATTCAGGGACAACTGGGAGGAACCCGCTGGTGAGCGCCCATCTCTACATCGAAGGCGCGGAGTCCAAAGAAGATCAGGTGCGCTGCCGTGAGGGCTTCCGCAATCTGATCGGGAAGCTGGGATTCGCCGCCGGCAAGAGGATGCCCCGGCTCAGTGCGTGTGGTGGACGCAACGCGGTGTTCGACCATTTCAAAACCGCCCATGCGCAGCGCAAGCAGGGAGACTACATTGCCATGCTGGTGGACAGCGAAGACCCCGTGGCCGATGGCGAAAAGGCCTGGGAGCATCTCAAGAGCCGGGACAACTGGGATAAGCCTGCTGGAGCGGACGATGAGCAGGTTCTGCTGATGACGACGTGCATGGAAACGTGGATCGTTGCCGACCGTGCTGCATTGAAAGCGCATTACGGTCACAGGTTCAAAGAGAATGCCTTGCCGCCGCTGATCGATCTGGAGCAACGTAACCGCAAGGAGGTTCACGAAAAACTTACCCAAGCAAGCAGCGACTGCTCCAACGCTTACGCCAAGGGCAAGCGCTCTTTTGGGGTTGTCGGGATCCTGAACCCAACCGCGCTCAGCTCATTACCCGCTTTTGCAAGGATGGCGAGAGTGTTAAAAGCCAAGCTCTAAACGCATGAAAACCGACACCACCGAAAAAGTCTCGAAACGCTGATCATGCGTCACCCTACCCAGGCAAAGATTTACCACATCCTGCATGTGGATCGACTCGAATCGGTTATCGCAGACGG
This sequence comes from Prosthecobacter sp., assembly GCF_014879935.1. Classification (GTDB taxonomy): domain Bacteria; phylum Verrucomicrobiota; class Verrucomicrobiia; order Verrucomicrobiales; family Verrucomicrobiaceae; genus Prosthecobacter. Next base: position 3,481 of record NZ_JACSRD010000043.1, read on the forward strand.
TGGGCTTTGGTCGGATGCAGTGGTGCAGCGCAAGGCTTCACCGGGAACGACCATCGGCATGAGCGGCATCAAGCAACGCCGGTTGACGACGCCGCTCACCAGTCATCCGACGCTGACGGTAGGGCAATGCGTACCGTTTTATTTCTGTCCGCGCTCGATCATGCTTTACCTGATCCATCAGCAGAACCATCCCGAACTGACTTATCGCGGCGGGCAGGAGCCGATCATTCATCTGGAATCCGACCTCCTCGCCAGTATTGCCTGGGCCGAGGCCCATTCGCGGCGCTGGGCTTTCACACTGTCCAATGCGGGGTCGACCTATTTCGAGGATCGGGCCAAGATAGCGCAGTTGGATGAAATCAACTGGGACGCAGTGGAGGCTCAGAAATGGAGCGGTCCTGGGGTCAGCCCCTCGGTCAAGGAAGGCAAACAAGCCGAGTTTCTGATAGAGAAGAGTTTTCCCTGGGCGCTGGTCGAGCGCGTCGGTATGCAGTCCCAGACGGTGTATCGGCAAGTATCCGACCAGCTTGCCGGAAAAGCGCACCGGCCCCGACTGGAAGTCCTTCGCGAATGGTTTTATTAACCCGAGCACAGACCATCATGATCCATTCCACTCAAGGCGATATTTTGCACGACGACTCCGAAGCGATCGTAAACACGGTGAACTGCGTCGGTGTGATGGGGCGCGGGATCGCGCTGCAGTTCCGCAATGCCTACCCTGAAAACTACAAGGCTTACGAGAAGGCTTGTCAGCGCAAGGAAGTGCAGCCGGGGCGAATGTTCGTTCATGAAACCGGCGCTCTGACCCATCCGCGCTTCATCATCAACTTTCCGACCAAGCGCCACTGGCGCGGGATGAGCCTGATGGAGGACATCGACTCCGGGCTGAAGGCGCTGGTGGACCTGCTGCGGGAAAAGAAGATTCGTTCCATCGCGATCCCGCCGCTGGGCAGCGGTTTGGGCGGACTGGACTGGGCGCAGGTACGTCCCCGCATCGTCGCCGCGCTGGAGGCGCTGGATGAGGTGAAGGTGACAATCTATGAACCTGCGGGCGCTCCCGTCGCCGAAAAAATGGTCCGTAACCAGTCCGCGCCGAAGATGACGGCGGGGCGAGCCGCGCTAGTGGAACTGATGAACCATTATCTCGGTGCCTTGCTGGACCCCTTCGTGACGCTGCTGGAGGTACACAAGCT
>NZ_JACSRD010000240.1 GCF_014879935.1 Prosthecobacter sp.
CCTCCACATCGCCCTGCAAACCCTCCGCCAAGAACTCAAGCCCATCATCTGGCAACGCGTTGGTCCCATTCTCGAAGACAAACCCGAGCGTACATCACAACCAACGTCCCCCGCCACCCGCGTCGCCCTCCACCGCGCCCGCAAACGCCTGCGTGAACTAATCAACGCATGAAGTCAGTCACGCCCTCCGGCGTAAGCTGTCCTCCCTTAGCCTCGCGGATGAAGGAGAGCGACTACATCCCGGCCTTCTACCATCACCAGTTGAGCAAGGAAGTTGCTCTGCCCAAGTAGTGGTTAAGGCAATTTAAAGACGGGCGGCTGATTCGTCGCGGCTCGATCAAACGGCTCGCCGTATTTCGTGAAGCCTTCGACGAAGCCGCCGTGCGAGAGGAAGAATTGGCCGGCTTCGACGCCCATGAAGCGGTCAAGGCGATGAGCTTTGCCGGTGGGATCGTGGCTGAACTTCGCGGTGGTGAGCTCGGTCCATTTGCCATCGGCGTTGGCGATCCATTGCGGGCCGTATAGAGCTTTGCGCTGCTGGTGGCCGTTTTGACCGCCGAAGTTTTCGCTGAAGGAATGCAGGCCGCGCAGGTAGTTGCCGTCTTTCGGTGCCCTAAAGCTCGCGATGAGCATCCAGCTTTGTTTTTCTGGATGGAACCAGTAGCCGCTGTAGGTCGTGTGATCGCCCTCGGGCTTCACGGCGACGACAAACTTCTGCGCCTGGACGGTTTTCCATGGATAAACGAGATGCGAGTGCCCGCCGGTGCCTTCGTGGCCGAAGACGCTCGCTTCGACGCCTTCGCCTTTGGCGAGGAGTTGCGTCTGATCATCTTTCGAGACGGTGGAGCGGTCGATGGCGTTGGTGCCGTTGCCCGCGTCCCACACGGAGAAGATGATGCGGCGCTCCGTCTCAGAATTGATCTGCATGCCAAAGTAGCCGCGCGAGAAGCCGCAGGCCATGTAGAAGGTGTAAAGCGGCTCCTCGACGGCGGTGACCTCGTTGTAGAAGAGCGCGATCTTTTCGTCCTTCGGCGTCGGATACATCAAATGCACCGAGGAGGCATTGCGACGCGGTTCGAGATTGAAGTGCGCGTCCTGCGTCGCGGGTCCATCGAGCACGAGAGCCTCGATGATGCCTTTGCAGCCCTCTTTGGAGGTCAGTTCAAACTTCACGTAACCAGCCTTCGCGATGTCGAATTCACCAAACGAAGCCGTTCCGTTCGCCACGGTGGCTTCGCGGCTCGTTTCGCCGACTTTGAGGCTCAAAACGCGGCCTTCGTCGCCCTGCACGTGAAGCGCGGCGGTGAGCTTGCCGGGCGTTTTGATCTCGCCAAACCACAGCACTCGTTGTTTGGCGTCCTTCCAGCCGCTGAGGCCTTTTCCCTTCGAAATCTCGACGCCGCGGAAGTCGGGCTCGGTGTAGGCGGTGAAGGCTGGGACGTTAATTTCAGCGCGGGCGAACGATGCGATGAGAAAGAGGGCAAGGAGGCGTAGGTTCATGAAGCGGTAAAGAAACAGGTTGGAATTTGGGCAGCGAGACATCAAACTAAGCACATGCAAGTCACTCTCGACCTACCCGAATCCGTGGCAAAACGGCTGCCGACCGAGCCGGGGCAGCTTGTTTCCATTTTAGAGCGTGGGCTGCGCGGCATGTGGGCCGCCACGGCAGGTGCAGGCCGGGAGGTGATCGAGTTTCTCGCCAGCGGACCTTCTCCGGCGGCCATCGTGACTTTCAAGCCCTCGGCGCAGTTTGCGGAGCGCAGTCGTGATTTGTTGGAGAAGAACACCGCAGGTCGGCTCGCGCCTGAAGAGGCCGCCGAGCTCGATGAACTGGCCCAGCTCGACTCGCTGGTGTCCATTTTGAAAGCCGAGGCCCGCAAGAAACTTCCGCAGTCGGCATGAGCACGACGCGCATCAGCGCGGCTCTGCGCAGGCTGGTGGCGGAGCGTGCAGCCGGATGTTGCGAGTATTGCAGCATCCATGAGGACGAGGTGCTGTTCGCGCACGAGGTCGATCATGTCGTGGCGGAGCAGCATGGTGGACAGACGGTAGAGGAAAACCTCTGTCTGGCCTGTTTTCAGTGCAACCGGCTCAAAGGCCCCAACCTCGCTGGCATTGATCCGCTGACCGGCGCGGTCGAGGTGCTGTTTCATCCGCGACTGGATGACTGGAGCAGCCACTTTCGCTTTCTCGGAGCCGAGATCGAGCCTCGCACGCCGCGAGGACGCGCCACGGTCAACACGCTGCGCCTGAATGCTCCCGAGCGCGTGCGGCTCCGCAGCATGCTGATGGAGGCTGGGCGACGGTTTGCGTGAGAGGCTGGTATTCGCGGGTTTCATGCTTTTGTCCTACGCTGACCAGTCGAGCACGACTTTGCCGCAGTTGCCGCTTTCCATGGCGGCGAAGCCTTGTTCGAAGTCGGTGTAGTGGAAGCGGTGGGTGATGACAGGGGCGATGTTCACGCCGCTTTCGAGCATGACGCTCATCTGATACCAGGTCTCATACATCTCGCGGCCGTAGATGCCGTGGATGGTGAGCATGTTGAAGATGACCTTGTTCCAGTCGATGGCGATGGGCTCGCTGGGGATGCCGAGCATGGCGATCTTGCCGCCGTGGCACATGTTGTCGATCATGTCGCGAAAGGCGGTGGCGTTGCCGCTCATCTCCAGCCCGACGTCGAAGCCTTCCTTCATGCCGAGCTGCTTTTGCACGTCGGCGATGGTTTCGTGCTTCACGTTCACCGCACGCGTCGCGCCCATTTTTCGAGCGAGATCGAGGCGGTAGTCGTTCACATCGGTGATGACGACGTGACGTGCGCCGGCGTGTTTGACGACGGGAATAGCCATGATGCCGATGGGGCCGGCTCCGGTGATCAAAACGTCCTCGCCCATGCATTCAAAAGCCAGCGCGGTGTGCACGGCGTTGCCGAACGGATCGAAAATGCTCGCCACCTCCTCGTCCACGCCATCGCGATGATGCCAGACGTTCGTCATCGGCACGCTGATGTATTCGGCGAAGGCCCCGGTGCGGTTCACGCCGATGCCGACGGTGTCTTTGCAAAGGTGACGGCGTCCGGCGAGGCAGTTGCGGCATCGGCCGCAGACGACATGGCCTTCGGCGCTGACGATTTCGCCGGGATGGAAGTCATTCACATTGCTGCCGACCGCGACGACCTCGCCGACGAACTCATGCCCTACGACCATCGGCACCGGGATCGTCTTCTGCGCCCAGGCATCCCATTTATAGATGTGCAGGTCCGTGCCACAGATGCCGGTTTTGCGGACCTTGATGAGGACATCATTGATGCCGACCTGTGGCTCCGGGACATCCTGGAGCCAGAGTCCGCGCTCCGCTTTGGCTTTGACGAGTGCTTTCATGGTTGTGACGGTATATTGGACGCGTGTCTGGGATATTGGCAAGTGCGATTTTTTACGCTTTGTCGCCGCGTCGGCCTGCGAATGCATTGCACACCTTCAAAGCCACCGTAACGATGATCGAATGACCACCCCTGACCTCATCCAGCGCACGCGCGAGAACGCGTGGATCGGCGACGCCGTGCTGGAGCTCTATGTGCGCTCCCACATCCTGCGCACGCATGGCAAAGTGGATGCGGAGATGAAGACGCGCTTCACCTGCAACCAGTTCCTTTCCTGCCACGGCAATCCCACCGAGGTCGAGGCCCAGATCGGCGTCATCTATCAGCAGGAAGGCCTCGAAGCCGCGTTCACGTGGATTCGCGACACATTGGAGCCGCTGTTTGTGAAGCAGGAGGCGAAGAGAGCGCGTAGAGCTTAAGGCAAAGGGCGTCGAGTCGCTTCAAGGCACGCGATGGAGATGGAGCGACTCTTTGCTCTCCGCCCTATGCCCTTAGCGCTGCCAGCTTCGCCGCGCTTTCCTTCCACTCGACCTCATGCGGCAGGCGTTTGGACAAAGCTGCGAGCGCTGCGGTGATGCCAGCTGCTTCACCCATCGCCACGGAATTACCCGTCACGCGGTAGCTGGCATGCGCGATGAAATCGCCGCTGATGTTGCGGCCGGCCATCATGAGGCCATCGACGTCTTTGGCGATGAGCGCACGCAGTGGGATGTCGTAGGGCTTCGTTTTGATGCCGGCGTTGTGATAGGCGGCTTTCTTGTTGTGCTCCGCGCTCAGCGCGTGGATGTCCACGCTGAAGGTCGCGCGCACGACGGCATCGTCGTAGCGGGCGCCGGCGATGACATCGTCCTTGTTCACGACGTAGCGGCCTTTGATGCGGCGGCCGTCGCGCACGCCGATTTGCTCGGCGGTGGCGGCGATTTGCAGGCCTTCCCACGGGCCGCCGAGTTTGCGCAGGCCATTCACGATCTTGTGCATCTCCGCGCGGGCCTGCACGGTGGCCTCGGTGATCTTCGCGGCGTCAAAGCACGGCACGCCGTATTGATGATTCATCATTACGAGCAGCAAATCGTCCCGCACCTGCCAAAGCGTCGGCTTCGAGTAGGACGGGAAGTGCCCGGTGCGCTCGATTTCCTTCAGCAGTGCATCCTTGGCGATGCCGTCGGCCTTGCTGGGATCGGACTTGTGAATGTAGGGAGCCAAAGCGGCCGCATCTTTGCAAACGAGCAGCGCATTCAGCGACATCGGCTGGCAGGGGCACGAATCGGACTCGCCATACTCGAAAGCGCATCCAGCGAGTGCGCCGAGATCGCCATCGCCGGTGGTGTCGATGAAAACGGGCGCACGCCAGGCCTGTCGCCCGCTTTTCGATTCGGTGACGATCGTGGTGAGGCGCTGGCCTTCACGATACGCGGCGCTCACGCGGGTGTGGAGCTGGAATTTCACGCCCGCTTCCACAAACATCTCTTCCAACAGCAGCTTCATGCCCTCCGGTTCATACACCACGCTGCCTTTGCTCGTGCCGCGCCGCATCTCGCGCTCATCGAGACGTTTGAGAAGCTCTTGATTGAAGCCCGGTTTGTCGAAATCGAGCAAGTAGCCGAGCAACCCCGCCGTCCACACGCCACCGAGGCAGCCACGCCATTCAAACACACGCACCTTGGCCCCGGCACGTGCTGCCGTTATCGCCGCAGCGATGCCCGCAGGTCCCGCGCCGCACACGATGACGTCCACGTCATCCACCAGTGGCAAATCCCGTGCTTCCTCATGAAACTGGCCTGCGATGGCCTTTTCGACCTGCTGAGCATTCATGATGCCCGGCGTGACAAGAGCGCCGGAAAAGGCGGCGCGGAGAAAAGAGCGGCGTTTGGCGTGAGTGGACGGTTCCATGATGAGATGAGGTGATTCAATCACAGTCCAAACGCCGTGTCCATCTGGGCGGACACACCTTTGAGGTAGTCGAGATCGCCACCGGCGACCTCGGCGGCGAGCCAGCCGTGGAAATTGATCTCGATGAGCGCCTTGCGCACGTCGGCGTAGTCGATGTCGCCTTCGCCGATGGGCGTGAATTTGTTTTGGGCACGGGAGAAGCCCTTCACATCGAGCTTCAGCACGCGGTGGCCGAGCTGGCGGATCCAGTCGCCCATGCTGCCGTATTTCCAGTGGTTGCCGATGTCGAACTGCATGCCAACCCACGGCGAGCGGAACTCGTCCACATACTTCACAAACTTGTCCGCCTTCTGGTCGCTGCCGCCGCTGTGGTCGTAGCAGAACTGGTTCCACACGTTCTCGATGACGATCTGCACACCGAGCTCCGCTGCCAGCGGCACGGCCTTGGCGATATTTTCCACGCTGCGCGGCCAGATTTCATTCTCCGGTCCGTCCTCGCCCTTGCCGACGACGAGCAGCACGCTGTGCCCGCCCACCTCGCGCGTGTCACGCAGCGCCTGCTTGAGATTTTCGAGCGCCTTCGCCCGCGTGGCGGCATCCGCGCTCGTGTGGCGCACGCTCCAGTGCTCGCCGCACACGCTGCCGTCCACCGGCAGGCCGCTTTCGGCGATGGCCTTCTTCGTCTCCGCCACGTCGTTGCCGGGAAAGCCCATCTCCACGCCTTTGAAGCCCGCTTCCTTCGCGATCTTGAATTTCTCCGTGAGATTCGCCCCGCCTTTGATCATGCCGACTTTGAGAGTCTTATAAAGACGACCCGCGAGCGCATTCGGCACGTCAGGAGCGGCAAAAGTCTCGCGCAGCGGCCAAACGGCTCCTGCGGCGAGAATCGAGGCCTGACGAAGAAACTGACGACGGTTGGAAAAAGAGCGGATCATGGCGAATCCACTACGTCAGCGGCTTTTCGTCTTCTTCAGCCAATTCACCGTCACATCCGGAAAATCGGTGAAGAGCGCATCGACCTTCGCTTCGTCAAAAAGCAGCCGCATGAGCTCTTCGGAGGAGGAGATGCCCTTCGGCAGATCATCGACGCGGAGCGTGTAGGGATGCACGGCGAGACCGAGCGCATGCGCTTGTGAGGTCAAATCGGTGACAGTCGTGCTGGAGACAATGCTGCTGATCGCCGGACCGATTCCGTCCGCGATTTTTACCACCTCAGACAAGTCCGCCTTCGTTTTGCCGCCCATGAGAAAAATCAGCCGTCCCTTCCAGCCTAGCTCGCTGCGCAAACGCTTCACTTCATCGAGTTCAAAGCATTGCAGGTAGCACGCGTGCTCTTTCGAGGTGTAGCCATGCTTCGCGAGCACCCGCAGCACGATGGGGCTGATGTCGTGGCCTTCCTGGCGATGCCAGGCGGGTTGCTTGATCTCCGGGTAGATGCCCGCGACGCGACCGGTGCTGTGATTCAGCCCGGCGATCAACTCCAGCTCCTCGTCGAGCGTCAGGATGCGAAAACCGCCCGTCGTGGCCGGAAAACGCTTCGGGTAGGCCTGCTTGCCCGTTTTGTGATCCAAGCGCTCGTGCATCGAAAGCTGCCGCAGCTCCGCGAGCGTGAAATCGAGCGCGTAGTAGCGTCCATCGGCCCGTTTGCGATCCGGGAAGCGCGTGGCGACATCGCTCGTGGTATCGAGATGAATGTCATGCAGCACCACCGGCACGTCATCTTTACTCAAAACGACATCTTGCTCGATGAACTCCGCGCCCTGCGCATGCGCCATGACCTTCGCCTCCCGCGTGTGCTCCGGCACATATCCGCTGGCCCCGCGATGCGCGATGGTGACCGGCTGCGCGGCGGCAGTGGCGAACGTGAAGAGGTAAAGTCCAAGTCGTTTCATGGTCTCTTCAAAACGTCCTCGTTGACCCGTTCCAGCCTGAGAATGTCGATTTGGCTTCGGAGAGCCGTGAGATTTGCGGTGACTTTCAGACTCCGCATGGATATTCTTCCCGCATGCAAACCATGACGCTTTCCTTGCCAGCCGAGTCCTTGATCGGCGTGCGCATCCCACCCCGGCAGCTTCAGCAGGAGTTGTGTCGGCGACTGGCTGCGGCGTTGTTTTCGGATGGGGTTCTCTCGGGGGCCTCCGCCTGCAGGATGGCAGGCATGACCAAGGCCGAGTTTCAGCACATGCTCGGCGAGCGCGGCATCCAGCAGCCGCTCGATGAGCCTGATCTCGATCAAGATTTGAGCAATCTCGCCGCATGGAGAAGCCGCTGATCATTTCGAACACCACACCGCTCATCAATTTCGCCGAGATTGGGTGTTTGGATGTTCTGCAGGGGTTGTTTGGTTCACTGGTCATTCCGCCTGCCGTGAGAGCCGAGCTCACGGAAAAGTCGTCTCTTTTCCCGAAAGCTGCCCAAGTTCCCTCTCTTCCGTTTATTGAATTAGCTGCGCCGGAAGACCGGCTGCTCGTCAAGAGCCTGGCGAGTCGGTTGCACCCTGGTGAAGCCGAATGTCTGGCCCTTGCCATGGAGCATCCGGGTTCGCTTCTGCTGCTCGATGATCTGGCCGCAAGAGAGTTTGCGACGAGCAACGGCCTTCTATTCACCGGAACGCTGGGCTGTCTGGCCGAGGCCAAACAGCGTGGCTTGATCACCGCGATCAAGCCATTGATAGACGAACTGCGAATCCGCGCCCGCTTCTGGATTTCGGATCGTCTGGTTGAGCGTGTGTTGCGAGATGCAGCGGAATAGCCGACCAGCTCTCATCATTCTCCCGCTGCCGCGCTCTCGGCTTTGTGTCCGAGTGTCAGGGCGCTGAAGACCATCGTGAGCACACAGCAGATGCCCATCGTGACGATCACACCACCCCAGCCCCAGTGATCGGCGATCCAGCCGACGCCGGTGCCGGCGAAGGCGCTGCCGAAAACATAGCCAAAGAAGCCCGTGAAGCCCGCGGCGGTGCCGGCGGCCTTTTTGGGCACCATGTCGAGCGCTTGCAGGCCGATGAGCATCACCGGGCCGTAAATGAAAAAGCCGATGGTGATGAGCGCGGTGACATCGATCCACAGCGGCCCATTGCGATTCAGGCCGTAGGCGATGAGGCCGAGCAGCGTCGGGATCATGAAAAGTATGGTCGCGGGAGCACGGCGGGATTTGAAGACCTTGTCAGACATCCATCCGCACAAAATGGTGCCCGGCACCGCAGACCATTCAAAGCAGGCCCAGGCCGTGCTCGATTGCTGAAACGAAAAATTCTTCGCCGTCTGCAAATAGGTCGGAATCCAGTCCACGACGCCGTAGCGCACGAAATAGACGAAGGCGTTCGCGGTGGCGATGGCCCACAGGAGCTTGTTGTTGAAAACGTGGCCGAAAAAGATCTCGCGGAAGGTGAAGGTGCGCTCGTGCTCGGCGCTGTAGTTCGGCGGGTAGTCGTTCTTGTATTCCTCGATCGGCGGCAGGCCGCAGCTTTGCGGCGTGTCGCGAATCAAGATGAACGCAGCGATAGCCACAGCGGTGGAAACCATCGCGTTGAAGTAAAACTTCGCGCCCCAGTCGTGAAACATCGTCACGCCCCAAAGCGCGATGGTGGCCACGAGTGCTCCGCCGACGTTGTGAGCGACATTCCAGATCGAAAGCGCAGTTCCACGCTCTTTGACGCTGAACCAATGAGCCAAGGTTTTGCCACATGGAGCCCAACCCATGCCGTTGAACCAGCCGTTGAGTGCTTGGAGGACAATCATGACGGTGAGGGAGAGATACACCTCCTTCACCAAGCCGAAGACCATCAACACTGCGCATGAAAGCAGCAATCCGAGCGGAAGGAACCAACGAGGATTGCTGCGGTCCGAGATGCTCCCCATGAGAAACTTTGAGAAGCCGTAAGCGAAGGAAAGAGCGGTTCCCACGGTACCCAGCTCGGCCTTCGAGTATTGCGGGTAGTCTTTGAGGATGTCTGGAATGGCGAGCGAGAAGTTTTTCCGCACGAGGTAGTAGGCCGCGTAGCCGAAAAAGATGCCCGCAAAGACCTGGAGCCGAAGACGACGATAAACCGGGTCGATTTGAGCCTCCGGCAGACGCGGCGCATGCGGGGCGGGTTTGAGAAAAGCGAACATAAACGGCCATGCTGACAGAGGAGCCGCATGGGCGTCAATCCATGTCTTGTCGCCCCCGTGCATTCGTGCCACTGCTCACACATGAAACGCTACCACGTCCAAAACGCAACGAACTGGTCTGAAGCCGATTTGCTCACGGAATTCACCTTTCCGTGGGAGGATCGGCCTGCGCCGAAGACCGAGTTTCGGGCGATGCATGATGGCGAGGTGTTTCGCTTTCGTTTCGACTGTGTGGATGACGACTTGGTGCTGCCGGATGGCCCGACGGCGAAGGAGCGGGCGCTGGGAGCGGATCGCGTGGAGATCTTCTTCGCGACGGATTTGAGCCTGGAACGCTACTTTGGCCTCGAAATGAGTCCGCGGGGTGATGTGGCGGATTACGCGGCGAAGTTTTATCGCGAGATTGATTGGAGCTGGAGCTGTGAGGGTCTCGTTTTGCAGCCGGAGATTCGCGAAGGCGGTTACACGGTGAGCGGAAGCATCCCGCTGCCGGTGCTGCGTGATCTCGGCGTGCTGCGCGGCCGCGAGATGTTCGCGGGGCTGTATCGCGCGGAGTTTCATCACAAGCCGGATGGCAGTGTGCACATGGGCTGGATGCCGTGGGTGGATCCCGGCACGGAAAAGCCGGATTTTCATGTGCCGGCGAGCTTTGGGGTGCTGGAATTCGCATGCTGCGAATGACCTTGCTGGGTTCGCTTCCCGACCCGCGGGCCGGGGAAGACCGGTTTCGACTTATGTTTCGACTTACAAGACCAAGACGCTTGACCAGTTGCGCAATGCTGGCTCCCCTCTCACCATGCCAGACTCAGCACCTCCCGCTCAACCGTTTCTGCCGCTCGTGCTTCGCGGCGGCGTGCTCGCTCTTTTCTGCTGGGCCGTGGGCTGGATGGCGATGGCCAAGCTCAGCCTCGGCATCGTGGCAGGCTGGGTCATTGGCGGAGCCACCTTTGGCATCGGCCTGTATGCCATCGCGAATCTGCGCGGCGCTCCCGCCGGCCTTTGGGTGACGTTTGGACTGAAACTGCTCAGCGTCACCGGCTACAAGATCATGATGGTGGTGATGGTCTCCTACCTCATGAAGGACTGCGGCATGAGCGACTCGGATGCGCAGTTCGGCTACCTGCTGCTGGGGCTCATGATGTCCAGTTGCACACTGCTCGCGGGTTCGATCACGGATGCGATCGGCCTGCGGCCCACGCTGGCGATCGGCGTGACGCTGGCCGTGACGGCACGCGTCATCATGATGTCCGTGTCCAATCCGTGGCTGGCGCTAACGGCCGGCCTGATCCCTGTGGCTGTGGGCGAGGCGCTGTGCACGCCGGTGCTCGTGGCGGCGACACGCAAGTTCAGCACTGCGGAGCAGCGCAGCGTGGCGTTCTCCGTCTTTTATGCGCTCCTGAACCTCGGCTTCATGGCCGGCTACTTCATCTTTGACGGCATCAAGCAGGGTGGTGGAGGCGGCTCCACGATTCACCTCTTTGGCGGTGACTACAGCATCCAGCGCGTGCTTTTCGCGGTGAGTGGCGGCATCGAGCTCTTCATGCTTCCGCTGCTCCTGCTGCTCCGCGAGCGCGGTCTGGGAGCCGAGGACACGCCTATGCGAAAGCTCACCGTCCGCAGTGCGGTCAGCGAGTCCGCGCGACTTTTCATGATGCTGCTGCGTCATCCCGGCTTTCATCGCCTGCTGATGTTCCTCGCGGTGATCGGGCTGCTCAAAATCGTCTTCAGCATCATGGACGGCGTGCTTCCGACCTTCCTCGAACGCGAGCTCGGCGTCGAAGGCGGCAAACGTGCGGGACGTGCGAACGCGGTGAACAGCGTGCTCATCCTCATCCTCGCGCCCATCGCGGGCATCCTGACGCGGAAGGTCCCCGCATATCCGATGGTGATCTTCGGGGGCTTCATCACAGCGGCATCCTTTGTCTTTCTTGCCCTGCCGCAGTCGGTCTTCCAGGGCCTTGCCGATGGGCCGCTCGGGCAATGGGTGATCCGCGGTTACTTCGACTGGCAGGGCGCGGCGCACCCGCTCTTCCTCACCGTGGTGCTCTGGCAGGTTGTCTTCTCGGTTGGCGAGGCTTTTTATTCGCCGCGCGTCTATGAATACGCCGTCTCCATCGCGCCAAAAGGCCAGGAGGCCAGTTACGCCGCGCTCTCCGCCGTGCCACTGCTGATGGGCAAGATCACCACCGGGGCCGTCTTTAGCTGGCTCCTCACTCGTTACTGCCCTGCGGAAGGTCCCCGTGACACCGTGACCATGTGGAGCATCGTCGGCGGCCTTGTCCTGATGGCCCCGCTGCTGCTCCTCGTGCTACGCCCCTTCATTCGCATGAAGGAAGAAGGAAAGGAGTAGCACAAAGCATCAATCGCGTCTCATGCGTGATTTGATCTCGTAACTGTGCTCCACCGCGCCGTTTTCGAGATCGGAGCGTGTCACGCCGGGCACGATGCTGCGCACGTAGTCCACTTTGGCTTCGTTTTCACTCACGGTGACTCGCACGTGGCCGCTGCTGCCGAGGATGACGCCGCCGTAGCCGTATTCTTCGGCGCTGCGGGTGCCGCCGCTCGGATGACCGGGCTGAGGGACTTCCTGGTAAATGATGCCGTCGAGCTCTTCTTTGACGAAAAGATGGTCGTGGCCGTGGAAGACGATGTTCACGCCATTCTTCAAGAATAGATGATGCAGCGGCATTTCCCATTCGGGGCGGTTTTGTTTGAAGCCTTCGCTGCCGTCGGCGTTTTTGCCGCCCCATTCCATGTAGGCGGCTGGTTTGGCTCCGCCGCGCACATCGCGGCCCAAGCCGCCGACGAGATGATGGATGAAGACAAAGCGCATCGCGGCCTTGCTGCTGGTGAGCGTCTTCGTGAGCCAGCGATACTGCGTTTCACCGAGCGTCATGTCCCAGCCGGAGGCTCCGCGCCGCATGGTGGACCAAAACGGATCGAGACCGATGAAGAGCGCGTTTCCCCACTCGAAGGCGAAGTAGCTGTGCTTGTCGTTTCCATCGGTGGGGTTCGGGAAATAGGTGTGGCGCTGTTTGATGGACCAATCCGACATCTCTGGATCGCTGGCGCGCTCGCCGTCGTGATTGCCCAAGACCATGAAAATGGGCACGCTGTGCGCGATCCGGCCCATGTAGTAGCGCTGCGCTTTGTATTGTGACTCGGAGCGCGTGTAGAAGCGGCCAAACTTGTCCACCATCGTTGTGTCGCCGAGGTCGATCATGAAATCGGGCTTGTCGGCCAGCATGTTGGCCAGCGTTTGCTGGTAAACGCGCACATCGGTGTTGTTGTCGAGGTGCGAGTCTGCCTGCATGACGAAGGAGAACTTCGACCCGGCCTTCCGCTGCGTGTGAAAACTCCGCATCGCATCCTGAACCGCCTCGCCACCCGCGCGGCGATAGGTAAGGCGGTAGTTGTAGCTCTTGTCGGGCTTCAAGCCGCTCAGCACGATGTTTTGCGGCTCACTGGCCTTCAGTTTGACGGCTGCGGTCTTCAATCCGTAGCCATACTCGATGAAGGCCTCCATTTCATCCCAAGCGAGCACGCTGATGGTCACCGACTCGGCTCCTGGCCTGCAAAGCCACACGTTGAACAGATACGGCGGCACCACGGCGGGCTCGACCTGGCCGCCCTGGCCTGCGCCGCCCTTTGGTTTCTCCTCCTGCACGGCGGCGATGAGAAACAAGGGCAGCAAGGCAAGCAGCAGCGGAGGGCGCATTTTCATGGGATGAGCATACGCGCGGCTGTCAGCGAAGCATCAAGGGCGGTGTGCGAAATTGTCAGCAAACCGTCAAGGTGCCGAGGCCACGGCGAAAGGAAGGCAGAATGTTTTCACCGACTTTTCATCGAGGCTTCAACAGTCCTTCACGGGGCCACGGCAGCATCTCGCGTGCTGCACCCTTGCAGCCATCTCATCACCACCTCCAACTCAACCGAACCCCATGCATCTGCCCGACCTCTTCCTCCTGACCTTCGTCCTCTGCTGGCTCCTCGCCCTGCGAAACTCCTTCCTCACGAGGCCACGGCATCCCCGCACCTGGCGCACTACGGCCGCTTTGCTCACGATTGGATTGTCGTTAGTCACTTTGGCCAAATGGATCGGGTCGACGGTGGACCAGCAAGGCTTGCTGCATGAGCCGTTCTTCCTGATCGGGTCCGGCAGCCTGCTGAATCTCGCTGGCATGAGCCTCACCATCGTGCTGCTGATGCTCGGGCTGTTCTCGCCTAAAGCCGCGCCCGTTGAGGAGCGCTGAGAACATGCGCCTCACTTCTCGGCATCAAACTGCCGGATCAGCGGATGGATGCGCGAATTCAGCTCGCGCATCGCCTCCAGCAGGGGGGCGTAGGGCTCGTAACGGGCGTTGAGGATGCCTTTGTTGCTGTCGCGGTTTGAGGCGTCCGTCTTCGTGTTGGACGGGTCGTTGTCCATGTATTTGAACCAGTGCCAGCCGATGCAGGTTTTCGATTCGAGCAGCGCGAGCGTGAAGTTTTGATAAAACCAGCCGCGATCTGCCTGCGTGCGCACCACCCAGCCCGCACCGCTGGTGTTTCCCATGCCACTGTCCATGCCTTTGACATAGAACTCGGTGATGAGGCAGGGCTTGCCCGACCACTCGTGCCACTGGCGCAGATGCTCTTTTTGCGGACTCCAGTGGTCGTAGTAGTTCATCGAGATGGCGTCGCACCACCTGCCCGCGGCCTTCCACACGCCGCTCGCCGTCTTTGCGGGTCCGTGGAAACGCGAACCGAGGCACAAATGCCGTGGCAGCACACTGCGAATGGCCTGCGTGGTGATGCGGAAGTAGTCATCAAACACCCGCTGCACAAACTCGCGCCGCAGATCATCCGTCACCGCGCCTTTTCCGGCCATGAAAGCCTCCGCAGCGGCTTGCGTGGCTCCGCCGCGCTTCAGCATCCGGTCCAGCATGTCGCGCTTGATCGGCAGTTCGTTGTCCGAAAACACGCCGACGAGCCATGGATCATCCTTCATCACGGAAAGCTTCTTCTGACACTCCTCCGCGCAAAAGGCCGCAAAGCCGGGCTCGAACACCGGGATGACATCATCCGCGAAACCCGTGTGACCGGCCTCCGAGTGCGTGACGCCGATCTTCCTGCCAAAGCCGCTCATCAGCCCGAGCGTCACCGTGTAAGGCAGCGGCTGTGTGGCGGCTCGCAGCGTCTCATGATCCGAAAAACCGCCGCCGCCGTTGAAGCCATGCGCACGAAGCAGATCGAGCGTATTGGCAGTCCAGGCATCCTTCGAGCCAAAAAGCTGCTCAAACGGCTCTTTCGCGGCCAGCTTGGTTTCCGGCTTCAGCGAGCAAACACCTGAGAAAATGAAGCGCCCGCCTTCCGGATCGATCATCCACCAGCGCTCGCCGATTTTTTCCACGCGGAAGAAGCCTGTGGCCTTCTGCCGGTCATCCGACAATCCACCGAAGCGTGTGAAGGTCTCCTTCGGCATCGGGTGCACCTCAAAAGACGCCAGCGTGCGAGTCTCACGGCCCTTCCATTGCCCGGAAACCTCCGCCTTGGCATCGACAAACAGGGGCTCCGCCGCGTTCGCGGCCAGGACGGGAAGTAGCAAAACGAGTTTCCAGTGCATGCCGCGCCGATAGCGCGCCTCATTCGTTCTGCATCGGCTTCTTGCCGCCCTTGCCTTTTCCTTTGCCACCACCCTTTCCGCCACCGCCACCCTTCCTCGCTGGCTCTTTGGCGGGATCGTAGTTCGGATTTGGTTTCGGCATTTCGGCTCCGACTTCTTTTAAATAATCTGCGAGCTGTTTGGCGAGTGTTGCGGCGAGTTCGGGCTTGGCCGCGGCGAGGTTCTTGGTTTCGCCGATGTCGGCTTGGAGGTCGAAGAGCCTGTGTTCACCCGTTTCGTAGAAGTGAATAAGCTTCATGTTTCCGCTGAGGATCGCCGAGTGCGGTGAGTCACCTTGGTAATGCGGGAAATGGAACACGAGCGGCTCGCGCGGGCGTTTCACGGGTTCGGAAGACCCGCTGAGCATGTGTGTGATGTCGCCGCCTTCGAGTTGTTTTGGCAGTGTTGCCTTCACGCCAGCCCAACGGCAGAAGGTCGGGAAGAAGTCGTAACCGACAACCCGCTGGTGGCACCACGAGTTTGGCGCGATTCCGGGTCCGCGAATGATCAGCGGAACGCGGATGCCGCCCTCCCAAACATCGCCTTTGCCGCCATTCAGCGTGCGGCGATTCGAGCCGCCGTTGTCGGACATGTAGATGACGATGGTGTTCTTCGAGAGGCCCATGGCATCCAGTTTTGCCAGCAGCTCGCCCACACCGCGATCGAGGTCTTCTGCGATGGCCGCACGTCCAACTTCCTTGTCATCTCTGCCGGAGGCGAGCTTCCGATATTTCTCCAGCAGCGCGGGAGTCGCGTTCTCGGGATAATGAAGCGCGTTGTAGCTCATCTGGATGAAGAATGGTTTCCCCGCAGCTTGGCTCCGCTTCATGAAATCTACCGCACGCGAACCCATGCCAAAGATGTCCACGGGGTTCGGCGGCAGATGCGGCGCGGCGTCTTGATTGCCGGTGTCGCCATCGCTCTCGTCGTAGCCGTGGGCGGCGGGTCCACCGCCGGAAAGATGCCATTTACCGTAGTGCGCGGTAGCGTAACCCGCCGACTTCAGCATCTGCCCGATGGTGACTTCGTCCTCGCGAATGCTTTTGCGATTCTCGCCTTCGATCAAGCGATGGCCCTGCTCCGCCGGAGCGGCCTTCGTCCACCCGAGCGCCGCGGGATTTCGTCCCGTTTGCAAACTGATGCGTGTCGGCGAGCACACCGGCGCGGGCGCATAAGCGGCGCTGAATCGCATGCCCTGCTCCGCGAGTCGCGCGATGTTCGGTGTCTGCACGATGCTGCTTTTCGAGTCCGGCATGTCCGGGTGCATCTGGCAGGAAAGCCCGCTCCAGGCCTGATCGTCGGAGAGCATGAACAGGATGTTCGGCGGCGCGGCGGCGAGGGCGCTGGAGGCTGCGAGCAGCAGGAGGAGGATGGGTTTCATAATAGGCAGACCTTGGAGAATCGGTTGTTTCAATACGGTGGGTTCACGGATTCCACATCACGCGATAGAACGCCCGCTGGCCGTTGATGCGGGCAGGCAGCGAGTCCGTGTAAGTCGCGTTGGTGTTCGTGTTGGTGAAGGTGAGGGTGTCGATGGTGGTCCAGTTGATCAAATCGGTGCTCCACTGGATTTGATACGGTTTGTTCGGGATGGCGTTCCAGCGGAGGCCGACCTGGCCGGGGGCGACGTTGGCGACTTCGATGGGTGGGCTGATTTTCGGGGCGAGGACGAAGCTGTGGGAGATGCTGCGGTTGATGCGCGTCGGGGTTTCGTCGTTGAAGACGCTGGTGGCATCGGGCGGCATCGGGTCGCTGGCGGTGCGGTAGCTGCGCACGTAGTCGGCCACGGCTTGATCGGGGCCGACGGTGATGCGGATGTGGCCGCTATTCGGAAGGAGGTAGCTGGTGCTGTTGGCGCCGAGATTGACGTATTGACCATCCGCCGCGCTGCCGAGGCTGGTGTAGTTCGGGGTGCCGGGCTGCGGGCATTCGAGATAGACGATGCCGTCTTTGACTTGGTAGCCGTAGAGGTGGTCGTGGCCGTGGAAAACGACGTTGACCTTGTTTTGCACGAGCAAGTCATGGATCGGCATGTCCCAGCCGGGACGCTTGGTGGCGAAACCGGCACTGCCGTCGGCGTTTTTGCCACCCCACTCGTATTTGTCGCTCACTTCGGTGCCGCCACGAGCGGCGAACTGCGGTGTGGGCACGTTGTTGATGATTGCCTGCGTGCTGCCGCCGACGATGTGGTGCATGAAGACGAACTTGTATCTCGCGCTGCTGTTTTGCAGCGTGGTCTTGAGCCAGTCATACTGGGGTTTGCCGAGGCTCCAGTGCCACGCGTCGTTGGCGGAGTTTGGATTGGTCATCGTGTTCCAGAAGGGATCGAGCATGATAAAGAGCGCCTCGCCCCACTCGAAGGCGTAGAAGTCCTCCAGCAGGCCGAGCGTGCCGCCGGTGTAGTCTTTGGGCGTGGGGTTGCCGGAGTAGAAGGTATCGGGCGTCGGCGCTGGGTAGAAGGCTTTGCGGGCCTTCAGGTCCCAGGCGGGGATGTTGTTCTGCTTGTCAGCGGCGGCGGTAAAGAGGTAGCCGTATTCCGCCTCGTGATTGCCGAGGCCGAAGAAGAACGGGATGCTGTGGCAGGCACGCTCGAAGGCATTGCGGAAGATGATCGCGCGGTTGTTGATGCTCGTCTGATTGATGGTGACACCACCGCCCCACTTTGGCGGCACGCCGAGCAGACCGTCGGCGAGCTTGTCGGTCATGAAGATGTCGCCCACGTCGAGATGGATGTCGGGCTGGTCGAGGCTGATGTTCTGCATCGCACGCCAGAAGAGCTGCATGTCGGTGTTCACGTCGATGTGCGGGTCGGCGGTGACGGTGAAACTGAAGGTCGTGCCGCGAGGCCGTGCGGTGTGGAAGCTGCGCTCGCCACGGGCGCTGTAGAAAGGAGCGCCGACATTCCGATGACGCACGCGGTAGTAATACTCGGTGTCAGGCTGCAAACCCGTGATCGGGATGCGGATCGGGTTTTTGAACTCTGGCTTGGCGTTGTCGATGTTGAACGTCGTCGGCGTGGTGGAGGCCGTGTATTGGCCGGGAAGCGTGCCGTATTCGACAAAGACCTGCTGATTGACCGCGGCGATGAGGTTCAAGGTCACCCCGTCCGACTTCGGCAGCGTGAGGAACTCCGCGCCGACGATGGTGGCATCGGTGAGGAGGTTGTTCACGGTGTAGAGGTAGTTCCCGCTGCCTGGGCTGGTGGAGCTGGCGTTCGTGTTGTCGGTGGCGACGACTTTGAAGTTGATCGTCGTGCCGCCGGTCTGCGCGGGGATCGCCGCGCCCCAGACGCCGTCATTGGCTGCGCCATCGCCGTGCAGGCCGTCGTCGAACATCGCGAGCGTGATGGTCGGAGGCGGCGCGGTGGTGGCGATGACGATGTCGTCAATGCTGATGCGCGGTGTGCGAGTCGGAGCCGTGGCGGTGTAGCCGGTGGCCTGGAAGCGGATCTTCGTCTGCGTGCCGAGTTCCGCGCCCGCGAGATCATAATGGAAGAGCTGGAAGCCGTGGTTTACCGTCGTGGCGAAAGCGGTGCCGATGGGTGCGGCGCTCGTGTTCGCATAGGCGGCGGTGCTGAGCACGAAGGTGGTCGCGTTCGTGATGCTGCTCACGGTCGCGTTGCCGGCGAAGTAGTTCGCGGCAGCCGCAGCGGCGGCATTCGTCGCGGTGGCGTTCACCAAAGTGGCCGTCGTGCCGGTGACGAGTGCGAAGGATGTGTTCGCCGTGATGGGGCCGATGCGCGTGTTGTTCGGGATGCCCGTGGCGGTGATGAACATGCCTTCGACGAGGCCCGTCGTGTTCGCGCAGGTCGCGGTGGAACTGCCAGTCGTGATGCCGATGGTCACATTCACCGGTGCGGCGAGCACGCTGCGGCCCGTCGTGAGGCCGGTGGTGCTTGCGCAGGTCACCGTCGTGCTGCCAGCGACCGTGCCGGCGGAGTTCAGCACCACATTGCTCAGCGAGACCGTTTCAGCGTTCCAATCCTCGCTCAGTCGCGTGTTCCAGGTCGCACCGTTGTCGGAGGAGACTTGCATCGTCCAGCCGCAATTGTTCGTGGCAAAGAGATCGCGTGTCTGCACATAGAACTCGATGAAGCCGCTCGCGCCGGTGGTGTTGATCGCGTTCGTTGTGGTGAACATCGACGCCAGCGGCGCGCTACCTCCGCCCATTCAGGATCATCTCATTCACCTTCTGCCGTAGGGCCTCCATGTCGGGGTCGGCAAAGGCATTGTCCAGCAGCGCCTTTGTTCTGGCCTTCTGTGCTTGAACCATGCGCACAGATGACTGCTGCTATTCCGACTTGCCATCGAGTTCCCAAACTCTCACATAATCCACGAGCATCTCAGTTGGGAATTCGCCAGCACCAACCTCCCCATCCAAAACCAGTTTGTTGTCTTTCCACTTCAAATAGGGTGCGCGCAGTCCAAGCGAAAGCGCAACAGACATGGGTCGATGCCAGAATTTATTGGGCTTCCGTCCCACTTCCACACCATCGACATACCAAATGATCATGTCGGTTGCGACCCTACATCCGTAGGTGTGAAAATCCGTCCTCGGGTCGAACGCCGTGCGGTATTCGTTTGCTTGAGCCTCGCGGAAACGTTCATCGTTTGGCCGATGCCACTCGCGTCCCGGCACCCCCGGCTTTCCGTTTGATAAGATAGCGTGGAGGTTATGGTCGGTGATGCGTTCATTCCCTTCCTTCTGCGATTGCCTCTGCGTCATTTCAACGATGTCAATTTCACTGTATCGCGCCTCTCCAGCCTGAGTGATTGTGTCGTCGATCGTGCTGTAAAGCCAGAAGGCGGGGCTTGCTCCTGGAAACATCGGAGCCCCCTTGATTCGGGCCTCGTAGTAGCCATTGGTTCCCTTAGCATACGACTTCAGCATCCCAGAGGTGTAGGCTCTGCCCTCCCTGTCCTTCTCGTTCTTTCCTTTCATCGCCGGGGAGTCGTTGCGGAGTGTGATCTTCAGCAGCCCATCTTGGGCCGTGACGTTTCGCTCATTGTCCCATCTCCAGCCACTGAACTGCTCGGGGCTCTTCTGCCATTTCCGCCAATCGACCTCTCTGGCATTGAAGTCATCTGAGCGATTCCACCGGATCACCCAGTTCTCGCCCGCTGCTGCCGTGAGGGGCCTGACATTTTGCGAGGTTTGTCCCGATAGTTGGGACATAACAGCGCTACTAATGAGGAAGAAGACGCTTAGCGGTAAGGTGATGGATGGAAGTTTCATTTTTTTGCCAGAACGGTGTTTATCCAAAATAAATGGTGGGCGCAGTTGATTCGCCCACCGTTTGCTTGGATGCCAGTCAAACCAAACGAAGGTCAGACAGGACAAACGGAGTAACGAAGCATGACAAGCCAAGTCAAGCCTTGAGGAGAATGGCAGTCACATTACCTCCGCCCATTGAGAATCATCTCATTCAACTTCAGACGCAGGGCCTCAATGTCGGGATCGGCAAAGTCGCTGCCCAGCGTGCTCACGCTATTCGTGTTCGCGCTCGTGCCGCTGATGGCGTTGTTAAATGACGGTTCATTTGGGAAGAATGTTGAGCGTGGAAAGTATGGACTCGGTCATCTTGCGGGCGGTAATGCCGGAAGGGTTCTCGCCACCGGTGATGCGGGTAGCAAAAAGATAAAGACCTGACGGTGTGGACACGCTACCGATGAACCAACCAAGTTTCGGGACGTTCCTTTTCGCGTCGAAGGCACTTCCGGTCTTGCCTCGAAAAACCGTCTGCCCAGCTTGCGAGAGCGTCATGATGTCGAGCACTGTATCCACACTCTTGGCGGCAAAGGGCAACTTGCGGGCGTGAAGGCGGCGCAGAAAATCCACCTGCTCGTCAGGCGAAATCGTCAGAGAACTCTGAAGCCAGAATTGGGTCACGCCGCCCTTCAGGTCATTGTTGCCGTAGCCGACTTTTGGTATGATCTGATGGTATCGCTCCAAGCCGATGCGCGTCGCCAAAGCCTGATAATACCAAACGCAGGACGAGGAAAAAGCGCTCCGCAAAGTCTGGTTTTGATTCCAGGACGCGATGGAGCGGCGAGTGCCATCCCAAGGCAGGGTGAAATCAGCGCCGCTGGCCACGCCGGTCTCCAAAGCAATCAGTGAGTTGAGAATCTTGAAGGTCGAGCACGGGGATGAGCGGATGCGGCATTGTTCGGGTTGGTAACGTAGCCAACGCTGCTGCGCCTCGTCATAGAGCGTGAATGCGCCGGAATAGGAACCAAACTCTGCCGTGAGGTCGCGCTCCACGGAAGTCTCTGCTGCGAATGCATGACTCCACAGCCACACACACAAATAAAGAATGTAAGTCGGCTTCACGCGAGTTTTGTGAATTCACCTAACGTTGTTTGGCTCCAGGAAAATGTGGTGAACCATCCCCGACCTCAGCTTCTTGAAAGCCCATGCGACCAAGCGAAGGCCGGACGTGCGGCGCGAGTCTCCGAGGATGCCATGGAAAGTCAAGGCGGGTGGAAAGTTTCACGGCTTCCTCTACCTCCGCCCATTCAGAATCATCTCATTGAGCTTCTGGCGCATGGCTTCCATGTCGGGATCGGCAAAGCCGGTGTCCAGCGTGCTCACACCGTTCGTGTTCGCACTCGTGCCGCTGATGGCGTTGTCGAGCTGGACTTGGCTGATTTCGCCGGGTGGGCCTTGGGAGCCGTCGCTTCCATTGCTGCCATCGTTGCCGCGTGGGA
>NZ_JACSRD010000246.1 GCF_014879935.1 Prosthecobacter sp.
GGGGCGTTGAGCGCGGCGGGGGTGTTTCTCATCACGGGGCCAACGGGCGGGAGGAAATCGACGCCGCTGGCTTCAATGACGCCACCCTGATGCTCCGAGCCGGAGGCTCGAAAGACATTAGCCGGTGGTGCAACCACCGGACCTGCCGCCCATCTACCACCGACCTTGCGCTGCGCCCTGGAAGGGCGCGAGAAGGGGATGAATGCCCAACGGCCATCGAATGCCTCTCGCGCTCCCTCCGGGGCGCGGCGGCTTGGGCACGGTGGGTGGTCTCGAAACCGGTGGTTGCACCACCGGCTACCTTCTTGCAAGCCTCCGGCTCGCATGGAGTCACATCGGAATAGCGCTTGGCAAAACACTTGTCTGGCGGCTATCATCTCGCCATTCCAGCCCCTTGAATGCCCGATGGACCCGAAGACCTTCTCCGAACAAATGCGTCAGGCACGCTTGAAAGCGCCCTTGCTCACACGCGAGCAGGCGCTGAAGCAATTCGCCGAGGTGGAGGCCTATTTGGCGCAACACAGCTTGCGGCCGAGTGCGAAGCCCTCCGGCAGTGGGCGGAGCAAGCAGGCTGCTTGAGGCCGTTTGAGGCGACGTCACGACCGGCGGATGCCTTTGGCTATGAGCACGAGGTGTGGTTTCCACAGCAGAGCGGTGCGGGTGCGCGAGTCATCAAGGCGACGTATGGCAACTGCTTCGGTCATTTGCCCGACGGCTCCGAGGCGACGCCGCTCGGCTACTTGGAGCGGCTGGTGTTATGCAATGAGGTGCTGGGCGACCAAATCTCGTTCTTGGGTATCGAGGAATGCCGTCCAGGCGTGATCCGTGTGGTCACCGCGCAGCCTGCCATCGAAGGACACCCGGCCGAGGCGCAGGAAATCGCGCGCTTTTTTCTCGGTGCCGGCTTTGAGCGCCGTCGCTGGGGCCGGAACATCGTGTGGTTTCGATCCGCAGATGGCATCGTGGCCTCCGACACCCATGGTGGCAACGTGCTCAGGACGGAAGAAGGCGCTCTTGTGGCGATTGATGTGCCTTTGATGGTGTGGAAGCCGGAAATGAGCCCTTTGCTGCCCGTCTAACATCTGCTTTTCCCATGCGCCTCCTCGCCGTCAGACTCCAAAACCTCAACTCGCTCAGCGGGGCGCATGAGGTGCGGTTTGATGAAGGGGCGTTGAGCGCGGCGGGGGTGTTTCTCATCACGGGGCCGACGGGCGCGGGGAAATCGACGCTGCTGGATGCGATGACGCTGGCGCTGTATGGCCGCGCGGCGCGTTACGGCAATGACAAGGCGGATGAGATGATGAGCCGCCACACCGCCGAGTGCCTGGCGGAGGTGGACTTTGAAACGAAGGGCGAAAAACTCCGCGCCACCTGGCGGCTGCGTCGCGCCCGCGGCAAGGCGGATGGCAAGCTGCAGCCCGTGGAGCGTCGCCTGGCGAATGCGGTGACGGGCGAGATCCTCGCGGAGAAGTCAGCGGAGATGGATCGCCTTATCGAGGAGCGCACCGGACTCGATGCGCAGCGCTTCCTGCGCTCCGTGCTGCTGGCGCAGGGACAGTTCGCGGCCTTTTTGAAGGCGAAGCCGAATGAGCGAGCCGAGTTGCTGGAGAAGATCACGGGCACGGAGATCTACACGGAGCTGTCGAAGCTGGCCTTCGAGACCTACAAAGCCAAAGACGAGCAGGTGCAGCGGCTCAAAGCCGCCCTCGGTGCGGTGTCGGTGCTCGATGATGAAGCGCGGCAGCGGCTGGAGACCTCGTTCGCCGAGGCGCAGACCAGCGCGGTGCGTTTGCAGCGCGAAAGCCAGGCCGCGACGCAGCAACTCCACGCGCAGCGCGAGCACGCGACCATCGTCGCGGAGATCACGAAGCTCAGTGAAGGCGTGAAGCAGCTCCACAGCTCGCAATCCACCGCCGTGGCGGAGGTTTCGAAGGCGAAAGGCATCGCGGAAGAGGCGAAGGTGCTGCGCACGAAGCGTCAACCCGTGTGGGAGCAGGCGGCGGGGCTCGCGGCGCAGAGTGAGCAGTTTGAAAAGCAGCTCGCGGAGAGTCGTGCCACCTATCAAACCTGGGCGAAGGAACAGAAGGAGGCCGCGACGAAGCGCGAAGCCTCCGAAAAAGCTCTCGCCGCGCATCAGGAGGCCGCGCAGGCGTTGGAAGCGTGGTTGAAGCAGCACGCGGCCGATGCCGAGCTGGGCGAGCAATTGCCAAAACTCCGCGTCGCGGTGCGTGAGTGGCGAGCTGCGCATGAAAAGCTGGCGGAGGGCCGCAAACGTCATGCCGAGGCCGAAACGCTGAAAAAGCGGCTCAGCGACTCCGAGGCTCAAACGGCCGTGTGGACGAAAAAAGCCGCTGAAGGTCTCGCGAAGGCGGAGAAGGATCGCGACGAGCAAAAACGGCTGGCGGAGAAGATTGAGGTGCAGCGTGAGATCGTGCGGAAGTCCGAGCTGATGGCCGGTTTCGACGAGCACCGGCATGATTTGAAGGCGGGAGAGCCTTGTCCGCTGTGTGGTGCCACGGAGCATCCGTTTGCGAGCAGTGAGACGAGCTTTGAATCCCAACTGCAAGCCGCGCGGAAGCTGCTGGTGGGCTTGGAGAAGCAGCACGAGCAGGTGCAGCGTGCGCTGACGGTGTTTGAGCGTGAGTTGGCGAAGCTGGAGGCGGAACTGAGCGCCGAGAAGAAGCGGGCGGAGGAAGTGCGGAAGGCGCTGGGAGAGATGGAGGTGCCGGATGTCGTGGCGCTGGAGGTTGAAGAGCGGGCGAAACATGGAGTGGCGACGATTCGTCGCCTTTCCGAAAAGGGGGTGGGCGACGAATCATCGCCACTCCAAATGGAGCAGGTGCTCGATGCGCTGGAGAAGCGTTCGACCACCTTCTTGAAGAAGCAGCAGGAAGCGGCGCAGCAACGCAGCGAGCGGCAGAGGCTCGAAGGCAATCTCGAGCTCGCGAAGGCGGATGAAGGCACGAAAACGAAGCGGCTGGATGAGCTGAAGGCCGAGGGCGTGTCGCTGAGGACGAAGGCAGATGCGTTGAAGAGGCAGTTGAGTGAGCTGCTCGGCGGCAAGATGCTGGCAGAGGATCGACAGGAGCATGAAGGCCGTGTTTCATCGGCCGAGAAGGCGCTGCGGGAGGCGGAGACGAAGCTGAACACGCTGCAAACGCAGCTCGCGGCCACCTTAGCGAAGCTGGAGCAGCTTGAGACGCGTCGGAGGCCGTTCGAAGGCCAAAGCGTGCTGACGGCTGCGGCCTTGAGCGAGCTGGAAACGACCGCGAAGCAGCTTGGCGAGGCGTTTGCGACGAAACGCACGGAACTCGGCTCGCTGGAGCAGCAGTTGAAAAATGATGATGAAGCGAAGAAGCGTCGCGAGGCCGGTGGAGCGGAGTTGCAGGCGGCGGAGGCGGAGGCGCTGCGTTGGGGGCAGCTCAATGCGCTCATCGGATCGAAGGAGGGCCACAAGTTTGCCAAGTATGCCCAATCACTCACGCTGCGGCAGCTCATCGGCCTGGCGAACGGTCATCTCAAGCTGCTGGCGGAGCGCTATCGCCTGCTGGCGGCGGATGGTGACGAACTGGATCTGCGCATTGTCGATTTGTATCAAGCGAACGTGGATCGGCCGATGGAGAGCTTGTCCGGTGGCGAGAGCTTTCTGGCGAGTTTGGCGCTCGCTTTGGGGCTAAGCGAGTTGGCGAGCCGGCATCATCCGATCGACTCGCTGTTCATTGATGAAGGTTTCGGCACACTCGACACCGAGACCATGGAGGTGGCGCTGAGTGCGCTGGAGAACCTCCGATCACGCGGGAAGACCATCGGGCTGATCTCGCACGTCGATTTGCTCAAAGAGCGGCTGACGACGCAGGTGCGCGTGATTCGTGGGGCAGGTGGGACGAGCCGGATCGAGGTGGTGGCGTAAAACGAATTTCCAAATTCGTTTCAGAAGGGTGCGAACGAGTTTGGAAACTCGTTTTACGGCGTGATCAAGGCCTCCAACCTTTTCACGCTGACGGGCTGGGAGGTTCCGAGTTCTTGGGCGAAGACTTGGACGCGGTATTCTTCGAAGAGCCAGCGGAAGGCTTCGTGGTTGGCTTTGGGGACTTCTTGTGGCCAGGTGGCGAAGTCGGTGATGAGTTGCTGCTTGTCGGCGTCTTTGGCGGGGTTGTTCATCCAGCGTTCGTTGCGGACGTGAATGGCTTTCAAGAAGCGTGGCAGGTGCTGGAGCTGCTCGTGCGGCGTCTGAAGCAGCAGATCGGGTGGAACGAGGCGCTGGAGGTCTTGTTCGAGGCCGGGATAGCGTTTCGGCAGGGCGAGGAGTTTGGCGCGTTGATCGTGGATCTGCGCGTGAAGCGTGCGCGTGCGATGCACGACGGCGGGAAGATCGCGACGGAAGGTTTCGGCGAGCTGCTGAAAGCGTTTTTCGGTGAGCGGAAATAGCGGCGTGAGGCGCAGCAGGTGTGCGAGGATGTGCTCGTGGGCTTGATCGCCGACGTTGTTCGCGGCGGGCGTGGCTTGAAGCTGGCCGAGGGCACCGAAGTGGCTCGCGGAGGCCGGTTTGGTGGCCGGGGCGAAGGTTCGCAGTTCTTTTTTGAGCCACGCGATGTCTTTGGCCAAAAGGTTCTCCGCGAGGCGTCGCACGGCGGCGGGCGTGGTTTTGAGGGCTTCGGCTTTCGTTTTGAAAAGACGCACATCGACTTCGCCATCGCGCAAAACGAGGGCGGGATAGCCGAAGACCTGCGCGTGGCCGATTTGCTCGACGAGGATGCTTTCGGGCAGATCGCCGAAGCTCCAGCTTTGCAGCGCAAAACGCTCGAATTTCGGCAAAAGTCGATCCCAGGCATCGGTGCGGCGGCGGGCTTCTTTTTCGACTTCGGCGTGCAGCGTGCTCAGATCGCGACTGGCGGCCACGACGGTGTTTTTCTTCGTGTCGTGCAGCTCGATGCGCGGCTGCAAATGCGCGGGAATGCTGCCCGGAGCCCAATCGCTGGCCTGAATGCGCAGGCGGTAGCGCTGCGAGATGAAGGCGGCCATCGCGCTGAGGAAATCGCCGGTGCCGGGATCAAACTCGGTGGCGATCTCGCGCGCCTTCGGGTCGATGGGCATCAAATCGCGACGGATGGACTTCGGCAGCGCACGCAGCAGTGCGGCGGCGATTTCTTCGCGCATGCCGGGCACCATCCACTGCACCTGACCGGTGGTGAGATGGCCCGCGAGCTGCACGGGCACTTTCACGGTGACGCCATCCTGCTCCTGGCCCGGTTTGTAGTTGTAAGTGACCGGGATGACGCTGTTCGCGAGCGCGACCTGATCCGGGAACTGCTGCAACTCGGCCTCAAAGTCCTCGCCACCCGCGAGATCGGCCTCGGAGGCGCACAGGAAGCGCGGCTCGGTCTCGCAGCGCTCTTTGACGACGCGGTTGAGGTCGTGGATCGACGAGATGTTTTTCAGTCGCGCGTTGTAAAAGCGGAAGAGTCGCTCCTCGACGGCATAGACGCGGTTGCTGCGCACGCGTGTGAGCATGGTCTCGATCTTTTGCCGCAGCGCGTTGTTGTGCGTGTAAAAGCGCAGCGTGATCGCGCTGTCCTGATGCTCGACGAGCGCACCGCGGATGAAAAGCTGCGTCGCCGCGACCGGATCGACCTTCAGGAAGTCGATGCTGCGCCGAGTGATCTCGAGTCCATGCAGCATGACCTTCTCGACGCAGGTCACGCGTCCGGCTTTTTCGTTCCAGTGCGGCTCGCTGTGCTTGAACGTGCACAAATGCGCCCCCAGCTCCGCGATCCAGTCCGGCTGCACCTTCGCAACCGTGCGTGCGAAGAGCTGCGAGGTGTGCACGATCTCTCCCGCGACGATCCACGCGGGTTGTCTGGCTTTGTCTTGGCCGGGCTTGGGTTTGACGTTCTTCTCGCGGCGTTCGTAGAGGTTGGAGCCGGGAAAGATCATCACCTCGCGGTTCCCGGAGGTTTTGTAGAGGTTTCGGTCTTCCTTCACCGCGATGTGACCGAGCTGCGCGACGAGGATGCTGCGGTGGATTTTGTCGGACGGGTCCGACTTGTCCGACCGGTCGGACGATCCGAAGATGTCCACGAGCTGCTTCCAGATGTCCCGCCATTCCTGCATGCGGGTGAAGGAAAGGAAGTTCGATTTGCAGAACTTGCGCAGGGAGTTGCGGGAGCGTTCGAGCGGATCAGGGGCGGCGTTCCAGATTTTGAGGAGGCTCAAAAAGTCAGAATCAGGTGCGGCGAAGACTTTGTGGGCGGCGTTCGCGAGTTCTTTCTTCTCTTCGGGGCGTTCACGTGGATCGGGAATGCTGAGGCCGCTGGCGATGACGAGCATCTCGGGCAGCACGTTTTCCGTGCGGGCATGCAGCAGCATGCGGCCGAGCGTGGGATCGAGCGGCAGCTTCGCGAGCTCATGACCGAGCGGCGTGAGCTCATGCGTGTCGTTGAGGCTTCCCAGTTCGTGCAGCAGCTCGTAACCGGCACGGATCGCGGCACTGGAGGGCGGATTGATGAAGGGGAAGGCCTCGATCTCGCCGAGCTTGAAGGCTTTCATGCGCAGGATGACCTCGGCGAGGTTGGCGCGTTGGATTTCCGGCATCGTGAAGCGGTCGCGCTTCTCAAAGTCGTCCTGCTCGTAAAGGCGGATGCACAAACCCTCGCGCACACGACCGGCGCGGCCGGCGCGTTGGTTCGCGCTGCTTTGTGAGATGGCTTCGACGGGCAGGCGCTTCGTGCGCGTGCGCGGATTGTAGCGGCTCATGCGTGCGAGGCCGGTATCGACCACCACCGCGATGCGTGGGATGGTGATGGAGGTCTCTGCAACGTTCGTGGCGATCACGACGCGGCGTTTGCGCCCCGGCTCAAACACGCGCTGCTGCTCGGCGGAGGCCATGCGGCCAAAAAGCGCCAGAACCTCGAATTCGCGGCCGAGTCGGCCATCGAGCAGATCACGCGTATCGCGGATGTCGCGCTCGGTGGGCATGAAAACGAGCACATCGCCGTCATTCGTCTCGATGAGCGCATTTTCGACCGCCGCCACCGCGCCGTCGATGAAGCCGAAATCGTCTTCCTCGGTCACGAGTGGCATGTAGCGCACCTCGACGGGATAAGTGCGCCCGCTGACCTCAATAATGGGTGCGCCGCCAAACGCCTGCGAGAAGGCTTCCGTGTCGATGGTGGCCGAGGTGACGATCAATTTCAGATCCGGCCGCTTTTTGAGCAAGCCAACGAGATAGCCGAGCAGGAAGTCGATGTTCAGCGAGCGCTCGTGTGCTTCATCGAGAATGAGCACGGAATACGCCCGCAGCATCGGATCACTCTGGATCTCGGCGAGCAAGATGCCGTCCGTCATGAACTTCACACGCGTCTCGCGGCTCGTGTCATCGCTGAAACGCATCTTGCAGCCCACTTCGCGGCCCCACGGCACGCCGAGCTCCTCCGCGACGCGTTTGGAGACGCTCATCGCCGCCACGCGACGCGGCTGCGTGCAGCCGATCATGCCCGGCGCATTCGGAACGGCCTCCAGGCACATCTTCGGAAGCTGCGTCGTTTTGCCGGAACCGGTCTCCCCGGCGAGGATGACGACCTGATGCCGCTGAATCGTCGCGACGATCTCCTCACGGCGGGCCGTGATGGGCAGATCGTCAGGATAGCGGATGCGGAACATGGGGGCGCGAAAGCGGGCGCGGATGCTACACGCTTCCGGCCGTCATGCAGCCAGTTTACGAGCCTGATTAAATGGATCGCGGCAGCGGCCCTTGCGGCGTGAGCTTCACGTTGCTCGCAGGCAGTTTAGCGCCCGCTTTGATCCAGTCTCGCAGGACTTGGACTTCCTTCGTGGAGATTGCGTGACCGCTGGGCGGCATGGCACCGGGGATTTCATCGGGGAAAGTCACCACCTGGAAGAATCGGCTCGCCTCCGGCTTGCCGGGCACGATCCAGTGCTGGCCGATCAATTTCGACAGCGCCCTCGTATCGTTGATCGGCGGCATGGTGGAGAGGCGGTTGTCGCCATGGCAGTGGACGCAGTTCGTTTCGAGCACGGTTCGCACGGAAGCAAAGGCGGTGACATCAGCGTCGGAAGTCGTCACCTGCGCGCATGAGGCGATGCAGGCGGCGAGGGCGAGAAGCGGGAGTGATTTCTTCATGCCACAGCATGCCTGCGATTCCTGGCCGGGAAATCGAATTGCTTGCGCGTGGCTTGCCTCACTCCTCGCCTGTGAAGTAGTCGGCCTCGGCCATCTCGAAGACCTTCCGCTGGGGTTTGGTCATCCATTTGCCCGAGTCGGGGTAGTGAATCACGTCCGCCTGCGGCTGGTCGGCGACGACGAGGAAGGCGAGATCCCCAGAACTGTTGTTGATGAACTGATGTGCCTCTCCGGGTGGGAAGACGAGGTAGTCGCCGGCTTTGATTGCCTCCTTGCCTTTCGCCGTGCGGACTTGGCCGCTGCCAGACAGGATGTAATAGGCCTCCCATTGGGCCGAGTGCTCGTGAAGCGGAAAATTGATCTTCCCCGGCGGGATGCGGTGGATTTCGAGGTCAAAGGGGTGGCCTCCGCCCCAGGTGCCGATGTCCTTCTGCCCGCCGGCGGCGATGGAAAGCGAGCGGCGGGCGAGACCATACTTGCCCTGAGGGGAGTTCTGCGTGGTCCAGGGGAGGTCGTCGGCTTGAGTGCGGGTCATGTCGGCTTTTAGCATGATTGGAGGGTCGGAAGGCAGTTTTTTCGGCGCTGGAGGCATCTGGGCTTGCGAGGGCGGCGTTCCTATACTTTAGAATCATTCTAATTCTAATCTCATGCCACCCAACGCCCGTTCCCCCGCCAAACCCACCGGTCTCGAGTGCCGCATGGCCGTGCTTGGTGCCGATGTGCGCCTGACGCCCCACCGGCGAGAGGTTTTTGACGTTTTGGCCGCCTCCACCGACCACCCGACCGCCATCGACATCTTCACCCGGGTGAAGGATCGCTCCCCCGGCATCTCCCTGGCCACGGTTTACAATTGCCTCGACCACCTCACCTCCGCCGGGCTCATCAAGCAGGTCCACCTCGAGCGCGGCCAGTCCCGCTACTGCGCAAACCTGCACGAGCACGTCCATTTCCACTGCGAAACCTGCGGCAAGGTCATCGACGCCCACCCGGCCACCGATTTCGACCCCGCCAAATTCTGGAACCTGCCCAAAGGCACCCGCGTCACCCGCACCGATCTCGCCATCCACGGCACCTGCGATGCCTGCGCGGCGAAGTAGGTCGTCATTCCTCATTCTGAATTCGTCATTTTTCCCCCGCCCCCACCCACGACATGTCACTCGAGATTAAAGACCTCCACGCCCAGATCCCCGGCCGCGAAATCCTCAAAGGCCTGAACCTCACCATCAAGCCCGGTGAAGTCCACGCCATCATGGGCCCGAACGGCAGCGGCAAGAGCACGCTGAGCAAGGTCCTCTGCGGCCACGAAGACTACGAAGTCATCAGCGGCGAGGTGCTCCTCGATGGCGAAAACATTCTCGACATGGCCGTCGATGCCCGCAGCCGCGCGGGGCTCTTCCTTGCCTTCCAGTATCCGCACGAGATCCCCGGCGTCAGCAACGCGAACTTCCTCCGCGCCGCGCTGAAAGCCCGCCTGCCGAAGGGCGAGGACATCGACGCCGTGAAGTTTTACAAGCAGCTCTACGCCCGCATGGACCAGCTGGAGATGGACCGCAGCTTCACCAGTCGCAGCGTGAATGAAGGCTTCTCCGGCGGTGAAAAGAAGCGCAACGAGATCCTCCAGCTCATGATGCTGGAGCCGAAATACGCCATCCTCGACGAAACCGACTCCGGCCTCGACATCGACGCCCTCAAGATCGTCTCCCGCGGCGTGAACGCCATGCGCAGCGAGAACCGCGGCTTCCTCGTCATCACCCACTACCAGCGCCTGCTGAACTACATCCAGCCCGACATCGTCCACGTCCTCAAAGACGGCCGCATCGTCAAAACCGGCGGCAAAGAGCTCTCCCTCGAACTCGAAGAACGCGGCTACGACTGGGTGACTGAGGAGACGATGGCCGCTGCATAATATACATAACTGAACGAATCAACATTATGACTCGATGGGAATACCTTACAGTGTCGGTTGCGGCCGATGGTGGACGCACTTCTGAAGCCATCACCTTAAATCAATACGGATCTCAAGGTTGGGAATTGGTTTCTTTAGTTAAAGAACTCGATCTCAACGAACGGCGCTACTTCATCGCAGTCTTCAAACGGCCTCTTAGCTCAACCTCATAGCCTCAACGCACATCTCAATGAAACCCTCCGTGTACATCGAAACGACCATCCCGAGCTACCTCGTAGCGCGGCCGAGTCGTGATGTGGTGCTCGCGGGGCATCAACAGGCAACGCGTGACTTCTGGAGTCAGCGCCGCCACGAGTTTGATCTCTTCATCTCGTCTTATGTCCTGGAGGAATCCCGAGGTGGTGAGGCTGAGATGGCAGAACGCCGTCTGCAAAGCCTTCATGGCATCCCTCTGCTTCAGGAAACGCCCGAGTCGGGTGCGCTCGCCTTGCGTTTGGTGGCCCGACTCGGTCTTCCGCAGCGAGCAGAGGCTGACGCCTACCACATTGCCATCGCGGCGGTGAACAAAATGGATTTCCTGCTCACCTGGAACTGCACCCACATCAACAATCTCCACATGCTCCGGCGCATTGAAGAAACCTGCCGTGAGGCTGGTTTCGTGCCGCCAGTCATTGGGACACCGGAGGAACTCGTCTAGCCGCCATGAACTCGATTGAAGATCCCATCGTCGCCGAAGTCCGTGCCAACCGTGAAGCTATCTTCGCCAAGTGCGATTACGATCACGACAAGTTCAACGCCTACATGCGCGAGGTGAGCGAGCGGCTCAAAAGCGAAGGCTGGGTCTTTGCCGACCGCCCCATTGTGCGTCGCAAACCCGTCAACTACGAGGCCGCACTGCCTGAATCCTCCGTCGTCCGCGAAGATCCGCCGGACTCCACCGAGCGCTAAGCGCCCCATCTTGGAACCTGAAACTTTAAACCTGAAACTCCCCCTCATGGTCATCGCCCCAGAAACCACCCTCGAACCCGAAGTGACCGCCGCAGCGTCGGACATCTCCGACATCCGCGTCGATAGCGTCGGCGACTTCACCTTCCCGGAGCGCAACAAGTTCGACTCCGGCTTCGGCATCACCGAAAAGACCATCGACTACATCGCCGATGTGAAGGGCGATCCCGATTGGATCCGCGAGTTCCGGCACAAGGCCTTGAAGGTCTTCCAGGAAAAGCCCATGCCCACGCATTGGGCCACGAAGGACCTCGAAAACATCAAGTTCGACGAGTTCCGCTACTACCTCAGCGACGGCCAGAAGCCGAAGCGCTCCTGGGACGAGGTGCCTGAGGACGTGAAGAAGACCTTCGACCGTCTCGGCATCCCCGAGCAGGAACGCAAGTTCCTCGCCGGCGTCGAGGCGCAGTATGACAGCGAGGCCGCTTACTCGAACATCAAGGCCGCCGTCGAAGAGCAGGGCGTCATCTTCGTCAACAGCACCGAAGGCCTGCACAAATACCCCGAGATCTTCAAGAAGTGGTTCGGTAAGGTCATCCCCACCGGCGACAACAAATTCTCCGCGCTCAACAGCGCCGTCTTCAGCGGCGGCTCGTTCATTTACGTGCCGCCCGGCGTGAAGGTGAAGCATCCGCTCCAGGCCTACTTCCGCATCAACAGCGAGCAGTTCGGCCAGTTCGAGCGCACGCTCATCATCGCCGATGAAGGCGCGGAAGTGATGTACATGGAAGGCTGCACCGCGCCGAAGTTTGAGACCGCCACGCTGCACAGCGCCGTCGTCGAACTCGTCGCCATGAAAGGCGCGAAGATCCAATACGTCACCGTGCAAAACTGGAGCAGCAATGTCTTCAACCTCGTCACCAAGCGCGGCATCGCCCACGAGGACGCCGAAGTGCGCTGGATCGACTGCAACATCGGCAGCCGTCTCACCATGAAATACCCCGGCGTCATCATGAAGGGCAAACGCGCCCGTGGTGAAGTCATCAGCATTGCTTTGGCGAACAGCGGCCAGCATCAGGACACCGGCGCGAAGATGGTCCACGCCGCCGACGAGACCACCAGCAACGTCATCAGCAAATCCATCAGCATCGGCGAAGGCCGCGCCACCTACCGCGGCCTCGTGCACATCCCGAAGCACCTCAAAGGCTGCAAAAACAACACCGAGTGCGACGCCCTGCTCATCAACCCCAACAGCCGCACCGACACCTACCCCGCCATCAGCGTCCGCGGCAACCAACACGCCACCCAGCATGAGGCCAGCGTCAGCCAGGTCAGCGCCGACCAAATCTTCTACCTCATGCAACGCGGCCTCACCGAAGCCGAAGCGATGAGTTTGAGCGTCAACGGCTTCATCAACGACCTCGTGAAGGAGTTTCCGATGGAATACAGCGTCGAGCTGAAGCGGCTCATCGACCTCGAGATGGAAGGCAGTGTTGGCTGATCGAAGAGTATGATGACGAAGACTGAGTTCATCGCGAAGACCAAGGCGAATGCAAGTCGTCAGAATCGACTCACAATGGTGTGGCTTGTTGTGATCACAGTTTGCGCAATTTCAGCGAGCATCTTGAAGACGACAGGTTGGGATGCGATGCGAATTCCGAGGCAGGTCCTGGTTCTTGGCGTGCTGGCTGGTCTCTTCCTGCAGATGCTTCTGTTTCTCTGGCTGTGCGCACGGTCCAATCGTGAGTTCGGTCTAGTCTGCCAGAGCTGCTCCAAGCCTCTCGTCGGGCGGAGAGCTAGATTTGCAGTCCTCAACTCTGGTGCCTGCCCTTTCTGTAAAGCCGCGATTCTTGAACTAGAAAAGGAGGCTGCATAGCATGAGCAAGTGCAACACCCACGCAGGTCAAGAATGGCTCACCAATGGTTTTCGAACCTTTGAGGAATCCTCAAAAGTTCCAGTCAGCCTCAAACTCGCGCCAGCGTCGTGGAGTGCGGTGGCAGAGATGCGAGGGCGAAGCCTCGCATCGTCGACAGCGCTTTCGAACGTCGTCTGGCCCTCGTTAGCTCTCCTCGCCATCGCAAAGCGGTGTCGCGCTTCGCTTCCCACGCGCAGTCCAAAACGCTCTCGCGCCTTCGTCCGCCCCTCCAGCTCATTCCGCCCTTCGGACTTCGTCATTCATTCGTCATTCTGAATTCGCCATTCGTCATTTCCCACATGCCCTCCGACACCTCCACCGGCCTCCTCTCCATCACACCCGCTCGCAGCACTTCTACGCCAGCTTGGTTCACCACCCGTTCCAACGCCGCGTGGACCGAATTCCAGTCCCTGCCGCTTCCCGGCCTCAAGGACGAAAACTGGCGCTACTCGAACGCGAAGAAGATCGAGCTCGCCGAACATGCTCCGGCCAAAACACCGACCGCCGAGCAGTCGAAAGCCGCGCTCGCAGCCACCGAAGGCCTCAAAGAACGGGCCGCTCGCTTTGTCTTCGTGAATGACACGCTCGTCGAATCCGACACGAGCGGACTTCCCGCCGGCGTCGTGTGCGTGAGCTTCGAGGAAGCTCTCAAATCGCACGAAGCCGCTCTCCAGCAGCATTTCATGAAGGGCGATCTGCCACTCGGCTCCGGCAAATTTGCGGCGCTGCACCTCGCGCATGTCAAAGCGGGCACCGTCATCATCGTGCCGAAGAATGTCGTCATTGAAAAGCCGGTCGAAATCTTCCACTGGGTCGTCGGCGACCACGCGGCCATCTTCCCGCACACGCTCGTCGTCACGGGTGATCACGCGCAGGTCAGCGTCGTCGATCATTACCGCAGTCTCGAAGGGGAAGGCGGCCTCAGCATCGCCATCGCCGATCTCGTCGGCGGCAGCGGCAGCCAGATCACCTACGCCGCCTGCCAGGAGCTCGCCGATGACGCCCAGGCGCTGCATCTTTCCAGCATCACCGCCGGACGCGATGCCAGCGTGAAAAGCTTCCAGGTGCAGCTCGGCGCCGCCTTCAGCCGCAGCGAGAGCGTCAGCGACCTCGTCGGTCAGGGTGCCCGCAGCGACATGCTCAGCGTCAGTTTGCCCATCGGCGATCAAATCGTCGATCAGCGCACGCTTCAGCGTCACAAAGCCCCGCACGCCACCAGCGACCTACTCTACAAAAACGCCCTCTACGGTCAGTCCCGCAGCATTTTCAGCGGCCTCATCATCGTCGATGAAGGCGCGCACTACACCGACGCCTACCAGACCTGCCGCAACCTGCTCAACAGCAACGAAGCCGAAGCCACCAGCCTCCCCGGCCTCGAAATCAACGCCGACCAGGTCAAATGCAGCCACGGCAGCACCAGCGGCCCCATCGCCGATGAAGAGCTCTTCTACCTCAAAGCCCGCGGCATCCCTGACATCGAAAGCCGCCGCCTCATCGTCGAAGGCTTCCTCGCCGACGTCATCGAACGCTTCGGCAACAGCGAGGTGCTCGACACGCTGGTGGCCCGCATCGACGAAAAGCTGCTGAAGGCAGAGTGAGGCTCAAACATACACGCGTGGCACACGCGCATGGATGTTCGTGAGCACCTCATACGGGATCGTGCCGGCCCAATCGGCCACGTCCTGGGCCAAAATGCCGTCGCCGATAAGCGTGACGGGGTCGCCATTGTAGGCGGTGCCCCATTCGAGGTTCACCATGAACTGGTCCATGCACACGCGGCCCACAATCGGGTGTCGCTCGCCGCGAATGACCACCTGACCGCGATTCGAAAGCGCGCGGAAATAGCCATCGCCATAGCCGACAGGCACGGTGACGACGCGCACAGGATGATCGGACTTCCACGTGCCGCCATAGCTGACGGCGTTGCCGGGCTGCACGACTTTGAAATACACCACCTCCGATTTCCAGCTCAGCGCGGGCTTCACGGCGATGCTGGTCTTCACTTCACGCGAAGGATACACGCCGTAAAGCAGGATGCCGGGCCGCACGAGGTCGAGATGGCTTTCTGGAAGCTGTAAAATGCCGCCGGAGTTCGCGATGTGGCGCTGCGGTGGCTTGAGGCTGCGTTTCGGGTAAAAATCGAGCACTTCGAGAAATCGCGCGAGCTGCTCCTTCGCACTGGAAAGGTCTTCCGCGTCCGAATTGGCAAAGTGAGAGTAGATGCCGGCGATCTCGATGTTCTGGAAGCTCAAACTCGCCTCCAGCAATTTCTCCGCGCTGTACCAATGCACGCCGATGCGCTCCATGCCGGTATCGATCTTCAAATGCACGCGCGCCTTCTTTTTCGCTGCGGCGGCTGCATCATCGATTTGACGCATTTTGTCGATGGAGGAGGCCGCCATCATCAAATCGTGCTCGATGAACTGCGGGATCTGTCGCGCCACCACGCCTCCGAAGACCAGAATTGGCTGAATGATGCCTGCGCGACGCAAAACGACCGCTTCTTCGAGCAGCGCGACGCCAAAACACGTCGCACCATGCGCTGCGAGGTGCTGCGAGACCTCGACAATGCCGTGGCCATACGCATTCGCCTTCACCACGGGCATCACCTCCGCCTTGCCCACATGCGCCCGGATCGCGTCAAAATTCTGCGCGATCGTGCCGAGGCTGACTTCGACGTGGGTTGGGCGGATGGCTTCCATGCTCTCTCTGCCAACTTGGCGTGCCGATCTGCTGTCGGCATCCCTTTTTCGTTCAATGAGTTCGATTCGGTGTCCTTCGGGATCGTCAACCACGGCCCGCATGCCCCACTCGCTGACTTTTGGCTCGGAAACCACCTTCGCGCCTGCCTTGATGAGAGCCTGAAATGCTTCATTCACGGAACGAACGCCGAAGCCCACGCGTGTCGAGGTCGTTGGGAGCGCCCCCGCCTTTTGCGGATAGATTTCGAACACGACGCCATGCTCCAAATCAGCGGAGAAATGCTCCGGCCCTTCACCATGGCGATGTTTCACGAAGGTCATGCCTAGTTGCGCATAGAACGCAGCCAAAGCGTCGGGTTGGACCGATCGTAGAGCGATGAGCGAAAGGCAGGTTGCTTCCATGGAGAGGCGACGATTCGTCGCCGGGCACTTTATGCCGACGAATCGTCGGCGCTCCAGATCAATCCAGCACCGCCTTCAACTTTGCGGCGATCTCTGCAAAGGCTTCATCGCTTAGCGCCGGTGTCGCGGCGGCGGCCATAGGCAGGCCTTCCTCTGGCAGAGTGATCCAGGAGCGGCAGCCGCCGTAGCTTTTGGCATACGGGAAGTGCCAGGGCTGCGGGAGCTTGTAGGCACGCACGAGGGCGATGTGGAGGCAGCTTTCGTCGTCATAGACGAAGCGCTCTTTGACGACATTCTCGTTCCAGATGTGCAGCGGGGCCAGCGCGGCGACTTTGTCCCAATCCGTGACCTTCCACACCTGCTCGAGCGTGGCGCAGCCGTCGATATCGACGGTCTGGCGTTCTTCTTCCGGCGGGAAGGCCCGTTGCGTGTTTTCGGGCGTCCAACTCAGGTCGGCGGCCTGATTGTGAAACCACGTCGGAAACAGGAAGAACTCACTGTGCTTCCACTGAAAACCGGCGCGGCCCTCGTGAATGCCTCCTTTGCGCAAAATGATGCTCAGCTTGCCCCGCGTCAGCGCATCGCAAACGAAGGACCATTCTTTGAAACCGGTGGGAGCGGGAAATTGAGGCATCCTGGCGGATACAATGCCCCGGACCGGGCTGCAAGAGGGTGATTGACCACCGCGCAACGGTCGCATAGCCTTTGGCATGACAAGCGGGTTTCCCTTCAAGCCTGCCGACACTCCTGCCCGCGTCTCGTGGGAGGAATACCAGCAGCTAGATACCGCCAGCCCGGTGCGGCTGGAGTATGTGAACGGCCAGATTTATGCGATGGCGGGTTCCTCGGATAATCATAACCGCATCTCGCTGAATGTGGCCGCAGAACTCAGGCAGGCTCTTAAAGGCAAAAAATGTGAGCCGTTCGCCACCGACATGCGACTGCGCATCCAGCTTGGTTTGGAGGACTTTGGCTACTACCCAGATGTGATGGTCGTTTGTCAGAAATCAGACCAAAACCCTAACTTCCGAACGAGTCCCACCGTGCTGTTTGAGGTGCTCTCGCAGTCCACGCGGCGCACCGATCAGGGCGAGAAGCTCAAGGCCTACCAGCAGATCGAGAGCTTGGATGTCTATGTGATGATCGAGCAGGTCACACAGCGGGCGTATATCCACCGCCGCTCGAACAACTGGTGGCCGGAGATCATTGAGGGAGCGGATGCCATGCTCACTCTGGACGAAATCGAGGTGCGGCTGCCCTTCGCGGACATTTACGACCGCGTGGACTGGACTGCCGAGGAAGAGAGTTAATTCTCAAGTGACCACCTGCGGCTCCAGTGCGCGGATCTTGCACTTTGCCTCCTCCAGATCGTGCGCCGCGTCGATTTCGAGCAGCCAATGGGCGGCGATGAGGGCGGAGCGCTGCAAGCCGAGCTGGCAGTGCAAAAAGACGCGACGTCCGGCATCGCGCTGCTCACGAATGAGGTTCAGCGCGGCGCCGATGTGTTCCGGTTGAAGCGGCACGAGGTCGAGCAGCGGCAGGTTGTGGTAGTGCGCCTGCTCGCGGAAGGCCACGGGCGCGTTTGATTCGGCGGTGAGGTCGATCACGGCGAGATTGCCGCCTTGCGCGAGATCGGCGGCTTCATGCTTGGTGACCTTGCGGCCGAAAAAGACGCCCGGAGTGACTTCGTGCCATCCGGGGCATCGCTGGAGCCATTTCTTCTGAATCTGAGCCGTGGCGATGAGCACGGGCAGCAGGCACCATTCGGCGGAGGGTGAGAGCGTGCCGTTTTCCTTGCCCAGCAGTCGCGAGAGGCCGGTGGCGTAGGCGAGCGCCATGATGCCGCAGGCCACGGCTGGCCAGACGAAGATCACGGAGACAAAACTGAGCGCCGCGCATGCCGCCGCGCCAAGGCCGTAACGCTTCGCATACTTCGCGGAGGGATTGCGCGTGCCCAGTTGGCGTGGATCGGGGATCAGCGCCGCGATGGCCCAGCCCATGACAAAACCGGCCGCGACATCGACGAGGTGATGCTGCCAGACGAGCAACGTCGAGAGCCCGATGAGGATGAACCACACCTTGGTGACCGTGCGCAGTCGGCCGGTGAAATGCGCGCCGTAAAACACCCACACGAGCGAGCGCAGGCTGATGTGCAGGGAGGGCGCGAGGTTGTAAGGCTGGTCGTTGAAGTAGAGCGCGTGAAACAGCGGCGCGGTCCAGCCGCTCGGCTCGGGTCGCGGCAGGGCGAGCTTGAGCGGAAACAGCAGGTAGCACGCGCCGCTGGCGATGGTGACGGCGATGAGGCGCTTGGTGAGCAGATTCAGCTCCACCTTGCTGCCACAGAGAAAAAACGCGCCGCAGAAAAACAGGTCGAGCGACCAATACGGCACCACCAGTTCCTTCACGAAGGGGATGTGGCGTTCCCATTCAAACATCAGCGTCGGAACATCGCCGCGTGTGGCGGTGAATTGGTTGCAGCCGCTGTAAACAATCACAAACGTCGCCCCGGCGAGCGCGAGCCGCCAGATCGCGGGCCAGAGCAGGCCGGGTTCGCGGGGGGCACGGTTCATGCGGGCTTGCGGGCGATGCTGACGGTGAAGATGCCGAAGTCGTCGATCCACTGCTTCTCTTTTTTGAAGCCGGCCTGCTCGACGAGCGCGTCCATCTCGCCCTGCGGGCGGCGGCGCATGACCCAGTATTGGCCGTCGCGATTCGTGAGCGTGCGGGCGATCATTTCGACCTGCGGATGCCAGGGCTGGCCGGTGTAGATGAGCCAGCCGCCGGGATTCACCGCGCTAAAGAGGCCGCGCAGCGAGCGCTGGAGCCGTTCATTGTCGGGAAAGAGCTCATATAGGCCGGAAACGACCGCGATGGACGGCTTTGGCTCCACACTGGCGAGCGATGATTCGTCGAAGGCATCGCCACGAACATGCGTGATGCGATCGGTGAGTCCCATCTGCTGCGCGGACTCGCGGCCTCGTGCCAAAGCGGACTCGCTCCAGTCGCGGCAGAGTGTTTTCAAATCAGGCTCGTCGAGCACATCGAGCAGGTAACGCCCCGCGCCACCGGCGATGTCCATGAGCTGAAGCGGCATGCCGGACTCGCGCGCTTGCTTCAAGGCCCAGCGCAGCGCTTGATTCATGCACGCGCGGCGCTGGCGGATGCCTCGCCAGCCGATGGCGTTGATGTAAAAGTAGTCGATGACTTTGCCGAGCAGCAGATTGCCTCGCGCTTGGTTCTCATAGACGTAGTCGAGCGACTCGCCGGAGTCGAAACCGGTGGCGTGGCCGATGCGGATGCCCTGACTGAGCCTTCCGAGTGTGCCGAGGCTGGCGCGTTGCAGGATGAACGAGAGGCCTTTCAGCGACGGCGATGGCAGCGGCTTCTTCAGGTCGGCAAATTCGGCGTTGGTGGACGGATGACTCAAATCGGCCTCCAGTCGAGGCGGCGTGAAATTAGCGATGCAGCGCTCTGCGAACCGCTTGATGGCTCCGCAGACCTCATCGCGGCACAAATCGTGAAAAATGGCATGTCGTGCGCCTTTGAGCGTGAGATGCGTTTTTTGCTCGCAGCCGTAGTTCGTGTAGAGGGCGTCGATGGCGTGCTTTTTGACGACTTTGTCCGCGCCGGCCGAAAAGAGCAGCAGCGGACGATCCATGACCTCGGCGTCGCTGATGACGCGGTGCGCGGAGTCGAAGAGATCGACGAGGATCTTCGCGGAGATGTCTTTGGAGATCGTTTTGTCGGCGTCGTAGGCCGCAGCGGCGCTCAGATCACGCGTGAGCCAGCTTCCGCGCACATAGCTCTTGATCGTGGCGTCGGACTTGAGCTTCTGCATTGCCCGGATGCTCGTGAGAGCACCGGGAATGATCAAATTCACCTCCAGCGCCGGTGTGGCGAGCACGAGACCAGCGATGCGCGGCGCGAAATCGTGAACCCACGTCGCCGCGATGACTGCGCCGACGCTGTGCGCCACCACCACGGTGCGCTCCGGCACGAGGCCATGCGTTTTTTGCAGGTGATGGAAAAACGTGTCGAGGTCCCGCACATACTCCATGAAGCCCGCCGCATGCCCGCGCCGTCCGGGCGACTGGCCGTGGCCGCGTGCTTCCCAGGCGTAGATGGCCGTGTCCGGCATCGCGAGCGAAGGCACGACGGTGTCCCAGCGATCCGCGTGCTCGTGACCGCGATGCAGCAGCACGAGCGCTTTGGAGGCACCCTGCACGTTCCACGTTTTGTAATGCAGCGCGAGACCGTCGTCGGTGGTGAATTGAAGGCGTTCGGAGTTCATGGTGATTTTTGGTGAAGCATCTTCGCCAGGTGGCTCGCTCGCCGCCAGATGGTAATGACAATGCCTGCATTGATCACAGCAATGGTCACGATGATGAGCGGCATCCAGCCGCTCGCCGCCATGCCGAGGCAGCCGAGCGTGACGGTGAACATGCGATGCGGTTTGGCCATCGGGCCGCAGAAATCATGTTTGGCGGTGAGGCTGGCTCCCAGCGCCCGCACATAGGCCGTCATCACCGCGCCACCGAGCGCCGCCCAGCCCAGCGCGATGCTCCAGTCCGTGCCGCCCGCGTAGCCGAACGGCACGAGGATGAGAGCATCGCCGATGCGGTCGGGGATTTCGTTGTAAAGATCGCCCGTGGGTGATTTGAGTCCCCCTTCCACCGCGAGCAGGCCGTCCATCATGTTGCAAAACAAGCGGAGCTGCACGCCCGCCGCCGCCAGAAGCCAAAACGCCCACGCTGGCTGCGACCGCACCGCCCAAAGCATCGCGCCACCTCCGACCGCCGCGCACAGGATGCCGAGCAGCGACACCGTGTTCGGCTTCAAGCCCATCTTCAGCATCACCCGCGAGAAAAAGCCCGCCCAGGCGGTCGTGCGCGACTTCAAAGGGCGGCGTGTCGAGGAATCACTGCTCATGCATGGATGCAAGCAGGCCGGAAAGAGCCTGTCAATGTGGTGAAATCTGGACGCGAGCGTCAAGCGCCCCGATGTTATGAGCTGTTCCCGGCAGGCTGCATTGAAGCTGCTTGACTGGCAGCCGGGCGGCTGCATGCGCTACTGGCAGGAACAAACACAGACATCATGA
Source organism: Prosthecobacter sp. (assembly GCF_014879935.1). Classification (GTDB taxonomy): domain Bacteria; phylum Verrucomicrobiota; class Verrucomicrobiia; order Verrucomicrobiales; family Verrucomicrobiaceae; genus Prosthecobacter. The sequence goes on from NZ_JACSRD010000246.1 coordinate 21,110, forward strand.
ACATCACCAACTGGGACCAGGCTTATCAGGAAAACTTCACACCGTGGGACAAGGGGCTGCCATCCCCGCCGCTGGTGGAGTGGCTGTCGCGCCATTCGCTGAGCGGACGTGTGCTCGTGCCCGGATGTGGTGTAGGCCATGATGTGATGCACCTGATTTCGCTCGGAGTCGATGCCATTGGCCTCGACATCGCTCCAACAGCGATCGAACGAGCCAAAGCGACCTATCCGAAGCATGCCGATCGATTCGTGCAGGGCGACTTGTTCGAGATGAAAGGCGAGTTCGATGCCGTGGTGGAGCACACTTGTCTGTGCGCGTTGCCGCCCGAGTGGCGTGAAAAGTATCGCGATGCCGTTGCGGGGCTGTTGAAGCCCGGCGGACTGCTCGTCGGCGTGTTTTTCATCAATCCGGAGATGGACCCGGGCGAGACGGGGCCGCCGTTTGGCATCTCGGAGGTGGAGTTGAAGGCGCTGATGGCACCTGTCTCTTATACACATCT
>NZ_JACSRD010000257.1 GCF_014879935.1 Prosthecobacter sp.
GAATTCCGAGCTACGTGGAGTGCAGCTTCAGGCTGTGACCGTTTGCCGAGAGAGTGTGAGAAATGCGGGCTAGCCGGCGTTAGGCCGTGTTTGAAAACCTCTGCCGCAGAGCGGCAGCCGTCTGGTAGCCCGGCCTTTCAAGGCCGGGAGAGATGCGGGTGATCGCGTTGAGTCATGACCCGCGTCGCAGCGCGACGCCCGAACCCGTCCTCTCGACGCGGCGGGTTCGCGTGTCGCTCTGCGACACAGGATGCCTTGGGGCGTGCCGCCGTTTTCCTGTCCCCGGCCTTGAAAGGCCGGGCTACGGCACGTTCGTCGCTCCGCGACTTCCAAACCGGTTTTCAAACACGGCCTGACGCTTTGCGACCCTGCACAGGCATTTCGTGACCCGCATGGCGTGGCCTTCAAGGCTTTGTTTCATCGATCGTGGCTCCATTGGCCACGGTGTCCTCCTTTATGAGGCATCGACTCTCTCCAGCTCGCCCGGTCTCTCCGGCCATGGTGTCCTTTTAATGAGTCACTGCGGCTGTCCGATGTGCCTCCGAAATAGCATCGACAAGGCCGGGGGCGGCCGGGTAAGCTGTTCGTTTTCGATGTCTGGCAACCTCGCGCGCTTCTCTCTGTCCGCTGTCCTGGGCCTGTTCTGGCTCGGAACGGAAACGTGGGCGGCGTTCCCCACGCTGGCGCTGAAGCCGGTGGTGCTGGGGCAGGTTCACTCGCCGACGAACATCGTCAGCGCGAACGACGGCACCGGGCGGTTGTTTGTGTGCGACCAGTTGGGGAAGATCTTCGTGATCCAGGGCGGGATGATGATCCCGACGCCGTTTCTCAATCTGGCGAGCAGTGCGAATGCGGTGCCGAACGACGGGCCAGGGCCCATCGTGAGTGTGAACGCAAATTACAGCGAGCGTGGGCTTCTGGGGCTGGCGTTTCATCCGGGCTTCGGGAATCCGGCTTCGCCCGGTTACCGGCGGTTTTACGTGAACTACGTGAAGAACTACGAGGCGGGCATCGATCCAGCGCCGCCACAGGCAGGTGATCCCACAGGCGGAGGTGTGACGGTGGTGGCGGAGTTTCAGGTGTCGGCGACGAATCCGAATGTGGCGGACCCGGCTTCGCAGCGTCGCCTGCTGGCCTTCACGCAGCCGCAGACGAATCACAATGGCGGCCAGCTTCTGTTTGGGCCCGATGGTTATCTCTACATCGGCACGGGGGACGGCGGCGGCAGCAATGACAACGGTCTCGGCCACACCGGCCGCGAGGTCTCCACCACGAGCAATCTGGGCAATGCGCAGGACAAGACGCGACTGCTGGGCAAGATCCTGCGCATCGATCCGCTGGATCCGGATGGTGCGGGGCCGCTGACTTACAGCATTCCGGCCACGAATCCGTTTGTGGGCGCGGGCGGCGGTGTGAAGGAGGAAATTTATGCCTACGGCCTGCGCAATCCGTGGCGCTTCTCGTTTGATCAGCGGGCGGGCGGCACGAACCGGCTTTTCTGCGGCGATGTGGGCCAGGGACGCATCGAGGAGATCAATTTGATCGTCGCCGGCGGCAACTACGGCTGGCGTTACCTGGAAGGCTTCGAGAGTCCGACCTTCTCGTCCGGTGCGGGCTCCAATCCGATGCCTGATCCTGAGCCGGGGGTCACGAAGATCGCACCGATCGCGATGTATGCGCATCCGGGGGTGACGACGAGCCCGGTGCTGCCGCAGCTCGGGCTTTCGGTCACCGGTGGGTTTGTTTATCGCGGCACGGCGATCCCGGCGTTGCAGGGGAAGTATGTGTTTGGTGACTACGGCTCCACCGCCGGCGCTTCGGACGGCCGTTTGATGGGGCTGGAGGAAACGGCCCCGAACAGCGGCGTGTTCACGCTGACCCAGGCGGTGCCGTTGTTCGGGCTGGCGAATCCCATCGTCGGGCAGCGCATCCTGTGCCTGGGCGAGGACGAGAGCGGCGAGATCTACATCGGCATGAAAACGAAGCCCGGTGTGCTGGAGCTGGACAGCGGCCTGCCCTCCGGCGGCATCTACAAAATCATGCCCGTGGAGACGACGACGGCGAATCTCCAGCCAACGAAGGACAACACGATCTTCTCCGAGAGCGGTTCGCTCAGTGACGGGCGCGGTTACCTGTATGCGGGGCGGACGGGGATCAATTCGGGCTCCTCCGACCTCCGTCGGGCGCTGCTGGCCTTCAATGTGGCGGCGATTCCGCCCGAGGCGCAGATCCAGTCGGCCCAACTGAGGCTGAGAGTGGCGAAGGTGGGGCCGGCGGGCACGGGCAAAACGCTCACGCTGCAGCGGCTGAATGAGACGTGGGGCGAGGGCACCTCGGTGAATCCCAACGGGGGAACCGGCGACACGGCCACGACCTCCGACGCGACCTGGAGCCATCGTTTCTTCAACACCAGCACCTGGAGCACTCCGGGCGGTGCTTTTCAGGCCACGGCTTCCTCCTCCATCCCGGCGGCGGCTGGTTTGATCACCTTCCCTTCCTCCGCCCAAATGATCGCCGATGTGCAGGGCTGGATCACCTCCCCGGCCACGAATGCCGGCTGGATTGTGCGCAGCGATGAATTGACCGACGGCACGGCCTGCCAGTTCGACAGCCTGCAGTTGGGCACCACGATTCCGCGGCTGACGGTGGTCTATGACCTGGGACCGCAGCCCACGCCGTTCGAGAACTGGCTGGCGACCTACTACCCCGCGAATCTGACCGGGCAGTTCGTGGATCCGGAGGGCGACGACGACGGCGACGGCCTGCAAAACCAGATCGAATACGCCTACGGCCTCAGTCCGCTGAGCCGGGATGCCTCCGTCGGCTTCACAGCCACGACCGCCCCCGCGCCTGATGACGCCACCGACTTCCTGATCACTTTCCGCCGCGACACGAGCGCCACCGATCTGACCTTCCGCCTGCAAATCAGCCCGGATCTGGCCGGTTGGACGACGATCGCCGTGTGCAGCGGTTCGGACGGTGCGTCGGGGGAAAACGGCGGCGAGATCGTGTCCGAGGACGGTTTGATCGACGCGGTGAATCTGGTCACGGTGAAAGCGACCCTGCCCGCAGGCGCAAACGGTCGCCAGTTTGTGCGCTTGCAGGTGGAACGGCAGTAGTTGTTCGCAGTTCGCAGTTCGCAGTTCGCAGTTCGCGGTTGGTGGTTTGTTGCCGCAGGCGGCCAATAGCGATGGCTGAGGGGAAAGCTCCTTCCCCCGGCGGGAAGTCCGCTTACCGGGGCGCGGCAGCGGCGGCTCACGGCGCGATGCTCACGCCGAGGGGGACGGTGAGGGTTTTCCCATCGACTTTCACGTGGCAGAAGAAGCGGACGAAGCCGGGGTGGGGCGGGTAGATTTTGAAGGCGAGGGTGGGACCGCCGCGGACATCGGTGCGGAGGATGTCCGCGCCGACGGGATGGAGGCGGAGGACGGTTTTCCCGTCGTCGTAAAGGCCGGTGAGATGCGCGAAGGCGTTCATGAAGGGCTCCAGCCGCGTGACGGGCTGCCCGGTGGTGTCGGTGATGTGCAACCGCATGAGGCTGACCTGGCGGGCGATGGGCGCACCGCCGTTTCCGCTGGTGAAGGTGAGCTGGAAGCGCAGTCCGGCGGTGGTGACGTTCGTGGCGTCGAGAAAGTCGTGCCGGGACCGGTCCACCACTTGGAACGGGCCGCCGAGATCGGCGAAGGGGTGCTCTGGCAGGGCGGTCTGGACGGGCACCACCTCCGACCAGACGCGATAGGGGCCGGCGGTGGCGGGGGTGAAGGTCTGCGAGGACTCGACGGCGTCCGGGGTGAAGAGATGGAAGTCGGTGAGCGTGGGATCGATGAGCCAGAGCCGCACGGTGGCGGCGTGATTCGGCAGGAAGTCGGTGAGCGCGGCGGGTTTCCCGGCGGCGGTCTGGATGGCGGCGCTGAAGGTGAGCGGCGTGCCCGGAACGATCGTGGTGGCGGATGATTGGACCGCCAGACGCGTCTGGGCGGTCTCGGGAATGCCATAAAGCTCCGTGTAGGGGATGCGCCGGACACGCAGCGGTGCGGTGCAGAAGCGGCAGACGCCGCCCTTTGTGGTCAGCGTCTCCGGGTGGGCCGGGCAGGTGTAAATCTCCGCGCTGACATCCTCAGGGGCGAAGACGGTGCTGAGGGTCTTCAGCACGGCCTGCAGGCGCTCAAAGGACACCTCCACGCCGGGCTGCTGACGGGCCATGCCGTCACGGGCGATGTCATTGATAAGGCGGAAGGCGAGCGTGGTCTGGGAGGCGATGAGGGCGCGCTCCTGGTCGCTGGCCCCGGTGCGTGCGAGCATGCGGAGGGCGGGGCTGCACAGGGAGATCTGCTGCGGGACTTCCTCCACCCGTTTCTCTTTGAGGAGGCGGGTGACGTTGGTGGTGGAAAGGCGGATGACGTTCCAGGACTCGGCCCGGGTCTGGGGATCGAGCACCTGCGGGGGCACGGGCAGATCGGCCCGGCAGGGGAGCACCAGCGTGATGATGGGAAGCCAGCGGAGCAGGAGGCGCATGGGGACTCACTTCACGGCGATGTCATCCGCTGTCCAGAGCTGCCGGTCGGCACCGGCGGAGCGCACCTCCATCTCGGTGGCGGAGATCTGGTGGAAGAAATAGGCCGTGCCG
>NZ_JACSRD010000024.1 GCF_014879935.1 Prosthecobacter sp.
GTTCTAACTCTCATTTTACTGGTTGTCTGATTTCCTCCTTATCTGTGTTTATCTTGGCGCAATGACCCCGGTTCCAGGGCGAATACCGCTATCGTGTGGTGCCAAACTGGGGGCGCGAGGCGCTGGCGCAGGTGAGCGTCAAAAACGGCCACGCAGCGGCCATCGACGCGCAGGGGCGTCTGTTTTACCTCACTGACGACGCGCGCAACAACGTGATCATTCTCGACTCCAGAACAGGCACGTTGCTCAAGCACTGGACGGCGCGCATGCCATTATCCTTAATCAAGTAACTTGACGCTATCTTGCTCATACGCTTCTCATTGAAGCGCCATCCTCTCAGTCAGGTTACTTCTCAACAGAACCGATCTCATGAAAGCATCCATAGTTGCCGGATTTAGACTCGTCGGCGCATCAGCTATTTTGTCATTAATGTTCTGCGGCAAAACCGCTGCCTTCAATGCCTTTCGAGATGGCAGTGGTCAGCCCATTAAGCATGACAACTCGCAACCGATCGACTTCTATATTAACCTGGGTTCCTACGCCTCAGCGGGAGACAAGGCGGACCTGATTCAAGGTATTCGAAATGCCTTTCAGCACATTGAGGACAATCCGTTTATCAATGTCACTTTCAATTACCTCGGTGAGACGACCACTTTGCCGGGAACGGATCAGGTGAGCGTCGTGTACCTGGACGGCGACCGCTCCTATGTGGGCAACAGCGCGGGCGTGACCATGGGATACAACATCAATCCCTCGACGCGGATCCTGAGCGCGGACATCGCACTGAATGGGCTGACACACTCCGCTCCGCCATACGTCAATCTTTACGCGCTCGCGCTGCACGAGTTATGCCACTTCCTGGGGTTGAATCATTCCTCATCTGGGAAGGACTCCGCCGTGTTTGAGAGCACGGTCAATTTGCAGCTCTCGCCAGACGACATCGCGGGTCTTGCCACCCTTTATCCCAATCCCGCCAGCCCCCTCGCGACGCAGCGCGGAACGGTGCGGGGACGCGTAACCACGGCAGATGGAGTCCCATTTCCAGCCCGGGTCATCGCCTACGATCTCTCCAAGGCGCAGCCACGGGTCGTCACCATCGATACGAACGCCGACGGCACCTACGAGCTGCCCGGACTTCCCGCAGGCAGTTACAACTTCGTGGCCGAGACACTCTCAGAGTCCTTCCTGCACATTCACGCGCTCAATGGAGTCAATCAGGCTGTGGTGGCAGGCACCCTGCTCGAGGCACGCGATATGGTGATTACCTCACCAGGTCATTTTCGGCTCTACTCCCAGGCAGGTTTGGAGGAAGTGGCTGCACACCCCGTGACCGGTCACTACTACTCGACGAACGGCTACTTTGGACCGATCAAGGCAATCGACTCAGGCACGGGAGCCGAACTTGCCTCCATCAATGTGAAAACGGACGATTTGGCCTTCACCGCAGATGGAAGGCGGCTTGTGATCGCAAGCCAGATCGATCGCCGGGTTGCGGTCATCGACACGGAAGTCGGCAGCCCCACCCTGCATCAAGTCTTGGGCGCGGTGACCAATCTGCCCGCCCAACCGATCGGGATCGTGACTCGCGGGAACACCATGGCCTACGTCTCTTGCAATGGGGGCGGTGCCGTGGTGGCTGTCAATCTGACCACCTTGAGCATCGCCGCCACGATCACGACAAACGAGTACAACCAAGACATCACCATCTCGCCTGACGGAACACGCGTGTTCCTCGGCACCTATATCGGACCCAACAACTGGTTGGAGATCGACGTCGATCCGGCAAGTCCCACCTACCACACCATCGTGAGAAAACACTCCGCAGGCACGAACGGAGCGTGGCAGGTCAGGCCGGATGCGGCAGGTCAGCGCGTCTTCATTGCCACCTCCAGCGGGGTGGATGTTCGGCAGCGTTCAGACAATGTACTACTGGGCCAGATTTTGGGAGGTCGTGCAGCCTATGGCGGTCTCGCTCTAACGCCAGATGGTGCCTGGCTCGCCGTCCTGGGGCTGGACGCCGCCGACCTTCAAAACAACGAATTGCTCATCGTGAACACAACGACGTTGGCCGTGGTGGAGCGCATCGCCGTCGGTGGAGGCGTGGACTATGTGTCGCCGGGCAGGCTGCCGGATGAGTTTCTGGTGACGGGCAAAGGAGGTCTCAGTGTCGTGCGACCTGCGGTGCTGACCGGGCCGGCATTCACTGTCACTCCACTGGCCTATCAAGTCCGCAGCACGTTTTCGGGGGGGCTGATCGATGTGATGGCGACGAACTCTGCCGCATGGGAGGCGCTCAACACGGAACCGTGGATCAAACTCAAGCACACGATTTTCCGTGGGTCGGGATCGCTGGAATTTGTGCTTGATCCAAATCTAGCGGCCTTGCCTCGTGCGGCAGTCGTCACGATGGCCGGACAATCTGTGTCCATCGTTCAGGGCGGGGTGGAGGAGAGTCCCTTGTTCACCATTCCGCCGCATGCATCCGCAGTGCTGGGCAGCCCGTTCAGCCTTGCCGCGACTACGATCAGCCACGTAGATGAATTTAGTGCTGTGGGCCTTCCTCCAGGGCTCGTGATCCATCCCGCAACGGGCCAAATCAGCGGCTCGCCAACGGTTGCAGGCAGCTTTGCCGTGACGTTGAAGGCTCAAAACATGGCTGGCGCATCCTACCGCAGCAGCACCATCCTGGTCAGTTCGTCCGCCCTGACGGACCTGGCGATCGAATCTGCGAAGATACTTGGGTTTAGCCCGACCCAGGTCACCTATGAGTGGACGCTTCGGAACACCAGCACTTTGCCCGCAGTCATAGGCACTCCAGGAGTGATCTTCCAAGCCTACATTTCTGCGGATACCTCCGTGGGCAACTCGGGTGACCTCGCTGCTGGTGGCTACTTCCTTAATGGCCTGACTTTGCAACCCGGCGAAGCCCGCGCCTTCACGCGGACGTCCGCACGTACAGCCGGCTCCTCCACGCATCCCTATATTGTCGCCAAAATTGACAACGGATCTCATCTGGCCGAGGCGAATGAAAACAACAACACCTTCGCTCTTCCCATCGAAGGCCTGGACTTCAACCTCTGGAAAAAAGAAGGTCGATTCACCGTGGCCGAACAGGGAAACGCATCCATCAGCGGCCCTGACGCTGATCCCGATCGCGATGGGCGCACCAACTGGATGGAATATGCCTTCGACTTCAATCCGCGTGCCCCGGACCCGCAGGCACATGCCTGGTTGAGCCACATGCTCTCGCCGCAGGTCAGACCGAACCCAGAGTACAGCTTCCGAGTGCCTGCCGTGGAGCGCAAAGACGTCCTGTATGAATTGCGCACATCCAGCGATCTCCAAACCTGGGTCACCCTGGCGACCAAGTCGGGAACGAATACCTGGCAAGGTTTGGGCGCACCTCAGGCCATCCAAGCGGACGGGCAGTGGAACCGATTGCCCGTCATTGACCCCCAACCGCTTGCTGGCGCTGCCCAGAGATTCATCTCCATCAAAGCGTCATCGCCTCCGCCCTGACCGTGCGGGTTTGAGCCTGCAATCGTCGCATCGACTGTGTTTGATCAGGGAAACGGGGTCAGAAACGGGGTCAGGGTGCAACTGCTTGACAGATGCGGTTAACTCGCTGAAACCGGCGCATGGCACGCAGCATTCGCATTCAATCCGCCGGGGCGTATTACCATGTCATGGCTCGCGGGAACCGCAGGGAGGACATCTTTCATGATGATGACGACCGGCGGTTCTTCCTGCACACGCTGAGTCAGGCCTGTAAGATGACGGGCTGGCGCGTGCATGCCTGGGTGTTGATGAGCAATCACTACCATCTCTTCCTCCAGACGCCGGAGCCGAACCTCGTGGCGGGGATGTCCTGGCTGCAAAACACTCTCACCCGCCGCTACAACGTGCGGCACCGGAAGTGGGGGCGGCTCTTTGGCGATCGCTACAAGGCGGTGGTGGTGGAGGGCGAGGACCGTTACCACTACCAGACGCTGATGGATTACATTCATCTCAACCCGGTGCGGGCACGGATGATCCGCCCCAAGGCCGGGCAGAGCGTGCTGGATTACCCCTGGAGCAGCGTGGCGGGAGGCTACGCGCTGCCGCCGAAGGCGCGTGCGAAGTGGCTGGCCGTCGAGAGCGGATTGAAGGCCTTCGACCTGCCCGACACCACGGCCGGAAGACGCCGGATGGTGGAGCGGCTGGACAAGCGGGCAGTGAGCGAGGGTATCAAGAACTGCGGGGTGCCGCCGCAGACAGATGAAGCGGATGCGCGGGCGAGCCACCTGAGACGCGGATGGTACTGGGGGACACAGGCCTTTGGCGAGGCGATGCGGAAGCTGGGGCAGAAGCTGCTCAAAAAGGACGCGCCAGTGTCGCGAGCCTATCAGAAGCATGAGCTGGTGCGAGAGCACGGGGAGCGGCAGGCGCTGGCGTGGCTGGCACGCGGGCTGAGGGCAGGAGGCCTGAAAACGAGTGGCCTTTCCAAGGTGAAAGGCTCCGACCCGCGGAAGGTGCTGCTGGCGGACCTGCTGTGGCGGCGGACGGTGGTGTCGCAGGAGTGGCTGGCGGAGAAGCTGGAAATGAAGTCGGCG
>NZ_JACSRD010000094.1 GCF_014879935.1 Prosthecobacter sp.
AATGACGAATGACGAATGACGAATGACGAATGACGAATGACGAATGACGAATGACGAATGACGAATGGGTGGGTCACATCGCGAAGATGGTGTCCATGCGCTCGGTGAGCGTCTTGAGGCCGTTCGGATTGATGCCGCCGCGTTGCTCGCTGATGGCCCAGCCGGTGTAGCCGATGCTGTCGAGTGCTTTCATGATCGCAGGCCAGTTGTTGTCACCTTGCGTGAGGTCGCAGTCGAAGCCCTTCCACACGCCCTCGTCCTTCATCTTCTTCGTGCTGTACTCTTTGACGTGGATGCGGTTGATGCGCTTGCCGAGGACGGGGATCCAGTGCTCCGGCCAGCCGTAGCGCAGGACGTTTCCGATGTCGAAGTGCCAGCCGACGATGGGATCGCCGATTTCGTCGAGGAACTTCACCGCCTCGATGGGGCTGAGGATGAAGTTGTTCCAGACGTTCTCGATGGAGATCTTCACGCCGAGTTCCTTGGCGAGAGGCACCGCCTTCTTCAGTTCGGCGATGGAGCGTTCCCATGCGGCCTGATAGTTCACTTCTTCATTCACGACGCCGGGAACGACGAGGATGGAATCGGCGCCGTAGGCCTTGGCATCGCGCAGGGTTTGCAGCACGCCCTGCAGGCCTTGCTCGCGGATGGCGGCGTCGTTGTGGGTGAGTGTCTGCTTCCAATGCGTGTGGCAGCACACGCTGGCGGCCTGCAGGCCCGACTGGCCGAGCGCATCGAGCACTTCCTGCTGGTTCATGCCGCCGCTGGGCTCCACGCCTTCATAGCCGGCTTCTTTTGCGGCTCTATACTTCTCGATCAGCGTGCCCTTGATGCTCAAAGTGCCGCCCATGATGGCCTTGCGCAGCTTGCGGGCAGGCTTGGCGGCTTCCTGGGCGGAAAGACCAGTGGTTGCGGCGAGGAGGGCCGTGGAGGCGGCAGACTGGAGGAAGGAACGGCGGGAGGACATGGCGTGAGATTACGGCGACGTATCGCACGAGTTGTCAGCAAACAAGAAGCGGACACCCGGTCTCCAAAAATGAGTGAAGGGGGCAAACCACCCGCTTCATGGCTCAGCCGTTCTTTTCCAGCAGCGCTTTGGCGGCCTTCTCGATCTTTGGCAGCAGATTCTCCGGCAGTTCGGTCAGCAATGGCAGGACCGCGCCGGTTTGAGCGACGCCCGCGAGTTCCACAGCGTGATGCAGGACAAGGATCGGGCTGTGCGCGTTGCGCAGGTCTTCGAGTTCGACGAACTCCTGCCGGATCGCCTCGGCGGTGGCGTAATCCTTCTTCAAGATGGCCTTCAGCATCGCGGTGGAGCGTGATGGAGCGACGCACACGCATCCGGCGGTGAATCCGGCCACGCCGAAATCACGCATGTGGGTGATGGCCGGCTGCTCGCCGATGCCGCTGACGATCAGGTTCGGATCGACCAGCTTCACCAGCTTTTTGAGATAAGGGTCGTTCTTCGGGTCCTCCTCAACGATCGCATACTTGATCCAGGAGATGAGGCCGTCGTTCACCAGCTCGGCCGCGAGTTCAGGCGTGATGTAAGCCGCGTCCTTGATGTAGAGCACCGCCTTGATGCCGGACTTTTCCACGAAGTGACGCACAGCAGTGGCGACTCCGGCCGGCTTGGAAGGAAACAGCGTTGGCAGCAGCATTGCGGTGGGGAAGGCGAACTCGGTGAGGATCTTGGCCTGATCCATCGCGGTGCCATACATCGGACCGACGGAAGGGACGATCCACATGTCCTCCGGGGCCAGTTCCAGCAGCATGCGCAGCAGCCAGTGATACTCGCTCACGGCGATGTTGTAGAGGTTCGCATTGCCGCCGTAGAGAAGCGTGCGGATGCCACCCTTGTGCATGTGTTTGATCAGGCGGTTGTTCTGCGCCTTGCTCAGGGAAAGATCCTTGTTCCGGCACAGCGGCGGGACGGCGATGACGGACGACTGCAGATCTTCAAAGGTGACGGGGGTGGTCTTCATGAAAGGTGACAGGAGCGCGGAGAACGGGCGCTGCAAAGGAAAACAGCCCCCAACTTCGAGGGAGGGTCAGAGTCCCTCGATGAAGCTAAGGAGATCGGCCATGTCCACGACGGTCATGCCGGTTTCGAGGCCTTCCGGCATCAGGCTCTGCCCGCTGGAGCTGCTGCCTTTGATCTCGCTGCGCTGGAGGGTCTTTTCCGCTCCGCCGGGCATCTTCAGCGTCATGCTGCTCGCCGTGTCATTGCTGATCACGCCCGCGATGGTCTGCCCGTCCTTCGTGTTCACCGTGTAGGCGATGTATTGGGACGCCACCTCCTTGTGCGGCATCAAAATGGCCTCCAACAAAGCCTCGCGGCCCTTCGTCTTCACCGTGATGAGGTCCGGCCCGACGGCGAAACCATTCGCGCCGGCCTTGTGGCAGATCATGCAGCGGCCCATGAACTGCAACTGGCCCTTCGTCGCATCCCCCTTCGCCGCCACCGCCGGTTTAAACTTCACCGCCATCTCCTCACGCGAAGGCGGAATCACCGATGCCAGCGCCGTTTTCGCCGCTGCGGCCACTTTCGGGGACTTGTGTTTGATCAGCGCCTGCACCTGCGCCGCCGAAAACGCCTCCGGCTTCACCACCTTCGCCTCCAGCAACGCCACCGCCCGGTCATCACGGGCCAACAGCGCCTCCAAAGCCACACTTTGAGCCTTCGGGCCATAATGCGCCCAATTTCCAATCAGATTCGCCGTAACTAGTGATGAGCTGTTTTGGGCCAGCATGCGGATTGCTGCGGTTTGCACCGCATCCGGCTGGCTCGCCCCCAAACACATCACCACTGCGGCCTCGGATTCCTTGGAAGGGCTCACGCCGAGTAGTTCGATGGCGTCGAGGCGGGCTGAAGTGCCTGCTAGGCCGTTCGTGGCCGTCTCGGCTGCCTTCGCGAGGATGGCGGCAAGTTTGCCATCGTTGTCTGCTTTGGTGAGATTCGAGCCCGCACGGCGCAAACCATCGCCAAGCGCCTTCACCCAGCTCGCTTTGACGGGTTCGGTGGTCACCACGGTGATCAAAGCAGCCGCGTCTTTACCTTCCGCCGCAGCAAGCGTGATGAGTGACTCCGCAAACGAAGGCTCAAGCTTGCTCAAATCGCCCCGAAGCTGCTCAAACAAGCCGCTGCCCGCATCTCCGAGCACCGCAGCGCTCATCCATTTTCCATTCACGCCTTCGCGCGCCATTTTGGCGAGCCAAGCATCACGCGAAGCACTCTTCGGAGCCGCCAGCGCGGTTTGAAAACGCACCCGCGGCGAAGCATCCGCCGCCAGAGATGACAGCGCGGCCTCATCCAACTTGGAAACACGACGAAGCGCCGCTTCACGAACCTGCGCATCAGCATCCTTCCCTGCGCTGACGACGTGCGGGGCCGTCAAAGCACCAAGTGACTCCAAAGCGTTCAGCGCATGCAGCTTCGCTAGCGCGGGTATCGTGGACATTCCTGTCCCCTCTTTGTTGGGGGCAGGAATGCCCCCATGACTCAGCACCTTCTCCAGCATCGGCACCGCCGCTTTGTCCTGACGCTCAAACAGCAAACGCTGCGCGGTGTCACGATGCCAGCCATTCGGATGACTGAGGAGCTTCACCAGCTCTTCCGTGGTCGCTCCGGCGATGTTTCCTCTTCGCTCTTCGCCCTTCGCTCTTTGCCAGCCTTCCGGCACAATGCGATAAATGCGTCCACGATCGTTGCCGTTGTTGAGATCGATGTGTTTCTTGATCTCGTCCGGGATGCTCCACGGATGCTCGATGACCTCGCGATACATGTCGCAGATGTGCAGGCAGCCGTCGGGGGCGTTGGCGAAGTTTACGACGCGCACCCAGGTGTCCTTCGACGCGGCGAATTCGAAGCCATGCTCGTCAGCGGGGCGTTCGCCGATCAGGGAGATGCCGTCGGCGCTGGGTTTGATGATCTTGCGATGCACGAGCTGGCCGCCGGCATCGCCGGAGAAGCTGTTGTTCACGAAGTCGGGGCCGTAGGCATCGCCGCGATAGATCGTGGTGCCGGTGGCGCCGGTGAAGTAGCCGCTGACGCGTCCGCCGCCCTCGACCGCGCCTTTGACCACACCAGCGATGCGCCAGCGCGTGCGGATGATGCGCCAGGGCTCGTCCGGGCTGAGGCGGAAGACTTCCGCCGCACCACCATCGACCGCGATGCTCTGCCGTGCGGGCGGCATCTGGTAGTAGGGATTGCGGTTCGCGTATTTGTCGTCGTAAACCCAGTATTGAAGGTGGTCGCTGTTTGAGCAGCCGAACTTGCGGCCGTAGTTGTCGAAGCTCATGCCGTATTGCGCCCCGCCGCCTTCGAGTCCGAACTCGAGTGTGCGCGGATCAAACCAGAAGTCTTTTCCACCGAGCTCGATGCCTTTGTCGTCGGGTCGCTTCAAACAAGTGATGACGCCGCGATTGCCGCCGCCGGCGAGGATGTGGACCTTGTTGTCCTGTCCCCACTGAAAGCTGTTCATGAGGCCCTGCACGTTGAGGATTTTCAGCCCGGTGCCGAAGCCGGTGAAGACTTTTTCGCGCACCTCGGCCTTGCCGTCGCCGTCCTTGTCTTCAAAGCGCCAGATGTCCGGCGTGGCACCGACAAACAGGCCGCCATTGGCCCAAATGAGTCCCGTGGGCCACGGCAGGTCATCGGCAAAGACCTGGCTCGTTTCAAAATAGCCGTCGCCATCCTTGTCCTGCAGCATCGAGATGCGGCCGAGGTGCGGCGTGACATCGCGCATCTCGCTGTAGTCGATCATTTCACACACAAACATGCGCCCGCGCTCGTCGAAGCAGATGGCGATTGGGTCGCGCACCTGCGGCTCATGCGCGGCGAGCTGGAGTTTGAAGCCCTTTTTCACCTGCCAGGTGCCGATGGCGTCCTTTGGCTCCACGGCGGGATAGCGCGGCAGATCCTTCGCCGGATCCACGGCGACGGCGTTGTTCGTCGCGCCGTAAGCCTTGGCGTAGGTGGTCTTCGTCACGATTTTGTCCTGAGCGAAGAGCGAAGGGCAAAGGGCGAAGAGGAGGAGGGCGAGCCGTTTCATGGCGGAAGGATACGGAATGCTCCGGCCGCCTGAACAGCGGAAAGTTCCTCATCGTGGTATTGTTGTGACCGCCACATGTGAAACAGGCTGCCAGCCTGTTTTACGTCACAGCACCGTCTCGTTCACCACTTCGTTGCGCTCGTTGAGCAGCAGTCGTTTCGGGATGATCGGATTTTCGCTCTGTCCCCAGGCCATGATGGTCACGCGGTGGCCGGTGTTGATGAGGTGGGCGGCGGCTCCGTTGACGACGATCTGGCCGGAGCCACGCGGGGCGGGGATGACATAGGTCTCCAAACGGGCGCCGTTGGTGATCGAAGTCACCAGCACTTTTTCGCCGTCCCACAGGTCGGCTTTTTCCATGAGGTCGGTCGGAATGCTGATGCTGCCTTCGTATTCGATGTTGGCGTCGGTGATGGCTGCTCGGTGGAGCTTGGATTTGAGGAGGGTTCGGAGCACGGTTCAGAGTGCGTCGTTCAGAGCAGGGGTCAAGCGGCGGGATTGCTGGATGATTGGATTGATGGATGGATGGATTGGTGAATGATGGCGGCGATGAGATTTCGAGATCAAAGACGCTCCGTTTCCAACGCCGCAGGCATGCAGGTGACCCCACGCAAGAGCATGGGGCAGAACTTCCTCCAGGATGAGGCGATCTCCCGCTGGATCGCGGATCAGATCGGTCCCGATGACGCGGACTTGGTCGTCGAGATCGGGCCTGGACTCGGAGCGATGACGAAGCACCTCGTCGGCCGTCCGAAGAAGCTCGTTTTGATCGAAAAGGACTCCCAGCTCGCGCCGGAACTCACCGAGCACTTCGCAGGACGCGAGGATGTGGAGGTCATTCACAACGACGCCACGCGCATCGATTTGCGGTCGTGGTTCCGCCATGGACCGGTGCGGCTGATCGGAAACCTGCCGTATTCCGTCGGCGGGGAGATTTTGAAGCACTGGCTCGGCCTGCCGTCGCCGGTGGGCAGCGCGGTGTTCATGCTGCAGAAGGAGGTGTGTGACCGGCTGGCGGCGAAGTGTGGCGACGATGCGTATGGCGCGCTCAGCCTGCTGGTGCAGAAGGACTGGGACGTTGAGATCCTGCGCATCGTGCCGCCGGACGTCTTCAAGCCGCGCCCGAAGGTCGATTCGGCGGTGATCCGCCTCACGCCGCGTCATCCATCCACGCTGCCGGTGTTTGATCGTGTGTGGTTCGACCGCCTCGTGCGCATGGGTTTTTCGCAACGGCGCAAGCAGCTCAAAAACCTGCTGCCGGAAACACCGAATGGCTGGGAGGCGCTGGCACAGCACCTGGATGTTTCGCTCACCGTGCGTGCGGAGGAGCTTTCGCTGGAGCAGTGGGTGCAAGTCGCCCGCTGGTATGAGCAACGACACGAGGCCGATGCCGGACAGAAGGCCAGCGAGATGTTCGACGTGGTGAACGAGCGCAACGAGGTCACCGGCCAGCTCACACGAGGCGAAGTGCATGCGCGGAAGCTGCTGCATCGCGCGGTGCACATCTTCGTCATCAACAAACGCGGCCATATCTACCTCCAGCAACGCTCGCATCTCAAAGACGTCTCTCCCTTGAAGTGGGACAGCAGCGCCGCGGGCCATCTCGATGCTGGTGAAAGCTATGAAAGCGCCGCCGTGCGTGAACTGGGCGAGGAAATCGGCATCCATGTCGATTCCACCGAGCTGGCGGCCCAAATCCCCGCCGGTGACAACACCGATCACGAATTCGTCGAGCTGCGTCTTGCCGGGCACGACGGCCCGGTGCGCTGTCTGCCGGAGGAAATCGCCTGTGGCGAGTGGTTCAAGCCCGAGGACATCACCGCCTGGGTGGAAGCCCGGCCGCAGGACTTTGCGAAGGGGTTTGTGACCTGCTGGAAGGCGTGGATGAAGAGGTAGCTCGGGCAATCTTGCCCGAGTCGAGCGCTTCCTTTGTGGGCAGGATTGCCCGCACTACCTGAGGCTTCGCGGAATGAACACGGTCTGCATGCCGGCGGCTTTCGCCGCTTGCAGGCCACTGTTGCCGTCTTCCAGAACGAGGCATTCTGCCGGGGGCACGCCCATCAGCTCGGCGGCCAGCAGGAACATGTCCGGCGCGGGCTTGCCATGCTTCACGCGTTCAGGCGTGATGATGATCGGAAAGAGACCGATCAAGCCGGTGACTTCCAGGCTGGCCCGCACGGTGGGCTCGGCGCTGCCGGAGGCCACGGCCATGGGGAAGCGTCCGTGGATCGACCGGGCGAATTCGGCGACCTGGCGGATGGCCTGGAGCTCCGGAATGCGGCGGGCGAAGATCTTCATCTTCAACTCATCCACACTGACCGGGTCGAGGTCCGAGCCGTGGCGCTGATTGAGCCAGCGCACCACGTCCTGCTCCTTCATGCCGGCGTTGCCGTAGAAATCGTCCTCCGTGAAGACAAACGGCGCCTCATGCCGCTTCAGTGCCTCCGTCCAGGCGACATAATGCAACGGCATCGAATCGACGAGGGTGCCGTCGCAGTCAAAAATGTAACCTTGGAAGGGGTAATCGGGGATTTCGAGGGACATGGGGGCCGTTCATAAACCGCAGGCTGCGGCGTGCAGCAACCGCAGTTTTTTCAACGGTAGCAGGGCGTGCGGACAAGTGTGAGGTGCCGCGTCTGCTCGCATTCCCTCCTCCACTCGAATCGCAGTCGGCACCCTAGCGGGAAACCAAAGGCTGCGTGGTTCGAATGGCTTTCATGCGACGCCCCGTCTGCCAGAGGCGGTCCATGATCTTCACACGGCGGGAGATGGCCTCGGCGCTCATGTCCGTACTCACGCCACGGGCGGCATTCTTAAACTGGTTCGGGCTCAGCTTCATCGGCAGGAAGAATACCCAAGTTTTGCAGATCGGCGAGGTCTTTGGCACGTCCGGAGAGCTGCTTCATGGTCGCCAGTCCTTCGCGGCTGACCACCCACAGTTCGTGCGAGTCGAAACGCATGCGCTGCCTGCTGGCCCACACGCTTTCAAACACCGGCATGACGAGCAACGCGTCGAGCACCAGGTGATCCGGGCCGTCAAACTTGCTCACACGCCAGAATCTCGTCTCCTGCGGCGTGCCGCGTTTGAAGGCAAAGGTGCCTGCCACCACGTCAAAACCGAGCGGAAACACCGTTCTCTCAAAGCGGGGCACGTCGGCCTCCATGATGAGTAAATCGAGGTCAAAGGTCATGCGCGGATAACCATGCAGACCGACGGCAAAACCGCCACACACCGCGTATTCGATGTGGGCGGCTTCAAGGGCCGTGGTCACGGCGATCAGCTCTTCACTAAGAATCATGGGAGGTCACACCGCCCGGTTCACCGCGCTGAGCACGGCTTTGATCGAGGCGAGTTCGATGTTGGTGTCGGTGCCGGCACCCCAGACGAGTTTGCCGGTGGCGGTTTTGATTTGGATGAAGGCGAGGGCGCTGGCGCCGGTGCCGCTGGAGAGGCTTTGCTCGCGGTAGGTGGCGACTTCGAAGGGCGAAGCACCCGCGTCCTGCACCAGCGCATCCGCGAAGGCGGCAATGGGGCCGTTGCCCTTGCCGGTGATGCCGCGTTCCTTGCCGTTGATGACCAAACTACAGCGGCAGGTGAAGACGCCGTCCACGCCGTCGGCATGGAAGTGGTAGAGCTGGAAGGGAGCCTCGCGCTCGATGTATTCCTTCCAGAACATCTGCTTCAACTCCGCACCGCTGACCTCGCGACCGAGGCTATCGACGATGTCATTCGCGATGGGGCCGAACTCGCGCTGCATGTCCTTCGGCAGTTCGATGCCGAATTCGCTCTCGAGAAGATACGCGACGCCGCCTTTGCCGCTCTGCGAGTTCACGCGGATGACTTCATGATATTCTCGACCGATGTCGTTCGGGTCAATGGTGAGATAAGGAACATCCCATTGCCCGCTGATTCTCGACTGGAGGAACTCGAGCACGGTTCGGGCCTCCTTCTCAATATCCTCCTCGAAGGGATTAGCGCCGACATTGTGGCCAACGAGGACTTTAAACACCTGTCCAATCTTGTCTGAGATAGGTCGAGCGATAGGTTCATCAGCGAACCCGATCAAAAGGCTCTCAAGCATCTGCTTCTCTTGATCCCCCCACTTAGCGGTCTTCAAAAGATACGGCACTGATCCACCCATCAATCGCTCGGGATCAGTTCCATTAACTGGGAACCAGTCTCCCAATCCTTTCTTGATGGCGTCCTGATGGCTGCCGCTGAAGGCGGTGAAGACCAGCTCGCCCGCGTAGGGTTGGCGTGGTGGCACGGTCATGCCGGTGGTGCGCTCATACATCTGGATGAGGCCGTTCATGTCGCTGAAGTCGAGCTTCGGATCCAAACCGTGCATGTAGAGATTCATCGCGACCTGGACGATGTCGAGATTGCCGGTGCGCTCACCATTGCCAAACAGCGTGCCTTCGACGCGATCCGCGCCTGCCAGCAAGCCGAGCTCCGTGGCGGCAGTGCCGGTGCCGCGGTCGTTGTGCGTGTGCAGGCTCACGATGAGGCTTTCGCGGTTTTTGATGTTGGTGCAGATCCACTCGATCTGGTCGGCATACACGTTGGGCATGCAGACCTCGACGGTGTCCGGCAGGTTGAGGATCATCTTCTGCTGCGGCGTGGGCTGCCACACGTCCATGACGGCTTCGCTAATGTCTTTGGCAAACTCGACCTCGGTGGCGCTGAAGCTCTCCGGCGAGTATTGCAGCGTCGCATGCGTGCCGCCCTCGGTGAGGCGATGCAGGCGGTCTTTGATCATTTGCGCGCCTTTGACGGCCACGGCGATGATTTCCTCCTTCGACTTGCCGAACACATACTTCCGCTGGGCCGGCGAAGTGGAGTTGTACATGTGGATGATGACCTTCTTGGCCCCGATGAGGCTCTGAACGGTCTTTTTGATCAAATCCTCACGCGCCTGCACGAGGCACTGGATCGTGACATCGTCGGGTATGCGTTTTTCTTCGATGAGGCGGCGGTTGAAGCTGAACTCGGTGTTCGAGGCTGAGGGAAAGCCAACTTCGATCTCCTTGAAGCCGCATTTCACCAAGTTTTCGAACATGTCGAGCTTCTGCGAGACATTCATCGGCACAGCGAGCGCTTGGTTGCCATCGCGGAGGTCCACCGAGCACCAGATGGGGACCTTCGGATGGGCTACTGAAGGCCAGTGGCGGTTTTGAATTGGGGCAGCATTCTTGAAGGGATCGAAGCGCTGGTATTTGGAGGAAGGACTTTTCAACATGACGGAAATGGAATGACGAATTTCGAATGACAGAATGACGAATGAATTCCCAGAGGCTCAATCGTGGGCTCGGGAAGGCCGTGACATGACGGCAAGGAGTGCATGACGAGGAAACGCGGGCCGCCTACCCTAGCGTAAGTCGCAGGGAGAGAAGGAGCAGAGCCGTGGCGGGCGTGGTCATGACGGGCGGATGGTAAGAGGAATGGCTGAAAGGTCAAGGCTGCGCTCGGGCGGGGCATTTCACCCCGATTTCACACAAAAGGGAATGACTCGCTGAGGTCGGGGCCGCTACACTCGCGCGCATGAACGGGTTTCTGATCTTTTTCAAACGTCTCCTGCTGGGCGCAGGAATGGTGCTGCCGCTGAACTCATTGATGATGGAATGGGCGACCCGCGCCTGTGCGGCGACGCAGTTTGACCCGATCCCGACGTGGGGGCATGTGGTCCTGGTGCTGCTGATGTCCGCGGCGGTGTTTGTCCCGTGGATGGCAAGACGAAAAGACAGCGCGGCCTGGGGCACCGCAGGGGCGTTTCTGCACGGGGCGGGCCTGGCGGCCACGGTGCTTTACGTGCTGGCGATGGGACCGATGAATGTCGGCGCGTTGATCGTGCTGCCGTTCACGCCGTTGTTTGTCCTGGCTGGGATCGAGGGCTTCATCGGGATTCCGCTCGTGCTGGCCGCCCTGGGGCCGCTGGCGGCATTGGTCGCATGGTTGATGACGCTGGTGATCTCGCGACGTGTCGCGGTCGTCTCGTCTCACAAGGGGCTCTGGCGTGGAGGTTTGCTGGCGGGAGTGCTGGCTGTGGCGGCGGCGGAGTGGTGCATGGTCAGCGTGCACGAGGACATTCGCTGGGCGCTGCGGGCGGTGCAGTTCAGGGAAGGGGACGCAGCCAGGACGCTGCCGAAACTGCGCACCTCGTGGCGGGAGGCGTTCTTGCTGCGTCTTTGCTACAGCGGCGGCGGTCCCGGATATTTCGGACCTTTGGGGCATCTGTTTGACCGTGGGTTATTCCGGCAGGCGTTGAGCTGGGCGGGGGATGAGTCGATCCGCCCCGGCTCGTTTGATCGTGAGGCCTTGAGGGCGCTGTATTTCCGCGTCACGGGTTCGGCATTCAGCGATGTGCCGCCGCCTCGCAGCGCCACGCAGGTGCGGGAGGGATTCCGACGGGTGAGGGACGATCGATTTGCCACGCTGGCCTGGGACGAGGATCGCGGTGGCGGCGAGGTGGGCGCACGAATCCGTGGCCTGTCGATGAAGACGTCGCGCATGGACTGGCATGTGGATGCTGACTCGGCACTGGCGCATGGCGAGTGGACGCTGGAGTTTCACAACCAGCATGCGAATGCACAGGAGGCCCGCTGCCAGATGCTGCTGCCGCCCGGGGCGTGCGTCTCGCGGCTGACGCTGTGGATCAATGGGGAACCGCGTGAGGCGGCGTTCGGCGCACGTTCGCAGGTGACGGAGGCGTATCGCCAGACGGTCGTGGTGGAGCGGCGTGATCCGGTGCTGGTAAACATGGCGGGGCCGGATCGCGTGATGACGCAGTGTTTTCCCGTGCCGCCGGGTGGAGACATGAAGATTCGTCTGGGCATCACCGCACCGCTGGACGCGCAGGCCCCGGCGGCCTTGTTCATGCCACTGATCGTGGAGCGCAACTTCAGCATCCTGGCAGGAACACGGCACGCCGTGTGGGTGCAGTCGCCCCGGCCGCTGGAAGTCGCGGACTCTGAGAAAGATCCCGCCACGATGGAGAACGGCGCCTGGACCTGGCAGGCGGAGGTTCTCCAGGCCGAGATGGCCAGGCTGAGCTTCGGCGTGAAGCAAGCGCCGCTGCCCAAGGTTTGGACCACGGACAAACTCGCAGGTTCGGAGCCGCCCGTCGTGATCGTGGAGCGATCTCCGACGCCGGCTTCACCGCCGAAGCCGTTGTGGGTCATCGTGGATGCCTCAGCCGGCCTGCGTCGTCACGCCGCCGTGATCCGCAGGGCGTTGCAAAAGCTCGCAGCCCAGGGACCGGTGACGATCTGGGCCAGCACCGACGGTGATGCGGTGGAGGTGCCGGCTGCGGAGATCGAAAGCCGCCTGCAAGAGGCGAACTTCGCTGGTGGACGCGATGCGGTGCCTGCCTTCAAGGCTGCGCTGCAGCGGTGGCGCGGTTCAGACGCTGCCGCGACTCTGGTGTGGCTGCACGGCCCGCAACCGGCGGAACTCAATGGCAAGGAGATCGTGAAACAGCTCCTCGAACGTGTGGCGACGCCGCCACAGATTCATGCCATCGAGCTCGAACATGGCCGGAACCGGCTGCTGGAGGAGCTTTACGATTCCGCGCCCGTCATGGGCGGCCTGCGTTGGAGCGGCGGCAGTGCGGATGAACTGGCCGCAGCGCTGGAGAACCTCCGCCGTGGTCCCGCGATCCTCGCCAAAGTCTCCCGCGCCATGTCGCCACCAGCGGACGGCAAGGAAGTGTGGGATCAGACGGCCCGTCATGCGGTGTTTCGTGAAGTGATGGCCGTGTTTCAAGGTCGCGACCGTGTTCCCGGCGACCAGGCGAAGCGAGCGGCGCAGCACCAGCTCGTCACGCCCTATTCCGGAGCTGTCGTGCTCGAAAACCAGCAGCAATACGATCGTGCCGGATTGAAGCCGGTGGATGCCGGCAGTACGCCGCAGATTCCGACCAACGCCACGCCGGAGCCGTCGAGCCTGCTGCTGCTGGTGCTGGGCCTGCTCGCAATGAATCGGCGGCGGCGGTGATCGCATTCAGGTCTTGAAGGGAGGAGGAGCAGGAGTAGGAGGAAGAGGAAGATTTTGCACCCAACTCATGACCCGATTCCGCCCATGCATCGACCTCCACGACGGCCACGTGAAGCAGATCGTCGGTTCGTCGTTGCGGGATGACGGGACCGGCTTGAAGACGAATTTCGTGAGTGATCGCGACGCGGCCTGGTATGCCGAGCTCTACAAGCGCGACGGTTTGACCGGCGGTCACGTCATACTGCTGGGCAAAGGCAACGAAGAGGCCGCCAAGTCGGCCGTTTCGGCCTTTCCTGGCGGATTGCAGGTCGGAGGCGGCATCAAGCCCGAAAATGCGGTGGAGTATCTCGATGCAGGCGCCAGTCATGTCATCGTGACGAGTTACTTGTTCGAAGCGGATGGCACCTTCAGCGAAACGAAGCTCCAAAACATCGTGAAGGCCGCCGGACGAGACAAACTGGTGATCGACCTGAGTTGCAAAGCCACGCCAAAAGGCTGGACGGTGGCGATGAACCGCTGGCAGACGCTGACGACACTTGATGTGACGCCGGAGTCGCTCAAATGGCTCGCCGGGCATTGCGCGGAGTTTTTGATCCATGCCGTCGATGTCGAAGGAAAGTGCGAGGGCATCGACGAGGCGCTGGTGAGCTTCCTGGGCGAGCATTCGCCGGTTCCGATGACCTATGCGGGCGGAATCCGGCATCTGGACGACTTGAAACGCATCGACGAGCTCAGTCACGGCCGCGTCGATGGCACCGTGGGCAGTGCCTTGGACCTGTTTGGCGGCTCCGGTGCGAAGTATGACGAATTGGTGGCCTGGAACCGGCGTGAACCGGGAAGGAACTGACATGTGGAAGGGCGTCATCATCTTCTGCGTCGCCGCCGTGGGCCTGGGGCACGCGCAGACGGATGCTGGGGCGGCCGGCTTTGCCACACGTCTGGTGCAGTCGGCGATGGAGCGCACCACCCACACCGTGCGTTACGATCCTGCCTACGTCCGGCTTGATTATCCGAATGGCGACGTGCCGGCCGACACTGGCGTGTGCACGGATGAAGTGATCCGCAGTTACCGAGCGCTCGGCATTGATCTGCAAAAGCTCGTTCACGAGGACATGCGGCGCAGCTTTTCCGCCTATCCGAAGATCTGGGGCCTCAAGTCACCGGACAAGAACATCGACCATCGGCGTGTGCCGAATCTGCAGGCCTTTTTCAAACGTCGGGGAGCCTCATTGCCCGTGACGCGCAACGCCGCCGACTACAAGCCGGGCGATCTCATCACCTGCACGGTGCCGCCCCACCTGCCACACATCGCCATCGTCGTTCCCG
Source organism: Prosthecobacter sp. (assembly GCF_014879935.1). GTDB lineage: Bacteria > Verrucomicrobiota > Verrucomicrobiia > Verrucomicrobiales > Verrucomicrobiaceae > Prosthecobacter. Next base: position 14,374 of record NZ_JACSRD010000094.1, read on the forward strand.
CACCAGACGGCGACGAAACGCCGTGGATCGTCCACAACATCGGCCAGGGCCCGAAATGCGAGAACCGCCTCTTCGAGTTTCCGCTGACCGGACACTACCGGTTTCACCCGCATCTGTCGCATCGGTGACCAAACGTTCAGCGGACGATCTCGACGGTGACTGAGCGGTGATCGGAGCCGAGCGGCGGGCCGATGGTGCGTTTGGTGATGGTGAGGCCGTTTTTTACCAGCACGTGGTCGATGGGCATCAGCAGCAGCCGCCCAAAGCCCCACGTCGGCATCCAGGCCGGATCGACACAGTGGAAGTCGAGGCCGCTTTGCCTGCGCAGCCGACGCATGCCCTCACACCAGGGCGTCGCGTTGAGATCGCCGGCCAGGATCACATCGGCGTCGGTGCTGGCGGCGATGCTGCTGATTTGCGACAGTTGTTCGTGCCAGGCGGCGGCGTTCGCAGTCGTCATGGGCGGGATCGGATGCGTGCCGATGAAGGTCAGCGGCCTGCCGAGGTAATCGAGATTCAGCAACACGGTGGGCAGTTCAAACCCGGAGAGCCGGCGCACCTCGCTGCTCTTGAGCGGCAGTCGCGTGTAGCAGGCGATGCCGAAGTTGCCATCGTTCATCTCTTCGACCCGATGAGGATACTTCACCCGCAGAGGTTCGAGGTTCAGCCGCCAGAATTCATCGACTTCCAGAATGCAGACGATGTCGGCGTCGGCTTCCAGCACGTGATCGATGCAGGCGACATGGTTTCCGTTGCTGGTCATGATGTTGAAGGTCATCACGCGCAGGGGTTTCGCAGAAGACGCCGGAATGGGCGCGGCGGTCTGATGAACCGTATAAATGAGCTGTCCGTTCCACAGCAACGACATCAGCGCCACCGCCACAAGCCAGGTGCGGCGGCGGAGCAGGGAAAAGATCAGCACGACCGCCGAAACAGCCAGATAAGGCAGCCGGAAGTGCGAGAAGAGGTCCAGCGCCCAGTGCAAGCGGCCCAAGCTGCCCAGCCACGTGCCGGTGAGAGCGAGGAAGGCGATGACCTCGCACAAACCGCCGAAGGTGACGGACGTTTTGAAAAGCGATGGGCGTTCGGCGGGCGGTGCTTCGTCATTCATCAGTCAAAGGTGGTCAGAGTGAACGTGATCCGGCGTGGATGCACCTTCTTCTTGCGCGGGAATGGCCGCCGTTCATGGATCACGGCCATGGGCAAACTCCAAGACAAGATCGCAGTCGTCACCGGGGCCGGACGCGGCATCGGCAAAGCTATCGCTGAAACCTTCGCCGCCGAGGGCGCGAAAGTGGCCATCGTCAGCCGCACCCAGGCCAATTCACAAGCCGCGGCGGAAGCCATCAATGCCGCCCATCCCGGTGCCGCGAAGGCCTACGCTCTCGATGTGGCCGACGGTGCCGCCTGTGCCGAGGTCGGAAAGCAGATCCTGGCTGATTTTGACCACGTGGACATCCTGGTGAACAACGCCGGCGTGACCAAGGACGGCCTGCTCCTGCGCATGAGCGAGGAAGACTGGGACGCGGTGCTCGACACGAATCTCAAAGGGGCCTTCAACATGGTGAAGGCGGTGCAACGCAGCATGTTGAAGCAGAAGGGCGCCCGCATCATCAACATCAGCAGCGTCATCGGCCTCATCGGCAACGCCGGGCAGGCGAACTACGCCGCCAGCAAGGCGGGATTGATCGGCTTCACGAAGTCGCTCGCCCGCGAGTTCGCCGGCCGTGGTGTCACCGCGAACTGCATCTGCCCCGGCTTCATCGCCACGGACATGACTCATGTGCTGAATGACCAGGTGAAGGAGGAGATCCTCAAAAAGATCCCGCTGGGCGATCTGGGTGCCGCTGAAGACATCGCCGCGGCAGCTCTTTATCTGGCCAGCCCCGCCGCACGTTACGTCACCGGGCAGGTTCTGACGGTCGATGGCGGCATGGTGATGTGAGGCTGGATGCTGGATGCTGGATGCTGGATGCTGGATGCTGGATGCTGGATGCTGGATGCTGGATGCTGGATGACGAGTCCTGCATCCGGTCGCGTCAAGCGCGGAGGTCTCGGTGTGAATGATGCGTCCCTCGGCTGGTGATTTCGTAGGCGGTGTAGCGCGGAATTCCGATTCCGCGAAGGCACCGACTTGGTATCGGAATACCGAGCTACAAAACGCGGGCTGGCATCGTGTGCCTCCCTATGAAGAGAGTGTGAGAAATCAGAGCTAGCTGCCTGGCTGGAGAAACAGCATGCCGAGAATGCTCACGCTGTTGAAGACGGCGTGCAGGAGCATCGGAGCCAGCAGGCATCCGGTGATCTCGTAGGCGATGCAAAAGAGCACCGCCAGCATGAACAGCGGCAGGATGCTGCCGACATGGACGTGCACGATGGCAAACATGAGGGCTGAACTCAGCGCCGCGAAGGGGGCGTCGGTGTAGCGTTTCAACACGCCGTACACGAAGCCGCGAAACAGAGTCTCCTCCGCCAGTGGGGCGACGATGACGGCTGCCACGACGACCAGAAATTTGAAAAGGAAGCCATCGGACGCCTGAAACGCCTTCACGGTCTCCTGCGGCTGCAGGTCCGGCCAGACATCCTTCAGCAGCTCCACCGTGGCGGCCGAAAGCAGATTCACCGTGATGATGACGATCACGGTGAAGACCAGCACCACGATCCCGAGTGAGCGCCAGTGGATGTGCTGCAGCCCGAACAGCTCCGCCGGGTTCAGGCCGCGGACGCGGTGCAGGTAGATCAGCAACCCGGCGCAGGCGATGAGGTGAAACGCCATGCCGAAGACGAGGCCGCCGAGGGTCACGCCGCCTCCGCCGCCCGCCGCAGTGGCGGTGGCATGCGGCTTGATGGCCAGAATGAAGAACAAGCCCAGCATCGCCAGCACGATGAGGTCCACCACGGCGTAGGGGCGGGAAAGGACCTGCCCTTCGTGATTCCAGGCGGCCTGCGGCCGGTAGTGACGCAGCAGGCGATAGCCGAACAGGGCCAGCGCCGTGGCAATGCTGACGAAGATGGAGAGATCCAGCAGGATGCCGGCGGAAGGTGCGTCCAGCATGATCAGTGCGCGTAGGTGGAGGGAAGGTAGTAAGGGACGCCGGGCATCAGTTTTGGCAGCAGGCCGCCGCCCACATCGAGCTGTACCTTCGCTTGCTGCCCCTGTTTGGCCTTGGCCGCGGCAAAGACATCGAAAAAGCTCACCTCACGGCGATACTTCACCACGCCTGCGTCAGGAGCCTTGCCCAGCTCGCGAGCGAGCGCATAGGCATCCTCCACGTAGCCGATTTGATCGACCAGTTTCGCCTCCAGGGCCTGGCGACCGGTGACCACGCGGCCATCGGCCACGTTTTTGAGCTGATCCTTCGGCACGCCCCGCGCTTCGGACACGATGCCGAGGAAGCGGTCATACATCTGCGTCACCAGATTCTGCACGTAGGCTTTCTCGTCGTCGCGCATCGGTCGTGCGCCGTTCAGGGAGTCCTTGAACGCGCCGCTGGTGAAGGTCTGCATGCCCAGGCCCACCTTGCCGAACAACTCGTGGTAGCTCAGCGTCTCGATGATCACGCCGATGCTGGCGGTCAGCGTGGTTTCGCTGGCCACGATCTTCGTCGCCCCGCAGGAGACGTAGTAGCCGCCGGAGGCCGCCATCGCGTCCATGTAAACCACCACCGGCTTCTCCTTCGCCGCCTTTTTCACCGCGTTGTAAAGGATGTCGGAGGCGGTGACCTCGCCGCCGGGGGAGTTGATGCGCAGCACGATGGCCTTCACATCCTTGTCTTTGCTGGCCTGCTCCAGCGCGTCCTTGATCGAATCGACGCTCGGCATCGCCTCGGCGAAGAATCCGCTGACCTCCATGGACGAGATGATGCCGTCGAGGTCGATGTGCACGATCTTGTCGCGCGTGGTTTTGGCCGCCTCCTGCACGGTGGTCTCGCTGAGCTTCTTTTTGGGGTGCGCCGTGGGATGGATGACGCCATCGCCCCAGTCGATGTCCATCTTGCCCATCACCTGGCCGAGGTTGAGTCCCAGGCTCACCACCAGTGCGAGCACCAGCAACGCGATCAAACATCCGGAAGTTTTGCTGCTCATGATTCGGCCATGCTACGTGGGCCGTCTGGCTTGCCAAGCTCTCAGGCCAGTTTTTGCGCGGCTCCGCCAAGAGGCCGGGTCACTTCTTGAACAGGCCGCGCAGGCCCTTGAAGGTGTCGATCAGGCCCTTCGCTTTGTCTTCAATGTCTGAGCCGAGCAGTCCCTCCAGGCGGCGCTGGATGTCCGGTTTGACTTCAGGATGAGAAAGGGAGCCCGTGATGGTGAGATCGAAGGCGAAGCGCCCCTGATCGTCCGAAAACCCATCCACAATCAGGCGTGACAGCGTGTTGTTGATGCCGCGCGAGGAGATGCCGCGGACCACCTGCTCCTTCAAGGCATCGCCGCAGTAGAGCCGCGTCATGAGGCCCTGGTCGTCTTTGGCGAAGTTCATCCACGAGTCACGCTTCACCGTGACCTGGTAGTCGGGCAGCGCCAGGTGCGCGTCAGAGAGGAAGGTGACGCCCTCGTCCTTGCTCAGCACGTGCACGGCCAGATCCTGCGCCAACTGGCCGCCGATGCGGACACCACGCAGGTCGATGCCGTATTTCATGAGCTTCTCAAGATGATCGCCCGCCGCGTCGCCAATGGTCATGTGTCCGCCGACGAGGGAGCCTTTGTCGATGGTGAGTTTCAGCATCGCCGCGGGCGACCAGGTCAGCGTGGTGGGATTCACCGGGGCCACATCGCCTTCGCCATGGATGGTCATGTCGGCGAAACGCACCTGCTGCATGCGGCCGCCGAGCGCCGCCATGCCATCAAGCTGCACTTTGGCGGAAAGCCGCACTTTCAGGTGATTGTGGCCGCCGAGATCGGCCGGATCGATGTCGATCTCGGTCAGGGAGAGGTTGAAGTCGCTGAGGTCGCCATCAAACCGCGAGTCAGCGCTCTGATTGCGGATGCGGAAGCGGGCGCTTTCGATGCTGATTTCCTGCAGGGCCAGCCGTGCAGCACGGGGCTGGTCGCTCACCGGCAGATCCACCTGCGGCATGGAGGCGATGACCGGCTCGGTGCTTTCCTGCACCGCCGTCGGCGTGGAGGGCAGGGGAATGGCCTTGGGCACGCCATCCGGCGTCATCACCACCGATGTGCCAGGACGTTGAAACAGCTTTTCCAGGGAGGAGCCCTGGTCATGGCTGATGAACTCCTGCACGTCCGCGCCGAGGATGCGCAGCACGCGCGGGAAGAACTGCTTGTGCCACAGGCCCTCCGGCACCAGTTCCAGGTAGGCCATGTCGATCTTCACCGGCGCATCCTGCAACGGCGGCCGGCCATCCAGCGGCGTGCCGGCAAAGGCATCGCGCGGGGCGATCTGGATGCCGGAGAGGCGCAAGGTGGGCGGCCAGGAGAACAGCGTCAGCGTCACGTCATCGAGCTGCACACGCGCGTTGATGTTCTTCTCCGTCTCCAGGACGAGACGTTCCTTGCTCACGTAACGACGCAGGATGTAGGCCCCTGCGAAAGGCGTGGCGGTGGCACCCAGCACCAGCAGGGCGAGCACGGTCAGGATCAGCTTCTTCATGCGCGGAGCATAATCGGCCACGTCCGGATGGAAATTTGAGATTTCAAATTTGAATCAGGGATTCCCGGCTATGATCTCAGCCCGTTTTTCAATCCCGCTCCGCGGGCAGAAGTGCCCGCATCACTTTCAAACTTTCCCTCATGTCCATTCGCGTTCGTTTTGCTCCCTCGCCCACCGGTGACCTTCATGTCGGTGGTGCCCGCACGGCTTTGTTCAACTGGCTCATGGCCCGCAAGCACGGCGGCACCTTCATCCTGCGTGTGGAAGACACCGATGGCGCCCGCAACACGGCGGAAGCCTCCGCCGGCATCCTCAAAGGGCTGCGCTGGCTTGGACTGGACTGGGATGAAGGCCCTGAGGCCGGTGGTGATTGCGGCCCGTATTTCCAAAGCCAGCGCAAGGCCATCTACGACGCCTATTTCAAGAAGCTGGAGGACGCCGGACGCGTGTATGCGGAGGAAAATGGCGCGATGCGCTTCAAATTCAGCCGCACGGCCATCACGGTGCATGATCTGGTGTGCGGCGACGTGACCTTCGCACCCACCGAGGAGCCGGACATGACGATCCGCCGCCCGGACGGCAGCTACATCTTCCATTTCGTCAACGTGGTGGACGACATCGAGATGCGCATGACCCACGTCATTCGCGGCGAGGACCATCTGTCGAACACTTGGAAGCACATCGACCTCTTCAACGCCTTCGGTGTCACGCCGCCGACTTACGCGCACATCCCGCTGATCCTGAACACCGACGGCACGAAGATGAGCAAGCGTGACGAGGGCAGCGCCATCGAGTACAGCTACATGAACGCCGGTTTCCTGCCCGACGCCGTATTCAACTATCTCTGCATGCTCGGCTGGACGCCGAAGTCCGAACGCGAGAAGCTCACTCGCGCCGAACTCACCGAGTTGTTCGACGCCGAGGCCATCCACAGCAGCAACGCGAAGTTCGACATGAAGAAGGCGCAGTGGTTCAACGCGCAGTATCTGCGTGAATTGAGCGCCGATGACCTCTTGAAGCACTCCCGGCCCTTCCTCACCGCCAAAGGCCTGCAGTGGAGCGATGACGCGATGGCGGCCGCTGCCGTGCACAGCGTGCGCGAGAAGGTGAGCCTGCTCACCGAGCTGCCCGAGTGGGTGCATTACTTCTTCCGCGAGGATTTCCCCTTCGAGGCCGATGTCGTGGCCAAATTGAAGGCCAAACCCGAAAACGGCAGCTTGCTGAAGGCTGCGGCCGATCAACTCGCCCAATCCGCCGAATGGACCGAGCCAAGCGTGCACGACGCCGTCGAAGCCGCCGCCAAAGCCCTCAGCGTGAAACCCGGCGCGATGATG
>NZ_JACSRD010000217.1 GCF_014879935.1 Prosthecobacter sp.
CCGGCGCGCCCGGCAGCGTCCCAAACAACGGCGTGAACACCTACGACGTGGTGAATAACGCAGGCACCATTCTGCTCAATATTTCACCCACCATCGAAAAGCTCACCCTGAACGGCGGCTCTATTGAATCAAGCGGCTCAATCACCCTCAACGATCTGTTCACCTTCAGCGGCGGCGGCATCCATGGCTCCGCGACGGCGAATGCGAATGGCGGGGTGCTCTTCAACACTGGGAGCACCAAGCAGATCGGAGCGGGCCGCACCCTGAACATCGGCGATGGCGTCGGCGCGGCGGGGTCGGTGACGGCGAGTTGGACCGGGGGAATCATCAACAACCTCGCCCCGATGAACGTGCGTTCCGACGCGGCGTTCGGGACCAACTTCGACGGCACGATGTCGGGTGGAGGCTCGCCGACCGGCTCGCTGAACATTGACGCGGGCGGCAGCTTCACCAAGAGCGGCGGCACCGGCACCACGTTCATCGGACCCAGCGGCAGTTGGTATTTCCTGAACAACAACGGCACCGTCAATGTGCAGACCGGCACCCTGGCGATCGGCGCAGGTTCCAATGGCGGCACACACACGGGACTCTTCAACCTCAGCAGCGGGGCGACCCTGGATCTCGGGGGTATCCATCACCTGAATGCCGGGGTTTCATTTGCTGGAGCAGGCACGCTCATCATGTCAGGCACGATCAACGCCAACACCACCGTGGACGTTCCCATGCCGCTGACGCTCACGGGCACGCTCCAGGGCACCGGCACGCTCAATGCCAGTGGCGCCGTGACCTGGAGCAGCGGGACCATGACCAACACTGGCACCACGAACATCCTGGCTTCCATCGCCATCGACACGGCGGGCACCAAATTCATCAATTCTGGACGCACGGTGAACATCGGCGATGGCATCGGCGCGGCGGGATCCGTGGCAGCGAGCTGGTCCGGGGGACTCATCACCAACCTCAGCCCGATGAACGTGCGGTCCGACGCGGCGTTCACGACCAACTTCGATGGCTCAATGCAGGGAGGAGGGTCACCGGGGGGAGCGCTGAACATCAATGCGGGCGGCAGCTTCACCAAGAGCGGCGGCACGGGCACCACGTCGATCGGCACCGACGGCAATTGGTTTTCCTTCAACAACAGCGGCACGGTCAATGTGAGCAGCGGCACGCTGGCCCTCGGTGGCGGTGCCGGCAGCGTCACGCAGCACAGCGGCACCACGCTGACGGGCGGCACCTGGAATGTGACCAATGGCGCGTCCATCAACATCACCAACGGCAGCAACATCACCACCAACCAGGGCACCGTCATGCTCGATGGCGCGGGATCGTCCTTCAACCGGCTCACTACCGCGCTGAACAACAATCAGGGCAGCTTCACCTTGAAAAACGACCGCGACCTGACCACCGCCGACGCCTACATCAACAGCGGCACCACCCGTGTCGAGGACAGCACGACCACGATGACCATCGGCGCGGACGGCAGTGCCGCTTACACACAGACCATAGGGGAGACGGTCCTGGTGGGCGGTGCCATGATCGACGCCTCGGTCTTCAACCTGAATGGCGGGGAATTGAAGGGCAGTGGTACCATCGCCAGCTCGGTCGTCACCGGCGGCACCCAGACGATCGCCCCCGGACTCTCCGCAGGTGTGCTAACCATCGATGGTGATCTGACCCTGAGTTCCGGAAGCACCCTGGCGATGGAGATCGGCGGCCTGGGCCAGGGTTCGGCCTACGACTTCCTGGATGTGAATGGCACACTGACGCTCGCAGGCATGCTGGACCTGAGTTTGATCAATGCCTTCGACAGTCTGGTTCAGCCTAATGACGTCTTCACTCTGGCGACGGCGGACTCCCCGATCCTGGGGGCGTTCAGCAATGTGGCCAGCGGCGACCGGATTTGGACCACCCCTGACATCAGCTTCAACGTGTGGTATGGTCTTGGCAGCATCTTTGATCCCAACTCGCTGGTGATCACGGGCGCTCCGGAGCCATCGCGCACGGTTTTGCTCATGACGAGCCTGTTGGGTGCTTTGATGCGGAGGCGGAGAGGCACGACCAGGCTTGAATTCCGGTCTGTCTGACGCCACAGGGCGTGATGCCCCAACTCAAAGCCTTCATCTTCGACCTCGACGGCACTTTGATCGATTCGCTGGCGGACATCGCCGAATCGATCAACCGGATGCTGGATGCGAAGGGTTATCCACGCTGCGAGCAAGAGGTTTTCAAGCAGATGGTGGGGGATGGGATGGAAAAACTGGTCGAACGGGCGCTGCCGGAAGCCGTGCGCAGCGAGGCGCTGATCCAAGTCTGCGTGGAGGAATATCGGGCGAATTACGACCAGCTCTGGAATGCGCAGACGAAGCCTTATGAGGGCATCGTGGAGATGCTGGCAGAACTGAAGGGCAGGGGCGTGAAGCTCGGCGTGATCTCGAACAAGGCGCATCGCTTCACGGTGCCGATGACGGAGCATTTCTTTGGAAAAGGCTGCTTTGATCACATCCTGGGCCAACGCAATGACGTGCCGCGCAAGCCGGCTCCCGACGGAGCGCATGAGATGGCGGCCTTCCTCGGCCTGAAGACGGATGAAATGGCTTATGTGGGCGATTCGGGCATCGACATGGCCTTTGCGAAGAGCAGCGGCATGCGGGCCATCGGCGTGCGGTGGGGGTTCCGCAGCGAGGCGGAGCTGCGTGCGCACGGCGCGGACGTGCTCATTTCCTCGCCATCCGATTTGTTCGATCTTCGCTGAAAATAATGTCCCACGCTTCGCTTGAGCCTTTTACACAGCGAACTTAAAATCGGCGCGCTGTGAATCCCCGTTCCTCTCTCGTCGTTCTGCGTGCCGGTCTTGTGCTTGGCACGGTGTGTCTGGCCTCCTGCCAGCTTTTCAAAAAGAAGCCCCCGCCTCCGCCCCCGCAGCCTGTGAAGGAGCAGTGGAAGTATCCGGGCGAGTGGACAGGCGGCAACAAGCCGATCACCCAGATCGCCATCAATGTGGATGTGCAGCGTGCCACACTCTACAGCGGCAAGGAGGTCGTGGGCTGGACCTATGTGGCCAGCGGCATCCCGAGCTTCCCCACTCCGACGGGTGAGTTCAAGGTGCTCGAAAAGGTCAAAGACAAGGTCTCGAACCTCTACGGCAAGGGATACGACAAAGATGGCAAGCTGGTGAACTCCGACTTCAAGCAGGGACGCGATCTGCTGCCGCCGGGCGGTCGCTTTGAAGCGGCCAAGATGACCTACTTCATGCGTCTGACGGGTGACGGCGTGGGCATGCACATCGGCCCGATCCCGCGTCCGGGCCGCCGGGCGTCCCATGGCTGCATCCGCCTGCCATCGAAGATGGCTCCCATTCTCTTCACTCACACGGCCGTCGGCACATCGGTGACGATCACGGGGAACGGACCCGATTATCAGAGCTACCTGAAGCAGTCCGCTGAAAAGGCGAAGGCCAATGCCGCGAAGTTTGCCGCGGCCAAAAAGCGCGCGGATGAGAAAGCCGCCGCCGAGGCTGCCGCACTGGCCGCAGATGACCCGAACGGGCCGGCTCAAACGGCTCCTGGCACCACGCCGGCACCGATCACCGTTCCGCCGAACGCCCCACCGCTCGGAGCGCCTCCGGCGGCAGCTTCGAATGCTCCTGCGGAGGAGATCAAGCCTGCCGTGCCGGCTCTTCCGCAGAATGGGCAGTAGCAGCTTGTTGAAGATCCTTGGAAGAGGCGGCCGCCAGGAGCGACCGCCTTTTTCGTGCCCAGATCAGGCGGTTTTACGATACAGAAGGCAGCCGGCCATCATGTCGTGCAGGCATTGCTTCCGCTCGGTCCAGCCACACATCATGTAACCGATGCACAAGGTCACGGCGGAGACGATCTGGCCGAAGTAACGTCCCGTGGCCCGGGCGAAGGAGATGCGGCGGCCTTGAAGGTCCGTCACCACGATGCCCAGGGCCTTCTTCCCGAGAGTTCCCTGGGACGAGGAACTCTCCATGAAGGCGTAGTAAAGCCAGTTCAAGACGATGCCGAGCAGATTGGCGGCGAGCTCGATCTGGGATGCCGTGGCGTTGCCGGCGGCGGCCATTGAGAAGCCGACGATCGCTCCCATGACAGCCCCCGCGATGCCCATGAGAATGGCATCGATGATGTGAGCGGCCACCCGAATCCAGAATCCCGGGTGCCCACCCAGGCTGCCAGCGGGGCGATCCACCGTGATGTTGGCCGAAGGAGGTGCGTAGGGGTTGAATGCAGACGGAACCACCACAGGTGAGGATGCGAGGGCGATGCAGGCTCCCAGCGGCTGCCAGTCGGTCATGCCTTCCGCCCAGCAGAGGTCATCTGCGGACAGTTCGCCGCGTTGCAGGCGCTGCTGGATGTCTTCCTCGGACAACTGGCCGAGCTGCGCACCGTTCTTGGCGACGTGGTAGGTCATAAGCTGCCGCTTTTAACAGGATGCCGGGCCTGTGGGCAACGGGAATCCTCCAACCACAACCGCCGGTCCGAAAAGAAAAACGGCATGCAATCGTGGGACCGCATGCCGTTTGGAAATTCGCCGAATCGAGAGGCTTATGACTTGCTGCCCGCAGCGGCAGCCGCTGCGATGGCCTGCTGTGCCTTCATTTGCTCGATCTGGGCATCGAGCACCTGGCGCTTGAGGCTGGTGCCGGTCTTCTTCGCATACCACAGCACCAGCGGGCTGGCGATGAAGATGGAGGAGTAGGTGCCGAGCAGCACACCGATGGTGATCGGCATGGCGAACTCAAGCATGGCCGGATTGCCGAGGAACAGCAGCACGATCATCGGCGCGAGCGCCGTGGGACCGGTGAGGAGTGTGCGGGACAGCGTCTTGCAGATGGCCTCGTTCATCATTTCACGCATCGACCCGCCGCTGCCGGTCTGGATCGTCTCGCGGATGCGGTCGAAGACGACGATGGTGTCGTTGATCGAGTAACCGGCGATGGTGAGCAGGGCGCCGACGTGGATGATGCTCAACTCCTGTCCAAAGAGCACGCACAGGCCTGGAACCATGAGCACGTCGTGGAACAGGGCGACAATGGCACCTAGGGCGAAGGCGAACTCATAGCGCATCATCAAATAGAGGAAGATGGCGACGAGTGCGACGGCCATGGCGATCAGAGAGGTCTTGCCGGACTCCGAGCCGATGACCGCGCCCACGGTGGCGATGCTGGTGCCGTCCACGCTTTCCTTGTTCCACTTCGCACTGATGGCCCCTTCGATGGCGGCGCTGCTCTTCTCCTCGCAGCGGATGCTGATGTTGTCCTTGCCGGTGGCAGGATCTCCTTTGCGCTGGATGTAATAGGTGCCGATGTCCTTGCCTTCTGTGTTCTTCAGCGGCTTGATCAGGGAGTCGAGTTCGGAGTCGGTGATGTTTTTGCCAGGTTTCAGCACCACGTCCACGCGGCCACCGCCACGGAAGTCGATGCCAAAGCTGGAGCCGCCCTTGAAGGCGAGCGTGGCAAAGGAAATGGCGGTGACGACGAGCGAGGCGACGATGAATTTCGGTGCCACGGACAGGATGTCGAAGACCTTGTCCGGAATGATGCGCGTGGTGTGGATCTTCTGCAGGATGCCCTTGTCCACCACCCACATGAAGATCACGCGGGTGACGATGAGCGCGCCGATCATCGAGGAAAGCAGACCGATCATGAGCGTGACGGCGAAGCCTTTGACCAGGCCGCCGGAGATCACGAAGAGGATGACCGCGGAAATGAGCGTGGTGATGTTCGAGTCAGCGATGGCGGAGAAGGCCTTCTCATAGGCGGCCTCCAGGGCGCCGGTCAGCGTCTTGCCCGCCTCCATTTCCTCACGCAAACGCTCGTAGATGAGCACGTTGGCATCCACCGCCATGCCGATGGTCAGCACAAGACCGGCGATCCCCGGCATCGTGAGGGTGAAGCCGAACAATGACATGGCACCGAAGAGGATCGACATGTTGATCAGCAGGCCGATGATCGCCACAAAGCCGGCGACACGGTAGATGTAGAACATGAACAGCGTGGTGATCACCAGCGCGGCGATGCCCACCCACCGGCCCTGGTCGATGGAAGACTGGCCGTAGGCGGAGGACACGGAACTTTCCGACAGGATGACCATCGGATTGCGCAGCGGGTTGTTCAGCAGCGTGGCGAGCGAGTCGGCCTCCTGGGCGGTGAAGCCCTTGCTGCCGCCGCCGGAGATCTCGGCAGTGCCGCCGAATTGTTTCGCACGCAGGGCAGGGGCGGAATTGATCAAGCCGTCCACGATGATGGCCATGCGGTTCTGGTAGTGAATCTCGGCCAGTTCATCGAAGCGCTTCGCACCGGTGCTGTTGAGCTTGAGCACGACTTTGTTGCCCTCGGCATCGACGACCCGGTAGGCGTTCGCCACGATGTCTCCTTCGAGATCTGCCGGGTCCTTCACGAGTTCGGAGGTGGCGATGATGTTGCCGGCGCGGTCGCGTTCCGGCTCGCGGTACTTCATTTCGGTCCAGCCGGGCTCCTTGAGGCCGCCGCGGGCCTTGATCTGCTCCAGTTTGGAGGCGCTGTCAGGATGCACACGGCGGAATTCGAGATGCGCCACCTGCTGGATCTTGATGCGCACGTCCTTGATCTCGTCCTGGGAGATGCCCGGCATCTGGATCACGATGCGGTCGCTGCCCTGGGGCTGGAGGGTCAGGTCTTTCTCACCCTGGGGGCTGAGGCGCTTTTCCAGGATGGCAATGGCCTGCTGCACATCGGACTCGCTCACCTGGCGCGGCGTGCCATCGTCGTTCTTGCCGGGCTCGAGCTTCACGATGAACTCACTGCCGCCTTGCAGGTCGATGCCCAGCTTGATGCCGAGGGCTTTCACCGTGTACAGGGCCGAGAGGGCGGTCAGCGCGATCAGCAAGGTGCCGGTGAGGCGCTTGGTCTTGTGCACCGCAGTGCCGACGTAGATCAGCAGCATCAGCAGGATCGTGGCACCGACGAGGAAGGTGGCGAAGGGGTTCATGGGTGGAGTGGCTGGGAGGTTGGGACTAAAAATGACGAATCATCAGGCCGTGGTCGCTTCGACGACATCGGACTTCTTGCTCACGGCGGCGATCTTGCTGCGCTCGAACTCGATCTTCACGTTGTCAGCCACCTTGAGCATGATGGTGCGGTCCTTCACGCTGGTGATGATTCCGTGGATGCCGCTGTCCATGACCACATGATCACCCACCTTCACCGCGGCGATGAGTTTTTGCAGTTCCTTCATCTTCACCTGCTGCGGGCGGATCATCAGCACGTACATGAGCACCATCATGAGGATCATCATGAACGGCATGCTGCCGAGAAAGCCTCCCGGGGCGCCACCAGGGGCGGCCTGGGCCAGGATGAGGGTGCTGTCGAAGATGGATTGGCTCATGAGAGGGATTCGGCGGAAGAGGTTGTTTTGTAGCGGGCGACCACCTCCGCCCTGAACTCGGCGAAACAACCCTGTTCGATCGCTTGACGTGCCCTGGACGTGAGGGACGCGTAGAAATGCAGGTTATGCAGAGAAATCAACCGCAAACCCATGATCTCCTGAGCCATCACCAAATGGCGGATGTAGGCCCTGGAAAATCCCTGGCAAAGCGGGTGCGTGTCCTCGGCGATGGGGCGGAAATCGCGGGCGTAGCAGGCATTTCGCAGGTTCATCATCCCGTCGTGGGTGAACGCGGTGCCGTTCCGCGCCAGCCGCGTGGGCAAAACGCAGTCAAACATGTCGATCCCGCGGGCGATGAGCTCGATCACCTGCGGCGGCGTGCCCAGACCCATCGCGTAGCGGGCCCGATCGGCCGGTAACAAAGGCGTCACCCATTCCGCGATGCGCATCATGTCCTCCTCGGGCTCGCCGACGCTCAGCCCGCCGATGGCGTAGCCGTCAAAACCCATCGCCACGAGCTCGCGGGCGGATTTTTTGCGCAAATCCTCGTAAACACTGCCCTGCACGATGCCGAAGTGCTGCTGCGGCCCGCCGCCGGTTTGCGGCCGGTTTTGATCAATCCACTCGCGGCAGCGTTTTGCCCACCGGAGGGTCAAATCGAGGCTTTTGGACGCTTCTTTGACCTCGCAGGGATACGGCGTGCATTCGTCAAAAAGCATCGCGATGTCCGAACCGAGCGTCGCCTGGATCTCCATGCTCGTTTCCGGCCCGATGAACATCGGCGTGCCGTCGAGGTGGTTTTGGAAGTGAACACCCTCCTCCTTGATCTTCCGCAGTTTCGCCAGCGAGAAGACCTGGAAGCCGCCGCTGTCCGTTAGAATAGGCCGGTCCCAGTTCGAGAAGGCATGCAGCCCGCCTGCTTCCTTCATGATCTCCATTCCAGGCCGTACAAAGAGGTGGTAGGTGTTTCCGAGGATGATCTGCGCGCCTAGCGCCTTCAGTTCCTGCGGATGCATCGCCTTCACCGTGCCCTGCGTGCCCACCGGCATGAAAACCGGCGTCTCCACCACGCCATGAGGCGTCGTCAACCGCCCACGGCGGGCGAGGGACGAGGAATCAGTGGCGAGAAGCTCAAAAGGCATGGGTTGGCCGGAAAAAGGGCGCGGAGTCTCGCCGATGTGCCTCCCAGACGCAACGCCGCCTTGCTCATTTCTCAATCCGCCCTACTCTCGCCGCCCCATTATGCTCAAAGCCGGTATCGTTGGCCTTCCGAACGTTGGCAAATCCACTCTTTTCAATGCCGTGACCCGCACCCGCAAGGCGGAGGCGGCAAACTACCCCTTCTGCACCATCGAGCCGAACACCGGTGTTGTGACCGTGCCGGACGAGCGCCTCGCTGTGCTTTCGAAGATTTCCGGCTCCCAGAAGCTCGTCCCTGCCGCCATCGAGTTCGTGGACATCGCCGGCCTGGTGAAAGGAGCCAGCCAGGGCGAAGGCCTCGGCAACAAGTTCCTCAGCCACATCCGTGAAGTGGATGCCATCGTGCACGTCGTGCGCTGCTTTGAGAACGGCGACATCACCCACGTCAGCGGCAGCATCGACCCCGTGGCGGACATCGAGGTCATCAACACCGAGCTCATCCTGGCTGACATGGACGCTGTGCAGCGCCGGAAGGAAAAGAATGAGAAGAAGGCCAAAAGCGGCGACAAGGAGGCCAAGGCTGAGATTTCCCTCTGTGAGAAACTGATTCCGCATTTCGACGGTGGCAAGCCTGCCGTCACGCTCGAACTCAGTGATGACGAGCGCAAACTGCTCAAGTCCTTCTTCCTGCTCACCTCGAAGCCGTGCATCTTCGCGTGCAACGTCGCTGAAAGCGATCTCGCCTCCGCATCCAAAGACCCGGACAATCATCCCTTCGTCGGCAAGGTGCGCGAATACGTCAAACACGCGCACGAAGCCGCCGCCGTGGTCGTCAGCGCCGCCATCGAGAGCGAATTGATCGACCTCAGCGACGAAGACGCCAAAGCCTACCTTGCCGACATCGGCGTGACGGACAGCGGTGTGTCCCGCCTCATCAAAGGCGCTTACGACCTCCTTGGTCTCCAGACTTATCTGACCACCGGCGAGAAAGAAACACGCGCCTGGACCATCACCAAGGGCATGAAGGCCCCTCAGGCCGCCGGCGTGATTCATGGCGACTTCGAACGCGGCTTCATCGCCGGTGAAATCGTGCACTACAACGACCTCGTCGAACTCGGCACCTACGCCAAGTGCCGCGAGAAGGGCAAGCTGCGCATCGAAGGCAAGGAATACGTCATGCGCGACGGCGACGTCGTCGAATGGCGCTTCAACGTGTGATTTGGCAGTGATGCGGGCACTCCTGCCCGCGACGAGTAGGCTCAAGCGCGGGCAGGAGTGCCCGCATCCCCTCATTCCTTCCAAACGCGACCCTGCCCCGTGCGCATGGAGCGTTCCAGGCTGCCGAAGAGCGAATTGAGCCGGGCCTCGTCTTTCAGCACGAACTCCACTGTGTGCGCATGGGTGGAAGCCGGATAGTTTTTCACCACTTTCGGCGCTGTCAGGTCTGGGGAGACGCGTCCGGCCGCCTGCTCGAACAATCCTTTGGCCTTTTCCAGGGCCGCTGTGCCTGCGCTGAGTGTGCTGCTGCCAGTTTCGGGCTTGTAGGGCTCCAGGAAGTAGAAGCGCACGATTTGCGCCGAGTTGAGCGTGAGATTCACCTCCACCACACGCGCGACACCGTCGGTGATGTATTCGTGTTTCGACAGCGCGATGATCGAATTGCAGCGCACGATGTAGTTGCCGCCTTTGAGCTGCCCCTGCCAGAGACCGTCGCGGGTCACCTCGTCCGGTTGCTGCTGCTGGCCGCCCTGGCCGGTGGTGTTTTGAGGCGGGGCGGTCTGTCCATGGAGGGAGACGGTCAACAGCAGGGCGAGGAGAGTAAGCAGTGTTTTCATGGCGGGCGAATGTCGGAGGTTAGCACGGACCTCATGCAGGGTTACAACCCTTTCTTGCTCCCAACGTTGCAAGCGGGCGGATTTGCATGGCCGGAAAGCCCCATCGGGCAAAGTGGCATCATCCATTCAGTTTGGCCCCTTGGCGGCGTATTCTTGCCCAACATTCACCCCACGCGCCCATGTTCACCTTCACCGATAAAGGCTCCGTCACCACCTGCGATGGCGTCACGCGCCGCGATTTCCTCTCCGCAGGCACTTTGAGCGCCATCGGGCTCACGCTGCCGAGTTTGGCCAAACTGAAGGCGGAAGGCAAAGTGGACCCGAAAAAGAGCAACAAGGCCTGCATCATGATCTTCAACCTCGGTGCGCCGAGCCAGCAGGACCTCTGGGACATGAAACCGGACGCGCCGAGCGAGATTCGCGGCCCCTTCAAACCGATCCGCACGAAGAGCAATGCCTTTGAGATCTCCGAGATCCTGCCGATGCACGCGAAGATCGCGGACAAGTTCAGCCTCGTGCGCTCCTGCTACCACACCGCCGCCGCGGTGCATGACACCGGGCATCAGATGATGCAGACGGGCCGACTTTTCACCGGCGGTGTCATCACACCGCATGTCGGCAGCGCGCTGGAGTTCCTTCAAGGCCGCCGCAGCGATCTGCCCGCGCACATTATCCTGCCGGAGACGATGGGCCCCACCGGTGGCAACATGCCGCACGGCCAGGACGCGGGCTTCCTCGGCAAGGCGTATGATCCCTTTGTCCTGAACGCGAATCCGTCGGAAAAGGACTTCAAAGTGCCCGATCTGCTGCCGCCGAAGGAAATCAGCGAGGTGCGACTCGAACGCCGCAAGCAACTCCGCGAGCTGGTGGACAGCAGCGTCCGCAATTTCGAATACAGCGAGCAGGCGAAGCTCATGGACAGCAATTTCGAGTCCGCCTACCGCATCATGACCAGCACGCAGGCCCGCGAGGCCTTCGATTTGACCAAAGAGCCGCTCAAAGTGCGCGAACGCTACGGCATGAACCGCTTCGGCCAGAGCTGCCTGCTCGCGCGTCGCCTCGTCGAGCGTGGTGTGCGTTTTGTCACCGTGAACACCTTCATCACCGTCTTCGGCGAGATCACCTGGGACATTCACGGCTCCAAACCCTTCACCAGCATCGAAGGCATGCGCGACATCGTCGCGCCGATGTATGACCAAGGCTACAGCGCCCTCATCGAGGACCTTTTCCAGCGTGGCATGCTCGACGACACGATGGTCACCTGCCTCGCCGAATTCGGCCGCACGCCGAAGATCAACCCCGCCGGCGGTCGCGACCACTGGCCGAACTGCTGGACGGTCAATTTCGCGGGTGGTGGCGTCAAAGGCGGCGAAGTCATCGGCAAGTCCGACGACATCGGCGGCTACCCCACCGAGCGCCCCGTCGCCCCGAAAGAAATCGTCGCCACCATCTACCAAGCCCTCGGCGTCGATCTCCACACCGAACTCCCCGGCCCGCAAGGCCGCCCTTTCCCCGTCGTCGATTTCGGCACGCAGGCGATCAAGGAGCTGTTTGCGTAAACCGGATTGCGGGTGCCCTCACCCGCAGTCATTCCAGGCCTGCCGCCTCGATTCACATGCCCAGCCGCAAAGCCAGCCGTAGCTTCACCTTCGCAAACTCCTCGGGAGTGAGGCTGCCGATTTTTCTCACGAGATACTTCAGTGGGAAGGTGCCGACTTGCTGCATGTGGAAGATACCCTCTTTGAGCCAGGGCTTGGGAACGCTAACAGCCCACGGATTCGCAGGATCGACCTGGGTCGTGTGGTTGACCACCGTGACGAGCGCTTGCTCATGGTCCGCAGGTTCAGTCGTCAAAACGAGAGCTGGACGCACTTTGGCGGCCAGCCCCATGTCGAGCATCCAGACATCTCCGGGTTTAAGCGGCTCTCGACGCATCGTCTTCGGTCTGGTCGATGAATTGCATCAATTGCAGTGCGCTTGCTTCCGCCCACTCCACTGCCTCACGCTCCGCTGCGTCGTAGTTCAGATCCATCGCTTCGTCGATGATCTGCTTTCGCTCTTCGCAGGTCAGTTTTGGCAGTTCGGCCATGATTTGAGTCGCGCTCATGACCGGATTTTAATAGCCACTCTTTGATAATGCAATCTTCTCGTCCGCTCCTGCTTCTCGTCTTGTTCCTCGGTTCGTCCCTATGCGCCGCCGAACCGCCCTCCTTCCGCAACACCATCCAGCCGATCCTCACCCGCTACGGTTGTGCGATGGGTGCGTGTCATGGCGCGGCGGCGGGACAAGGCGGCTTCCG
This sequence comes from Prosthecobacter sp., assembly GCF_014879935.1. GTDB lineage: Bacteria > Verrucomicrobiota > Verrucomicrobiia > Verrucomicrobiales > Verrucomicrobiaceae > Prosthecobacter. The sequence goes on from NZ_JACSRD010000217.1 coordinate 12,658, forward strand.
GCTTTCGCTGCGTGGTTTCGATGACGAGGGCGACTGGCTTTCGATCACGCGCAGTGCGAATGGGCGTCGTCTGACGCTGGAAGATCCGGCGCGGAGTCTGTTTCTGCTGAAGGCGGTCAAAGCGGTGCCGCACAAGGGCGACAAGCGCTTCGAGGTGAACTCGCCGGAATACAAAGCCATCGTCGATTGGATCGCGGCGGGGGCACCGGGGCCGAAGGCGGAGGATCCGCGCATCGTGTCGCTCAGCGTGTCGGAGCCGCATCTCGTCACGCAGGCCGGAAAAAGCGTGCAGCTCAAAGTCACCGCGAAATTCAGCGACGGTCACAGCGAGGACGTGACGCGCTGGTGCAAATACAACGCCACCAATGCCAGCGTGGCCACCGTGGACGACAGCGGCCTCATCAAGATCACCGGCGCAGGCGAAGGAACCGTCAGCGCATGGTATTTGAGCCTGCTGAGCGTCACCAACGTCGTCGTGCCAAAGCCCGGCAAACCGGACACCGAGGCCTTTGCAGCCCTGAAGCCGCGCAACTTCATCGACGAGCATGTTTTGACCAAACTGCGCGAGTTGAACATCCCGCCATCGGGTCGCGCCACGGACGCGGAGTTCCTGCGCCGGGCGTTTCTCGACACCATCGGCGTTTTGCCCACGCCGGAGGAAGCGAAGGCCTTCCTCGCCGACCAAGCAGCCGACAAACGCGACCGCCTCATCGACACGCTGCTGAAGCGGCCCGAGTTCGTCGATTACTGGTCGCATCGCTGGAGCGATCTCTTCCTCGTGAATGGCGACAAACTCATGCCGCAGGCGATGTGGTCGTATTACAATTGGATCCGCCGTCACGTCGCCGCGAACACGCCGTGGGACGCCATGGTGCGTGATCTGCTCACCGCCACCGGCAGCACGCTCGAGCACGGCGGCGGCAACTTTTTCATCCTCAACGACGAGCCGACGAAGTGCGCCGAAACCGTCAGCGTGGCCTTCCTCGGCACCTCCATCGGCTGCGCGAAGTGCCACAACCACCCGATGGAAAAGTGGACCTATGATCAATACTACGCCTTCGCGAACCTCTTCGCCCGCGTGCGCACCAAAAACGGCACGCAGGCCGACGAACGCGTGCTTTTCAGCGACACGCAGGGCGATCTCGTCGCGCCGCTCACCGGCAAACCGCAGCCGCCGCGCCCGCTCGATGCCTTGCAGCCCGTCTCAATGACCTCCACCGAGGATCGACGCATCACGCTCGCAAACTGGCTCACCAGCGCCGACAACAAGCTCTTCCAACGCGCCATCGTGAACCGCGTGTGGGCCAACTTCTTCGGCTCCGGCCTCGTCGAAGCCGTCGATGACCTCCGCGTCACCAATCCCGCCAGCAACGAGCCGCTCTTCGCCGCCGCGTGCGAGCATCTCGTGAAGCAGAAGTTCGACCTGAAGGCCCTCATGCGCACCATCTTGCAAAGCGAGACCTACCAGCGCAGCAGCATCACTCTTCCTGAAAACATCAGCGACCTCCGCTACGGCTCGCACTACGTCCCGCGCCGACTGAAGGCCGAGGTGCTGCTCGACACCGTGTCGCAGGTAACCGCCGCGCCCACCACCTTCAAAATCGACCGCCGCAACGCCAACCGCGGCACCGCCGACGCCTACCCCATGGGCTTCCGCGCCCTGCAACTGCCCGACAGCAACATCGCCAGCTACTTCCTCAAAAGTTTCGGCCGTGCTGACCGCGTCGCCACCTGCGAATGCGAGCGCACCAACGAACCCAGCATGGCTCAAGCGCTCCACATCGCCAACGGCGAGACCCTGAACCAAAAGCTCGCCCAAAAAGACAACCGCCTCGATGCGTTGCTCTCAAGCAAGCAACCCGACGCCAAGATCATCGAAGAAGCCTATCTTTTGACGCTGACTCGCGCCCCCACCGACCGCGAACTCGAAAAAGCCACCGCGCTGCTCACCACCGCCAAACCCGAAGACCGCCGCGTCACGCTGGAAGATCTGTTTTGGAGCCTGATGAGCTCGAAGGAGTTTTTGTTTAATCACTGATCGCCTGGATCACGCTCCGTTAGCGTGGTCCTCAAATCCTCGGGATTCCTCGCCGTATGCCACAGCAACGTCACCACCACCCAATCCTGGTAAGTGCGAAAGTAGATCGCATACGGGAAGGGCTTGGCGAAGACGCGGCTGAAGTCCTTGTAAACTCTTCGGTGAGTTTGAGGGAGCCTGACGATTTCGGAAAGTTGTGTGCGAAACGCGGTCAAAAATCGATCCCCAAGCTCACGTCCTCCTTTTTTGTCATACCAAGCCGCCGCGTCATCGACGTCGTCCCAGACTTCTGGAAGGATGCGAATCTGTTTCATCCACGGCGGGCTTTCACCAAGGCGTCGAATTGTTCGATCGTCAGTGCTCGTGAGGTATCACGCTCAAAACGCTCCCATCGGGAATCGAGTTCTTTCTTCTCGGCATCACTGACGCTGGGTTCATCGCTCGATTCACCAATCGACTGCCACAAGACCTCCACCAACGTGAGCTTCTCGCCCACGGGCAGTGCTTGGAGTTTGCGCAGATCAGCAGGGTTCATGGGCCGAGTATCCAACGCAGCCGCACAAATTCAAGACCGCTTTCTAGCCCAAGCCCAACGGGGTTCCGTCAGACTCCACGGCAATCGCACGTCGCGTGAGCGTTTTGGAGTGCTCCAGCCCTCTGGAGCTTTTCGCAGGCCTGACGACACTCGAAAGCGCCGGAGGGCCGGCGCACTCCAGGACGCTGTCGCGTGCTTTCACCTCCGCCTTTCTTTGATGTCATGAAACGCCTTCTCCTCCTCGCACTCGCCTGCATCGCAACCACCCACGCCCAAACCGTGGACTACACGACGCAGATCGCGCCGCTGTGGGACACCTACTGCGTCGATTGCCATAGCGCGGACGATGCGGATGGCGAGTTCGCGTTGGACACGTTTGCGGCGCTGATGAAGGGCGGCGAGGAGGGCGCTGCCATCGTGGCGGGGAAGGCGGAGGAGTCGCTGCTGGTGAAGTTTCTCGAAGGGCGCTCGGGGCGCGGCGGGAAGAATGAATTCATGCCGCCGGGCAAGCGCGAGAAGCTAAAGGCGGAGGAGATCGCGCTGATCAAAGCGTGGATCAACGCCGGCGCGAAAGGCCCGCTCGTCGCAGACGCGAAACCCATGCCGAAGGAGGTCATCACGCCGAAAATCGCGCCCACGGTGCCGCCGAAGCGCTCGATCCAGGCGGTGGCATTTTCGCCGAAGGCGCAGCTCATCGCCACGGCACGCTACGGCGAGGTCGAGCTCGTCAATCCGGTCAATCAAGTCGCCGTTCGCAAGCTCACTGGCTTCACCGGCAAGGTGAACGCGGTCGCCTTCTCGCCCGATGGCGAGACAGTGTATGCCGCGGGTGGCGAGGCGGGCATCGTGGGCATCGTGCGAAGCTGGAAAACAAGCGACGGCACGGCGCTGCGCTCCTTTGAAGGCCACACGGATGCGGCGTATGCGCTGGCGGTTTCGCCGGATGGCAAATTCATCGCCACGGGTGCCTACGATCAGAAAATCCGCCTGTGGGACACCGCGACGGGCAAAGAAGTCGCGCTGCTCAAAGGCCACAACGGCGCGGTGAACGGCCTATCGTTCCGACCCGACGGCAAAGTGCTCGCCAGCGCCAGTGCGGATCGCACGGTGAAGCTTTGGAGCATTCCGAATGGTCAGCGACTCGACACGCTCTCGCAGCCGACGAAGGAGCAGACGAGCGTCGTCTTCAGCGCCGATGGCAAAACGCTTTTCGCCGCCGGAGGCGACAATCGCATCCGCGTGTGGGCGATCAGCGCCGAGGCGAAGGAAGGCACGAACAAGATCCTCACCAGCCGCTTCGCGCATGAAGGTGGCCTGCTCAATCTCGCGCTCTCCGCCGATGGCAAACTGCTCGCCTCCACCGCGACGGACAAAACGCTCAAACTCTGGAACACCGCCGACCTCACCGAAAAGCTCCTCCTCGAAAAACAACCCGACTGGTCCTCCGCCCTCGCCTTCACCGACAAAGCCCAGCTCATCGCGGGTCGCGTCGATGGCACGTGGAGCGTTTATTCCGCCACGAAGTAGCCCGCACGACTCAAAACCACGATCACGTCATGAAACTCAGTCTTTTGATTCTTCTGTCTGTTTTTGGCTTTGCCGGGCTCAGCCTCGCGCAGGCTCCGAAAGCCAAAAAAGAGGCCACAAAGCCCGCGATGGCCGCGAAACCGGCCAAGCTGGAACTCACGAGCATCACGCCGCGTGCCGCTCACATCGGCGGCGAATTGCTGGTGAGTCTGGCGGGCAAAAACTTCACTGAGGACACGCAGGCGATGGCCTCGCATCCGGGTTTGAAGGTCCAACTCGCGAAACAAAGCATCAAAGCCACCAGCGCTCGTTTGAAGATCACCGCGGGTGCGGAAGTGCCGCGCGGGACTTACGATGTTTGGTTGAAGAATGCCTCGGGTGAGTCGGCGAAGGTGAAAGTGTATGCGGATGAGATCCAGCCGACCGTCACGAAGGCGGCGGACTTCAAAGAGGCTCCGGTGAGTCTCGCGAGCCTGCCAGCAAGCGTTTGGGGCACGCTCACGGAGACCGGCCAGCATGACGCGTATCGTTTCACGGCGAAGGCTGGCGAGGAACTCGTGCTCGATCTCGCTGTGGCGCAGGTCGGTAGCGTGGCGAAATCGCCGACGCTGGAGATTGTGGACTCGAATCACACGGTGCTCGCGGTGAATCGCGGGCTCGACAGCGGCAGCGATCCGTTTCTCGCGTGGAAAGCGCCTGCGGATGGCGATTACCACATCCTCGTGAGCAACACGACGATGGATGGCAGCGCGGGGCATGTGTATCGACTCACGATTGGGGCACTGCCCTTCGTCACGAGCTGGTCGCCGCTCACCGCGCAGGTGGGGAAGGAGACGAAGGTCACGCTCATCGGCCATCATCTCGGCGACAAGGCCACGGTGACGATGAAAGCGGAAAAGGAAGGCATCACGAACGTGCCGCTCGATGCCAAGACGCTGCGTTTTCGCACGATGCCATCGCTGCGCGTGAGTGCACTGGCACAGGTGAGAGAGGTGGAGGGGAATGATGACCTCGCGAAGGCGCAGGTGGTGAGTGCGCCGGTGAATGTGAGCGCAGCGCTTCGTAGAACGAGTTTTCCAACTCGTTCAGGTTCCGGCGCGACGGGGAACGAGTTGGAAAACTCGTTCTACGACACCGATCACTTCGCGTTCGATGCCAAAAAAGGCCAGACGTGGATCATCGAGACGCTGGCCGCTCAAGCAGGTTCGCCTGCGGACACGAAGTTTGAAGTGCTGCGCCCCGATGGCAAACCGGTCGCCCGTTTGCTGATGCAAGCCGTGCGGGACAGCTACAACAACTTCCGCAGTGTCGATGCCAACAACCCGGACATCCGCCTGCAAAATTGGGAGGAGATGGAGCTCAATGAGTATGTCTGGTTCAATGGCGATGTGATGAAGATCATCCGCATGCCTCGCGGGCCGGACGGCGGCTGCTTCTTCTACGTCAGCGATGGCAAACGCCGCGCTTACTTCGACACGAGCGCCACCTCGCACTCGCTCGATGAACCGTGCTACGTCGTGGAGCCGTATCCGCTCGGCAGCACCATTGCGGCGAATGGACTGCCGATTTTCACGCTGAACTATCAAAACGACGACAGTGGCGACCGCAAAATCGGCCGCGACTCGCGCCTGACCTTCACCGCGCCGGCCGATGGCCGTTACGTTGTGCGAGTCACCGACACCCGCGGCTGGGGCGGCGAGCGCTTTGTGTATTCGCTCGCCATCCGCGAGCCGAAACCGGACTTCAGCGTCAAACTCGCCGGCATGAACCCCACCGTGATGCCCGGAGCCTCCGTGGGCTTCTCCTTCCGCGCCGATCGGCAGGACAATTTCGACGATCCCATTCAAATCGACATCACCGGCGTGCCAGCCGGTTACTGGGCCACCTCGCCACTCATCATCGAGGCCGGTCACGACCTCATCAGCGGCTCGCTGCATGCCATGCCCGATGCCGCAAAAGACGCCGACTGGTCCAAACTCAAAATCACCGCGACATCGAAGGGCCTCAAACACGACGCAGGCACCTTCGGCAAGGTCACGCTCGGCGCGAAACCGAAGTTCATCATCGTTTTGGAGCCCGACGCCGGTGGCAAGCCCGTCATGCGCGATCCGGCCGCCGAAACGAAGCCGCTCGAACTCACCCTCGCGCCCGGCCAGACCGTGAAAGCCTGGCTGCGGGCGATTCGCGAGGACAACAAAGACCTCCTCAGCCTCGACGTGCACGGATTGCCCCACGGCGTGATCGTCGATGACATCGGCCTCAACGGCGTCCAAATCCGCTCCGGCGAAAACGAGCGCCCAATCTTCTTCCGCGCCGCGAACTGGGTGAAGGACCAGGACAAGCTCTGCCACGGTGCCATCAGCTCCGCTCGCAACGAACACGACAGCGCCGGCCTGCAAACGAGCTTCCCGATTTTGATGAAGATCCGGAAGCCGGGCGTGGCGGCGAGGTGAAGTCGCTCATTGCGCAGCATTCATACTTGAGCACCGTTTGAGCAGCCATGGCCTCCACCGTTACCCTTCAACCGTCTTTTGCCGAAGCAATGCGATTCGAGCCAGAAAGTCGGCGAAAACTCGCTGGGCGCATTCTGGCAAATGTTCGTGCCGACGAACTCACGGAGGCAGCTCAGTTTGATGAATTGCATCGTCGAAGGGAGGCCGTTCAGACAGGCCGCATGCCGCTGATCGCGGGCAAAGATGCCCTCCGCCAAGTTCGTGAAGCCACTCTGGGACACGCATGACTTCCGACCCCTTCAGCCCAACCCAACCAGCCGGGGACATGGATGCCACGATTCGCGTGGACATGCGCTCCTTCCTCCCCGCAGGACTTGAGCAGCCTGGCGATCTCATTGGGCGTTACAAGCTGGTCGAGCCACTCGGCGAAGGAGGTTTTGGCACCGTCTGGCGGGCGGAGCAGAGCGAGCCGATTCGCCGGGAGGTGGCGCTCAAGGTGATCAAAGCCGGGATGGACTCCCGCGAGATCATCGCTCGATTTGAGGCCGAGCGGCAGGCCCTGGCCTTGATGGACCACCCAAACATTGCCGGGGTGCTTGATGCGGGCACCACGGATACGGGCAGGCCTTACTTTGCGATGGAGCTGGTGAAGGGCATGCCCATCACGGAATACTGCGACACGCATCAGCTCTCGATTCGGCAGCGACTGGAGTTGTTCATTCCCGTTTGTCGTGCTGTTCAGCACGCCCATCAAAAAGCCATACTTCACCGAGATCTGAAGCCTTCGAACATCTTGGTCACGGAAGTTGACGGCAAAGCGGTTCCCAAAGTGATTGATTTCGGCATCGCGAAGGCGCTCGGCACATCTCCTGAAGCGGCTTTGCAAGTCAGTATGCTGCAAACGCAGGCAGGCGTGGTCATTGGCACACCGCAGTACATGAGTCCAGAACAGGCAGGTGCCACCCGTGACCTCGATACGCGGAGTGATATTTACACGCTGGGCGTCATCCTCTTTGAACTCCTGACGGGCGACACCCCTCTCTCTCGTGACTCCCTGCGAAAAGCCGCCTTGGACGAGGTCCTTCGTTTGGTGCGTGAGGCCGAGCCAAAGCGCCCCAGCAGCCGCGTGATACCGGTCACGGATGCGATGGTCCAGACCTCCGCCGAAAGGCAGACCGAACCGCACCGGCTCAGCCGCACTTTACGTGGCGATCTCGACTGGATCACCCTGAAGGCCCTCGAAAAGGAGCGTGAGCGCCGCTATGGGAGCGCTGTCGCTCTGGCAGATGATCTGGAACGCCACCTGAATCACGAACCCGTCGAGGCCGGACCTCCGAGTGCGCTCTATCGCTTTCGCAAGCTCGTTCAGCGCAACCGCCTAGCGGTGGGGGCGGCTGCAGCCATCTTCACGATGTTGATTTTGGGGATTGGCATCAGCACTTGGCAGGCTGTTCGTGCGAAACGCGCCGAGACTCTTGTAACGCTTGAACGCGACAGACAGGATGAAATGCTCTGGGAGGCTAGTCGCGGAGATCATGAAGCTGCCTTGCGCTTGGGATCTGCTCGCAAGACATCCGAGGCCTTGGCGACTTTTCGTCGAGCACTCACGCTGAGACAAACAAACGCCAGCGCTCTCGCTGCAAGTGCTCTTCAGACTTTTGGGCCAGATGCGTCCCTTTTCCGAGTGCGCGCAGTGATTCCGTTCAAGAGGTATGTTGGACTACTTGCAATTAGCCCTGATAGTCAGTTCGCTGCGGCGGCCGACCATAAGACTCTTCGAATCGTTAAATTAGCCACCGGGCTGCCCATTCACGAAATCGCGTATAGCGTGAACCAAAACCAAGCTTGCTCCGGTGACACAATGGAAGCGCTAACATTTAGCAACAACGTGAAGGAGTGTATCCGAGCAGGAGGCGGAGGCAAGACTCGTTTAGCTGGAGGCGCGTGGCGCG
>NZ_JACSRD010000113.1 GCF_014879935.1 Prosthecobacter sp.
CATCCCCGCCGAGGATGACGACAAGACCCTCCCCGCCCTCAAAGACCTGCGTCAGATCTACCGTGATGCCTTCGCCAAGCTCGAAGCCACCCGCGCCGCCAACCTCAAAACGCTCACCGACCCGCTCGCGGTCCGGCTCAAGCAGCTCGAAAGCACGCTCACCCAGCAGAACCGCATCGACCATGCGAAGACGGTGCGCGAGTACCGCGAGGGGCAGGGCCAAAGTGGTCCGCTCAGTCCTGTGAGCGGAACGAAGGACGTAGTGTCCACCAATACACCCAATGCCACCGCACAGGGGACTGTGCGGACCACCAAGAAACTCCCGCCCGGAGACGACCGCAAGGCGGCGGAATGGGCGCTCGACATGGGGGGCGTCGTGGATGTGCTCGAAGGCAAGGTCAAACGTCGCATCCAGAGCAAGGCCGACCTGCCCAAGCGCTCCTTCGACCTCGTTTACATCAGCATTCAGGAGACTCGCCCCACCAAGCCGGTCATCGAGTTCACCAATCTCAGCGTCCTCGCCGGGCTCCGCCAGTTGTCCTTCCTGGAAATCAACGGCTATCCCGTGCAGGACGATGATACCGACTACCTGGCCAGCCTTCCCGAGTTGAAAGATCTGCAGATCGTCCGCAGTCCCTTATTCAGCGGACGCAAACTTTCCCTGCTTAAAGACACGGACAAGCTCGAACGGCTGAATGTGGGAGGCTGTGAGCAGATTGGGGCCGATGGTATGGCGCAAATCGGCCAGTTGAGTGGTTTGGTCGCACTCACTTTGAACGATTGCAAGATTACCGACGCCGACCTTCTGCCGCTGCGCCTGCTTAAAAAACTGAGCATTCTCAGCCTTCCGAACACTCCGATCACCCTGGCCGGCTGGAGGCAGCTCAAGGGCCTTCCCCTGACCAGGGCGGTGTTCGTCAACCCGCCAGGACAGGCCGCCGAGTGGTGTCATGAAATCGCCTCGCTGTTCCCCGACATCTCCTCCTTCGATTTCTCTCGCAGGGAACCTTATCCGGTGGAGGACTTCGCCGCCGCCAAGGCTTTCACGGGTTTGGAGGAACTCCTCGTCGCCAGCACTTTCACGGAGAACGCCGCGCTTGCCGAGGCGGCCACCTTCCCGAAAGTCACCAGGCTCACCCTACGAGGCGGCGGCGCGGGTCCGGCAGCGAAAATCACGGACGAGGGGATCGCTCACCTCGCCAAGCTGCGCACGTTGCAAACCCTGCGTCTCGAGAACCTCAGCGAGGTCACCGAGCAGGGCGTCATTGGCCTGAAACAGCTCAAGAGGCTGGAACTGCCCTCGGGCACGTGCCCCAAGTTCGACGAAGCCGTCTTCAAGAAAGCACGGCCAGACGTGACCTTGGCGCGCTAGCCCTCTCTGGGATTGGAGGACGGAGGCCTCGTAGGCGCAGTCGCCAGACTGCGAAAGACGAGCGTCTCACGGCCTTCGCACGCCCCCTCCAAGCCCCTCGTTCGGGCGAACGAGCCTACGGCCGGGAGGCGGGGGCGTTGGACAAAAAACCTTGCCATTCCGGCGGGTTTTTGATGCAATCCGCGTCACCAACCCGCCTCCAGCCGTGAAGACACTTCATTGGGACGCGATCAACCCCATCACGGGAACCCCCTTCACCTGGGATGACCCGAATCTGCGATGGGGGGACCCCAGTTATTACCTGGAACCGGGCGATCCGGGCTTTGTGCCCTACGACACGCCTGCTCCAAAGCCGGTGGCGAAAAAGAAGAAACCTTTCCGCCGCAAGGCGGCCTCAAACACACATGCAACACCCAGCCCACACACCACCATGCCCACGTTCCAGTACCACACCGCGCCCAATCCCAAAGGAGGTTTCACCACCCGTCCTGTCCTCGGCGAGCCCGTGACGGATGAGACCTTCTTCAACATCGCCGCCACCAAGAGCGGCGGGCTCACTGCGGATCAGATCAAGACCGGCCTCACCGCTGTGCTGGACACGATCCTCGATTGCAGCAGCGGCTGCGCCTTCTCCAACGGCCTGCTGGGCAAACTGCGCTTCCGACCCACCAGCGGCGGCAGCCAGCCCGGACCGGCGGACTTTGACAACCCCAACGAGATGAATTGCGACGTGGCCCTGAGCATCACCGCCGAGACCCGCGATGCCTGGCGCAGCACCCTCACGCTGGAAAGCATGGGCGAGGTGGGCAAGGTGAGCCCGGACATCGACAGCATCCTCAGCCAGGAAAACGACGCGCCGGGCAAATACGCGCCCGGCACGATGATCGAGCTCAGCGGCCACCGCCTGGACCTGGACAAGAGCGATGCCAGCCAGGGGGTCTTTTTCCGCAGCGGCAGCGATCCCGAGGTGCGGGCCACCGTCTATGGCACCATCACCCCGACGTCCCTCTCCGTCCTGGTGCCAGCCACGCTCAGCGGCCCCCTGATGGTGCGCGTGGCCAACAAGATCAACGGCAGCGTGCGCTCCTTCACCTACATGGATGCCATCACGCCGATCTCATGAGTCACCCCTCACGCATCGCGGGGTCAGGGGCGGCGATTCCACCCCTGACCCATCGCGAGGCAAGGGGTCACCCCTTCCGTTTCGTGGGGCGACCCATGGCAACCACTGGAGTGACCCATAGCAACCGCAGGAGTGACCCGTGGCAACCGCTGGAGTGACCCGTGACAACCGAAGGGGTCGCCCATGACAACGCGATGCGTCACCCGTCGGAACGCAACCGGTCACCCCTGGCAACGTGTGGAGTCACCCGTGACGCCGGCACGAGTCACGCCTGGCAGCGTTTGGAGTCACCCGCATCACGCTGTGAAGCCCCTGGGGCGTGGGTCTGGCCACGGACAGAAAGCCAATGCCCGCCGGTGGCCTCACTTCGCCAGTTCCTTCTCCACCAGGGCCTCCAACTGGCCGCGGACATCGGTACTGACAAGTTTGCCGTCCTTCCCGACGAGCCACATGGCTGGAATGCTGCGGACGCCGTAGCGGGTGGCGATCTCGTTGTTCCAGCCTTTGCCGTCGAAGTATTGCGGCCAGGGCATGTCGTTTTCCTTGAGGAACTTGGTGAGCGTGGAGCGATCATCGTCCAGCGAGATGCCGAGGATCTCGAAGCCCTTGTCGTGGAGCTTCTGATAAGCGGCTTTGACATTGGGCAGCTCACGCACGCACGGCCCGCACCAGGTGGCCCAGAAGTCGATGAGGACGACCTTCCCTTTCATCTCCGCCAGGTTCACGTTCGAGCCTTTGACCGGGTGGAACTTCAGTTCCAACGGCTCGCCCACAACCGGCGGGGCTCCTTTGGAGGATTTGGCGGCGAAGGCGGCGGAGAAGACCAGCCCCAGCACCGAGGCGACAAGCAGAAGACGCGTGGAGAGAAGTTTCATGCACCGGGAGGCTAGCGAAGAAGGGCAGGCGGCGGCAAGACAAAAGTTCCCCAGACGACCGGAACCGCCTGCACGCGCGGCCTTCGTCGTCCCTTTGCAAGGTTTCCTTGCCACTTCCCACCACACGGCTAGTCTGACTGCCCCCATGAATCCAGAGGTCCAAAACATTGTGGCTGCCGGCAAATTGACCGCAGCAGACGGAGAAAAACTTTCGAAACTCGAACCCGGCGTCTTCGTCGTTCACAAAAGCTGGGGTGTCGGAAAGATCGCCTCCTGGGACTTGATCGGAGACCGCATCCTGATCGATTTCGAAGGGAAACCGGGGCATCCGCTGAAGCTGGCCTTTGCCATCGGCTCCCTGGAGATCATTCCTGCGGACCACTTCCTGGCACGGCGTCACTCCGACCTCGACGCGCTGAAAGCCATGGCCAATGACAATGCGCCCGCCTTGGTGGAACTGGCGCTGAAGAGCAGCGGCAACTCCCTTCACCTGGATGATCTGGAAAAGCTGCTGAAGCCGCGCGTGGTGTCTGAGGCGGACTACAAGAAGTGGTGGGAAGGCGCCAAACGTGCCCTCAAAACGCACCGTCACGTGGTGGTGCCGGCGAAGCGGACGGAGAAACTCGTGCTGCGTGACCAGGCGGAGAGCGCCGGCGCCCAGATGGTGAAGACTTTCCTGGCTGCGCGTGATCTGAAGGGCAAGCTGGCCGCGCTGGCCAGCATCCAGAAGGACATCGACCTGTTTGCGGATGCGAAGACGGAGCTGATCCCGGTGTTCCAGGACATCTCCGACACCGCACGCAAGGGCGTGAAGCTGCATCTCAAAGAGTGCCTGCAACTGCTGCTCGCCCGTGATGAACTGGCCGAAGAACATGCCATTCCCGTGCCGATGGGCTCGATGAAGGTGTCTGACCTCGTGTGCGAGACGAAGGACGTGCTGGCTGATGCGGTCAAAGGCGTCTCCGCCGCCCTGCTGGGCCGTGTTTACCGCGCCTTCCCGGACGCCTTCCCGAATCGCGGCTGGGTGACGGAGATCCTGCATCACCTGACGAAGACGGGCGGCCGTGCCGTCGCGGAGATTGCCACGGTGCTGGATGCCAACGACGAGCTGGACGTGCTGGCCGACTCCCTCAAGAAGGCGCTCCGCAACCGTCTGCTCTCCGCCGATCTGCTGATATGGATGGCCAAGGAGCGCAAGGGACTGGCCGAGTCCGTGTTCGACATCGATCTGGGCCACGCCATTCTCGGTGTCATCGAGAACGACCACATGGAAGGCGGGCCGAAACGGACCGGCCGCCTGCAGGACCTGCTCTCCGACGACCGCACCCTGCTGGGTGAAATGGTGCTCGAAGCCGAGGAAGAGGACATCAAACTGCTGGCGAAGCGCATCCTGGGCAGCGCTTCCTTTGACGAACTGACCCGCCGGTCACTGATGGCCCGCATCATCAAAGCCCGCCCCGAAATGGAGGCGATGATGGCTGACAACTCCACCTCCCAGCCTGAGGACGCCCTGATTGTCTCCTGGGACAGCATGGACCGGAAGAAGCTGGAGCTCGAAGACCTGGTGAACGTCAAGATCCCGGACAACAAGCGCGAGATCCAGATCGCCCGTGCCGAGGGTGACCTCCGCGAAAACGGCGGCTACAAGGCCGCCCGCGACCAGCAGGCGGTGCTTCTGCGCCTTCAAGGCAAATACGAACGGGAACTGCGCAACGCCCGCGGCACCGACTTCGCCAACGTGCCCACCGACAAGGTCGGCATCGGCACCATCGTGGATGTGGAGGACATTCCGTCCGGTGAGAAGGAGACCTTCACCATCCTGGGCGCCTGGGACGGCGACTTGGAGAAGAACATCATCAGCTACCTGTCCGAGTCGGCGAAGGCCCTGATCGGCAAGGCCGTCGGCGAGGAGGTCGAACTGCCCACCGACAGCCATCACGGCAGCCGCCGCGCCAAAGTGACCGCGATCCGGGCGTTCAAAACAGCCTGAAGAACCGTTCAATCGGGCGAAATGCCCGGATCACGAGGCATTTTTTGTCCGAACGCTGACAAACCCTTCGTTGTCCGTCACGCCGCCAAGAAAATCAGCATGATATTCGTCATGCTGGTTGTATTTATGGCTTCCCATCCCCCTTCAATGTCCCCAACCCAACCCTCGCGGACATCTCCGCGATCCCAGATTGCCCTGCTCCTCGCCACACTCACGTTTGGACTTCTTTCCGCCCACTCGGGACACGCGCAGGTCACCAACTTGGAAAACCTCAGCATCATCCTGGGCGGCGCCCAGAAGACGACGGAACCAGCTTCGCAGCCTGCGTCGCCAAGCGTGTTCGAAGCCAATCCCGGACCGTGGGGGAAGATGCTCTGCGCTTATGTTTATCTCGAAGCACCGGAAAGCCTGATCGAAAACTTTCCCCTGCCGAGCCCGACGCCACGCTGGACTTTCCCGCAAACCTTCCTGCCGAGCCTCCCCGACTTCCTGTCCAAGGCAGGGGTCGCACAATCCCTGATCACCAAGCTCCTCAGCCAGCCGAACATGGTCAAGGAGGACGAGTGGGTCCATCTGCTGCCGCCCGTTCCTGAATTGGAGGCCTTGAGCCCGGAGACCCGCACCGTGATTTACACGGAGCTCAGCAAGTATGCGCCCAACGAATACCAGTCCGACCCGGTTTTGATCATCGGCACCTCGGTCGAGGAGTGGTACAAAGGCAGCAAGCTCCGCCCGGAGATCATCAACAAGATCAGGAAGCTCAGCTACATGCGGGGTGAGACCATCGCCTTCAGCGACATTCCAGTGCTGCTGAACTACGCCCAATCGGACTCCGAGGCACGCGCCATCTTCAAAGCCTGCACGCGGACCCGCAATTTGATGGTCCGTCTCCGTCTCGACGACAATACCAACGCAGAAGAGGTCATCAAATACTGGAGCTTGGGCATCGGCGTGCGCCGCAAGGACCTGGAGCCCATGGTGCAGTCCATCATCGAGCTCGATGGCGTCAACGACCTGGGCATCGTCCACATTCTGCCGGCGCTCGCACGCAAGCTGCTCTATACCTACCCCGGCCTCGACATGGCAAAGAACGGCATCATGCCTGACTGCCACTGGACCTCGCTGAATTTCTTCAACTACGAGCCGCATCAATACCTCCTCGATGCCCGTCTGGCGACCAGCCAGGTCCTGGAACAGTTCACCCCTGTCGAGCCGCCCTATCAATTCGGCGACATCCTGTTCTTCCTCGACAACACCACCGGCGACGCCTTCCACTCCTGCGTCCATCTGGCGGACAACATCGTCTATACCAAGAACGGCCGGAACATCCTCTCCCCGTGGGTGATCATGCAGTTGGAAGACGTCAAAAAAATCTACCTGTACAAGGGCAACGGACGCGTCCAGGGCTTCCGCCGCAAAGACATCATCGCCGCGTCGAGCGGGGGCGCGCAGTGATGCTGCCACCGCAGGATTGACAGGCTGCCACGAAACCGGCTTGATAGCCGCAACCAACCACACGCCATGTCATCCCGCCGTCATTTCCTCCACACCGTTTTCGGAGCTGGTGCCGCCTCCGCTCTTCTCGCCGCCGAACCCAAGCTCAGCTACAAAGGCGAGAACATCCGCTTTGGCCTCGTCACCTATCAATGGGGAAAGGACTGGGACCTGCCCACGCTCATCAAAAACTGCGAGGCTGCCCAGGTTCTCGGCGTCGAGCTGCGTGTGGAGCATGCCCACAAGGTCGATCCCACGCTCACGCCGGATCAGCGCCAGGAAGTAAGCCGTCGTTTTGAAGACTCGCCAGTCGATGTCGTCGGCATGGGCACCAACTTCGAGTTCCACGCGGCCGATCCTGAGGTCGTGAAGAAGAACATCGAAGGCGCGAAGGCCTTCATCAAGCTCAGCCACGACATCGGCGGCACAGGCGTGAAGGTGAAGCCGAACGCCCTGGTCAAAGACGTGCCTGAGGAGAAGACGCTCGCGCAGATCGGCAAGGCGCTGGCCGAACTGGGCGACCACGCCCTTGGCTTCGGCCAGGAGATCCGTCTCGAAGTCCACGGCAAGGACACCTCCGAACTCCCGCGCATCAAAACAATCATGGATGCCGCCGCCCGCGACAATGTGCGCGTCTGCTGGAACTCCAATGACACTGATCTCAACGGAGCTGGGCTGGAGGCCAACTTCGCCCTCGTCAAAGACCTGCTCGGCCACACCGTCCATATTCGTGGCGTCAATCAGAGCACCTACCCGCTGGACAAACTCGCCCGCCTGCTGGTGGAGGCCGACTACGACGGCCACGTGTGCCTCGAAGCCCACAAGATGCCCGCTGGCGACCCGATTGCCGCGCTTGCCGAGCAGCGTGAGCTCTTCATGAACCTCGTCACCGAGGCCCGCAAGACGGTCAAGGATTGATCGGGCACGGTCCGGCTCAAAATCGCCGCCTCAACGCAGTGCGTCCGCCCTGGCCGTGCTGAACACCGGTTCGTCCTCATGACCGGCGCTTGACCAGCCCCCCCTTTCCTGCCATTTCAGGTCACGACATTCGTCATTCCGCATTCTGATTTCGTCCTTTCCTTCCCATGGCCGCCCCCGCCCATAACTACACCGAAGACTCCATCAAATCCCTCGACTGGCGCGAGCACATCCGCCTGCGCCCAGGCATGTACATCGGGAAACTCGGCGACGGTTCCCTGCCAGAGGACGGCATCTACGTCCTGCTCAAGGAAGTCATCGACAACTGCATCGACGAGCACGTCATGGGCTTCGGCAACTCGATCGAAATCGACATCGCCGAGGATCAGACCGTCACCGTGCGCGACTACGGCCGCGGCATCCCGCTTGGGAAGCTGCTGGAATGCGCCGCACAGATCAATACGGGCGCCAAATACGACAGCGAGGCCTTCAAACGCTCCGTCGGCCTCAACGGCGTCGGCATCAAGGCGGTGAACGCCCTTTCCGAGTTCTTCGAGATCCAGGCGGTGCGTGAGAGCCAGACCCGCTCCATCGAGTTCAGCCAGGGACTCGTGCAGTATGACATGGGCAAGCCGAAGGCCTGCACGGAACCCAACGGCACGCGCATCGCCTTCCGTGCCGATCCGGAGATGTTCGCCGAGGACACGCACTACCGCGTCGATTTCGTCCGCGAGATGCTGCGCTTCTACGCCTGGCTGAATCCAGGGCTGACCCTGATCCTGCGCACGCCGGCCGGTGAGGAGAAATTCAAGTCCAAGGACGGCTTGATGGACCTCATCCGCACGAAGCTGACCGAGTCGCCGCAGTATCCGATCATCCACATTGAGGGAAAAGACGTCGAGATCGCCTTCACACACGGCACCGGCTATGGCGAGGAGTATTACAGCTTCGTCAACGGCCAGAACACCACCCAGGGCGGCACGCACATCGCCGCCTTCCGTGAGGCCATCGTCCAGGAATGCCGCGACTTCTTCAAAAAGCAGTATGATCCGGCTGACGTGCGCGGCAGCATCATCGCCGCCATCAGCGTGAAGGTGCAGGAGCCTGTGTTCGAATCACAGACCAAGACCAAGCTCGGTTCCACGCACATGGAGCCGAACGGCCGCAACCTGCGCACCCACATCCTCAACACCGTCGTCTCCCAGCTCGACAACTTCCTGCACAAGCATGCCGATGTGGCGAAGTCACTCCAGGAGAAGATCAACGCCAACGAGAAGGAGCGCAAAGAGATCAGCGGCATCCAAAAGGCCGCCCGCGAAAACGCCCGCAAGGCCAAGGTCTGCAACAAGAAGCTCCGCGACTGCCGCGTCCACTTCGACACGAAGGACAAGCGCCGCGAGGACAGCACCCTCTTCATCACCGAGGGTGACTCCGCCTCCGGCAGCATCACCAAAAGCCGCGATGTCGAGACACAGGCCGTGTTCTCCCTTCGTGGAAAGCCGCTCAACTGCTACGGCCTCACCCGCAAGGTCGTGTATGAGAACGAGGAGTTCTACCTCCTCGCCAACGCGCTCCAGATTGAGGAGGACCTCGAAGAACTGCGCTACAACCGCGTCGTGCTCGCCACCGATGCCGATGTGGACGGCATGCACATCCGCCTGCTGATGATCACTTACTTCCTCCAGTTCTTTCCCGAACTGGTGCGCAAAGGCCATCTCTACATCCTGCAGACGCCGCTCTTCCGCGTGCGCAACAAGCGCCAGACCTTCTACTGCTACAGCGACGAGGAGCGCCAGCGTGCCATCCACATCTGCGGCAAGAACGCCGAGATCACCCGCTTCAAAGGTCTGGGTGAGATCAGCCCGGACGAGTTCAAGCACTTCATCGGCCCGAACATGCGCCTGGAGCCCATCACCATACGCGACGCAGCGGAAGCCACGCTGGATGCCGAGGGCAATCCGGTCCCCGTCGAGCACAAGCACAAGACCGTGAAGGAGATGCTCTCGTTCTACATGGGCAAGAACACGCCGGAACGTCAGGGCTACATCGTGGACAACCTGCGCATCGAGCAGGAGCTGGAATTCCAGGACACGGAAGCTCCGGCCGAACTCGCGGAAGCGGCGTGATCGGTCTTCAGCCTTCAAATCAAAACACCCGCCAGATCGTGAGATCTGGCGGGTGTTTCGTTCGAGCTCATCGAGCCCGGAAGGTCACTTCTGCTTCACTTTGAAGCTGCGGAACATCACCGGATCGCTGTGACCGGCGAAACCGATGAAGCCCTTCGTGTGATCGAGGCCCTTCGGCGGGTGCGCGATCTGACTGCGGTCGAAGGTGCTGATGTCCACATCGAGGATCTTGGTGCCATTGAGCGTCACCTTGATCTTCTGGCCATCGACTTCGATCTCCTGGAAGTTCCATTCGCCCACCGGACGCAGGTAGCCATGCTTCGCACCCACGCAGTGGTAGAGCGAACCGTGGTATTGATAAGGTTCGAGGCCCTTCTTGCCCGCGGCAGCTTGTTTGGCGTTGTAGCCATCGCTGTCGATCACCTGGAGCTCCAGGCCGTCGGAGGCGGAATGACCGCCCAACGGCGTGCGCAGGGCGATGCCGTTGTTGCCAGCCGGCGGCAGCTTGAACTCGACGCGGATGATGCCGTTTTCGAATTCTTCCGTGGTCAGAAGGTCGCCCCCTTTGCCTGGCTTGCAGGTGATCGCGCCGTCTTTGACCTCATAGCTGTCCAGAGCGCCCTGCCAGTTGCTCAAGTCCTTGCCGTTGATCATTTCCTTGAAGCCCTGCTCCGCCCACTGGCCTTGCAGTTCCTTGTTGGCCTCTTCGGCGGGGATTTCGCGAATGAAAACATTGCGCCAGCGGATTTCGCTGCCGTGCGTCTGGAGCTGGATCGGGCCTTTGGCGAATGCGGGATCGACCATCCATCCGTTCGGCTTTTTCGCTCCGGCGTCCTTGGCTTCGACCTTGCCATAGGCCTGGTAACCTGCCTTGCGGTTGGCGAAGAAGTTCTCCAGCACCGCGTTGTTCACCACGACCTCGCCGTTGAACGTCACCGTCACGCGTTCGCCGATCATCTTGACGTGAAAGCGGTTCCACTCGCCGATCAGCTTGTCCATCAGCTTGCTGGGGTTCTTGCCCTCGGGATTCTTGTTGTTCCAAAGACCGCCGGAACCAAAAGGTTTGCCCAAAGAAACGGCTTTTTCATCCTTCTCGGTAAAGTCCCAGATCTGCACCTGTGGAATGCCACGCAGGTAGATGCCACTGTCACCGAGAGGCAGCATCTTGTAGTCCACCCACATCTCGAAGTCGCCGTAGTCCTTGTCGGTGGTCAGGTACAAGCCTTTGCCGTCATTGACGAGTTCGCCGTTCTCCACCTTCCAGTGCGCGTTGACGTGGTCGCCCTTGTCGTTGCCTTTGGCATCGACGAGTCCGCCATCGACAGACTTCTTCTTGTAGGCCGCCTGCTCCTCAGGCGTCATCTTCCACAGGTCCGTGGGATCCTGCGTGCCCCAGCCATACCAGCCGGAGAGATCTTTGCCATTGAAGAGCGCCGTGAATCCTTCCGGTGGCACATTGTTTTCCGCCGCGCCCGCCAGCGTTGCCGCCGCGAGCATCCAAGTCAGGGTGAGAGTGTGTTTCATGGTCTGTGAGGGCAAAGGAGTCGGCTCACAGGCCTGACATCTTTCATTCATCCCGACGAAGCGGACTTTCCACTCGACACCAGCGATGAAAACGAGACGATCATGCCGTCATGAAAGCCCTTTTCTGCGTCTTGATCATCTCTCTCGGCCACACCTGCCTCCTCGCCCAGGCGACGCCTGCCGAAGAAGCCGCCGCCGGAGCCAAAGCCCTGGTGCAGCGCCTCTTTGCCCAGGACTCCACGGAGGAGGAATTGCTCGCCCTCGCCAAGGAAGCGAACAAGGCAGGCATCCCGCGCCAGCAGATCATTGAGGCCAAGCTCGTCTGGGGCCTCCGCCATCAAGACACGGCCTTCCTGGTGAAGATGCTGCCGGAGCTCCAGATCCTGGCCTCCAGCTTCGACCCGGCCAATGCAGCCATGCTGCCCAATGCCGAGGCGGCCAACGGCTTCATCGCCTACATCAAGGCCCTCAAAGCCGCCGATGCCAAGGACGATGCCAGCTTCAAGCAGAACATCCTCGAAGCCATCTGGCTGAACCCCCAGCAGGCCCCCGTGTTTTTGCAAAGCATCGAAAAGTTCCGCCGTGAATCGAAGATGGGAGCGCTCGTCGTCGATCTGAAGATTCCGCTCAACACCTCGATGGGCGAGGCCACCACGCTGCACGACCAGCTCGCTGGCAAAAAGGCCCTGCTGCTCGACTTCTGGGCCTCGTGGTGCGGTCCGTGCATGAATCTGATGCCTTCACTCAAAAAGAAGGCTGAGAAGCTCTCGGCGAACGGTGTTGTCGTCATCGCCATGAACAAGGACGACGAGAACGCCGAGTCCATCGCCGAACGCATCCGCAAGGAGCAGAATGCCACCCTGCCCTGGCTGGTCGAGCCCGCTGACCGCCCTTACTCGAAGGTTTTGGACATCGATTCCATCCCCCGCATGATCCTGCTTTCACCCGAGGGCAAAGTCCTTTTCAACGGTCATCCTGAAGACCCGGCGCTGTGGGCGGCGCTCAAGAAAATCGACCCCGCCATCGCCGCGCCGGAAGCTCATTGAAGGTAGAAGAACTCGTTCGAGTTCAGCAACGCATGGCAGAGATCGGTAAGGGCTTCGCGGCCCGGATCGGAGGCACCACCCGTTCTGGCAGCCACGGCGCTCGATTCCCAGCTCCAGCGTGATTCCTTCGGCGCTTTCAGCATCGCGGCGGCCAGATCCGCGCTGATGTCCGCCACGCAGGATGGATCGCTGTTCACGGTCCAGCTCATGAGCCGACCAGCATCGAGTTGGCCGGCACGCAACGCCACGCGGGCAATTGCACCGTCCCACAGGCTGCGCTTGTCAGCATCGCGACCGCCGACGAACAGCGCGCGGTCCTTGTTCACGTAGCCGCCGGTGATTTGATGCGGCACCGTGACGGTTTTCATCTCAGCCTGAGGGTCGCTCAGATCACGCGCATAAAAGGTGATCGTGCCGCCAAAGTTCTGCCCCGGAGCGGGATGATTGTCGAGGCTGGCGGCGATGTAGTAAGGCTTCCCGACCGGAATGCGCAGGCCCGAGGCCACCACCTCATAGGCGGGGCTGCCTTGAAAATCGAATCCGTTGAGCTGCACGATGAGGTTGTTCGGCTGGTGCGCCGACTTCGTGCTCGTGACGCCCAGCGACCAGCCCGGAGCCGCTTTGTCGTTGTTCCAGCGCGACGCGATGGTGCGCACACTCGCGTCCGGGTAGAGTGAGTTGAGCAACACAACGGCTTCGACAGCAAACTGCTCGCCTTCCAGCTTCCCTTCGAGATTCACCCGCAGCTTTTCGTTCGGCGTGCCCGGTTGAAGCATGAAGGTCTTCGTCGTTCGTGCGGCCGGATTCGGCCCGAAGAACTTCTGAGCGTCCGCCAGCGGCGTGGCGGCCGGTGGCGGCGGCGGGGCCTCCTTTTGGATCTGCGCCTTCTGCTGCTTCACAAACGCCAGCGCGTCCCCAGCCTCGCGTTTCGTCGGCGCGCGTGAAAAAGCGAGCTGGAAGGCCGCTGCGACGCGTTTGGCCTCATCCTTGGGCTCTTCCTTCAACAACCGCGCCGCCATCGCTCGCGCACGATCGAGCGGCCAGTCGCCATTCACCATCAGCAGGCTCTGCGTGGCCGTGGTGGTGGCCTGACGCTCCGCCACACTCTGAAAACCGGGCGGCGCGTCGAGGCTGGCGAGGAAAGCATCGGGCGTGTTGCGCATCTTGCGCAGGTAGATGCTGCGGCGCGGCTTCGATTTCTCAACACCCTCTCCACCCATCGTGAGATCGAGCTCGCCGCTCGCCATGAGCATCGAATCCCGCGCCTGCTCCGCATCGAGGCGATGCGGTGAAAAGCGCCACAGCAGGCGGTTCTCCGGATCTTTGAGCAGCGCGAGCTCCTGGCTCGCCGTGCTCTGACGATAGGCCGCCGTGTTCATGATCAGGCGATGCAGCGTCTTGAGCTTCCAGCCGCTTCGGATGAACTCGCTCGTCAGCCAGTCGAGCAGCTCGGGATGCGTCGGTTTCTCGCCGAGGTGGCCGAAATCGCTCGCGGTGCCGACGAGGCCTTTGCCGAAGTGATACTGCCACACGCGGTTCACGATCACGCGCGCAGTGAGCGGGTTTTTGGGATCCGTGAGCCAGTTTGCCAGCACGGTGCGGCGTCCGCTGGTCGCCGCATCGGCCTTCGCCGCGGGAATCTCCGCGTCCGATGCGTCGAGGATCGTGAGGAAGCCGGGAGCGGCACTCACCTGGCCTGATTTACGCGTCTTGAACTTCGTGCTCGGTGCCTGCGGGCCGGTTTCGCCGATGGCGTGCAGCGGACGGATCGGTTTTGGCTTCAAGTGGTCAAACTCGGCCAGTTTCGCCTGCGCCTCGCGATACTGCGTGGCCTCCGGCTCCTTCAGCTTGTCCGCCTTGTAGCGTTCCCGCTCGTAATAGACCTGACGGCCTGCGAGCTGCACGATCTGCTCCTCGTACGGCGTGCGCTGCTCACGCGTCTTCGCAAACATCGCCTGAATCTCCTCCGGGAACTTCGTGATCGCGTTCTTCTGGGCTCCAGCGATCTTCGGCTCGACGATGGCATCAATGACCGCACGCGGTTCCTTCGTGGCCTCTTCCCAGACCTGGAGCTGGGCGTTGTAGGCGTCGAGCTGCTGCTGCGTGGCATTCAGCCTGTTCTCCGGCCACGTGATGTTCGAAAGGAAGGCCTGCAGGCGGTAGTAGTCCTTTTGCAGGATGGGATCGAACTTGTGGTCGTGGCATTGGGCACACTGCACGCTGAGGCCCATGAACACATCCGCCGTGACATCCGTGACCTCATTCACGATGAGCTTCCACTGACCCTCCGAGTCACGCTGATTGTATTCGTAGATCGTGTGGCGCAAAAAACCGGTCGCGGCCAGCAGGTCCAGGTCGTCCTGCGTCTCCGGCATCGTCTTCTTCGCATGCAGCATCTCGTCGCCAGCGAGCTGCTCGCGCACGAACTCGTCATAGGGCTTGTCGCTGTTCAACGAGCGCACCACGTAGTCGCGATACGGCCAGACATTCGGCCGGTAGGCATCGAGGCGGTAGCCTTCGCTCTCCGCGTAGCGCACGAGGTCCAGCCAGTGCTGCGCCCAGCGCTCGCCGTAGCGCGGCGACTCGAGCAGGCGATCAATCAACCGCACATGAGCCTCATTCGAGCCGTTCGATGCGTAGCAGTCATGCACGAACGCCTCCACCTCCTCCGGCGTCGGCGGCAGTCCGGTCAGATCGTAACTCGCACGGCGGATGAAGGCCACTGGATCGGCCGGCGCGGCGGGTTTCAGACCGCTTTCAGCCAGCTTCGCCTGAATGAAGGCATCAATGGGGCTGTCATGTTTCAACTTGTCCTTCGTGGCCGCCGCTTCGGCTCCTGAAACTTGAAACCTGAAACTTGGAACTTCAGGCCTCCTCACCGGCTGAAACGCCCACCACTTCCGGTCTTCATCCGTGATCTGGCCCGGCTTGCGAGCCGGTTTCGCCGCTGCGACCTCGTTTTCCGGCCAGGGAGCTCCCATCGCGATCCACTGCTTCAAAATCTCGATCTTCTTTGCCGAAAGCTTGCCATCCGGCGGCATCTCCATGTCCGGGTCTTCGTAATTGACGAGCTTGATGAGCAGTGACGCCTCCGGCTTGTGCGGCACGATGGCCGGGCCTGTTTCGCCGCCTTGCAGGATGTAGGGCAGATTGTCCAGCCGCAGGCCACCCTTCTTCTTTTGCGCCCCATGGCACTCCTGGCAGGCCTCGACCAGCAACGGGCGCACCTCCTTCTCGAAAAACTTCAACGACTCCGCATCCGGTGCGGCGAATGCGGTACTGGCGAGGGTCAGGAAAAGGGCGCGTGTCATGTTCCAGGACTGAAAAAGGCGGCTGAAAGGGCATTTTGGACAGATTCCGTGTCCAAGGCCAGCCCGCAGCGGCCTCTTGTGTACGATTGCCTCGTCCGTGATGTTTCCCCGCCATGTCTGAAGCCGACCGCACCCAGGAATTCCTCGAACTTCTCACGCACCATGACCGTGCGCTGGGCGTGTATGTTTACAGCCTCGTTCAGGACCCGCATGACGCCGATGACATCCTCCAGCAGACGAAGATGATCCTGTGGCGTTGCTTTGATCAGTTCGAGACGGGCACCCACTTCCTCGCCTGGGCGCGCAAAACGGCTTTTCACCAGGTGCTCACCTATCGGCGGCAGAAGAAACGCGAAGCCACGCCGCTGAGCGATGACATCCTCGAACTGCTGCACGATGAAGTCGCGAAACTCAGCGATGGCGAGGACCGCCGCCGTGATGCCTTGCGATCCTGTGTGGCGAAACTCCCCGCCGCGCATCGTCAGCTCGTCACGCTCCGCTACTATGAGGAGATGGAGATCGATGGCGTGGCGGAGCGCATCCGCAGCACCGCCGGGGCCGTGTATCGCGCCCTGAGCCGCATTCGCATGAACTTGCTCAACTGCGTGGAGAAGGAACTGAAACTGGAAGGAGCCGGAGCATGAAACCCGCTGATCAATTCCGCCTGCTGGAGCTGTCCGAGCGTTACGCGGATCAAAAACTGAGCGCGGAGGAAGTTTCCGCACTGGAGACTGAACTGCGCGAATCGACCGAAGCCCGCGCGTTCTTCGCCAAAGCGCTGCATCAGCGTGCCGAACTGTGTTTTGATGACTCGTGGCATTCGCAACCGGTCGCCGAGGCAAAACCCGCCGCGCAGCGCATGTGGTGGCGTCATGCGATCACGGCCGCCGCAGCCGCATGCGTGACGTTCGGCTTCGTGTGGCTGCAAAACGGCCGCGATGGCAGCGTGGCGACCCTGATCCGTGCCCAGCAGTGTCAATGGGCCGGCAGCAGCCTGCCGACGGTGGAAGGCGCACGTTTGAAGCCCGGCATGCTCGATTTGATCGAAGGTCTCGCGGTGCTGCGCTTCGACAGTGGCGCGGAACTCGTGCTCGAAGCTCCTGCCACCGTCGAAGTGCTCGATGCCATGAACTGCAAGCTGCGCCGCGGCACGCTCGTGGCCGAGGTTCCGCCACAGGCCAAGGGCTTCAGCATCGACACGAAAGACGCCAAGGTCATCGACTGGGGCACGAAATTCGGTGTCAGCGCCGATGACGACGGCAAATACATGGTGCGCGTGCTTGAAGGGCTCGTGGAGGTTGAGGACAAGAACGCCACCGGCTCCAAGAAGCTCGAAAAAGGCCAGGGCATCGACCGCGGCTGGTCGAAGAGCCAGCTTCATCCCACCTCGGATGAAACACCGGAGCCCAGCCGCTGGCAGCCAGCCACGGTGATTGATTCCGGCGACGGCTGGCAGGCGATCACGACCGCCTTTGGCCGTGGAAAGGACAGCTACATTCAATCGGGCTCCAAACCGACGCCAGACTTCGGCAAGCATCCCTTCGCGCGTGTGAAATGGACCACCGGAAAGCCGGAGTTGAACCGGAAAGCTTATCTCGCCTTCGATTTGAGCCAGTTCGCCGGCCGCCAGATCGAGGATGCGGAGCTGGTGCTCACGATCGAGCCCAGCGAACTCGGTTTCGCCAGCTTTGTCCCGGACAGCACCTTCGCCGTGTATGGTGTGACCAACGAATCCGCCGACGCCTGGGAAGAGAACGGGCTTTCCTGGCAGCAGGCACCTGCCCACGATCCCGCTCAAGCCGCGCTCAATCAACCCGTGGGCAGCCAGGTGAAGCTGCTCGGCCGCTTCGAGATTGCCCAGGGCATCAACCGCGGCGTGCGCAAGCTGCGCGGCAAGGATCTCGCCGACTTTTTGTCGGCGGACACGAATCAAATCGTCACCCTCATCGTCTGCCGTGAGACTGACGAAACGGCCGACAGCGGTCTCGTTCACGCCTTCGCCACCAAGGAAAACGGTTCTCGTTCCGCCCCGGTTCTTCGGGTGAAGACCAGGTGATCAACCGATCTCAATCGGCTTCGCGAGCGCGAAGCGTTTCTGGATCCACACGAGACCAAAGAAGAACTGCAGACGCCACCAGGTGGCGAAGTTCATCTCCGGGCGGCCGGCGAGGACGCAGTTGATGGCGCAGACCATGCGGAACTTGTTGCTGGGCTGGAAGAAGAGCTGCGCGAAGTGCTTCGTGTAAAACTTCTCTATGAACTGCCAGAAACGGCCGACGTGTTTCTTGGTGGACCATTCGTAGCGTTTGAGCGCAAAGGTCATCGCCTTCCTCGCTGTGATGGCTGCGCTCACCGCCCGCGCCCCTTTTTGCGCGCTGTGCATCGCGAGCATGACGCCGCTGGAGAAGATGGGATCGATGAAGCCCGCGGCATCGCCCACGCGCACCACGCGGTCGGAGACGAGCGTGCGGTTCGTGTAGGAAAAGTCGCTCAGCACGTGCCCCTGCGTGATGGCCTTCGCATGGATCATGCGATCGCGCACGGTCGGCGTGGCAGCCACAGCATCCTCGAACACCGCCAGCGGCTCCTGCTTCATCGACTTGAAGTCCTCCAGGTCGAGCACGAGACCGATGCTGACCTTGTCATCTTCGAGCGGAATCATCCAGAACCACGAGTTTTTCCGCCGCACGATCAAGATGTCGCCCTTTTCCTCGCCCTCGGTCATCTGCACGCCGCTGTAGTGGCCGAAGATGGCGATCTTTTTGTGGCCGGGGTAGTAGTCGCGCAGTTTCTCGCGGTTGGCGGTGAAGTTGTTCAATCCGCTGGCATCGATCAGGAAAGCCGCCTTCGCCTCGGATTCAGAGCCGTCTTTGGCCCGAAAACGGACAGCCACCTGCTCCTTCGTCACGTCATAGCCCGTCACCAGCGTTTCTTCACGCACCTCAGCGCCCAGTTCCTCGGCATGACGAAGCAGGATGTCGTCGAACCTGGCACGTTCGACCTGGATCGACTCTGGAAACTCGGTGAAGGAGCCGCGGGCGAAGTTCAGCCGCGTGTGGCGGGAGCCATCGCCCATCCAGAACTGGGCACCACGCTTCGCCATGAAGCCCGCCGCCTGGATTTTTCCCCACACGCCCAGTTCATCGAAGATGGGGCGATTGTAGGGCAGCAATGACTCGCCGATGTGAAAGCGCGGGAACTTCTCCTTCTCCAGCACCAGCACCCTGCGGCCCGACTGGCGCAGCGTGCAGGCGGCGGTCGCGCCCGCCGGCCCGCCGCCAATGATGATGACATCCCAGGAATTCTGCATGCGTGAATGAGGTGCCATTTCTCGCGCCGGTGGCAAGGAGAAGGCTCTGTCTCTTTACGCTCCGAATTTGGCCCGTGGATTCATGCGTCGGAGGTCATTCTTCGCCCGGCGGGTCGAGCAGACGTCGTGGCAGGTCCCTCATGCCATGAATGACGCGCACCACGGTCAGGACACGGCCGTCCGCACGGTAAAACACGACAAAGCGATCAAACGGCTGCTCGGCAGTGAGGCTGTGAAGTCCGGCTAGTTCCGGGTGTGCGAAACGGCGTGGCCGACCGAGGCCGGGATTGGTCGAAAGGTTGTCAAAAGTGGCCTTCAATGCCGCTTCGTAGCGGTTGGCGACATCGGCGTCCGCGTGCCGCAGATACCAGGCGAGCTGGAGGGTGATGTCCTCCGCTGCCAGATCGGAGACCTCGATGCGCAGACTCATTGGGCAGCCAGCTTGACGGCCCGCGAGCGCATTTCGGTCCACACCGCATCGGTGAGCGGCCGTTTGGGCGAACGGACGCCGGCCAGGAGCGCATCGACGAGGGCCGGATTATCATTGTTTGCATCCAAAGCGAGCTGCTGTTGCGCCTGGTGGCGGACAGCATCGCGGACCACCTCTTCGGCGTCGGTGTAGAATCCGGAGGCGACCTGCGAAGCGACGTATTCGCCGAGTTTGTCCGGAAGATGAAGTGTCAGCGTCATGCGCAGAGAGTAGCGACCGCTGAGGGCTTTCTCAATCGGGAAAAAGATCGCCTCAAGCGCGGATCTTGGTGAAGGGATTCCCCTCGTTCATGTCGATGCGCTCCGGGCGGCCTTTGTGGGTGTACACGAGGCGCGTGTGGTCGATGCCCATGAGGTGGAGGATCGTGGCGTGGAAGTCGTGCACGTGGATCTTGTCCTCCGCAGCGCGGAGGCCGAGGTCGTCGGTGCCGCCGATCGTGGTGCCCGCTTTGACGCCGCCGCCGGCCATCCACATGGTGAAGCCGGTCGGATTGTGGTCGCGGCCGTCGCCTTTCTCGCTCATCGGTGTGCGACCGAACTCGCCGCCCCAGACCACGAGCGTCTCGTCGAGCAGGCCGCGGGATTTGAGGTCGCGCAGGAGGCCGGCGACGGGTTTGTCCTGCTCGCCGCAGTACTTGGTGTGGTTGGCCTCGATCTTGTCGTGCGCGTCCCACTTGCTGCCGGCACCGTGGTAGAGCTGCACGAAGCGGACCCCGCGCTCGACGAGGCGGCGGGCGAGCAGGCAGTTGCGGCCCATGACTTCGGTCTTCGGATCATCGATGCCGTAGAGCTTCTTGATGGCCTCGGACTCGCCCTTGAGATCGACAGCCTCGGGTGCCTCGGCCTGCATGCGGAAGGCGAGTTCGTAGGCGCGGATGCGGGCGTCGAGCTCGGTGTTGTCGATGCGGCTGGCACCGAAATCGCGGTTCAATTTGCCGAGGAAGCCGAGTTTGCCCTTCTGGCGTGCTTCGCTGATCCCTTTCGGCGTGGCGAGGTTGTCGATGGGCGTCGCGCCGCCCTCGAATTCGACGCCTTGATAGGTCGCGGGCATGAAACCAGCGCCCCAGTTGCGCACGCCGTTCACGACCTGCGTTTCGGTGTCCTTGATGACGACAAAAGCGGGCAGGTTGCTGTTTTCGGTGCCGAGACCGTAGTTCACCCACGCACCGAGCGACGGACGGCCACCAAAGATGCTGCCGGTGTTCATCTGGCAGACGCCGCCGGCGTGGTTGATGCCGTCGGACACGCAGGAGCGCACGACGCAGAGCTCGTCGGCCAATTGCGCGGTGTGCGGCAGCCAGTCGGAGATCCACAGGCCACTTTCGCCATGCTGCTTCCATTCGCGTTTGTCGGCGAGCAAGGGCGCGCGGCTTTCGCCCATGGCGGTGATGACGGTGCCAAAGCTGTCGGGAAGCTGCTGACCGGCGAGTTTGCGCAGCAGCGGCTTCGGATCAAAGAGATCGATGTGGCTGGGCCCGCCCTCCATGAAGAGGAAGATGACGCTTTTGGCCTTCCCGGCCTTGTGCGCGAGCCTGGCGGCCTGCGGTGTGGCCGCTTTGCCACCGGCATCGCCCAAGGCGGCCATCAGAGGTGATTCGCCCATCAAGGCGGAGAGCGCCAGCGCGCCAAATCCAGCGCCACCTCGGCGGATGAAGTCACGACGGTTGGTGAGGAGTTCGTGATGAGGAGGGAAAGTCATGGGCGCGTTTTGATAACCACTAATAAGAGGCACAACGGCGGCTTTTGGACGCAATTTTCGCCTTTCGCGGCCGACGTGCCGCCTGGCAGCCATGCATGATCACTAAGACCGCCCGCCCGCGCACACGCGATTCAGTCCGTGACCTGTCCGACGGACCGCCGTCATCTCATTTCATTCCTGCTGCCATGACCACTGACATTCCAGCCCATCCTGCCGAACATGCGCTCTCCCGCTTTGTGGACAAAGCCGAAACGATGGCACGCGACGAGCCGGCGAAAGCCGTCGCCGCGGCCGTCGGCGCCGGCGTCGTCCTCAACATCCTGCCGCTTCGCTTCCTGGTCGCCAGCGCCAGCGCGGTGACGCTGACAATGCTGCGCCCTGCCCTGCTCACGCTTGGCGTGATCAAGGCCTTTGAACTCTGCACCTGCCACCGGAAACCATCCCATGAATGATCCTGCCGATATTCCCCCCACCGATGAAGAAACGCCGGAACAGCCTCCGACGCCACCCACCTTCCTCGGCCAACTGGAACGCGTGATCCGGCATCATCCCATGGCCGCCACGCTGGCCACCGTCGGCTTTGGCTGCGCGGTGGGCATCGCCGCACGCGAGCTGCTGGCACCCACACCCACGCCGAAAAGCCGTGTCATGCATCTGCTGGAGGACATCCAGAGCCGGCTTGCCGACTTTGCCGAGCCGGCCTACGACCGCGCCAGCGATCTCATGGACGATGGAGCGAAGGCGATGAAGCGCGGGGCGAAACGTGTGCGGCACCTCTTCGCGTGAGAGGAGCGGCCGCTCACTTCTTTTTTCCCTGCCGCTCCAGTTGGATGATGTTTTCGAGATTGGGGCCGTAGGCCCGCACGAAGGCGTTACGGAAGATGTTGCCGATCGTCGGCAGCACCGCGGCCTTCGGATCATCCACCCGGCCTTGCAACGGGATCATGGTGGCAAAGCGTTCCTTCCGCTGGTTGCGGAACAGGCGCGTGACGGAGCCCACAAAGCCCTCCCACAGCAGGTGAAGCGGATTCCTGGCATCCTCCTTCACATCCACGATGTCCACATCGTCGAACAAGGGCTTCAAGTAACCCCGCATGCTGCCATTCACGGCGGCAAACTCCGCCGCGATCGCCAGCGTGCCTTTCTCGAAGTCAAAGTTGGCGTAGGCCCGGGAGAAGTCATTGAGCCGCACCAGCGAGACCGGGCTCATCTTCAAATCCATGTCAAAGGTGGGCAGCGACGTGAAGGGATTGATCTCCATGTCCAGGTCCAGCCGCGATTCGCCCAAGGCACGTCCTCTCGCCTCGATGGTCGCCACCAGTTTCTCCGCGAGGTCCCGGCTGTTGGTGAAATTGCGGCCCAGGACGTGAAGCTGGTCCACCTTCAAATCGACCTTCGGCCGACTGTGGAAGTCCCGGTAATGAATCGTGCCGTCATGGACCTCAAACCGGTTCAAGTCGAGCGGGAACAGCCTGGAGAGCACATCGAGCCACGGCTTGTCCACGCCGACCTGCGTCGTGGCCTTTGAGGCACCATTCACGACGTTGATCACGGGTGATTCGAAGTCGATCTCGCCCACCCACGCCCCGTCAAACAGAGCCTTCCACTCGACCGAGAGCTTCACCGCCTTCGCGGCGAAGAACGGCACCGGCACCTTTCCCGTGGTCTTCACGATCTCGATGTCCTCGATTTCATACGCCCCCTGCCACAGCATCATGTCCACATCGCCGATGTGGCCGTCGTACTCCGGCATCTCGTCCAGCACCCGGTTCACATGACGCTGCACGAGCTGGGGCAGCGCGATGCGCAGGCCGACGATCAGCACGGCCAGGATGACCAGCACGGTGTTGTTCCATCGAAAAATGCGTCTCGACCAGCGGACTCTCATGGCAGGGATCTCCAGGTGAAGGCCGGAATCGCTCACGAAGTTCTTCCGCCCATGGGTGGCACACGACATCCATCGACCCATGCCATTCTGCCGGTTGTATGCTTTTCTCACCTCACGCCGTGGCACCTCCGCGTCGCCGAGATGTGGAACGATGCGGCCATCTGCGTTCACAAAGACGAATGGAAGGGTGAGTTCCAGTCCCTGGGATGGTGACCTCCCCCCATGACGCCCAACCACCGCCGCTTCATCCGCGCCTCGTTTGCCGCCACGACAGCGCTGCTGCTTCTCGGCAGCGGCTGTTCTTATCAAGAACGCCAGACGCGCCGGGCCCGCGCCCATGCATTCACCGCCTATTGGCCGCAACAGGCCCGCGAGGGCGAGTTGCGCCTCGCCATCAAGGACCTCATCGACATGAAAGGCGTCGTCACCACGGCAGGCTCCGAATACGTCGCCAAAACCAGCGCCCCGGCGGCACGCGACGCGCGTTGTTTGCAGATCGCACGTGAGCGCGGCATTCCCATCGTCGGCAAAACAAACCTCACCGAGCTGGCGGTCACCGTATCCGGCGAGAACGCCTACTTCGGCACCCCACGCAACCGGTTTGACGGCGTGAACGAGGTGATCCCCGGTGGCTCCTCCAGCGGCTCAGCCGTGGCGGTGAAGACCTACATGGCCGATGTGGCCTTCGGCACCGACACCGCCGGCTCCATCCGCGTGCCCGCGGCCTGCTGCGGTGTTTATGGACTGAAGACGACCTTTGGTCTCGTGCCGTTGGAAGGTGTTTTCCCCATCTCACCGAAGCATCTCGACACGGTCGGCCCCATGGCGAGAAATGTTCCCGACCTGGTGAAGGGCATGGACCTCCTCCAGCGCGGATTCGCCGGCCGCTACGCCAAAGCGGTCGCGAATCAACCGACCGGACGTCAGATCAAGATCGGACGCCTTTACCTCGACGGCACCGATCCCGCCATCGACGAGGCGATTGATCGCGCTCTCGCCGCCAGCCGCTTCAAGGTCGTCACGCTGAGTCCCGAGTTCAAGAAACGCTGGGAGCAGGCGCAGAGGGATGGCAAAGTCGTCGCCGCAGCCGACGCCTGGCTCACCGACCGCCAGTTCCAGAACAAAAAGGGCATCGACTTCCTCACCAAGGCCGTTTTTGCGCTCGGCGAGATCGAATACAACCTGCGATACGCTGGCGCCCTCCAGCGGCGGGCGGCCTGGCAGCGCACGTTGCGCGCCGTGTTTGAAGACGTCGATCTCATCGCCGTTCCCACGCTGCAAGGCCTGCCGCCGAAGTTCCCCTTCTGGGGCTCCACCGTACTGTTCGAGCTTCGTGTGTTCAACATGCAGAACACCGTCGGCGTGAACTACGCGGGCAATCCTGCGCTCGCCATTCCGGTGCCGATGCAGCCCCAGGGCCGCGTCACCCCGGTCACCAGCCTGCAATTGATCGGTCCCCGCAGGGGTGAGGCCCAGCTCATCAATGCCGCCCGTATCATCGCCGCCAAATCCTGACGCCATGAGACTCTCCTCCACCCTCGCAGCGGCTCTCATCGTCATCGTGCTGACGTGCGGCCTAGCGCACGCGCAAACTGCGAATGCAATCACCCCGCCACCTCCTGAAACGCCCGCCAAGACCCCTGCCGAGCTGCTCATGGACAAGGGAGACGTGTTTGATGAGAAGTTTCAGGCCAACCGCGCCTTGAACTACTACCTGCAGGCCCTCGCTCTGGAGCCGAAGAACGTGCCCCTGCTTCTCCGCATCGCCCGCCAGTATCGCTACCTCATGGCCGAGGCACGCGGCAACGAGGACAAGATCAAGCTCGGCAACACCGCCCTCGGTTACGGCCAGCGGGCGGCCGCCCTGGCACCGAACAACTCCGAGGCCCAGTTGTCGCCCGCCATCACCTACGGCAAGATGCTTCCCTTCCAAGGCAGCAAGGCCCAGGTCGAGGCCACGCCCCACATCAAGGAGGCGGTGGACAAGGCGCTGCGTCTGAATCCCGACAACGACAACGCCTGGCATGTGCTGGGCCGCTGGCACCAGGTGCTCGCCGGCATCGGTGCCGTCAAACGCACCCTCGGCTCGCTCATCTATGGCAAACTGCCCGTGACCACCAACGAGGCCGCCGTGGCCTGCTTCGAACGCGCCATCGCCATCAATCCGCGACGTTTGCGACATCACATCGAGCTCGGCCGCACCTACGCGCAGATGGGCCGCACCAAGGAGGCGCGCCAGGCGCTCCAGCGCGGCCTCGCCATGCCCGAAAAAGAATACGACGACCGCGAATTGAAAGCCAAAGGCCGTGAAGCGCTCGCCAAGCTGCCCTGAACACCCTTCCGGGTAGGGCGCGTTGTCCTCAACGCGCCGCTTCATCCCGGAACGGAGCTTGGGACCAATCCCCCAGCCATCCATGGCAAACTCCTTCAAAGGCGAACGATCAAGCTCGGCGGCGGCGGTGGAGCCCCATTTCTGCGGCATCCCCTCCCTGCTCTCTAGAACTTCGTGCCTCGCAGCCTCACAAAGAGTTTCTGCCCGCTGTCGTTGGGCACGCTCTCGCGGAGAAAATATACAAAGCCGGCCTTCCGCTCGTCCACCAGCGTGGCGCCATCCACGAAGTAACGGCTGTATCCAAAGGAGGGCCCCTGCCCCGCGTAGGTCGCGCGGGCCGTCCACGTCACCAGATCGGTGGAGGTCTCCAGCGTCAGGTCGCCATCCACCACGCGCTCATCGACGCGCACCTCGATGATCGTGTGATCCATGCCGGGTGGTGCATCACTGTCTGGAAACACACCGGCCTTCAGTGCGGCAGGACCCCCGGTGAGCACGTCGATGAAATCCAGCGGCTGCGGTGCGCCAGCACCGCCCTGCATGGACAGCGTGCCTGTGAGCACATCGATGATGTCTGGCACTCCATTCTGGTTCTTGTCCGGCGCATTGTCGGTCAGTTCCCGGGCCAGATATACGGTGTAGGCGCTCACCTCGATGGCTCCGATGTCGATCTTTCCTTCCTCGGACTCTCGCGGATTGCCCACGATGTCAGCCGTCAGCGGTGGAATGTGTCCTCCAGTATTCACCTCGGGATCACCGGCGTCCACGCACGGGCTGAAGGCCAGCAGCACCACACCACCTCCGGCAGCAGACCTCATCAGGAGATCATCCGCCTGGATGTCAGAAGTGACTGTCTCGAAGGAGGAGTCCGCGCTCTCATAGGCATTGAAGCCCAATGACACAGTCTCTCCCGCTTGCGAGGTGACGATATCCGGCTCGTTCCCGCCCCTGGCACCGCCCGCGATGGCGCAATGCCCGAGATTGGTGGTGCCACCGCTGACCGTCGTGATCAGCTTGCGCCCGTTGTACAGCGTGCAATGCAGGAAGGTGGCCGTCGCAGCCACGTTCAGCACGGCCATGTTTGAATTGATGATGGCACAGTTCACCACCGATGTTGATGCACCATTGATGGCGACGAGCGTGCCGCCCACCTCACCATCTCCGATCATCCGGTTCCCATCGAAAAAACAATCCCTTGTCACCCCCACAGCCTGGCTCCCTTCCGTAGCCACCGCTCCTCCGCCAGAATCACGCGCCACGTTATTTTTGAAAAGGCAGCGCAACAGCCGGAGGCTGCCTCTATTGACAATGCCGCCACCCAGCTCGCCCACGGGCGATCGTCCATTCTCCACGTTCACGTACATAAGCTCGACCTTGCGCCCGGCCGCCACATTCAGGATGCGGCACCCGCCCTGGCCATCCAGTGTGATGTCGCCATTGCCCAGGATCGTGACCAGCTCCGCATTGACTCCCGTGGCCACCAGTTCCGAATCCAGCGCAATGGTGCCCGATACCAGGATGGGAATGGCCACCGGCTCATTCTCCTTGGCAAAGGCCCGCCCCAGCGCCTCGCGCAGGCTTTGATCGCCTTCGGCATGGTCGCCATCGTCCTCATCCACCAGCGTATCCACCCGGATGGGCTCCTCCTCGGTGGTGTACACCAGTTCCACCGTCCCCCGCACAAAGCCACCGTCCGAACCCGTCGCGAAGGTGACGGGCACATAATACTCATCCGGCTGGTCGATCTCCTCAAACAACGCCACCACGCCGGGATTCCATTGTCCGTTGAATGACACCGGCACCTTCACGCTCTCTTCATCTTCCACTTCATAAAAGCCTTGGTAGCCTTGGTTCTCCACCAGGCAGTTAGCCAGGTACTCGCCCACCTCCTGCGGCACATACGTCGCCGTCAGCCGCACATGGCTGCCCGCCAGATTCGCCGTCTGGATTCCAGGACCACCTGAGGCCATGATCGTCGAAGGCGCACTCACCTGGAGAAGAGCGCCATGCAGGTAAACTCGGTAGCCCCACACCTGTCCCAGATTGATCTCCGTCACGCTGGTCGCAGCCACATACCTCTCAGGCAGAGACTTCACCGGCTGGTCGCCCTGTTTTTGCTCCAGACTCGTGATCCTCGCATGCTTGAACTTCAGCGGCACCTGCGCCCGTGCTCCCATCCAGGCAGGCAGCAGAAAGGCCAGCATGAGGTAGAAGGCAGAGAACGGGGGCAGCGCAGCCCGCATGCCGGGCCGCCATCGTGCGGACGAGTCTTCATGGTGCGCGTGGTTTTGAAGTCGCAGGCCCCCAGGCCCTGCGGAACGTATCCGGCCCGGATCATGGTACCACCCCACCGAAACAGCAAGCCTGGATTTCGTCCTTGGAAACCCGCCCGAAGACCACCGCCGATTGATTGAAACCTGCTTTGAGGGCATCGCCCGGGTGCTTGCCGCCTCTTCCCGTCCTCTGTGTGCCATGAGTTGTCACCGGGTTGAAGCCTGACACCGTTTTCATGCCCCCGTTTTCAGGAGCTTGGGTGTTCGGGTGCTACCGACTTACCTCTTCAGTTCGCCATCGACAATCCGCATCGCGCCACGCGGATTCGCGTCCTGAAGCAGCTCAGGCAGCGCTTCTTCCGGGAAGCCTTGATAGCAGACGGGACGCACGAACCGATAAATGCTCGCGGTGCCGATGCTGGTGAAGAAACTGTGGCTCGCGGCCGGATACGGGCCGCCGTGATGCATGGAAGGGCACACTTCGATGCCGGTGGGGAAGCCGTTGAAAATGATGCGACCGACCTTCTTTTCCAGCGCACGCACCAGCGGAGCGAACTCGCGGAGATCGTCCACCGTGCCGTGAATCGTCGCGGTCAACTGGCCTTCGAGGCTGTTCGCGTAGCGCAGCATGTCGTCCAGCCCCGGGCACTCGGTGATGATGGAGCACGGACCGAAGACTTCCCTGTTCAGTTCGGAATTCCCTTCCAGGACGTCAATGGTCGTGGTGAAGATCCGGCAGGCAGCCTGGCTGGCTGTTTCCGCAGGAGCCGTTTCCGACTGTCCGGCCAGTTCCAGGCCGTTGATCGTCCGCCACACCGCCGTTCCGGCTTGATAGGCTTCGCAAATCCCACGATGCAGCATCGTCTGCGGCGCGACCTTGGATGCCATGGCGGCGGCGTTGCTGATGAACTGCTGCAGGCCATCACTCTTCAAGCCCAGCACGATGGCGGGATTCGTGCAGAACTGGCCCACGCCCATCGTAACGGAGCCGATGTACGCCTCCGCGATCTTCGATGCACGCTCCTTGAGCGCTCCGGGCAGCACGAACACCGGATTCACCGAGCCCATCTCCGCATAAACCGGAATCGGGTGCGGACGCGCCGCGGCGACATCCATCAGCGCACGACCGCCACGCAGCGAACCGGTGAAACCGACCGCCTGAGTGATGGGATGCTTCACCAGCGTCGTGCCGATGTCGTTTCCTTTGCCATGCAGCAGCGAGAAACAGCCCGCAGGGAGCCCAACCTTGTGCAGCGCGTTCAAAACCGCGCGTCCGAGCATCTCACAGGTGCCGGGATGCGCCGGATGGCCCTTCACCACGACCGGACAACCGGCGGCGAGCGCACACACCGTGTCGGTGCCGATCACACCGATGGCGAAGGGGAAATTGCTGGCGCCAAAAACCACCACAGGGCCGAGCGGCATCATCACGCGGCGCACATCCGGCTTCGGCAGTGGCTGGCGATCAGGAATCGCGTGATCCACACGCGCATCCGCCCAGGAGCCCTCACGAATCAACGAGGCGAACAGCTTGCACTGGCCGATCGCGCGTCCACGCTCGCCCGTGAGGCGTGCCATCGGCAGGCCGCACTCCGCATGGGCGCGTTCGAGCAAGGCATCGCCAAGAGCAGTGATCTCATCCGCGATGGCATCGAGAAGATCCGCCCGTGTCTCCGGCGTGGCGAGCCGTAACGCGTCAAACGCAGCCTCCGCCGCACGCAGGGCCTCATCCGCCTCCGCATGGGTCGCGTCGCCATACGCTGGTTCAAGCTGGGCGCTCGTGCTGGGATTGAAGGCGTGAAAAAGGTGACCGTGAGGCGCGGCCTCGCGACCAGCGATGAAGTGATGTCCAGTGAGTGTCATGAAAAGTGGGAAGCTTGATGGCGAGTCATAGCCAGATGCAGCAGTGAACGCAAGAATTGCATGGCATTCTACGCAGCTTCCAATTCATTCAGAAACGCTTCGATATCTCGAGCGAGGGGATGCCCCAGGGATTTGTAGATGACCAAGGCATTGCGAGCGAGCGAACGTCCCTCTTCATGCCTGCCCATGGCTCCATGCGCCAGCGCCGAATTCCAGATGGCTCTGCCCTCCCCGCGCCAATCCCCCACCTCCCGTGAAATAGCCTCTTGTTGCGAGTAGTAATCAATGGCCTTCTGCAAATCGCCCAGATGCCTGTGCGTGACGCCCAACGTGCCAAGCGCTCCAGCCTCCCCCCTGCGATCGCCAAGTTCACGAGCGATGAGCAGGCTTTCCTCGGCGAGTTCGATGGCTTTGCGATCATCATGGAGGTCGGCATGAACGTTGGCCAAGTTTGCCAATGCCGTGCCTTCGGTCTTACGATCCTTGATCAATCTCGCCAGCGACAGGCTTTGCTCATGGTATTCCAACGCCTTTGGGAGATCATTCATTCTTCGGCGGATGATTCCCAGATTGGAAAGTATGTTTGCCTCCATTTTGAGGTCTTGCACGGCACGGGCAATTTCAAGGGCTTGCGCAAATGATATTTCCGCTAGTTCCAGGTCGCCGATCTCCGCCAGAGTCCCGCCGAGGTTTCCAAGCGCTGTTGCTTCCCAACCTGGCGCTTGCAGCTCACGCGCGATCTCGAACACTGCTTGAAAATCATGGCGCGCCAGCCTGGCATCGCCCATTTGCTGCCTGGCGATGCCGATCGCGTTGAGCGTGCGCATCTCATCAAATCTGGAGCCATTGGCCCTATAAGCAGCAAGCTCCTCCAATAGCTTGGTGACGCGCACTCCGGGATGAATGCGTTGATCATCGCTCCCGATCAAAACGCCTTCTTCATCCTGTCCCTGTGATTGCGACATACGCCGCGTTCGCAGGTCAAAAACATGACTTCGCCAGTGCCACAGGTCCGGCGCTTGCTTCACGAATGCCTGCTCAAGCATCTCCGTCATCCAGATGACGAGCGGACAAGGGCAGGCGGCGACAAACAATTCGCGATGCAAGTTGGCGGACGCCAGGAAGTCTGTGTGTTTCGCGGCTGCGAGTTCAGGATTGTACTCAACCCTGCCCTCCAGATTCACCACCATCACCACTGGGCGCATACCAGGCGACAAACGGGTGAGCGAGAGCTTCACATGTTCGAGCAGCATCCTTCCGTGCTCGTCTTTGTCGAGATCAACCACCAGCAGTTGCAGCGCATCCTTTGCGAGATCGCCAGCGAGCTCCTGGATCATTGCATCACGCCGCACCGGATCATTATGCAAGGCCAGCGCGAGCCTGAACTCCGTGACCTGCCGGACAAACAGCCCCATGGCCCGCAGCTCCCGGCCAGAGCCGTCCTCCACTTCCGCAGGCCTAGGCTTGACTGGTTTTTGCGAGGGCATCTTGGAATGGGCCGGTTTCGCGGATGGCGGGATGCACGTCATACCATGAGTCATCGCCGTTGTATTCAAGCACTGCCTCATTGCCGATGAGTTCGGCAAAAAACTCACGCGCGGAAGCCACCCGCTCGGTGGTGGCCTCCGCTTCCGATATTTGATAAGCGCCCTTGGTGCGGTGGATTTCCGCCAGGATCGGAAAATAGACAGACATAGGCATGAGCAGGCGGGTGAAGTTGACGGCCTTCTTTGTGACTGCCGCCCTGGCACTTTTCATATCCACTTTCGGCTTGTGGGAGACCTGGGCTTCAAGCTGAGCCTCACTCACCAGCCGCAAAAGCTCGCGCACACTACCGCCACTCATCTCTGCCAGGTAGCGGACTACGCTTCCACTCCGGAAGACCGCCTTGAGGGAGAGACGCTTGCCAAGCAGCGTGACGAGGCTGTCCACACCCGCCCTGTGCGCACTGCCATCACGTTTGCGCACCTTCACATTCGGCATCGTGAACACGTTGCCAAAAATAGGGCCTATGTCGAGGGGGGCGAGATTGAGAACGAGCGGGGCGGTGTAAACCACGTCAGCCCGAATGTCGGCGAGCATTTCTCCTCCGCTTTCGAACAAGTGCCAGGCTCTCTCACGCGGACGGATGCGGTCCAGGTTGTCCTGGACAATTAGCAGGCGATCAGGCTTTCCAGCGTCTTTTAGCACAGCGCGAGCATGATCTAGAAAGTCGTTCACACGGTGACGCAATTCAGTCGCGTAATTCTGCACATTTTGACGAATGTCTTTCCGCGACTGCTCGCTGCCGACGATCATCGACTTCAAACGAGCCAGGAGCTTGAGGGAGAAAATGCCCGGGATGCCGGTTTTTGCGGATGCTTCGGCCTCCGCAGTCAGGCCAATTTCCTTTTTCCACTCTGTGGTCTTGCTGATGGTTTTCTCCGCAAACCAGACAGCCACCTCGGAAAGAGCCGCCTCATTCACAGGATGCCCCCTGCCGTCAAACTGCCGGGCGATCTCATCCACCATCCAAAGGAAAAGATCGCTGTAATGACAGTCAGACTCCAGGCTGGCATCGAGATAGATGTGGACCGGCGTGAAAGTCCCCTCTCTCTCCAGATCACGTTCAAGATGCCGCAGGTAGGTGCTCTTGCCAGTGCCGCGGCTGCCGACAAAGGCGCACTTGGCGAAGGCATTCGGTACTTTCGCGGCGTTTCGAAGAAAAGTTTCGAGCTTGGTCAGCTCTTTCGTTCCCCTGCCTTCATCCAGCCGGGTGTAACGCGGGTCCTCCGGTTCGAGTTCAAAGAGCATCAGTTGTTGCGCCGCCTCCCCCAGACTCACGGCAGGAGTCTGCGGTTGGGCGAATGTCAGAGCCGAACTCATGTGGGAATGATGCGATGCAAGTCCAGGGATGCAACAACGCAGCACCTCAGGCCATCGGATTCGCCAGCGTGCCGATGGCGTCGATGGTGATCTTGACGATGTCGCCGCTTTGCAGCGTGAATTCGTCGCCGGGGACGATGCCGGTTCCTGTCATCAGGAAGGCGCCCGTGGGAAAGGTGTTGTCGCGATAAAGGAAGCCCGCCAGCTCCTGCGGCGTGCGTTTCAACTGCGCCAAGGTCGTGTCACCTTCAAACGCAGCCGCGCCATTGCGTTCGATCCGCAGGTGAATGCGCGTGGAGGAGGCCAGCGGCTCGTTTTGAATGAGAAGTGCCGGACCGAGCGCGGCGCAGAGCTTGAAGCACTTCGCCTGCGGCAGGTAGAGCGGGTTTTCGCCCTCGATGTCACGGCAGGAAAGGTCGTTCCCCACCGTGTAGCCGATGATCTCGCCGCGGCTGTTGATCGCCAGCGTCAGTTCCGGTTCCGGCACCATCCACTTCGAGTCGCCCCGCAGATGCATCGCTTGATTCGGATTCGCCACACGCTGCGGCGTGGCCTTGAAGAAAATCTCCGGCCGCTCGGCGGCATACACGCGGTCATAGAAGCTGCCGCCGCCCGCGTCCTTCGACTCCTCCATGCGTGCGGTGCGGCTGCGGAAGTAGGTGACGCCCGCGGCCCATACTTCCTGGGACACGATCGGTGCCAGGAGGGTCTCTGGCGCCGGGGCGGCGACGGCTGGCGACGACGCCACGATGCCTGTGAGGTAGGTGACGAGATTGGGCGCGTCAAAAAGCGCGTCCCAGTTCGTTTCGGGCAAGCGGTGCCATGTGTCCTGCGTCTGGATGAAGTTTCCCTGGCTGGTGCGGTAAAGAAGCATGAGGCCGCCAAGACTAGAGGGAGTCGCTGTTCGCGCAACCGGCGTCACCGCTGAATCTTCAGCAGCACATCGTCCAGCCCGTGCAGGCAGTTGGCCCACAGGATGTCCACTTCGTTCAGCGTCTCCCGGTAGCTCTCCGCCGCACGTCCTCCCACGATCAGTTTCATCGTCGCAGGCAGAATGTCGCGCATGCGCCGCAGTTTTCCTTCGATCACCGGACATTTTTCCGGATACACCACGCTCAGAGCCACTGCACGGGCATTGCGGGCGGCGGCGCAGGCGGCGATCTCCTCCACGGGAAGATTCGGGCCCAGATAAGTCACGTGCCAGCCCAGATCACGGGCCGAGGCAGCCACGATGAGAGCTCCAAGTTCATGCAGTTCACCCGCCGGAGTCGCCACCACGAGTTCCGGTGCATGCGCGGCGATCTGGCTGCCCGGGACCGGTGTCAGCAGCAGCTCGCGGATCACCGCCGTCGCGATGTGTTCATGGCTCGGGCGCAGCGTCCCCTGCTGCCAGCTTTCCCCGACCTTCAGGATCATCGGGCAGATCACATGATGCAGCATGCCACGCTGGCCAAGCTGACGCCGGGCCTGCGACAGGACGCCCCGCAGCGCATCGGAATCGTATCGCTTCGACGCCTCGATCGCGGCCTCCACAAACTGCCCCGGAAGCTCCAGGCCGCCTGCCGGCGCGGGCACGGCTTCTGCGTTCGCAGGAAGCTTTCGCACCAGTTCCTCCAGCTCCGCCGTGCAAAGCCCGGCCACGCGGCCGATGCGGTGCCCGTTTTCTGTCAGCAGGCGCAGCAGTTTCAGCCGCAGCACCGCCTCATCACAATACATCCGCCGGTTCGTGCAGGTGCGGCTCGGGCTCAGGGCATTGTATCTCCGCTCCCAGATGCGAATCACATGAGGGCTGACACCGCTGGCCTGGCTGGCACGCTGGATTGGGATGGGCATGAAAAAAACGAACGAGAGTTGGCTTGAGGCTGGAGCTGGAACGATTACGCATTGCCCTCGTTCCTGGTTACCGCGTTGTCACACATTTCGCCACAAGATGCTGAACTACATCTGGTCCTTCCTGATCCTCGCCGGCCTGTGTGCCGCGGCGCTCTTCGGAAACATCTCCGGCGACACCGGCGTCGTGGCCGCCATCCTGTCGAAATCGAAGGCCGCAGTCATGGACATCGCCCTGCCTCTGGCCGGCTTGATGATCTTCTGGCTCGGCGTCATGCGCGTGATGGAAAAGGCCGGGCTGCTGGAGCTGGCCGCACGAGCGCTGTCCCCGGTCATGCGCCGCCTGTTTCCCGATGTCCCGGCGGATCACCCCGCGATGAGCGCCATGATCATGAACCTGGCCGCCAACATGCTCGGCCTCGGCAACAGCGCCACGCCGCTCGGTCTCAAGGCCATGACGCATCTTCAGGAGCTCAATCCAAACAAGCAGACGGCCAGCAACGCCATGGTGACCTTCCTCGCCATGAACACGGCCGCCTTCACCCTGGTGCCGATGACTGCGATCAATTACCTCAACGCCGCCCGCGTCAAAGGCGCGCATCAGATCATCATGCCGACGATCCTCGCCACCGCCTGCACCGTGGTGACGGCCGTCGTCGCGGCGAAGCTCTACGGCCGTCTGCCCCTGTTTGCCATTCAGCCCGACGACCACAGCGAAACCGGGGCCAAAACAACCGAAACAGCGATGGCGGGGGCCGGATCGATCTCCCCAAAACGCAAAGCCTGGCTCATCGCCCTGCTCGTGATCTTCGGTGCCTGTGCCACGCTGGAATTCCTGCCCGCCACCGCACGTGAAACCGTGCTGAGAAGTTCCGGCTTGGATCAAGTCGTCGTCCAGGCAAAGCAGAAAGCCGTGCCTGCCCTCAAACCGTCCGCATCAGCGCCTGCGGACGCTGACGCACCCGCAGCCGAGCCCGTGTGGAAGCGCCTCATGAATGGCGGCTCCGGCCTTGCGATCCCCATCATGCTCGTCGTCACGCTCGGTGTCGGCCTCGCCAAAGGAGTGAAGGTTTACGAAGAGTTTGTCGAAGGAGCGAAGGAAGGATTCGCCGTCGCCACCCGCATCATGCCCTTTCTCGTCGCCATGCTGGCCGCGCTGGCCGTCTTCAGCAGTTCAGGTGCCCTGCTCCTCCTCGAGTACGTGTTGCGTCCCCTGCTCTCCTTCATCGGCTTCCCGGTGGAGCTGCTGCCCATGGCGCTGATGCGTCCGCTCAGCGGCTCCGGCTCGCTCGGCGTGCTCAACGACATCCTTCTGCGACCGGAGAGCACCGATCTGCTAAAGTACACCGCCGCTATCATGTATGGCTCCACCGAGACCACCTTCTACGTTCTGGCCGTCTATTTCGGCAGCGTCGGCATCCGCCGCATCCGCCACGCCCTCGCCGCAGGCCTGACCGCCGATGTCGTCGGTCTCGCCATGGCCGTGATCATCGGCCGCATGCTGTTTTCATGAAAACTCTCCTCATCCTCCTGTCGTTCGCCATAGCGCTGCCTGCCGCGGATCTCATCGAGCACGCCCACGCTCATCCCGACGGCAAAGCCGCCTTCAGCTTTGATGCCTCCGCTTGGCAGAACAGCGACGCGACACGCCATCTCCCCATCGGCGTGTTCGATTCCGGCATCGGCGGCCTCACCGTGCTGGAGGCATTGCTGACGCT
This sequence comes from Prosthecobacter sp., assembly GCF_014879935.1. Classification (GTDB taxonomy): domain Bacteria; phylum Verrucomicrobiota; class Verrucomicrobiia; order Verrucomicrobiales; family Verrucomicrobiaceae; genus Prosthecobacter. The sequence goes on from NZ_JACSRD010000113.1 coordinate 36,047, forward strand.
CGATGCGTTTCATAACGACACCTTGCGGCCTGGGGCCGACGGACGGCCGGACTTCGAGCGGGAACGCTTCATCTACTTCGGTGATCAGGCCAACATGCCCTACGGCAACTACTCCGCCGTCAACCGCACCGACTATCTGCGCGAATTGATCGTGAAGGACGCCATCTTCCTCCTCGGCCGCCGGTTCTGGCCTGCTGATGGCAAAGCGCCGCAGTTCACCAAGCCGCCCGTCAAAGCCCTCGTCATCGCCTGCAACACCGCGACCGCCTACGGCCTCGAAGACATCCGCCAAGCCGTCGCCGCATGGAAGATCCCCGTGATCGTCGTCGGTGTCGTCGAAGCCGGGGCACGGGGAGTGCTCGAATCGAACACGGAAGGCGGCATCGGTGTGCTGGCGACTGTCGGAACCTGTGCCAGCGGCGTTTATCCGCGCACGATCAGTCAAACCCTCGGCCTGGCCGGCAAAAGCGTGCCCGTCATCGCCCAGCAAGGCAGCGCCACGCTGGCCGGTGCCATTGAAGGCGACACCGCCTTCCCCGAATCCGTCTCTGCTTACGCCATGAAGGAAGCCCGCGCCCTTGCGGAAGCTTATTGCGACTCCAACCCCACGAAACCGCTGCAAACCATCGTGCTCGGCTGCACGCACTACCCGCTCGCCAGATCGGAGATCGACACCGCCTTCGATTCACTGCGCAAAGAGGAGGCCTTCCGCGATCTCATCGCCGAAAAACGCCTCTTCGTGAATCCCGCCGAAGCCACCGCCCGCGAACTGTTCCGCGAGCTCGCAAAGGCCCGGCTGCGATTGAAAACCGCTGAGACATCCGCCTTGGAGCATCACCAGTTCTACCTCTCCGTGGCACGCCCCGAACAAAGCGGCGTCCGTCTGGCTGCCGACGGCAGTCTGGACAAGGACTACAAGTACTCCCGCCTTCCCGGCCATCTCGAAATCGAAGACACCCGGAACATCCCGCTCACGCCCGCGCTGCTGCCACCCGCCAGCCTGAAACTCGTGCGGGAGCGACTGCCGGCGGTGTGGAAGGCCTTGAGTCGTTGAGTCTTTCATTCGGGGCGAAACAGGTGCAGCGAAGTGGTTGCCACTTGGGCATTCGCGACTACTCTCGCGGCCCCCTTCCCCCAAAAACCTGCCCATGACCCCTGATAAAATCCGCAACATCGCCATCATCGCGCACGTCGATCACGGCAAAACGACGCTCGTTGACGGCCTGCTGCGCGCCAGCGGCAACTTCCGCGAAAACCAGGCGATCGCCGAGCGTGCGATGGACTCGATGGACCTGGAGCGGGAGAAGGGCATCACCATCAAGGCAAAGAACACCTCCGTTCACTGGAATGACCACATCATCAACATTGTGGACACCCCCGGCCATGCCGACTTCGGCGGCGAGGTGGAGCGCGTGATGAAGATGGTGGATGGCGTGATGCTCGTGGTGGATGCCTATGAAGGCCCGCAGGCGCAGACGCGTTTCGTTTTGAAGAAGGCGCTGGAGCAGGGCATCAAGCCCATCGTGCTCATCAACAAGATGGACCGCCCGCACATCGAGCCCCAGAAGGTGCATGACAAGGTTCTGGAGCTGTTCCTGGAACTGGACGCCACTGAGGACCAGTTCAACGCCGCGTTCGTCTATGGCAGCGCCCGTGCTGGCTGGGTCACCGACTCACCGACCGGCCAGCAGCACGACATGACCTTCCTGCTCGGAAAGATCGTCGAGCACATCCCGGCGCCAAAGGCGGAGGTCGAAGGCAGCTTCGAAATGCTCGTGTCGAACATCGACTGGGATAATTTCGTCGGCCGTGTGGCGATTGGCAAAGTCACACGCGGCAGCGTGAAGCTCGGGGACCGTGTGTTCCTGCTGGGCAAAACGCCGGATGAGAAAGCGAAGCCGGTCAAAGTGACCAAGGTGTTCCAATACACGACACTGACCACAGGTGAGTCTGTGGAGGGCACGGCAGGCGACATCGTGGGCATTTCCGGCTTTGAGGACGTGGACATCGGCCAGACTGTGGCCGGAGCGGCCGACGCGATCGCCCTGCCCTTCGTGGCGATCGATCCACCGACGATTGTGATGCAGTTCGCCGTGAATGACGGCCCGCTGGCCGGCCGCGAAGGCGAACACGTCACCTCCCGCAAGATCCGCGACCGACTGGACCGCGAGCAGAAGATGAACGTGACCATCAGCGCCAAGGACACCGACCTCGCTGGCGTTTTCGACGTGAGCGCCCGTGGCGCCATGCAGATCGCCGTTCTGGTCGAGCAGATGCGCCGTGAGGGCTTCGAAGTGCTCGTCTCCCGCCCGATGGTGATCATGCAGCGCATCAATGACGAGCTGTGCGAGCCTTTCGAGACCCTCTACGTCGATGTGCCGGACGACTACCTCGGCGGCGTGATGAAATCGATCTCCGAGCGCAAAGGCAAGATCGAGGACATGAGCGCCCACAACGGCCGCACCAGCCTGCAGGCCTACGTTCCCACCCGCGGCCTCATCGGCTTCGAGTTCGACCTGATGAACCTGACCAGCGGCCACGGCATCCACAGCCATCTCTTCCGCGAATACGCCCCGCATGCCGGGCCGATGCAGACCCGCTCCACCGGCACGCTGGTGAGCACCGAGGCTGGCGAGGCCACCAGCTACGCCCTGGACACCATCCAGGTGCGCGGAAAGCTCTTCATCGGCGCTGGCGAGCAGGTGTACGACGGCATGATCATCGGTGAAAACCCGCGTGCCGACGACCTCCCGGTGAACCCGACCCGCAGCAAGCAGTTGACGAACTTCCGCGCCGCCGGTTCTGACAAAGGCATCCAGCTCACGCCCCCCGTGCGCTTCAGCCTGGAGCGTGCCATCGAATACATCGCCCCTGATGAGCTGGCGGAATGCACCCCGAAAAGCATCCGCCTGCGCAAACGCATCCTCGATCACAACACGCGTCTGCGTGAGCGGAAGAAGTCCGAAGCACAGCTCGAAGGCGAGGAGTGACCAGTATCCGGGCCATTCCTGGTCCGCGCTGACGGCGACGGCGGAGGGGGCAGAAATGCCCCCGTCACTGCTTCAATGCGTCAGCGCGTAGAAGATGATGTTGATGCCCAGCGGATAGGCATACTTCTCTGAGAACTCACGGAAGTACCACGGGTCCGTGCCTTCCTGCTCCCAGCCCTCCCCCGTGTCGGTGTTCCAGCAGATCACCATCATCAGGCGGCGCTTGTCATCGAAGACGCCGCGGTAGTGCACATGCTCGGAGCCCGGTTTGTCGAACTCATACGTGATGCCCTGATTGATGACATATTCAGCGTAGCGGATGTGCGGGATCTGCGGCTTCACCTTGAGCGGGAAAACCATGTGGAAGATCTCGTGCTCGAGCGGGATCTCCTCGATCTTGCGGTCCGGCCAGATCTGCTTCAGCGCCACTTCGAAGTTGTCCCACTCCCGCGTGCCCCAGAAGTCATCCACCATGATGAAGCCGCCATTCAGCATGTAATCCCGCAGCGTCTTGGCCTCCTCGTCGGCCAGATTGATGTCCCCGACCTCGATCATGTAGAGAAAGGGATAATGGCGCACCTGCTCGGGATCGATGTCCACCACAGCCCCATTCGGATTCACCTGCAGCGACGTGAGCTGCTGCAGGCGGTAGGACATGTTCATGTCAGAATCTGGGTAATCGGTGGACCACTTACGGTTCCGCCCCCAGCCTCCACGTCCACCGCTGGATGAGTTGTAGCGGACGCGGGCGAAGGTGAAGACGTCATTCGGCAGATCCTTGCTCACCGGCCACGTCGGATACTCGTTTCCGTAGCCGCGGCGTGGATAATCACGCGGATCCTCCGGCATGCTGCCGTCCTTCACGCCAAAATGCGTCGGCTTGCCGCCGGCCGCTTCGTTTTCAGCCGCCCAGACGAAGCAGGCGATCATCGCAGCGGCTGCGATGACCAGGGGCGCGACACGTGGCAGTTTCATGATTGGCCGCAGTTCTACGGGACGCCGCCGCAGATGACAAGCCTGCAAACGCAGCCCGGCAAGATCGTGAAGAAGCGCCGTTCCACGCACGTTCTGGCATGTTCTCCCCACCATGACCCGTCTCTCATTCCTGCTCTCCCTCGTCCTGGCCGCAACCACCCTGGCTCAGGAGATCACCCCGCCTGCCAAGGATCAATTCTGGCTCTTCCTGCTCGTCGGCCAGTCAAACATGGCCGGACGTGGCGTGGTGGAGGATCCGGACAAGACGCCGCATCCACGCGTGCTCATGCTCAGCAAAGACGGCCGCTGGGTGCCTGCCACGGATCCCATGCACTTCGACAAACCGGCCGCCGGTGTCGGCCTTGGCAAAACTTTCGGCCAGGAGATCGCCCAGGCGAATCCCGGCGTCACCATCGGCCTCATCCCCTGCGCGGTCGGCGGCTCCCCCATCGACACCTGGATGCCCGGTGTGTTCTATCCGGCCACCAAGAGCCATCCGTGGGACGACATGGTGAAGCGGGTCGCCACCGCCCTGCCCGCAGGCACCTTGAAAGGCATCCTCTGGCATCAGGGCGAGAGCGACAGCAAGCCCGACCTGGCTCCCGCCTACGAGGCCAAGCTGCACGATCTCGTGAAACGCCTCCGCGAGTTCGTCAAAGCACCCCAGGTCCCCTTCATCGCCGGACAGATGGGCAAGTTCGAAGGCGTGCCGTGGACACCTGAGGCCGTCATCGTCGATCAGGCACATCAGGATCTGGCCCGCAAAGTGCCGCACACCGCCTTTGTGAGCGCCGAAGGCCTCCAGCACAAAGGCGACAAGATTCACTTCGACTCCGCCTCCTTCCGCGAGCTCGGCAGACGCTACGCCAACGCCTGGCTGAAGATGACGAAGTAGCCGGCCTATCCTCCCCCAGTGAAGGACGGCCGCCACAGGCTGGCTCGCCAGTGCCTGGAGCGGCGGGACAAGACGATGAGACATTGGGAAGAGGAGACAGGGCACTCGGAGCGGCGGGACGTCTGCTTCGAAACCTTGGCGAAGAGAGGACGTGTCCTTCGTAGCTCGCAGAGCGAAAAGGATGGGGGCTCGATGCCGCAGCCGGAGGATTTCCTGGCGGATTTCAACGCCTACCAGAACGCGGCCATGGCGGTGCTGAATCTGGAGGCGATGCTGCGTGACGCAATCGCGCTGCGGGAGCAACAACGCGGGGCGATCGTCGGCACGATGAACGTGCGCGCGGCCGACGTGCAGCAGGCGAGCAACGGCAACCGGAAGGTGATCCTGAGCAGCGGCCTGGGCGTGAAAAGCGCCCCCACCTATGTAACCAGCCTGGCCGCGCCGACGAACCTGCGCGTGGAACTGAACGGCGAGGCGGGCGCTCCTGAACGAGGACGATTCTCCAGTTCATCCGAGAAGTTGGCGCGGAGAGCATTTTCACAGGCCACGAGTTGAATATCGGCCCGGTGACATGGCCGGGCTTGGTTTGGGCAGTTGCCGATGTTGAACGCACCCTGTGAACGCGCTTTCCGGATGAACTGGAAATCCAATGAGTCACAGAATAGGCAGAATGGGGACAACAGAATGGACTGAATCATTCTCCCGACTAACTTCCCAGTTCAAGGTGGCGTTTCGGACGTTCGTTTCACCGCAGAGGGGCGGAGGAGCAGAGGATGCAGAGGTCTGAGAGTTTTGAATTCTTTGCGCCCTCTGCCTCTCTGCCCCTCTGCGGCCCATTCGAGCTTCCCCTGGCTGGCAGCATGAATGTTACTCCCTGTTCCACACCCCGCCCCCGGAGTTCCGGTGCTACTGCCGTCATTCTACTGCCTGTCCGGCGCAGTTCATTGCCTGCCGGCTGATTTTTGCCGATGCAGGTCAGGTTGTCTGAGGCTGGGCGCTCCTGGTCTCGAGGGACATCCAGTGCGAGAGAGACGGATGGCTAGATGCACATGATGGGTCCACACCTGGGCCATCGGCCCAGGTATCGAGAGACACCACGAACAACACACGGACGAGGGCTGAAAGCCCGCCCCATGCCCACAGAATTCAACGGACCTGTCACGTGGCTGAGAGCCAAAGGCTCAACCCACCAACGGCCGCAGCTTTCCGAGCAACTCGCTGATCTTCACACGTTCCTGCTCGCTACTGTCGCGGTGGCGGAGGTGCTTCTGGAGAGCCGGAACCGACCGCTGCCTCCAAAATCCTGGCAAACTTGTCTCGGCTCCAACGGCGAGTCGTGTTATAGGGCTGCCCATGCAAATCCTCGAACAACTGGGCCTCGCGTTGGGGCTGGCTTCGCTCGCAGGGCTGAACCTGTATCTCACGGTGTTTCTCACCGGCATGCTGGTGCGTTTTGACGTGCTCCACCTCGCCACGAAATACCAGGCCATTGAAGTGCTGGGACACGAGTGGGTGCTCGCCACCGCTGGTGTGCTGTATGTTATCGAATTCGTGGCCGACAAGGTGCCGTGGCTCGACTCCGCCTGGGACAGCCTTCACACCCTCATCCGCCCCGTCGGCGGCACCCTCCTCGCCATGCAGGCACTGGGAGAAATGCCCGCCCATATGGAAGTCGTGGCTGCCCTGCTCGCCGGCGGTGCCGCATTGACAACACACAGCGCGAAGGCCGGCACGCGCCTGCTGGTCAATCACTCGCCGGAACCGGTATCGAACATCACCCTGAGCATCGCTGAAGACATCACCGTGGCGGCGGGCACGCTCGTCATGGTCATGAAACCGGTGCTGGCCCTCTGCCTGTTCACGATCGTGCTCATCGTGCTGTGGCTGGTGATCCCGCGCCTGTGGAGCCTCATCCGCCGTTCCTTCGCCTCGATCACCACAAAGCTGCGCCTGCTTTTCGGTCGCACCGCCGCGCATTACTCGATGACTTCTCCGGGCTCGTCGAGGGCGTGAGCCTTCAGGTCTGCGAGATCCACCCATTCCAGCGCGGATTCGTGTGTGGCGGAAAGACATACCGCCGGTGCGACTCCAGCGTCGAGCGCCTCCTTCCAGCGCGTCACGCAGAGACACCAGCGGTCGCCCGGTTGGAGTCCTGGAAACTCAAACTCCGGCACAGGGTTGGACAAATCATTGCCCGCAAGCTGCGAGAACCGCAGGAACTCGGCCGTCACCTGGACACAGACCGTGTGCAGGCCGACATCTCCCGGCCCGGTTCGGCAGTAGCCATCGCGATAGAACCCGGTCATGGGCTGGCGACAGCAGCAGATGAGCGGAGTGCCGAGGACGTTCGTGCGCATGAGTCCGGGTAGATTCGACTGGCCTTCGAATCAAGCGGGCATACGGCTTCGATTACCAATCGAAACTACTTCCACCAACCAGGGCCGGTGGGTTCAGGGATCCGAGAATGCCTCGGCTGATCGCTCTTCTTGTCACTGTTGTTTTTGGTGAAGACCCCATTAATAGCGCACTTGATCTCAAAGGCTTTCCCTTTGATCGTGTCGATCTGGTTGTCGGCAATGAAGGTTTCAACCGGAGGCAGCGTGGCCTTCTTGTCACCGCTCATGCCGATGAGGATGTTGTGCTCGCAGTTGCTGAAGCTGTTCCCTCTGATCTCCGCGTGTTTGACCTGGAAGTAGCCGTTCGCAGGCGAATCCGGGATGCCGAGCATGATGCATAGCGCGCTGCGTTCATCGTCGCCGGTGAGGTTCTCAAAGTGGTTGCCGGTGACAATGTGATATTCGCCAATGACACGCACGCCCCCGGTGCCTTTGGCACCCTGTCCATCAAAGACGTTTCCTTCGACGATGCACTTGTTCCCATGCCTTAGCGTCAGCGTGCCGGAAACGCCTTTGAAGGTGTTATGGCGATAAACATTGCCGCAGGACTTGTTGGAAATGCACTCGGCTTCGCCATCGCACTTCTCAAAGAGGTTCTGCTCCACCACGCACGCGGCGGTCAGCATGGACGTCTTGCTGTCGCCGAGGCGGATCGTCTCGCCGCCGTTCTTGCCGAGTTTCTGGCGCGGGCCGAAGTGATTGTGGTCGATCTGATGCCTCCCCTGATCCTTCGCCTCGTTGGACAGCCACACGACCATCGTCGTGCCCTCGGACGTCTTCCCGGCGATATAACAGTGATCAACGCGGTTCCGTGCGCCGTAGATCGACACAAACCGCGCCGACTTCCCCGGTGCCGCCTGCAACTCGTTTGTCACCGAGCAGTTCGTCACGCGGCAGTCACGAGCGAGTTCGTCGGAATCAATGCGCAGTTCGATCGCCTCCTCACCCGTCGGATTCTGAAACCACAGCCCGTCCACCACGACGTGTTCACCCGCCACGGAGATGCGCGAATCGCCCGTCAGCACCACCTTCCCCGGCGTCTGCGCCTTGATCGACACCGGCTTCTCCGCCGTGCCGCTGGCATGAATCTTCAACCGTGCATCCGCCCAGGTGCCATCTTGAAGAATGATCGTGTCACCCGCAGCGACGGATTTGGCGGCCTCCGCGAACGCAGCGGCGTCTACGACGGGGATTTGAGCGGCTGAGGCAGCAACGACAAAAGCTAAAGGTAAAAGCACGAATCGATTCACCCAGCTATGAGAGAGCTATTGGACCTTTTGGCAAGCGAGCTATGCTGACGAATGCTTCGTCGTTTCTCTAGCAGCCGCGTCACATGGTTCCTACTTGGGGTCGCAGCCTTACCTCTGGCAGGCTTTGTTTTTTCTCTGTTTAAGCCAACAGCCAAAACCGCCATGGGCTTCGTGGGTTTTTATGAGGAAAATCTATCCCTTTACACCTTTGTCGGCGACAACTCATACTCGCTAAAGTTTCCGGGCGATCGTGAGGTGTTTCACAAGTTTGCTGAGCGACTCGGTCTTGGTGAACACAAGGTTTCAGAAAACGAGTACTACGAAGAGAACTTGAAGGAACGATGGTCTCGCAAAGTCACTTTTAAAGAGGGAGACAAGCTTCGCAGTATTCAGTTTTTCTCGGAAAGCCACTGACTGCGTGTCCGTCATGTCCCCTCACAGCGACACACCCCGCTTCCACGGCAGGAAGTCGTCCTGACCCAGCGCGACGGCCTTGGGCGTGTAGTCGCCGCTGGCGGTGGCGATGACGAGTTCGAGCATCTCCTCGCCCATCTGCTCGACGGTCTTTTCGCCGGTGATGATGGGGCCGGTGTCGAAGTCGATGATGTCGGGCATGCGCTGAGCGAGCGTGCTGTTGGTGGCGATTTTGAGCGTAGGACAGACGGGGTTGCCGGTGGGCGTGCCGAGGCCGGTGGTGAAGAGCATCATGTTGCAGCCGCCACCGGCGAGCGCGGTGGTGCTTTCGACGTCGTTGCCGGGTGTGCAGTAGAGCGTGAGGCCGCCGTGCTGGCGGATCGGCTCGGCGTAGTCGAGGACATCGACGACGGGCGCGGTGCCGCCTTTCTTCGCCGCACCGGCGGACTTGATGCCGTCGGTGATGAGGCCGTCGCGGATGTTGCCGGGGCTGGGATTGGCATCAAAGCCGGAACCGCAGGCCTGCGCGGCACCTTCATACGCACGCATGAGGTGGACGAATTTATCGGCCAGGTCGGCGCTCACGCAGCGATCGCACAGGCTCTGCTCCACGCCACAGAGCTCAGGGAACTCGCTCAACACCGGCGCACCACCGAGCGCGGCGAGGAGATCGGCGGTGTGGCCAATGGCGGGATTGGCGGAGATGCCGGAGAAGCCGTCGCTGCCGCCACATTCGACCGCCATGATGAGATTGCTGAGCGCACATGGCTCGCGCGTCTGCTCGTTGGCCTGGGCGAGGCCGAGGAAGGTGTCGCGGATGGCGTTCGCCATCATGTCGCGCTCGGATTTGCTCTTCTGCTGCTCGTAGATCAGCAGCGGCTTGTTCATCTGCGGATAAAACGCGGCGAGTTCCTGCTCCAGGAGGCTCACTTGCGCGTGCTGGCAGCCCAGGCTGAGCACGGTGGCACCGGCGACGTTCGAGCTGTTGATGTAACCGGCCAGCAGACGGCACAGCGCCTGCGAGTCCTGCCGCGTGCCGCCGCAGCCGAGGCCATGTTCGAGGAACTTCACGCCGTCGATGTTCTTGAAAACGCGGGTGGAAGTCGCGGATGCCTCCGCCTCCAGCATGGCGGCCTCGACCTGCGCCTTGGAGGCCCCTTCACGGTGCATCTGCACCAGACGATGGGCAAACTGCTCATACGGCGAGGTTTTGCCATAGCCGAGGCTGCGCACCAGCGCCTCGCGCATGAAGGCGAGGTTGCGGTTCTCGCAGAACACGAGCGGGATGACGATCCAGTAGTTCGCGGTGCCTGCCGGTCCGTGGCTGCGTTTGAAACCCTTGAAGGTGCGGTTTTGCCACTTCGAGACGTCCGGCGGCGTCCAGGCATAGTCGCTTTGCTTCCCGCTGAAGGCGGCCGTGGCGTGGACGACATTGTGCGTGTGAATGAGCGCACCCGCCGCGATGGGCTGCGTGGCTTTGCCAACCGTCACGCCATACATGGTGATGAGATCGCCCACGGCGAAGTCCTTCGCGGCAAACTTCTGCTTGGCGGGAATCTTGTCGCGGAGCGTCCAACGACGGCTGTTCAACGACACGTTGGCACCAGGGTCGAGGTCGCGCAGGGCGACAAGGGCGTCGTCGGCAGGATGGACTTGGAGGATGGAGGTCATGGTTCGCGGTTCTAGTGGGCGGGATCGATATGTTAAACAGAGAGCGGCGGACCGCGAACGGCGAACTGAAAATTAGACCTTGGCTCCCGGCATGGGAGCAGCTTAGATCGGTCATCATGCTCGAAATCAACAATCTCTCCCATGTTGTCCCCGGCAAGAACAAGGAACCGCTCCGCGTGCTGGAGCAGGTCAGTTTCATGGCGCCGGGCGGTCATGTGCTGGCCGTCATCGGGCCCTCGGGCAGCGGCAAGACGACCCTGCTGCGCATCCTGGCCGGCCTGACGGAGCCCGAGGGCGGCACCATCACCCTGCGCAGCCGGGACCTGCTGAAGCAGCCGCTTTATCCGAACCAGCTCGGCTGGGTGCCCTCCGGCGACGACAACCTGATCGAGCACCTCACCGTGCGCGAAAACCTCATCAGCGCCGCACTCCTGCGCGGGGCTGGGCGCACGCGCGACGAGCTGCTCTCCCGCGTGTCCCACGTTCTCGTCACGGTGGGCCTGGAAAACATCGCCACGGAGCGCACTTCGACCCTGGCGCTGCCGCAGCGCCGCCGCCTGAAGCTGGGGCTCGCCCTCGTGGCGGATCCCGTGATCGTCTTGTGCGATGATTTCACCGTCGGCCTCGATGTGCGCAGCGAACGCGAGTTCGAGGCGCTGCTGAAGCTCGTCGCCAGCGACCGCCCGGACCGCATCGTGGTCCATGCGACCGACTCCCTGGCCAATCTGGCCGCGTATGACACCGTCGTCGTGCTGCACGAGGGCTACGTGGCCTTCCACGGCCCCGCACGGGCCATCCCTCACTACTTCACCGTGCCGACCTACGACGAGGTCTATGCGCGTCTGGCCAAACGCCCGGCGCAACGCTGGGGCGACTCCTGGATGAAGCATCGCGACGCCTACTACGCCGCCTTCAAGCTGGGCGGTGCCGCTGAGAGCCTCTCCGCCGCGGAGGAAGATCCCGATGACGCGGACCGCACCATCGTGATGAAGCAGAAGTCCGAGGAGGAGGCCACGCCGAAGAAGACCGACGAAGCCGAGGTGAAGCCGATCATTCCCCTGCCCGGCCTCTTTGGTCAGGCGCAGCACCTGGTGAAGCGCCGTTGGTCGCTGCTCCGCCGCTCGCCGCGTGAGTGGATCGTGCACGCCTCCCTGCTGGCGGGTGGCCCTGCCATCGCGGCCTTGCTTCTCTGGCCAAACAAAAAGCTCATCAAGGAAGCCGCCGGCGGCGTGACCACGCCGGAGGTGCTCTGGCCCGCCAGCCACACCGTTTCCATGATCACCCTGCTGCAGGTCCTGCTGGTCATGTTCATGGCCCTGCGCCTCGGTGCCCGCGAAATCGCCGCCCGTCGTGCGATCTATGAGCGCGAGCGCGTCGGTGGCGTTTCCCCCGCGGCCTGGCTGCTGGGCACCCTGCTCTTCATGCTGCCGATCATTCTCGTGCAGGGCGTCTGGATGGAAATGTTCCTCGACATCGTCTCCGGCGGCCTGCCTGGAGCCGGACTGGCGAAGCTGCTGCTCCCCGCCCTGTCCGGAGCCGCCTTCCTCGCCCTGTGCCTGGGCATTTCGGCCAATTCCAGCACCTCCGAACGTGCCCACAGTGTCTCCCTCACCCTGCTCAGCATCAATGTGCTGCTCTGCGGGGCTCTGCTCGGCTTCCCGACCGCGCTCGGCCATGTGGTGCACCCCTTCATCACCGCGCACTACGGCTGGTCCGGCATCATCGACTCCTTGCAAAAGACACCCTTCTTCGAACCGATCGACCTGTTCGTGAAGACCTGGTTCGCCGCCCCGAATCTCGCCATGATCATGCTCGGCGTGCATTTCCTCGTCGGCGTCGTGATGGCCTACGTCGGCCTGCGCCGCCGTGCGTAGTGCTTTGAAGTCACGATGGCTGCGCCGTCAAAGGTCAAGGTGGGTCATGGATCGTGCGCACGAACGCTCCAGTGTGCAACTCTTGACGAGGCTTGACCGTTGACCACTCATTGACCCGTCTGCCTTCTTTCAGTTTTCGCGCCCGTCATGCTCAATTTCGTCCGCTTCAAGCACGCCCGCTTCTCCGCCCGCTTCCCCGACAGCTTCCGCTACTCCCGCTCCCACTACTGGATGGCTCCCGTGGAAGGCGAGCCCGGCCTGTGGCGGGTCGGTTTCACCAAGTTCGCCACCCGCATGCTCGGGGAGCTCGTCGATTGCGACTGGAAGATGAAGGAAGGCGACCCTGTGGCCCCCGGTGACAACATCGGCTGGGTGGAAGGCTTCAAGGCCGCGTCAGATGTCTATTGTGTGATGACCGGTACCTTCGCCGGCGGCAATCCCGGCCTCAAGGTCGATGCCTGCATCGTCCGCAGCGACCCCTACGAGCAAGGCTGGCTCTACGCCGTGCGTGGCGAGCCTGAAGCCGAATCGCTCGACGTGAACGGCTACATCGACCTGCTCAGCGGCACCATCCAGCGCATGGCCGAGGAAGGCCACGGCGAAGAAGGCGCGGCGGAGGACTAAGGCTGCTTCATGCCTGCCGCCGCCCGGGCTTGGGGCGTTGGCACCCTCGACGTCACCCAAGGGGGCCCCTACCATCGTCAAAGGGACCTCCCCCATCGTCATGCTGCGGAAAACGGGGCGCTCCCCCTTCTCCCAGTTTCCAACTGCCCCACTGCTCCACCGACCTACTGTCCCTCCGCCCTTCGTCTGCTCACGCCGTGCCGGCCTGCTCAGAGAATGAGTTGGACAGTTGCCTGACCCGGGTCACGCCGGCCCAGGTCACTCCTCCGGACGGGCGCAGCAAGAGTCCCTGCCCCACCGCTTCGCCCCCACGGCACCCGCCTTGAACAACGACAACGGCCCTGTCCTCGGCTCGCAAGCCAGTCGCCCTTCGCTCCCCCCTTCTCAAAGCCTCCATGTCTCCAACTCTTCCGCATTCGCCATTTCATCCTTCGCAGTCTTGCTACGGAGAACGGGTCGTCATTCGCTTGATGGATCGATGGAGTGGTGGAATGAGGGGAGGCCAAGGGCGACGATGAGACCATGAGACTGGAGGCTCCCAGAAGCTCATCCCTCATCCCTGGGGGATCGGACCGGCTTTTCTAAGAACGCGGGTCGCTGTGGCGTTTCTTTTCCTCGCATGCGCCCCCTGTTTCTGCTGTTCGTCACCCTCCCTGCCCTGGCACCGGCGGCGGAGAAGATCGTCTTCAATCGCGACATCCGTCCCATCCTCTCCGACAAGTGCTTTCACTGCCACGGACCGGATGAAAAGGAGCGCAAAAGCGGGCTGCGGCTCGATGTGCGTGACGCGGCGCTGAAACCGGCCGAATCCGGCGCGGTCGCGATCCAACCAGGCGATCCCTCCCACAGCGAGCTGGTGGCCCGTTGCCTCACGGCGGACAAGGACGAGCTGATGCCGCCGCCGAAGCTCGGCAAGCCGCTGTCCCAACGCGAGAAGGACCTGCTGCAGCAGTGGATCACCGAAGGGGCCGAATACCAGGGCCACTGGGCCTTCCTGCCGCCGGTTCGCGCCGCCGTTCCGGCTCAGAAGCCGGATCAGCATCCCATCGATGCGTTCATCACCGCCCGGCTTGCCAAGGAAGGACTGAAAGCTTCACCGGAGGCGGATCGCGCCACGCTGATTCGCCGGCTGTCGCTGGATCTGACCGGGCTGCCGCCGACGCCAGCCGAGGTTTCAGCCTTTGAGCAGGATGCAGCCCCAAATGCCTATGAGAAGCTGGTGGACCGCCTGCTGGCCTCGAAGCACTACGGCGAGCGCATGGCGATGCAGTGGCTGGATTTCGCCCGCTACGCCGACAGCCATGGCTTCCAGACCGACAGCAGCCGCAGCATGTGGCCCTGGCGTGACTGGGTGATCCGCGCCTTCAATGACAACAAGCCCTTCGACCAGTTCACCATCGAGCAGATCGGCGGCGATTTGATCCCGAACGCCACGCTCGATCAAAAGATCGCCACCGGCTTCAACCGCAACCACCGCATCAATGGCGAAGGCGGCATCATCGCCGAGGAGTGGCGCATCGAAAACGTCATCGACCGCGTCGAGACCACCGGCTTCACCTGGCTGGCGCTGAGCCTGAACTGCTGCCGCTGCCACGATCACAAATACGACCCCATCACGCAGAAGGAGTTTTATCAGCTCTTCTCCTTCTTCAACAACACCACCGACCGCGGCACCATCACCGGCGGCTCGAACCGCTCCGGCGGCAACGAGGCACCCGTGGTCACCGTGGCTGATCCCGCCGCGGCAGCGCGTCTGGCGGCGCTTCAGCAGGAGATCGATGCGGCGAAACAGCAAGCGACCGCAGCGCGCAAGGATCTCGGCAAACTCATCGCCGCATGGGAGGCGACGGCGCTCAAGAACCTGGCGCAAGGCCAGACCGCGTGGGCACCGCTGGCACCGACGCAGGTCGTTTCCAAGCTGGGCGACAAAGGGGCGAAGCTCACGCGTCAAAGCGATGGCTCCTACCTGGCCAGCGGGCCGAATCCAGCCCAAGACACCTACCTCTTCGACGCCCCGCTGCCGAAGGGCGGCGTGACGGCCTTGCTGCTGGAATGCCTGCCCGATGCCTCGCTGCCCAATCAGAGCCTTGGCCGTTATTCGAACGGCAACTTCGTGCTGACCGACTTCGATGTCTTCGTTCAGAAGCCCGGCGGCAAGCCGGAGAAACAGACGCTGGCCCGCGTCAGCGCGGACTACTCGCAGAAAGGCTACGAGATTGAGAAAGTGCTCAAACGTGCGCGTGGCAAAGGCTGGGCCATCGACGGGCCGACGAAACGCGATCCACGCCGAGCGATGTTTGTGCTGCAAACGCCGGTGAATGCACCGGAAGGCACGCAACTGCTGCTGCGTCTCCGCCATGAGGCCATCGGCGGCCACAACATCGGCCGCTTCCGCATCTCCGCGTCCTCCACGCCCGCGGAGACGCTGAAGCTGGATGGCGACACGCAGCTCGCGGCCTTGAAGGCCATCCTCGAAGTGCCTGTGGAGAAGCGCACCGCGCAGCAGAAGGGCGAGATCCAGAAGTTCTTCATCGCCAACGTGGACAGCCCGCTGAAACGCGCCAACGACGTGGTCACCGCGAAGCAGAAGGCGCTGGAAGACGCCCGGGCGCAGCTCCCCAGCGTCATGGTCATGGAGGAAATGCCGCAGCCACGCGACGCCTTCATCTTGAACCGTGGCGAATACGACAAGCCGACCACGAAGGTCGGCATGGGCCTGCCCGCGGTGCTTCCACCGCTGCCGAAAGGGGCGCCCATGAACCGCCTCGGTCTCGCCAAGTGGCTGGTCGATCCGGCCAATCCGCTCACGGCCCGGGTGTGGGTGAACCGCGCGTGGGAGAAGTCCTTCGGCTACGGCTTGTGCAAGACGACGGAGAACCTCGGCTCGCAGGCCGACTATCCGGTGCATCCCGAGTTGCTCGACTGGCTGGCCACCGAGTTCGTGCGCACGGGCTGGGACATGAAGGCGATGCAGAAGCTCCTGGTGACGAGCCATGCCTACCGGCAGCAGAGCAAGGTCACGCCCGAGTTGCTCGCCAAAGATCCCGACAACCGCCTGCTCGCACGCGGGCCGCGTTTCCGCCTCGCGGGCGAACTCGTGCGTGACCAGGCGCTGGCGTTGAGCGGTTTGCTGGTGCCGAAGATCGGCGGCGACAGCGTGAAGCCCTACATGCCCGAAGGCGTGTGGGATGAAACGAGCAAGTACGGCAATCTGCGCGGCTACAAGGCCGACACGGGCGAGGGACTCTATCGCCGCACGATGTACACCATCTGGAAGCGCACCGCCGCACCGCCGACGATGCTGCTGTTTGACTCCCCTTCCCGCGAACTCTGCACCGTGAAGCGTTCCCGTACCAACACGCCGCTGCAGGCGCTCGCGCTGCTCAATGAGGTGACCTTTGTCGAAGCCGCACGGGCCCTGGCGCAGCGTGTGATCCAGGAAGGCGGCGACACGCCTGAAGCGCGGCTCGATTTCGCCTACCGCCTGGTGACCTCACGCGCTGCGGATGCCGACACGAAGCGTCTGCTGCTCGCCGGTTTGAAACAACGCCTCGCTGAATTCCAGGCGAACCCCGAATCGGCCGCCCAGCTCATCGCCACCGGCGCCTCGAAGCCCGATGCCTCGATCCCCGCGCCTGAACTCGCCGCCTACACCACGACGGCGAGCATCCTGCTCAATCTCGACCGCACCATCACCCGCGACTGACATGCCCTCCGCCACGCTTCAATTCCAAGACCGCCTCAATCGCCGTGCCTTCCTCAAGCAAAGCGGTCTCGCGCTCGGTTCCACCGCGCTCGCGTCACAACTTGTTGCCTCGCCAACGCACTTCGCGCCGAAGGCGAAACGCATCATCTACCTGTTCCAAAGCGGCGCTCCGTCGCAGATGGACCTGTTCGATCCGAAGCCGCAGATGGAAAAGCGCCGCGGCGAGGATCTGCCGGCCTCCATTCGCATGGGCCAGCGCCTCACCGGCATGACCTCGGGCCAGAAGACCTTCCCCGTGGCGCCGTCGATGTTCAAATTCGCGCAGCATGGCCAGAGTGGCGCGTGGATCAGCGAGCTGATGCCGAACATCTCGAAGATCGCCGACGAGCTGTGCTTCATCCGCTCCATGCACACGGAGGCGATCAATCACGATCCCGCGATCACCTTCTGCCAGACCGGTTCGCAGCTCGCCGGCCGTCCCAGCATCGGTTCGTGGCTCAGCTACGGCCTCGGCAGCGAAAATCGCGATCTTCCCGCTTATGTCGTGCTCACCTCGTTCGGCACCGGCCGTCGCGATGACCAGCCGCTCTACGACCGCCTGTGGAGCAGCGGCTTCCTGCCCACGCAGCATCAAGGAGTGAAGTTCCGCAATGTGGGCGATCCTGTTTTGTATCTCTCCGATCCCTCCGGGCTGAACCGCGGCATGCGTCGAGGCATGCTGGATGAGCTCGCCGCCTTGAATCAACGCGATCATCAGCTCTTCGGCGATCCGGAGATCACCGCCCGCATCGCGCAGTATGAAATGGCCTTCCGCATGCAGTCCAGCGTGCCCGATTTGATCGACACCTCGAAGGAACCGCAGCACGTGCTCGACGCCTACGGCCCGGAGGTCAGGAACCCCGGCACCTACGCGGCGAACTGCCTGCTCGCCCGCCGCCTCGCGGAACGCGACGTGCGCTTCATCCAGCTCTTCCACATGGGCTGGGACCATCACGGCGGCCTGCCGAACGCGATCAAAGGCCAGTGCTATGACACCGACCAGCCCACCGCCGCGTTGATCAGGGATCTGAAGCAACGCGGCCTGCTAGACGACACGCTCATCGTGTGGGGCGGCGAATTCGGCCGCACCATCTACTCCCAGGGCACGCTGACCGAGACGAACTACGGCCGCGATCATCATCCGCGCTGCTTCACCCTCTTCATGGCCGGTGCGGGCGTGAAAAAAGGCATCACCTACGGCGAAACGGATGATTATTGCTACAACATCACACGTGATCCCGTCCACGTGCACGATTTGAATGCCACGATCCTGCATCTCCTCGGCCTCAATCACGAACGCCTCACCTTCCGCTTCCAGGGCCGCGACTACCGGCTCACGGACATCCACGGAAACCTGGTGAAGGGCGTGGTGGCGTGAGCCGGGCGGAGATGGCCGTTCTCAACGCTCTGCTTCACAAGATCGAGGCCGGACATTCTCCTTGCATCACCCAGGGCTGAAAGCATCGTTCAAGCGATTGGAATCTCCGCATGCCAACGAACCACAACATCTCCAAAAAGCTCATGGCTTATTCGGAGGTCCGCAAGGGCTTCTCCGAGGCGCTGCGGGAGCAGTTGCAGTCCCAGGGACCGGTGACGAAGGCAGCCATCCGGAAGATCCAACAGAGCAGGAAATACGCGCACTCGCCCGTTTCGGCCATGATGTGGGATTGATTCTCGAGACCAGCACCGTCACCTGATGAGCGGTGCCGAGTTTGTGGGCAAAGGCATGGAACATGTGGTTGTGGTGCCAGAAGGAATGAACTGCGTCTTGAAGGACCATGATCCGCGTGTGTTTGATCCGGAAACCTTCGAGATTTCCACAAGCCAGCAGAACTGCTGTTCGAGTACCTGACTGACCACTTGCTTGCCAATCACTTCTTCGGCGACGACATCCGGCTGCACGGCCTCTATTTTGAGCAGTCACATCTCCACGTGCTTCTGACACAGCCATTCGTTGCTGGTCGGCACCCAGACTGGGACGAGCTTGTGGAACTGCTTGAAGCCCAGGGTCTCATCCATGAACAACAGAACAGCCGCCAATCCAAGTTCTGGGTGAATGGCGGATCAGCCGGAAACATTCTGGTCACCGACGTTCATGAAGACAACGTGATCGTCATGGCTTCCGGCAAAGCGCATCCGATTGACGTTCACTTCTCCTTCCCAACCAGGGCGACACGACACAAGGCGCTGCGAGTGCTGGGACTGTGGGATTGAACTTGCAGCGCCTGCACGTTGCAGTGGGTTTCCATTCCGCACTTGCACCCGCCTTCCGTTCGGCGGAGAGGCGGAGGCCATCCTCATGTCCCTGAAGCTCATTCTGACTCATCCCGGCGGTGCCCATAAAGACGAATTCCTGGCCTGCAGCCTTCTAGCCGCCGTTCATCGCGTGCCCATCGTGAGGCGTGAGCCCACAGCCGAGGAGCTGGCGGACGTTTCGACGGCTGTGGTCGATGTCGGCGGCGAGCACGCGCCCGAACGGCACAACTTCGACCACCATCAGTTTCCAGCCGATCATCCGCCGGTGTGCGCGTTGAGCCTCGTGCTGCAGCATCTCGGCGTCTATGAGGACGCCCGCCAGTTTTGCGACTGGCTTGAGCCTGCGGAGTGGTTTGATACTCGCGGCCCGAACGTGACCGCCAAGTGGCTCGGTGTGAACCGCGAGGCGATGAACAAGCTGAACTCGCCAGTCGATGTCACGGTGCTGCGTCGCTTTGCCAAAGCCAAACGTCTCGAACCCGGCGAGCCCTTGTGGGAAATCCTCAGTTACATCGGCCAGGACCTGCTGGACTATCTGCGTGAGCTTCGGGCACGCCTCGACTTCATCGCGTTGAATGCGCAGATTTGGAGCATGGACGACCATGAGGTGCTTTTCTTGCCCCGCATCGAACCGTTGGGAGACGAACCTTCCGCTGGCATCGGCCGCTACCTGGAAAGCATCGGCAAAAACGCAAGCGTCGTCGCCCTCATCTACCCCGACCGTCGCGGCAGCGGCTACGGCCTTTCCCGGCACAACGATGCGCCTCACTACGACTTCACCCGCATCGAGAAAGAACCCGATGTCCATTTCGCCCACGCCCGGGGCTTTGTAGCGAAGACGTCGGCGACGGAAATGGAACGAGTGAAGGCCTTGCTGGCGATGGCGAGGGTGTAGATCAACAACACCCTCGCAGTCCCGATAACCCTTCGCAGCTACAGCCTCCGCTCCTTCACCTCCGCGGTGATCTCGCTCACGAATTCCGCGAGCGACTTCACGCCGAGATCGCCGCGTTTGGCGTGGCGGACGGCCACGGACTGGGCGGCGGCTTCTTTTTCGCCGATGACGAGCATGTAGGGGATCTTGTCGAGCTGGGCGTTGCGGATCTTCGCGCCGATTTTTTCGGAGGCGTCGTCGTAGGTGGCACGCAGACCGGCGGCTTTGAGCTGGTTGAGGGCTTCGGTGGCGAACTGCTCGCTCTTTTCGCTGATGGTGAGC
This sequence comes from Prosthecobacter sp., assembly GCF_014879935.1. GTDB lineage: Bacteria > Verrucomicrobiota > Verrucomicrobiia > Verrucomicrobiales > Verrucomicrobiaceae > Prosthecobacter. The sequence goes on from NZ_JACSRD010000113.1 coordinate 56,353, forward strand.
ACGCGGACCTGCTCGGGGGCGAGCCAGGCGGGGAAGTGTCCGGCGAAGTGCTCGATGAGCACGCCGCAGAAGCGCTCCATGCTGCCAAACGGCGCACGATGAATCATGACGGGGCGGTGCGGCTTGTTGTCGGGGCCGATGTAGCTCAAATCAAAGCGCACGGGCAGGACGTAATCGACCTGCACGGTGCCGAGCTGCCATTCGCGGCCGATGACGTCCTTGATGACGAAGTCGATCTTCGGGCCGTAGAACGCGGCCTCGCCGGGTTCTTCGGTGAAGGGCACGCCGAGCGTGGCGGCGGCTTTGCGGCAGGCGTCTTCGGCGGCGTCCCACTTGGCAGGATCACCGGTGAACTTGCTGCTGTCGGGATCACGCAGGCCCACGCGCACGCGGTAGTCGTGCATGCCGAGCGTGTTGAGCACGATTTTGACCAGAGAAAGGCAGCCGAGCACTTCGGCGGCGACTTGTTCCTCGGTGCAGAAGAGGTGCGCGTCATCCTGCGTGAAGCCGCGGACGCGGGTCATGCCGTTGAGCTCGCCGCTTTGCTCCCAACGATACACCGTGCCGAATTCGGCGAGGCGCACCGGCAGGTCGCGATAGCTGCGCGGCTGGCTGTCGAAGATCTTGATGTGATGCGGGCAGTTCATCGGCTTCAGCAGGAAGCCATCGAGCAATTTGTCGTCCGGCAGCACGCGGTCCTCGGTCACGACTTCCGTGCCGGCACGCTCATTGAGCTGGCTGCGCAGCTTCGCGGACACCGCGCCGAGGCGCTCCATCATCTCGCAGCAGCCGCAGCCTTCCTTGATGATCTTGCTAAGGTCGTCGTTCTCGATGACCGGGCTGAACTGGCTGTCTTTGTAATAAGGGAAGTGGCCGCTGGTCTTGTAGAGCACCGTTTTGCCGATGTGCGGCGTGAAGACCTGCGAGTAGCCCTGCTTGCGCAGTTCCTCGCTGATGAAGTTTTGCAGTTCCTGGCGCAGCGTCGCGCCATTGGGCGTCCAGAGGATGAGGCCCTGGCCCACGTCCTCGTCGATGTGGAAGAGCTTCAATTCGCGGCCCAGCTTGCGATGGTCGCGCTTCTTGGCCTCTTCGAGCTGCACGAGGTGCGCGTCGAGTTCTTCCTTCGTCGGGAAGGCGGTGCCGTAGAGGCGCTGGAGCTGCGGCTTCGTCTCGTCGCCCATGTAGAAGGACGAGCTGACCGACATCAGCTTCACGTTCTTGCACTTCGAGGTATAGCCCACGTGCGGTCCGGCGCAGAGGTCGATGAACTCGCCGTTAGTAAACGTGCTGATCTGTTCGCCTTCGGGAATCTTTTCCAAAAGGTCGAGTTTGAAGGTGCTCGGATTGCCCGGACGCTCGCTCAGACCGCCGAGGCGGCCGCTTTTCGCCAGCGCGATGGCTTCCTCGCGGGTGACGCCCTTCCATTCGAACTTCTGGTTCTCCTTGGCGATCTTTTTCATCTCCGCCTCGATCTTTTCAAAGTCGTCCGGCGTGATGCGATGGTCCGGCAGGTCGAAGTCATAGTAGAAGCCGTTTTCCACGGGCGGGCCGTAGGCGAACTGGGCGTTCGGCCACAGGCGCAGGATGGCGGTGGCCATCACGTGGGCACAGGAGTGCCGCAGACGGTCAATATCAGACATCTGGGCGCGTTCTTCGAGGGTCTTGCGTTCGGCGGACATGGTTGAAAATGGAGGGCCGTGTCCATGCCGCAGGACGGCGGGGGTTTCAAGCGGTTCGCCGTTGTCAGTCAGCGGTTCATCGCCGTGATGAGCCGATTTGACCAGAGAACACCCCTGCCCTATCTGAAGCCGCTTCCTCTAAATCGGAGGCTCTTTTCCCCCTGTGCTGCCGGTGGCTGCCCGACGCCCTCCACCACATCGTCCGGCCCTCCCCAGAAGACTCCGCCAGGAATAGCGGCAGCCAGACAGGCCCAAAGAAACGAATTCCCCAGCCATGAGTTCCCCTTTCTCCATTTCGCTCGCCGTCCTGGCCCTGCTGCTGATGGCCTGCGATCGTCACGCCCAGAACAAACCTGGCGGACCGCCCATGGCACCGATGGGGCCCATGGAAGTGAATGTTCTGACGATCCAAACGACGCCCGTCACCCTCACGCAGGATCTTCCGGGCCGCATCTCCGCCTTCCGCGTGGCGGAAGTCCGCGCACGGGTGAATGGCATCGTCTTGAAGCGCCTGTTTGAGGAAGGCAGCGATGTGAAGGCCGGCCAGCCGCTTTATGAGATCAATCCGGCTCCGTATCAGACCGAGCTCGACCGCGCCACGGCCACCCTCGCACGCGCCCAGGCCAGTCTGACCGCCGCAAACCTCAAGGAAGAGCGTCTGCGCGGCCTGCGTGACACCAAGGCCATCAGCGAGCAGGATTACGAGGACGCCATCGCCGCAAAGCAGATGGGCGATGCGGATGTTCTGGTGGCCGAGGCTGCCGTGCGCTCCGCCCGCATCAATCTGGGCTACACACAGGTCACATCGCCCGTGGACGGGCGCATCGGCATCTCGCAGGTCACGGAAGGCGCCTACGTGCAGTCTGCCAACGCCACGCTTCTCGCCACCGTGCAGCAGATTGACCGCGTGTATGTCGATGTGACGCAGCCCAGCAGCGAGTTGCTGCGTTTAAAGCGCGATCTCGCCAGCGGCCGCTTGAAGGCAGACAAATCGGGCAAAGCGCAGGTGAAACTCATTCACGAAAATGGCGACATCCATCCGGAGGAAGGCACGCTGGAGATGTCAGACGTGACCGTGAATGCGATGACGAACTCCGTCACCATCCGTGCCCTGTTTCCTAATCCTCGTGGCGACCTGCTGCCGGGCCTGTTTGTCCGCGCCCGTTTGCAGGAAGGCACCAGGCCGGATGCCATCCTGGTGCCGCAGCCGGCCGTGAGCCGCAATCCCAAGGGCGAACCCACCGCGCTCGTCGTCGGCGCTGACAACACGGTCGAACTGCGTGTGCTGGAGACACCCCGCGCGGTCGGCGGCCAGTGGCTGGTCAGCTCTGGATTGAAACCGGGCGACCAAGTCATCCTCAACAACCTGCAAAAGGTCCGGCCCGGCATGCAGGTGAAAGTCGTCGATGCGGCTCCAGATGCTGCGGCTGTCTCCAGCTCCCCCGCAGTGAAGCCGCACTAACACCACCCTCGCATGTCCCGATTTTTCATCGACCGGCCGGTGTTTGCGTGGGTGATCGCCATTGTGATCATGCTGGCGGGCGCCATCGCCATTTCCACCCTGCCCATTGCGCAATATCCCAGCATCGCGCCGCCCACCATCACCGTCATCGCCACGTATCCCGGTGCTTCGGCCAAAACACTCGAGGACACGGTCACCCAGGTCATCGAGCAGCGCCTCAACGGCATCGACAACCTGCGCTACATCGAATCGGCGAGCACCTCCGATGGCACCGCCACCATCACCGTCACGTTTGAAGGTGGCACCAATCCCGACACCGCCCAGGTGCAGGTGCAGAACAAGGTCGCGCTGGCCACGGCCCTGCTGCCGCAGGAGGTGCAGCAGCAGGGCGTGCAGGTGAACAAATCGGTGCGAAACTTCCTCATAGTCGTCGGCCTCATTTCGGAGGATGGCACCATGTCCGGCACCGATCTGGCCGACTACAACTCCAGCGTCATGCGTGATCCCATCAGCCGCCTGCCCGGCGTCGGTGAAATTCAGAGCTTCGGCACGCAGTATGCCATGCGCATCTGGCTGGATCCCGACAAGCTGACGAAATACCACCTCGCCACGTCCGACATTGTCTCCGCCGTGCGGGCGCAGAATGCCCAGGTCTCCGCCGGAGCGCTCGGAGCCCTGCCGGCCGTGCCCGGGCAGTTGCTGAACGCCACGATCATGGCGCAGAGCCGTTTGCAGACGCCGGAACAGTTCGAAGCGATCCTGCTGCGCGTCAGTCCAGATGGCTCGCGCGTGTTCCTGCGGGATGTCGCCCGCGTCGAACTCGGCAGTGAGAACTACAACGTTCTCGCCCGCTTCAACGGCAAACCAGCCAGTGGCATGGCCATCCGTCCTGCGATGGGTGCGAACGCCCTGGAGACGGTGGACGCGGTGAAACAAAAGGTCGCGGAGATGTCGCAGTTCTTCCCGCCCGGTGTGAGGGCCATCTACCCTTACGACACCACTCAGTTTGTCCGCATTTCCGTCGAGGAGGTGGTGAAGACGCTCATCGAGGCCGTCGTGCTCGTCTTCCTCGTCATGTTCCTCTTCCTGCAAAGCTGGCGTGCCACGCTGATCCCGACCATCGCCGTGCCCGTCGTGCTGCTCGGCACCTTCGGCGTCATGGCGGCCGCCGGTTACTCCATCAACACGCTCACGCTCTTCGGCCTCGTGCTCGCCATCGGCCTGCTGGTCGATGACGCCATCGTCGTCGTCGAAAACGTCGAACGCGTGATGCAGGAGGAAGGCCTGCCGCCGAAGGAGGCCACGCGGAAGTCCATGCACCAGATCAGCGGAGCCCTCGTTGGCATCGGCCTCGTGCTGTGCGCCGCGTTTGTGCCCATGGCCTTCTTCACCGGCTCCAGCGGCGTGATTTACCGGCAGTTCTCTCTCATCATCGTCAGCTCCGTCACGTTGTCTGTGTTCGTGGCGCTCATCCTCACCCCGGCCTTGTGCGCCACCCTGCTCAAACCGATGGCCCAGGGCCATCACCTCGCGAAACGCGGCCCCTTCGGCTGGTTCAACCGCGCCTTTGAAAGCACCGCCGACCGCTACGCACGCGCCGTCGGCCACTTCCTGCGCCACTACGTGCTCGCGCTCATTCCTTATGCCGCCATCGCCGGAGCGGTCGTGTTTTTCTTCCTGCGTGCGCCCACCGGCTTCCTGCCGGACGAGGACACCGGCGTCCTCTTTGCCATGGCGCAGTTGCCGCCCGGTTCCACACGCGAGCAGTCCGATCTCGTGCTGCAAAAGATGGAGAAACACTTCTTTGAGGAGGAGAAAGACCTCGTCGAAGGCGGCTTCGGCGTCCTCGGCTTCAGCTTCAGCGGCAACGCGCAGAACCAGGTGCTCATGTTCGTCAAACTGAAGCCCTGGGAGGAGCGCAAGCTGCCCTCGCAGAAGGTGAAGGCCATCCAGGGCCGTGCGATGGCGAAATTCGCCCAGTTCAAGGACGCGCTCGCCTTCTCCTTCGCCCCGCCCGCCGTGCTGGAGCTCGGCACCGCCACCGGCTTCGATTTGCGGCTCGTCGATCTCGGCGGCCTCGGCCACGACGCGCTCATGGGTGCGCAGGGCCAGCTCCTCGGCATGGCCATGAAGAATCCCGTGCTCGCCGGCGTGCGTCCGAACGGCCTCGCCGATACGGCCGTGTATCAGATCGACATCGACCAGGTCAAGGCCAGCGCCCTCGGGCTCTCGCTCGCGGAGGTCAATGCCTCGCTCAGCACCATCTGGGGCTCCACCTACATCAACGACTTCATCGACAAGAACCGCGTCAAACGCGTCATGATGCAGGGCGATGCCCCCTTCCGCATGCTGCCGCAGGACATCAACCGCTGGCACGTGCGCAACTCCCAGGGAGACATGGTTCCCTTCTCCGCCTTTTCCAGCGCCTCCTGGCGGCTCGGCTCGCCAAAGCTCGAGCGCTTCAACGGCGCCCCGTCGCTTTCCATCCTCGGCGAACCCGCCCCCGGCCACAGTTCAGGCGAGGCCATGGGCGAGATCGAGGCCATGGCGAAGCAGCTCCCGCCCGGCATCGGCATCGAGTGGGCCGGACTCTCCTTCGAAGAGCAGCTCTCCGGCTCCAAATCGGCTGCGCTTTACGCCATCGCCCTCCTGATGGTCTTCCTCTGCCTAGCCGCCCTCTACGAAAGCTGGGCCATCCCTTTCTCTGTGATGATGGACATGCCCCTCGGTGCCCTCGGCGTCGTCGCCGCCACCCAGTGGCGCGGCATGCCGAACGACATCTACTTCCAGATCGGCCTCATCACCATCATCGGGCTCTCCGCCAAGAACGCCATCCTCGTCGTCGAATTCGCCAAGGAGCACTTCGACCGCGGGGCCACGCTCATTGAGGCAGCACTGCACGCCACCCGCCAGCGTCTGCGGCCCATCCTCATGACCTCCATCGCCTTTGGGCTCGGCGTCCTGCCCCTCGCGCTCAATACCGGCGCGGGCTCCGGCAGTCAGAACGCCATCGGCACCGGCATCGTCGGCGGCGCGATCACCACCACCCTGCTCGGCCTCTTCTTCGTCCCGCTCTACTTCGTCGTCATCCTGCGTCTCTTCCGCGTCAAGCCGCTCCAGCCTCCGCAAAACAACGCGCAGATCGCCTGATCTGTCATTCTCCCTCCGTCAGCGCCGCTTGGGGAAAACCTGATGCCGCGTCCGGGGTGCCACATTGAGCGGCACGTGCGATGAAAAGGCCTCATGAAACCATCCTCAGAGCCCCTCGTCTTCATTCGCAGCCCTCACCTTGGCGACACCCACCCCAAGGCTCCCCAATGGCACGCCGTGAATGTCCGCACCCTCATCAGCGCCGACATCGAAGGCAAAATCATCTATCTCGGTCCGCGCAAAGAGCGCGTCGAGGAAGCCTACGTCCTCAAGGCGGCCGCTTGAGCCACCGGGTGACCGAAAGCCCGGCACCACAGCGCGGAGGCGGAACACGGTTTTCGTTCTGCAAGCAACTGCCGGTACAAGCGGTTCTGTGCCTCCTGCCCGCCGGGCTGGATCCATGCTGTATGACCGCCGCAGGAACGCGCTCAGGTCGCCCGGTGCATTCACGTGGAAACCGGATCTGGCAGTTGGTTGTCATCTGCGAAACTGATGGTAAAGGGCCGCGAAGACCATGCGCAGTCAGAAACAGAACAACCGCCCTCCCCGTCCCTTCAAGAATCAGCAGGATTCCGGCCGCTGGTCCGGCGGATCCGGCAACGGCGGCTTCATTCCGCCGCCGAGAGTGCCGCAGCCGATGAAGAAGAAGGACGAGGAGCCAACGAAGGGTCAGGAACACGAGAAGAGCCAGTCCTAGGCAGTGTTTTAAAACCTCTTGAGCGGCTGCATCCAATCGATGACAGCGGCGAAAGCGAGCAGT
>NZ_JACSRD010000197.1 GCF_014879935.1 Prosthecobacter sp.
ACCACCCAGGACGCACGCATCAAGCTCAAGCGGCTTTACCCTTCAACTTTAATGACATGAGCCACTAGCTCGGCGAACCAAACCTCACCAGCCTTGGGTTCAATACGAGCCGAACGCATGAGTCCATTCCTCGGCTTGTTCATCGACGGCGAGCAGCGGTGCGGATGAAACCTTCACATCAAAAGGCAGCGCTTCCCGCAGTTCGATCTGGGCCAGCATCATGTTGAACGCCTCCTCTGGCTTCAATCCCAGCTTGTCCAGCACCTTCTCCACCTTGCGAAAACGCCGGGTGGGCACACGAGCACGAAATAAAAGGGTCGCTGGAGTCGCCATGAATCCAACATGAACCCGCCACCCGCCAACCGTCAATCAAACACTGGCTCATCGCTCCCCCAGCCAGCGCCGCAACCGCGCCAGCAGTCGCGGCTCGCGTTTCTTCGCCAGCTCATGCTCCCAGAGATGCAGCACGCGCCAGCCGGCCTTGCGCAGTGCCTTCGACACCTCCGCATCGCGGGCGATGTTCCGGGCGATCTTGGCGTCCCAAAACTTCCGGTTGCCCTTCGGCCGCCGGTAATGGTCCGGGCAGCCGTGCCAGAAGCAGCCGTTCACGAAAACCACCACCCGCTCCCGGCGGAACATGAAGTCGGGCCGGACCGACTTTGTCTGCCGTTTCAGGTTCCAAGTATCAGATTTCAAGTTGGTGACACCTCTCTTCGGCTTCCGCGGCCCATCTTGAAACTTTGCACCTGAAACCTGAAACCGGATCGCCACATGCCGCCGCCATCCGGTGATCCCCTGCTCGCGGAAAATCGCCCGCAGCCGCAGTTCCGTGTCCTTGTTCCCCCGCGAACGGATGCGGCTCATCACCTCACTGCGTTTCGCCGGGGTAAAGACGTCGGGCATGCCTCCCAGTGGCGCTCGTGGACAGGGCTGCCAAGGGCAAATCCTGGTTTTGTCCGCCGAACGCTTCAGGCCGCGTGGATTACCCCGCAAAGACGATTGACCCACGCCCGCCAATTATGGTTATTATATGGAAATAAGCGGAAAATTCCCGCCTCTCCACCATGCGTCTTCTCAACCTGACTCGTTCGATTGGCCTGGCCTCCAGCCTCCTCACAGCAGCCCTCCACGCCCAGACCAACCACCGTGGTGAGGGCTTTCCGCAGCAGAATCTGCCCCGCAACGGGCGCTCCCAGGAGATCCCGGGCATGCTCGGGGCCAAACTGGGCCAAGTCGCCGCTTGGTATGACCGCAGCGAGGCCGATCTGGTGAAACTCTGCCAACAGGAAAAACACCTGCGGTCCGACCGCCAGGGCCACCTGCACTTCGTCTGCGAGGGCTTGCTGCCCATGCAAAACGCGATCGTGAAAGCCCAGACCACCTCCGGAAGCACCTCTGCGGCTGCCATCACGGCGGTCGATGCCTTCACTCTCCACAGCAAACCGGGAGCCACGAAAGTGATCTACCTCGACTTCGACGGCCACACCACCACAGGCACCTCCTGGAACAGCAGCTTCACCAGCGGGGCCAGCATTGTCACCCCGCCCTACAGTACTGACGCCACCGTCACGACCGCCTTTTCCCAGACGGAACTCGACAACATCTACTCCATCTGGCAGCGCGTGGCCGAGGACTACGCCCCGTTTGACGTGGACGTGACCACCCAGGACCCCGGCCTCGAAGCCCTGCGCAAGACCACCACCTCGGACACCCAGTTCGGCGTCCGCGTCTGCATCGGCGGCAGCAGCTACGACTGGTATGGTGCCGGTGCCGGAGGTGTGGCCTACCTGAACTCCTTCACCTGGAATTCGGACACTCCCTGCTTCGTTTTCACCGCCCAGCTCGGCAATGGAGCCGCCAAATACACCGCCGAAGCCGCCTCTCACGAAGCTGGACACACCTTCAACCTCAGCCATGACGGCCAGGTGGCCCACGACAACGTCGCCGCCGTCGGCTACTACCAGGGTCATGCCAACTGGGCTCCCATCATGGGCGTCGGTTACTACAAGGACGTCGTCCAGTGGAGCAAAGGCTCCTACCCCTACGCCAACAACCTCCAGGACGACACCGCCATCATCGCCAGCGTCGTCGGCTACCGCGTGGACGCCCATGGCGACAGCATCGTGAACGCCACCCCGCTCACCGGCTCCGCCCTCAGCGCCAGCGGCATCATCGAACGCCGTGCGGATGCCGACCTCTTCGCCTTCACCACTGGCAGCGGGCCAGTCAGCTTCTCCGCCACGCCGGCCGCCCCGTCCCCGAATCTGGACATCAATCTCGCCCTTTACGACGGTTTCGGAAACCTCGTCACCTCCGCCAATCCAGCCACGCTCGAGGCCACCCTCGCCACCACCTTGAGCCAGGGCACCTACTACCTCGCCGTGGAAGGCGCCGGCACGGGCGATCCGCTCACCGCCTACGATGACTACGCCAGCCTCGGCCAGTTCAGTCTCACCGGCACCGTCTCGCCCGTCACTGGCGTCCCTCCCGTGGCCGTGGCGGACGCCTCCGCTCCTGTCACCGGTGCCGCGCCCCTGGCAGTCAATTTCTCCAGCGTCGGCAGCTACGACAGCGATGGCAGCATCGTCGCCTACGATTGGGATTTCGGTGATGGCACCACCTCCTCGGTGGCCAATCCGGTGAAGTCCTACAGCACCCCGGGCACCTACACCGCCTCCCTCGTCGTCGTGGACAACAGCGGCCTCGCCTCCGTGGCCGACACTGTCCTCATCACCGTGGCCAGCAACAAAGTGATCTACGTTGCCAACATCGCGATGACGCTCAGCTCTTCGAAGCAGGGCTATCAGGCCACCGCCACTGTCACCGTGCGCAATCAAAACGGCGCCCTCGTCCCGAACGCCACCGTCGTCGGCCAGTGGAGCGGCCTCACCACCGGCACCGTCTCCAAAACCACCGGTCGGAGCGGCACCGCCGCCCTGGCCTCCACCCGCACCAAGAGCCGCGGCACCTTTACCTTCACCGTCACCGGCATCAGCCTTTCCGGCTACATGTACACCCCGACCCGGAACGTCGAAACGAGCGACCGCATCGCCACTCCGTAAACTGACCCTTTCCAAGCTCCATTCCTCCCTCGCAAGGCCGCGCCACCCGCGCGGCCTTGTCATTTCCATCCCCCCGGCTCACCGAGCCGAGCCACAGCCCCCATCAATCCAGCCATCCACTCATCCACCGCTCCTCCCCTCGGCTCACCGAGCCGAGCCACAGCCCATCCCAACAATCCAACCATCCCAACAATCCAACAATCCACCCAGGAGCCACGGCAGCTCACCGAGAACCGAGAACCGAGAACCGAGAACTCAAACGAGCCTCTCCGGCGCGATCTCCACACTCTTCCCGCCGCCATCCACCGTGATCAGCCCGTCCTGGATCGTGATTTGCAGCTTCATCGACCGATCCACCAGCCCGGCCAGGGCCTGCGTCTGCTCCGGCGGGAACTGCCAGACCGTCAGATTCCGCACCTTCGACAGCTTGTCCGCCACCCCGGCCCACCATGCCGCCGTCGTGGTGCTGAAACCATAAACCGTCACCGCTTTCGACCGCCCGCAGGCCCGCACCAGTCGTTTCTCCTCCGGCTGACCGATCTCGATCTCGTGCATGCGCAGCCCGGTGAGGTCGTTCCGCACCAGCGCCGGCTCGTCCGGCTCCCACATGTCCTTCCCGAACTCCAGCGTGCCCTGGTCGTTGTTCTCCGGCACATTCAGCACCCACGCCAGCAGCCGCACCATCATCCGCTCCTCCGTCTCCGACGGATGTCTCGCGAGCGTGACCTCGTGATCCACGTAGATGTTCTGGTCCAGGTCCGAAAACGACACGCTGGCTTTGTGAATGATTGCTTTGAGGGCCATGCCTCAGCGGTGAAGAGCGTCCGCAGGCGGTCAAGAGCCCAGCCTTGCCGTCATCGACAAACAGGCGCTCCGGCGACGCCATCCGCGCCACCAGCCCGCCTCGGCGGAGTAACCCAAAAAGTCAGGCCCCGGTCCCGCAGGTCTGGACGAAGATCGGCACCGTTCCCATTTCGCTGATGCTCGACCTTCAAAAAGACCCATCGCATGGAAGCCTGCGCCATCCCCGCCACGCACGACACGGCCAAGACCAGCCCCCGCGCCACGCGAGCACTGATTTTTGAATATTTATGACTCTTGTGCCCATTCTGATCCACCGGACGTTAGCGCCCGCTGCCGCAGCCTCCCTGCTGGCAGTCGGAAACTTGGACTGTTCCTCTGAAAATGCCGCTCACTGACACCCATTTCGACCAAGCCGACTTTCGTTACCCACGCTATCGACGCCGCGGGTGGATCGGCGTCGATCTGGACGGCACACTCGCCCTCTCCGGCCCCACCCCGGATCCCCTCGGCATCGGCGAGCCCGTCCCGCTCATGCTCATGCGCGTCCAGCACTGGCTGAGCACCGGCCGCACCGTGAAGATCTTCACCATCCGCAGC
>NZ_JACSRD010000186.1 GCF_014879935.1 Prosthecobacter sp.
GAGATCGCCGAAAAGCCGGACGACAAGCCTGCCGATGAACCGAAGGACGAACCGCTCGGCACGGCGCTCACTGGTGGTGATGGCAGCAGCGGACTCGGTGTCGGCGGCGGTGGTGGTGGACGTGGCATGATCGGCGGCGGCAGTGGTCGTGGCGGCAGCAAATGGGGCTGGTATGCCGGCACCGTGCAGAACCGCATCGCTGATGCCCTGCGCAAGCATCCTCTGACCAAACGCGCCGGCTTCACCAACACGGTCAAGGTCTGGGCTGACAACACCGGGCGCATCAACCGTGTCAGGCTCGGCAGCAGCACGGGTGACCGTGCGCTCGACACCGCGATCGAAAACGAGGTGCTCAGCGGCCTCGTGCTCAATGAGCCGCCCCCGGACGACATGCCCATGCCCATCAATCTGCGGCTCACCGCCCGCAAATCGAACTGAGTTCTCCTTTTCACCGCTCCCATGCTCAAATCCTCCCAAGTCTGGCGCCGCCAGTTCGCCTGTTTCACCGCCTCATTGTGCGCCGCGATGCAGCCCGTGCTGCTTCATGCAGCGGAACCGGCCCTGCCCGGGCCGCTGCTGGCCGAAAACGCCCCTGCGGCCGCCCCCAGCACTGCGGAGCCTGGAGCAGTGACACAGGAGATCCCGCTTGATCCCGCACAGGCCTCCGCCGTGCTGCCGGACCCGGCCGGCGCGGCTCCGCAGCCGATTTTGGCCGCTCCATCGCAAAACGTGACGCTGAACCTGATCAACCGTCTCGTGCAGAAAGGCGTGCTGACACATTCGGAGGCGGCAGATTTGATCAAAGGCGCGGAGGAAGACGCCGCCTTCGCCAAAGCGCAGGCTCAGGCCCTGGCGGACACCCAGGCGGCCGTGGCGGCGCAGAACGCGATGCCGCCGGTCGAGCCCGACGCCGAGGAAGTGCGCGTCACTTACATTCCGGAGTCGGTGAAGGCCCAGATTCGCGACCAGTTGCGTACCGAGGTCTTCGCCCAGGCTCGTGCGCAGCAGTGGGCCGCTCCGAACTCCGCTCCCGAGTGGACGCAGCGCATCAAGATCTTCGGCGACATCCGCATGCGGCATGACAACTTCATGTTCGCGCCCGGAAACGACAACACAGGCGTGTTTCCGAACTTCAACGCCATCAACACCGGAGCTCCATTTGATGTCTCGGGCACGGTCTTCTCTCCGCAGCTCAATGTGGACCAGGATCGTGAGCGTACCCGTCTGCGCACGCGCATCGGCTTCGACATTGACCTGGAGGATGGCTTCACTGCCGGCATTCGCATGGCCACCGGCGCGAACAATTCGCCCATCTCCACCAATCAGACGCTCGGCTCTGCCAGCGCCGGGAGTGGCGGTCAGGGGGGCAACTTCTCGAAGTATGAACTGTGGCTCGACCGCGCCTTCATCAAGTACGAGGCCTCCTTCCTGGACCACGCCAATGTCACGATGCTGCTGGGCCGTTTCGACAATCCGTTCATGAACTCCAGCCAGATCATGTGGGACGAGGACGTCGGGCTGGACGGCATCGCCTTCAAGGTCAGCAACCAGTGGAAGCCTGGTTTCAAGGCGTTCCTCACCGGTGGCGCGTTCCCAGTGTTCAACAGCGACCTGAATTTCGCCTCGCACAACGCCGCCAAGTTTGAGAGCTACAACAAATATCTCTTCGCCGCTCAGTTCGGGGTCGAGTTCAAGATCACCGAGGACATCGAGGCGAAGATGAGTCTGGCCTATTACGACTGGAAGAACATTGAGGGCCGTCTGTCCGATCCCTTTGTGCCGCTGGACCCCACGGACGCTGGAAACACCGACAACAGCCGACCGCTCTTCGCGCAGAAGGGGAACACCTATCGTCCGATCCGCAACATCACGCCCACGGCGCTCAATGGTTTCGGCACCACCAACCAGTATCAGTACTTCGGTCTCGCCAGCGAGTTCCGCCAGATCGCGTGGGCTGGGAGGCTGGACTTCAACCAGTTCGAGCCGGTGCAGGTCTCGCTGCTGGGCGAGTATATCAAGAACCTGGCCTTTGACCAAAGTGCGATCAACGCCTTCGCGGTGAACAACCGTACGGGTGGCGGCGCGGGTGCTTTCGATGGCGGCGACACCGCTTGGTACATGGGAGTGAATGTCGGCAAGGCCATCACTGCCTTCGACAAACCGGGCGACTGGGCGTTGGGCATCGGCTACCGCCATGTGGAATCCGACGCGGTGATCGATGGTCTGAACGACTCCGTCTTCGGCGGCGGCGGCACCAACATGGAGGGCTACACGCTCAATGCCGCGCTGGCGCTCTCCAAACGCACTTGGATGCGCATGGCCTACATGAGCGCCTCCCAGATCGCCGGTCCGCAGCTCCAGACGGACGTCTTCCTCATCGACTTCAGCGCCAAGTTCTAACCATGAAACATCCCATCGCCCTGCTTACCCTTGTGACAGTTATTGCCGGCTCCCTTTGGGCCGCGGAGGAGGCCGATCCTGCCATGGCCGTGCTCAAACGCATGCGCGACCAGCTCCGCACTGTGATGATCCAGCAGCAGAAGACCGAGGCCGAACGCGCCACGCTGCAAGCCGCGAATGTGGAGCTGGAGGACAAGCTCAAGAGCCTGGACACGAAGTTCAAGACACTGGCCAAGGAAAGCAACGCACAGAAGGACGCGGATGCGAAGCTCATCGCCGAACTGAAGGAGAAGATCGCCGCCGAGGAGCAGCAGCGGCTGCGGCTGGAGGATTCCGTGGCGAAGTGGAAGGTGGCGCACCAGCAGATCACCGACGAGGCCCGCAAGATCGACGCGCAGCGCGCGGAGATGGCGGCCCGGGTCATCCTGCTGGACCGGAAGGTGGCTGATCATCAGCGCAAGAACGACGAGTTGTTCCGCATCGGCAGTGAAGTGCTTTCCAAGTATGAAAGCTTCGGCCTGGGAACCGCCATCGCCGCCCGCGAGCCCTTCACCCGCAATATGCGCGTGAAACTGGAGACGCTGGTGCAGGACTACTCCGACAAGCTGGTGGACGGCAAGATCAAGCCTGACGACGCGCCGAAGACTCCGGCCTCACCTCCAGCCAATGCCAAGCGCTGACATGATCGCATGTCACTCCATCCTGCGCTTCGCGCTGTTGCTCGCCTGGGTGCCTGCTTTGCAGGCGCAGGAGACAGATCGTGTCGTCGGCAGCATCGGTGACCTCGAATTGCGTCAAAGCGAGGTGGAGGCATCGCTCGCACGGCTGGATGGCGTGGAGAAGGAGGCGCTGGCGGGAGATCCCGCCACGCTCGGAAAGCTGGTGAGATCGATGTTGGTGCAGCGTCTGATCCTTCAGGAGGCGCTGGAGAAGCAATGGGACGTGGAGCCGTCCATCCAGCCGCTGCTCAAGAGCACCCGTGAGGCCGCGATCACGGACACCTACCTCAAGTCGTTGTGCAAACCGCCGGCCAGTTATCCGAGCGAGGCCGAATTGAAGGCCGCGTATGAAAGCAGCCGCGATGCCTTGACCGTTCCGCGTTCCTTCAGGCTGGCGCAGATCTTCATCGGGGAAGGATCGGGCGCTGAGAAGAAGCTGCAGACTTTGCGGCAGCGATTGGAGGACAATCCGGCCGCCTTTGGCGCCGTGGCCCGTGAAGTGAGCGAGGACAAGGAAAGCGCGTCGCGTGATGGCGAGATCGGCTGGCTTTCCGAGAAGCAGATCCAGCCGGAGATCCTCGCGCAACTGCCCAAGCTGCGCGTGAACGTCATTTCCGAACCCGTGCGGCTGAAGGACGGCTGGCACATCCTCAAGGTGCTCGACATGCGCGAGCCCTTCACCCCCATTTTTGACCAGGTGCGGCTGCAACTGGCCCGGCGTCTGCGGGCTGAGAAGACACGCGCCAGCATGCAGGCCTACATGACGGAAATGTTGCAAAAACACCCTGTGGCTGTGAACGAGGTGGCGCTGTCAAAGCTGCTTCACGAATCCCCGCCCGGGGATGCGGTCACCAAACCCTGATCCTCTTGATGAAGCGCTCTGATTTGTCTTCCAGCCTGTCCAGGCTGCCACTGTTCCACGTCGTGCTGGCGCATTTGCTGGTGCTGCTGATGCTTCTGACGCCCTGCACTCAGGCGGGCGACATCCTGCGTATGGGCGCGGCTGCCGGTGCCACTCCCGCCGCGGGAGGAACCCCTGCCACGCCCGACGCGGCTGCCATCAACACCGCCGCCGCGACGGCACAGGCACGCACCAACGCGCAGGACATGCTGGCGCGGAACACCATGGCGCTGCAGGCTGTCACGGCCATGCAGGAGGCGGCGCGTGCAGCCGCCGCCGGGTCGAACAATCTGGGGGCCAACCCGAACTTCCCGGGGCAAACGCTGCCCGATGTGCCGAATGGACTCGTCACAGGCGGCTTGGAACTCAACGGCATTCCGACCGGTGCCGCTTCTCCCCAGCAGTCGTTGGAAAACGCGCGTACCATCGTCAGCATCCAGCAGACGCAGCAGCAGGCGTTGCTGAACTGGAAGACATTCAATGTCGGCAGCAATACGGCCGTGCGTTTCGACCAGAGCGCCGGTGGCGAGGACGTGGGGAACTGGATCGCCTTCAACACGATCAACGATCCCTCCGGCAATCCGACGCAGATCCTCGGCTCCATTGAGGCCCAGGGCCAGGTTTATCTCATCAATCAGAACGGCATCATCTTTGGCGGCACCAGCACGGTGGACACACGCACGCTCGTGGCCTCGTCGCTGCCGATGAATGACAATCTCATCACCCGCGGCCTGCTGAACAATCCCGACTCGCAGTTCCTTTTCTCCGCCAACGCCCAGCCGGCGGGCACGAAGGGGCCGACACCGGCTTACACACCGCCGTCACCTCCCGCATCCGGCCGCATCGGCAATGTGACGGTGCAGGCCGGCGCCCGCATCACCGCGCCGACTTCCTCGGCCAATGTCGGCGGCCGCGTGGCGTTGATCGGACCGAATGTGACGAATGAGGGCACGATCAGCACGCCGGACGGCCAGACCATCCTCGCCGCAGGCATGGAGGTGGGTTTTGACGCGCACAGCTCGGACGATCCATCCCTGCGCGGGCTGGATGTGTATGTCGGCAGCGTTGGCACCTACGGCGGCACCGCGACCAATGCGGGACTGATCGAGGCGCCACGCGGCAGCATTGTCATCACCGGCAAAAACGTGAACCAGAACGGCTTCATCAACAGCACCACCTCGGCCGCTCTGAATGGTCGCGTCGATCTGTTGGCGAACTACAACGCGGTGCCGAACATTAACTTCAGCCCCACCGTGCCGGAGTTCGGCAAGCCTTTCGTTTATCAATCCGGTGTCTCGACCGGCATCGTCAGCACCGGAGCTGGGTCGGTGATCCAGATCCTGCCGGAGTATGAGAGCGCCTTGAAGGTCGTTGGCACGGAGCTGGCTTTGAAGTCCCAGATCAACATGCAGGGATTGGGCGTCCACCTCGGCATGGATTCGGTGGTTTATGCCCCGAATGCGGATGTGGCGCTCAGTGCCGGCGTGTGGGATGTGATTTTGACGCTCGGCCTGACCAACCAGGACTTCGCACATGCCTCCGGCCAGGTTTACTTCGACGAAGGGGCCGTGGTCAGCGTGGCTGGCTCCACCGCCATCGCTGCCAGCATTGATCAATACATCCTGGAGGTCACTTTGCGTGCCGCGGAGCTGGCGGACTCGGCCTTGCAGCGCAATGGCATCCTGCGGGGGCAGACCGTCACCGTCGATCTGCGCGAGCACGGCACACGCAGCGATGGCACGGAATGGGTGGGCACCCCGCTGGCGGATCTCACGGGTTATCTCGGCGTGATCGAGCGCAACGTGGGCCAGCTCACCGTCGCCGGCGGCACGGTCAGCATCGCTGCTGGTGAATCGGTCGTGATGCAGGCTGGCGCGAAAGTGGACGTTTCCGGCGGTTACCAGGATTACGATGCCGGTTTTGTGCAGACCTCGCGTTTGATCCATGAAGGCAACCTCGTGGACATCGCGGACGCGCGCGCGGACATCGTTTATGACGGCATCTACACGCCGGACAGCTCTTCAACGGATCCACGTTGGGCGACTACCTCGGGTTCGTCGTCGTTGTTTGCTGCCGCAGGTCATCATGAGGCCGCGCACAGCGTGGGCGCGAACGGCGGCGGCATCATGCTGGCGGCTGCGTCCATGGCGCTGGATGGCAGCCTCGTGGGCAACACGGTCACCGGACCGCAGCAGATCGAATCGGCGCCGACGCCTTCCAGTTTATCGATCTACTTTCGAGCGCAGCAGTTGAGCCGTGCGCCGCTGGAACTGCCGTTTTACTCGCCAAAACCGCCGGAACTTGAGTTTGGCGCATCCTCCACGCTTCCTGCGGCCGCTGCCTTCGCCCTCGATGGCAGCGGAGTCCCGCTGGCGTTGCGTGCGGAACGGCAGGATGCCGTGGTGCTTTCTCCCACGCTGCTCTCGACGCAGGGTTTCGGCTCCCTGCTCGTGGACAACAGCGACGGAAACATCACCGTGCCTGCGGGATTCATGCTGGAGGCTCCGCTCACCGGCTCGGTGACGCTTCGCGGCGCGAATGTGACGATTGAAGGCGGAATCGTGGCCCCGGGCGGAACGATTGACCTCATCGCCTACAATGTCTCGCCTTACACCACGGCAATGCTGAAGGCCCAAGGCCCTGGAGCCGTGATTCCAACGGTGAATCCGCTGCGCGGTCGCGTGACTGTGGGTTCCTCGGCCATCTTGAGCACGGCGGGCATCATCGTGGATGACCGTCTCGGCTCCACCACACGCGGCTTGGTGCCGCTGGATGTGCTCTATCAAAACACGGACGGTTCCAGCCGTTACGCGCTCACCACCCAGGGTGGCGGCATCAGCATCGATGCCTTCATCACGGAGATCACGACGGGCGGCCTGCTGGATGTGTCTGGCGGATTCCACATCGACGAAAATGCGGATGTCATTTACGCCGACGCCGGTTCACTGACCTTGAAGGGCGGGCACGATCCGGCATTCACCTCATTGTTGGGCGGGCATCTCTCGCTGGGCGGCACCTTGACCGGCCTTTCAGGCGCGAGCGGTGGCAATCTCACACTGCAAGCGCCCGTGATCCAGTTCGGCGGCACGGCGGTGCATGCGGACGCGCTGCTGTTGCAGCCGGAGTTCTTCAGCCTCGGCGGCTTTGACTCGTTTCATCTGACCGGCCTCGGCATTGATGTGACTTCCGGCGGAGTTGAGAGTTTCCTGCCGGGCGTTCTGGTCAGCGCCGGAAGCTCCATCCGCCCGCAGGTTCTCAGCCTGCAGGCCATCGTGGACCCGCAGGGCGGGCCGGATTCGCTCACAGTGAGCACCCTTTTGAAGCCTGAGGGCTACCGTCCGGCCGCGTCGCTGCTGTTTGAGGCGCCCGGTGTCCGCGATGTGATCACTCAGGTGCTGAAGATCCGGGGCCGCATCGAGACGCAGTCAGGCTCCTCCATCGAAACCGATGCGCTCGGCTCCGTCGCATTCGACGGCCAGACGATCGAGCTGTTTGGCAGTGTCCTCGCGCCTGGCGGCAGTTTGAGCGTGTCCGGCGATCTGCATTATCCGCGGGACAGCGATCCCACCGCGGGCCAGGTCACCGTCCATCTCGGCACTGGCAGCCGGCTTTCGACCGCAGGCAAGGTGGTGCTCCTGGCAGACGCGTTCGGCCTGCGCACCGGCCACGTTTATGACGGCGGTTCCATCGTGATCGAAGGAAACATCGTCGCCGACTCAGGCAGCGTGCTCGATGTCTCAGGAACCACCGGAGTGCTCGATTTGCTGCCTCCGCAGGCAGGCACGGCCGATGTGTTCACGGCGGGCTTGTATTCCGCTGCTCTGTTCCCCGGAACCGGTGTGACGCGGCCGGTGCAGGAGGCGCAGCCGGTCGCCACGCAGATCGACAGCGCGGGCGGTTCCATCACGCTGCATGGGGGCGACTTGCTGTTCAGCAATGCCACGCTGCAAGGCGGGGCAGGGGGCGCCACTGCCGCCGGCGGCACAGTGACCGTCAGCTCCGACCGGTTCATCCTGCGCGGAAGCGATGACAACGACAAGGACCTCTCACTCATGGTGGCGCAGGACATGGCCATGTTCACACAGCCGGTGTTCGCGGGTGGCCAGGTGCTCGGCAGCACGCTGGTGAACTCATCCGGCGGAGCGATCCAGAGCATCGGCTATTTCGGCATGAACTCCTTCACCAGCGGCGGTTTCGACTCGCTCAATCTCAAGGGAAATGTCCAGTTTGTCGGTCCTGTGGATGTCGCGGCGGCCGGATACTTGAAGATCGCCGATGGCGGCGTGCTTTCCGCCGACTCGCTCGTGCGGCTGGAGGCCTCGTATGTGTCCCTTGGCACGCCACTGGCCGCACCGACTCGTGACGAGGAGCTGCTGAATCCCTTTTTCATCACCACGAGCGTGGGACTCTTTGCCAGCAACTTCAGTCCGACGCATGGCGGCGGACGGCTCGAAGTCACGGCCGATTTGATCGAGACCGGCTTCCTTTCGCTGCAAAACATCGGCCAGGCCGCGCTCACCGCACGTCAGGAGCTGCGCGGCAGCGGCTACTTTGACATCGCTGGCGATCTGACCCTTACCGCAGGCCAGATCTATCCAGTCACAGCCTCCACCTTCACCATCACGGCCTACGACTACACCGTCAGCGGCAATCTGACGCGCGGGTCGGTCACCATCACGTCCTCCGGACAGACCCCGGAGCTGCCTTTGTCCGGCGGCGGGCGTCTGAGCATCTACGCATCGAACATCATTCAAGGGGGCACCCTGCGTGCACCGCTGGGCACCATCACGCTCGGCTGGGATGGCAGCGGTACGGCTCCCAAAGGACTCGTGACGAACACAGCCGTGCCGGTGGCGCAGCAGATCACCCTGCAAAGCGGCAGCACCACCTCCGTGAGTGCCATTGATCCCCAAACCGGGGCAGGAGTGCGCATTCCATATGGCATCCTCAAAGACGGCACGAACTGGATCGATCCCACCGGCTTCGACATCACCAGCATCGGCGCTCCTGACAAGTCGATCAAACTCGGCGCGAACAGCGTCGTCACGGAGGCTGGCTCCAGCATCGACATCCGTGGTGGTGGCGAGCTCTATGGTTACCGCTGGGTGGAAGGCAATGGCGGCACCAGCGACATCCTCGACACCGATGGCAGCTTTGCCATCCTGCCCGCCTACGCTTCGTCCTTCGCGCCCTTCGCTCCGTTTGCCAGTTCCGGTCTGTTTGTCGAAAACCTCGGCGGTGATGCCGGTTATGCGAACGACACGCTGTCGGTAGGAGACCGCATCTTCCTGAAGGCGGCTCCCGGAGTGGCTGAAGGCGTTTACACCTTGCTGCCGGCACGTTACGCGCTGCTGCCGGGTGCCATGCTGGTCACGCCTGACAGCTCCGGCATCATCACCTCCGCTCAGGTGAAGCCAGGTGGTGCGGTGCTGGCGAGCGGTTATCGTTTCAACAGCCTGAACCCCGATGTCACGGGCCGTTTGTACCAGCAGTTTGAGGTGGCTCCGCTCAGCGTCGTCAAAGCGCGGGCGGAATACGTCGATTTCACCGCTGATGTCTTCCTTCCTGCGGCTCAAACCGCTTTGAGCCTGCCTGTGGCGCTCACTTCCAAGGATGCTGGCTATGTGCTGTTCGACGCGCAGCAGTCGATGCAACTGCTCGGAAGCCTGACCGCCGGTGCAGCGGCCGGGCGTGGCGGCCGCGTGGATGTGAGCAGCCCGCTGGACATCGTCATCGCCGCGCCCGGGGCGCCTGCACAGCCTGGGAAGCTCGTTTTGGACGCCACGCTGCTGAATGGCTGGCAGGCGGAAAGCCTCCTCATCGGCGGAGTGCGCACACAGGGCGCTGGCAGTTCCAGCATTGCCGTTCGCACCACCAATTTGACGCTGGACAACGCAGGTGCGCCACTGACGGGTCGCGACATCGTCCTGGCCGCCAGCGGCACGCTCACCCTCGCGGATGGAGCGGAAATCCGCCAGACGGAGGCGCAAGCCGCAGCCGATGCGTTCCTCCTCAGCGGCAATGGCACGCTGGTGCGCGTGAGTGGTGTCGCGTCCGCGCAGACTTCACGATCCGGTGTGACGGCCTCCGGCCTGCCGCAGCTCGTCATCGGCGCTGAAGCAGTGGTTTCTGGTGTCAGCATCACGCTCGACTCATCGAACGCGACCAGCTTGAATCCGGAGGCGGTCTTGGATGCGGACGCAAAAGCAGTGAATTTGAACAGCGGACGCCTCAGCATCCAGCTCGACAGTCCGGGCGCTCTCCAGCCTGACGCAGGTCTCGTGCTCAGTGGCGACATCCTGGACGCTTTGAGGCTCACGGAATCGCTGTCGTTGCTCAGCTACACGGCGCTCGATCTGTATGGCACCGGGAGTTTCGACTCGGCTGGCACGCTGGCTTTGAGCGCGGGGGAGATTCGCGGCTTCAACAACGGCGGTGGATCGGTGAGCATCACCGCTGCAGACGCTCTGCTGCTCAGCAACAGCGCCAATGGCTCGGTGGTCGGCCCGGTGGCGGCCCTTTCGGGCAGTCTGAGCCTGGTGGCTCCCACCATCACGATCGGTCAAAACGCACTCGTGGTGGAGCAGTTCGCCTCTGTGGCGCTCACAGCCTCCCACGGCATCGCCATGCAGGGTTCGGGTTCCTTCCGGGCGCAGGGTGATTTGAGCGCGGTGACGCCCTTTTTCATCGCTTCAGGCAATGCCACGCAGACTTTCGCCGCGGCGGGCAGCCTGACTTTGTTCCGCCCCGGCGGAGCGCAAAACACGCCGGTGACGATGGGACTGGGCGCCCAGGTGACCTTCGAAGGGGCCAGCGTCTTCGCCAACACCAGCATCCTGCTGCCCAGCGGCGTCATTTCGATGCGGGCGACGAACGGGAACCTGGTGGTCGATGGCCTGCTCGACGCAGGCGGCGCCACGCGGACGTTTTTTGACACGGTGCGCCATACAGATGCCGGACAAGTGTCCCTGACCGCTGATGCGGGTGACGTCATGCTTTCTTCTGACAGCATCATCAATCTGGCCGCCATGGCTGGCGGTGGTGACGCGGGACTGCTCGTGCTGAACGCAGCCGGAAACCTCAACTTGAGCGGCACGCTGCTGGGCCAGGCCGGAACAGGCGGTGAAACGGCCTCGGCACGGATCGATGTCGGCACGCTGGCCTCTTTTGACGCTCTCAATGACATCTTGAACGCGGGTTCCTTCACCCAGTCACGCGACATGCGCGTCCGCAGCGGCAGCGTCACGATCAATGGCGTCGTGAACGCGCATCGCTTCCTGCTCGGCGTCGATCAGGGCTCCATCACCGTGAATGGAACAGTGAATGCCTCCGGACAGACGGGCGGTCGCATCGATCTGATCGCCAATGGCGACGTCACACTGAATTCGGGCTCGTTGCTCACCGTGGCAGGCCAGGAATTCGACAACGCGGGCAAAGGCGGCGCGATCTGGATCGAGTCCGGCTCCCAGCGCAATGGCGTGGCCGGCACGGGCAGGGTGAACATCGCTAGCGGTTCCACTCTGAATCTGTCGGTGGCCGAAAAAGTCGCCGGTGGCGTGGATGTGATCGGTTCCAGCGCCTTCCGCGGCCAGTTCAGCGGCAAGGTTCACCTCCGTGCGCCGCAGAACGGCACGTTCACCGATCTGCTCGTCGATCCGATCGCCGGCACCTTCATCGATCCATCCAGTGTGGAGATCGAGGGCTACCGTCTCTACAGCTTCAACCAGGCGAATGTCATCATCCGTGCCGGAACCACGGCGATCACCAATGAAACGATCACGACGACGACGCTGAACACCGACGCCAGCAGTTTCTTCGGTGCTGGGAACGTGAACTACAACAGCATGATGTCTCGGCTGCTGGCAGGGAACGCCGCGCTGCAAAGCGTGTCCGTGCTGCAACCCGGCATGGAGATCGTGAATCAGGGCGGGAACATCGTGCTGGGCTCCACGACGTCCGGCGCTGGTGCTGACTGGAACCTGGCCACCTTCCGCTATGGTCCGAACAGCGCCGCGGGCATGCTGACGCTGCGTGCCGCAGGGAATCTGGAGTTCTATAACACTCTGAGCGATGGTTTCACGCCAGCGGGCGGCAATGCGGTGGAGAGCATGTGGGTGGCCACCCTGACGGCCCGCAACAACGCCCTGCCAGTCAATTCGCAGAGCTGGTCCTATCATCTGTCTGCGGGATCGGATCTCGCAGCGGTCAATTTCCGCGAAGTCATGCTCATGGCCGGACTGGGAGGCAGCAGCGGCTCGTTGTTGCTCGGCAAGAATGCCGGGCAGGCCGTGCCTTCCAGCGCGGGCGTGAATTCCTCGCCGGGCGCTGATGCCCTCACACGGCTGGCGATCAATCCAGACAATGGCACCAATGCCGCGACGACGTCGAACCGCTTCCAGGTCATCCGCACAGGCACGGGGGACATCGAGATCGCCGCCGGTCGTGACGTGCAGTTGCTCAACCCGTTCGCCACGATCTACACCGCCGGCACGGCTGTGACCAGCATCACATCCATCTTCACCGCGAGTGACTTTGTGCGGCCGATCGTGACACCTTCCACGAATTCGTTCCCCGCCCAGGGTGTTCTCGGGGCGATCCAGCAGCTCTACGCCGCGCAATACAGCATGGCGGGCGGCAATGTGGCGGTGACCGCGCAGCAGGACATCATTCATTACACGCGTGACTCGGGCAACAACCTCGTCATCGACTCCCAGCGCCAGCTTCCCAACAACTGGCTGATGCGTCGTGGCTATGTGAACGCCGACGGTGACTATGGTGCCATCGTGGTGTCCGCCGGTGGCATCCGCCGCATCAACGACGCGGCTGCCTCGACCACGTGGTGGATTGATTTCAGCAACTTCTTCGATGGAGTGGCCGCCCTGGGCGGAGGCAACGTGGATCTCAACGCGGGACGTGACGTGCAGAACGTGAGCGCTCATGCGCCGACGAACGCGCGTGCCGCCCGCGGGAGCCCAGGTGCGGACTCCTTGCTGGAGCACGGCGGCGGTGATGTGACGGTGACGGCGGGGCGCAACATCGACGGCGGAGTCTATTACGTGGAGCGTGGCAACGCGGAGCTGTCCGCCCGGAACGAGATCACCACGAACTCCACGCGCTCGCCGTCCCTGGGCAGGCTTTCACCGGCTCCGGTGATCTACGCGGAGCAGACCTGGCTGCCGACCACCTTTTTCCTGGGCCGGGGAAGCCTCGACATCAGCGCGGGAGGTGATGCGCTGATCGGGCCGGTGGCGAACACGATGCTGCTGCCACAGGGCTTGAACAACAAGCACTGGTACAAGACCTACTTCTCCACCTACTCGACCGACGCCAGTGTGAGTGTCGTCTCGCTCGGTGGCGACGTGACTTTCCGCCAGTCGGCGGTGATTCCCAACGCTGTGGCGCCTGAAGGCATGCTGAACCTGTGGATGAAGGAGGTGCTGCTGCTGACTTCGAATTCGGCGTCGTCCTACCAGCCCTGGCTGCGCCTGGTGGAGACGAGCGTGGATCCCTTTGCCACGCTGAGCACCCTGATGCCTGCCTCGCTGCAGGCGACCGCGTTCGCCGGGGATGTGAATGTGGTGGGCAGGCTGAATCTGTCTCCGTCACCGACGGGGAACCTGGAAATCGTCGCCAGCGGGTCCGTCAACGGCCTTCTGCCCGCCGGTGTGTCGTCCACGCTCGTGCCGGGCCGGCAGACGACGGTGTGGGTGTCGTCGAGCATCAATCTTTCCGACGCCAGCCCGTCAGCCCTTCCAGCGGCGCTGACGCCGTTCGCCTACCACTCGGTCTTTTTCGACGCGGCCGTGCCCATCAACAACAACGCGGCACGCCTCACCGACGCATTGTTCATGCAGGGCCTCGATCTGCTGTTCGCCGAATCAGGATCGACAGCGGGCACTTACGCTTCGTTGCAGGTGAAGCAGGGGCTGCATGCGTCTGGTCTGCTGCATGCGAATGACGCACGGCCTGTGATGGTGAGCGCCTCGGGTGGCGACATTTCGGGCCTGACCTTGTTCTCGCCAAAGCAGACGTCCATTCTGGCCAGTCGGGACATCACGGATGTGGCCTTCTATCTCCAGAATCTGCGTGCTAGTGATGTCTCCGTGGTGTCCAGCGGCCGCGACATCATCGCTTACAACGCGAACTCACCTTCACGCACGGCTGCAGCGCTGAGCGGCAACCAGCCGGCCTTTGGCGAGACGCCGAAATCAGGTGACATCCAGATCAGCGGTCCGGGAACGCTTCAGGTGCTGGCGGGACGTGACCTGAACCTGGGCACCGGCTCGAACAACGCGGACGGCACTGGCGTGGGCATCACCAGCATCGGCAACGGGCGGAACCCGAACCTGCCGTTTGCCGGGGCGGACATCGTCGTCGCCGCAGGTCTGGGCGGCGTCGCCTCCGGTCTGGGCAGTTCGAATGCGAAGTTCGCCGATTTCATCTACGCCATCCAGTATGCGCAGGGGGTGCTCACGGGAAGCCCGACCGCGCCGAAGTATGAGCTCGATGGTCGTCGTTACCTCGCGGAACTGGCCGCGATGCTGCAGTCCAACGGCCTGCGCGGCCTGCCGACCAGCATTTTGTTCACTGACGGCGATCCCTCAGCGCCTGTCGTGACTCTCAACTCTGGAACCATCAGCGTTGGAACTCCTGAGCCCGGAGCCACGCTGCTGCCGAACTCGATCAATCTGGATGATCCGGCGCTCACACCGGCCCAGCGTGATCAGCTTGCGCTGTCGCTCTTCTTCCTCGCCCTTCGAGATGCCGGCCGTGATCGCAACAATCCCGACAGTCCGGATGTGAACACCTATCGTGCGGGTTACGAGGCCATTCAGACGATGTTCACGGTGCCGGATCTGGTCAGCCCGGGCGGCGACAAGGAAGGCATCGAGCGACTCATGGATCGTGATCGTCCTATCGACGGCTATGTTTTCGACGGCGACATCACGACCCAGGCTCGTGACATCCGCACGAAGAGCGGCGGCAGCATCAGCATCCTGGCACCCGGCGGCGGTCTCGAACTGGCTGCCACGTTGATTGGCGAGACGCTCGCGCCTCCAGGCATCATCACCGAGTCCGGCGGAAACATCTCCATCTTCGCCGACCAGGATGTCAGCATCGGCATCGCGCGAATCTTCACGCTGCGGGGTGGCGACATCAACATCTGGTCCACCGTGGGCGACATCGCGGCGGGTTCATCGTCCAAGACGGTGCAGTCGGCCCCGCCCACCCGCGTGATCATCGATCCGCAGAGCGCCAGCGTCGCCACGGACCTGGCAGGTCTCGCCACGGGCGGCGGCATCGGCGTTCTGGCCACGGTCGCAGGCATCGCACCGGGCAATGTCGATCTCATCGCGCCCATCGGTGCCGTGGATGCGGGTGATGCGGGCATCCGTGCGACTGGAAACCTGAACATCGCCGCTGCGATCGTGCTGAACGCGGCCAACATCGTCGCCGGTGGCAGCAGCGCCGGCACTCCGACGGCTGCCGCTGCTGCCGCTCCGAGCATGAGCGCGGTTTCCAGCGCCGGATCCAGCGCTGCGGCGGCCACCACGGCCACCAATGCCGCGCAACAGAACAGCCAGCAGCAGACGGCGTCCGGCACGGGCGACGAACTGCCCTCCGTCATCACCGTCGAAGTCCTCGGCTACGGTGGTGGCAGCGGTGATGACGACGAGCGCCGCCGCAACCGCCCCGGGGAGTGATCACGACCTATGTCCTTCGATTTCGATCCAGATTCCAATCAGAAGCCCGTGGTGGCCGATGTCCCTCCGCCGAAGGAGCAGATCGGCACCTTCGCCGTCTTCGCGCTCGTCACTTTCGGCCTGCTGGCGCTGGCGTGGTTCGCATGGACACCGCTGAGCACGGCCATGCGTGCCGCCATGGCTCGAACTGACACACGCAGGGCGCTGGAGGCCGTGACGGCGAAGGACTGGCCGCTCGCCGCGAAACTGCTGACGGAGGCCAACCGCCGTGCACCTGGAGATCCTGAGGTGCTGCGTGGCTTGATCGAGTTTCACAAGGCCACCGGCTCCGATCCCGCCGGCCTGGCGCAACGGCTGAAGACGCTGGATGAGATCCAGCCGCTCAACTCCGCCGAGAGATTGCTGCTGGCAGAGGCACTCATCGCCACCGGCAAGCTGCCGGAAGCACGCGAAGTGCTGGACCAGGTGCCGCAGGAGGCGGATGTGAATGCGCGGCGTCTGGAGTTGCTGGCCGCCGTGTTGAAGGCGGAGGGGCATACCCAGCAGGCCCAGCTGGTGGCGCGTCACTCCTTGAACGGCAGGACGGATGATCCGCAGGTGCGGCTCCAGGCGAGCCAGGAAAACATGCGCAGCACCTTTCCGGAAGTCCGCCAGCAGGCCCGGGGCCAGCTTTGGGACACGGCCCGGCTGAAGACCGAGGTGGCGCTTCCTGCCATCGAGTCATTGATCAAAGACCCGGCGCTCACCGCCGCCCAGGCCACCGAGCTGCTCGAACTCGCCCAGAATCATCCATTGAAGCCTCGCAGCCTCACCTTGGCCGCTGTCTCCGTGCTGATGCGTCTCAAGCCGGACCAGCGTCCGGCGCTCGTGCGGGAGCAGGTGAGACGTTTGACCGAGGAAGGGGAGGGCACCCGCGAGGAAACCGCCTTGTGGCTGATGCGCGAGCGTGAATACGATGAGCTGCGCCGCCTCGTGCCGGCATCACTCGCGGTGAAATCGCGCGAGCTGTATCCCATCCTCATGCAGACCCTGGCGCAGCAGCAGCGCTGGCAGGAGCTGGAGGAGTTCCTCACCGCTCCCAATCCACCGGTGGATCGCGGCCTCGTCACGCTGGCATTGGCGGAGGTGAAAGCCCACCGCGAGCCGGACAAACGTGAGGCGCGCCTGTTGATTGACCGCACCATCGAAGCGGCGAAGGTGGAGGGCAATCTGGCGGTCCTGCGCGGAGCTGCTGCCGTTGCGGAAAAGCACCACCTCGCCGATTCGGCCGCCGCGGGTTATCAGGCGGCGGCGGAAAAGGCGGTGGCATCAGGACAGGTGAACGACGCGGTGTCCGACCTGCAAAAGGCCGCCACGCTGGCTCTTGCGGCGAAGAACACGGGCCTGCTCCTGGCGATCTTCCGCCAACTGCACGAACTCCGTCCCAGCAGCACCGCCTTCGCCGAGGAGTTCGTCTATCTCCGGCTGGTCCTCGGCGTGGAGATCGAGACGGTGGACCTGAAAAGCCTCGGTGCAGGCAGCCAGGCGGCCACGGAGGCTGAGATGACCATGGATCGCATGCCAACGGACTTGTTGCACGCGCTGGCGGCCTATCGCCTGGGTGACCCGGCTGCGATGCGGCAGCACGTGGCCGGTTTGCAGGACACGTCCCGCCTTCCCGCCGGACAGAGGGCGGTGGCGGCCGGATTGCTGTCGCTGGTGGGCAAGGCAGACCGCGCCTTCCAGATCGCCGAGAAAGTCCCCGGCGGCCTCCTGCTGGATGAGGAGCTCGTGTTCCTGAAGAAGGCGCTGTGAAGCGAAAACTGCGGCTCAATCCGGCAGCGGCAGACGAATCGTGAACGTGGTGCGGACGCCGGGGGTGCTTTCCAGCTCGATGGAGCCGCCGTGGGCCTCCACGGCTCGTTTGACGATGGAGAGGCCCAGTCCGGTGCCGCGAATCTCCTGGGAGTGATCTTTGGCGCAGCGATAGAAGCGTTTGAAGACGAATGCCACGTCCTCGGCGGCGATTCCCACGCCGTCGTCTTCCACGGTGAGGATGCACTCATGCCGAGTCCAATGGCCGGTGATGCCGATGCGCAGGCCGGTGCGTGGATTCTCCTTCAACGCGTTTTCGATGAGGTTCGTGAAGATCTGGTCCCAGTAAAAGCGGTCGCCATGCATGAGGCCGCCGTCGGGCGGGAAATGCAGCGTGATCGCCGGCTGCCTCTGCTCGATCAGCGGGGTGAGGTGTTCCAGCACGTCCTCCACGCAGCCGCGCACGAGGAAGGGCTCGGGCCGCAACTGGGAATCCGGCCCTTCCAGGCGTGAGATGGTCAGCATGTCGTCGATCAGCCGCATCATGCGGCGGCTGTGTTTCTCCATGACGTCCAGGCAGCGCAGGAGGGAGGCCGGGTTTTTGATCAGGCCGCCTTTCAGCGTCTCAATGTAGCCGTGGATGAGGGAGAGCGGCGTGCGCAGCTCGTGGCCGGCATTGGTGACGAAGTCCTGCCGGATGCGTTCGGTCACGATGCGTTCGGTGGTGTCCTCCACCATCACCCAGAGGCCGGAGCGCACGTCTTCATGCCAGGGCGAGACGACCACGCGGTAAAAATGCTCGTGATGACCGTCGGTCGGGTGCTCGCTGGTGAAGCGCAGCTCTCCCTCGACGCGTTCTTGTTTCTGCCGTGCCTCGACCATGAGATCACCCACGATCTTGAGCCCCTGACGGGCGGTGAACGTCTGACCGACCACGAGACGCAGCGGCAGAAACAGCACGCTCATGGCGAGGTTCACGTGGGTGATGACGTCTTCCTCGTCCACCACCAGGATGCCCTGAGGGGTCTCATCCAGGAGGGTGGAGAACACATGGCAGTCGTCTCCCAGGCACAATGAGGCGGCTGCTCCTGCGGCCCGTGTTCGCGTGGCTGTTTCCAGACGAGGGTCTTCTGCCGTGGCCGTCTCGATCATGCGTTCTCCAGCGTGCTCCCGGCATGAGTTCGGAAAAAGTAGCCCTGGCGGCGCAATGTGCCGATGTGCCGTCCGTGATCGCCCAGCTTGTCGCGCAGGCGCTTGATGTGGGTGTCCAGCGTGCGGGAATGCGTGTCGTCGGCGTAGCCCCACACGGCGCTGAGCAGCTCGGCGCGGGAGTGGATCACGTCGGGATTGGCCATCAGCGTGGTGATGAGCTTCAGCTCGGTGATCGTGAGCTCCACCAGGCGGCCATTGATGGACAGGGACATGTTTTTGCGGTCGAGCAGGAAGTCACCGAGACGCTGCTCGGCCACCATGACGACCTTCTGCGTGCGCCGGAGCACGGCACCGATGCGCAGCATGAGCTCGCGGGGGCTGAAGGGCTTGGTGAGGTAGTCATCGGCACCGCTTTCCAGGCCGGCGATGCGGTCGTTCGTCTGCGCCCGGGCGGTGAGCATGATGACGGGAATGTGACGTGTCCGTGTGTCCGCCCGCAGGCGGCGGTGCACCTGCACGCCGTCGATTCCGGGCAGCATGATGTCCAGCACGATGAGATCGGGCGAGTGCTGCACTGCCGCAGGCAGCACGGCCAGCCCGTTTCCCGCCGAGACCACCTCGTGGCCTTCTCGTTGGAGATGAAGGCTCACGAGATCGACAATATCCTTCTCGTCATCGACTACCAAGATTCTGCTCATGATCGGGAGGCCTTGATTGTGACGGCATTGACGCATCAATGCCAAAGGCTCCCTTGTTACGATCTTGTCGCACTCGTCACGGTGGTTCTCATTGTGACGTTTTCGTGACGCTGCCTCCAGCGTCCGTGATTGCAGGGCGTGCGCCTGTCACCCGCGTGGCGGATGCTGGCGCACCCCTTTGCAAAAGGCCGCGCCGATGACGCAGAGGCCGCCGATGATGAAGCCGATGCCGACAGGGGTGACGACATTGACCGGGATCATCGCCAGACCGGCGATGATCAGCACGATTCCGGCGGCCATCCACGTGCTGGATGGCCGCTTGGATGAATGAACGAAGGGTTGCATGGGGAAATGAGTGGATGTCAGGCCACCGCGGCCTTCCAGGCGCTGTCCGGTTCGACGGATGAGTTCGATGATTGCGAGGCGAGCTGGTTGAAGTCGCCACGCACGGCTTTGAGGGCGAATTTTTCCTCGTCGATCTCCTTCTGCGTCCGCACGCCACGGCGGCGGAGGATGGGCACCGGCGGGCACCAGCCCTGCACGGCATGCTGGAAGAGGAAAGGCAGCACCAGGCAGGGAATGGCGAAGAACTTGCGGTTCACGAACAGGCCGCACAGCACACCGGTGAAGGC
Organism: Prosthecobacter sp.; assembly: GCF_014879935.1. Classification (GTDB taxonomy): domain Bacteria; phylum Verrucomicrobiota; class Verrucomicrobiia; order Verrucomicrobiales; family Verrucomicrobiaceae; genus Prosthecobacter. Next base: position 20,002 of record NZ_JACSRD010000186.1, read on the forward strand.
GAGCGCCGAGGCGTTCATCTCCAGCCAGCGTTCGATGTCCCATTCGCGGTCAAGTTTGTGGATGCGGGCGGAAATCTGCGTTTCCGACTCGTTGGAAGCGTCCAGAACTCGCTGTCTGGCCTCTTCGTGGATGCGTTGGTTGATGCGGTCGCAGGTATGCGCCTGCACGCGGTCAGGTGGAAGGTTCATGTCTGGAGAACGCGGCTGCGCGGCCTGTGGGATTCGGAGACAGGGCTGAGCTCCCCATCCGGCGGCTTTTTCAACCGCTGTTTCAGGCCGGTTCACGGCCGCAGGATCGGGGCACGGCCGCACTGATCCGGTGCGGCGATAGTTTCCATATGAAAGCCGCCGTTTGTTACCACCGCCCGGGAAAGATTGTTGTCGAAGACGTGCCTGATCCGCGGCTGGAGGAGCGGGAGGATGTGATCGTGAAGGTGACTGCCACCGCGATCTGCGGCTCCGACCTGCACATTTACAACGGCTACCTGCCCGATTTGAAGCCCTTCATCGTCGGCCACGAGTTCATGGGCATCGTGGAGGAGACCGGTCCCGGTGTGACGAAGCTGAAAAAGGGCGACCGTGTCATCGTGCCGTTTCCGATCGCCTGCGGACGCTGCTTCTTCTGCGATCATGGCCTGCCGGTGCACTGCGAGCACTCCAATCCGGCCAGATACGGGCCTGAGGGGGCGCTGCTGCATGACAAAGGCGGCGGTCTGTTCGGCTACACCGGGATGTACGGCGGTTACGATGGCGGTCAGGCGGAGTATGTGAGGGTGCCGTATGCGAACAATGGCCCGCGCAAAATCTCATCCGAACTGGCGGATGACCAGGTGCTGTTCCTGACGGACATTTTTCCGACGGGCTTCACCGCCGTGCAATGGGGCGCGGTCAAAGGCGGAGAAACGGTGGCCGTGTTTGGCTGCGGTCCCGTGGGCCTGATGGCGCAAAAGGTCGCCTGGGCACGTGGCGCCAAGCGCGTGATCGCCATCGACCTGCAGGACTACCGGCTGGCGATGGCGCGGAACGTCTGCCTGTCGGAGACGATCAATCTCGCGCAGCAGGATCCGGTGGAGGCGATCCGTGAGGCGACCGACGGGCGTGGCGCGGACGTGTGCATCGATGCCGTGGGCCAGGAGGCCGAGCACAGCATGTGGGAACGCGTCGCCAACGTGCTGCACCTCCAGGTGGGCAGCCTCAATGCCCTGCGCATGTGCCTGAGCGCGGTGCGGCGTGGCGGAGTGGTGAGCGTGGTCGGCGTGTATGGCGTGCCGTATGACAACTTCCCGCTGGGGCAGATTTTTGACAAAGGCCTGACACTGAGATTCGGCCAGGCACCGGTGCAGTCCTGCGTGGATGACCTCATCGAGTGGGTCGAGAACAAGCGTGTGCGTCTGGACGACATCATCACCCACCGTCTGCCATTGTCGGCGGCCGCGCACGGCTATGACATCTTCAACCGCAAGCAGGACGGCTGCGTGAAGGTGGTGATGTATCCGCATCAAAGGGCCGCCATCGACCCCGTCGTCTAAACCTCCATCCGCGCCTTTTCATCATGAATCCCTCCATCGCACTCATCACCGGCGCCTCCAGCGGCATCGGACTTCACCTGGCACACCAGTTTGCCGCCCATGGTCATCGTGTCATCCTCGTGGCACCCGTGCTCGCCGAGCTCGAACGCATCGAGAAGGATCTTACCGACACCTATTTGACGGAGGCCTTCAGCATCGCCGCCGATCTGGAGCAGCCGGACTCCGCGCAACGCGTCTTCGATGAGGTGAGGGCGCTGAACTTCGACGTGGACATCCTCGTGAACAACGCCGGGCACGGCTTCCGGGGCAAGTTCTGGGAGATTCCGATCGAAAAGGACCTCTCCATCGTGCGGCTGAACATCGAGGCGGTGCTCAGGCTCACGAAGCTCTTCCTCCCGCCGATGCTGGAACGCCGGCAGGGCCACATCCTCAACACGGCCTCGGTGGCCGGCTTCGAGCCCGGGCCGTTGCTCAACGTGTATCATGCCAGCAAGGCCTTCGTGCTGTCCTGGAGCGAGGCGCTGGCGACGGAGCTCAAAGGCAGCGGGGTTTCAGTCACCGCCCTGTGTCCCGGACCCACAGACACGGATTTCTTCCCGAAGGCAGGCATGGAAGGGGTGCGTGGCTTCCAGCAGAACGTGATGGCGCCGCAGGACGTGGCCAAGGCCGGTTACGACGGCATGGTGAACAAGGAACTCTTCGTCGTGCCGGGTGCGATGAACAAGGCGCTGGTGGCCGCCCGTCGTGTGCTCTCCGAATCAGCGCAGGCCGCCATGAACGAGAAATTCTACGAGGAAGTGCCGCCCGACCAGAGAAAGCGCAAACGCGGTGATCTCGAATTCGCCACGGCGGAGAAGCTGTAGCGATTCATCCACGGACGTTTTGCCGGCAGATCACTGCGGCAGCGTCCTGCCCGGTGAGGACGGAGCCGCTGCGGCGAGTGCCGCGGAGCGATGCTCGGTGGCGAGTTCCGGCATGCCGAGCTGCTGGTAATACTGCGCCAGCTTCGCGTGCGTGGACTGCTTGTTCCGCGCACGGGCCAGGGAGTGCTCCAGATCGCGCACGGCCTCCTTGTATTGGCCGAGTTTGGCCAGCACGTGGCCGCGAGTGTCGAGGTAGAAGGGGTTTTCAGCGTCGAGCTTGATCAGCTCGTCCATCATCGCGAGCGCCTTCTCGAGCTCGGCACGATCATCTGACACGGAGGCGATGGCCATGGCGAGATTGTTGCTGATCACGCCGAAACCGGAGTTCAGGGAGCTGGCGAGCTCGAAATGCGCGCGCGCGGCGTTCTTGTCGCCACGTTTCCAGTCCTGCACGCCGAGGTAGTAGTGCATGAAGGAGGTGGCGATGCCGCCTTTGCTCAGGATGCGCGAGACATACTGGCCGCGCTCTTCCACGCTGACGGGCAGCTCGTCGCAGTCGCTGAGGAAGGCCATGATGAGATCCTGGCTCTCCGGGCTGATCTGGATGCCTTGTTCGAGCAGTTCCATCACCTTCGCGCGATCATGGCCGGGCTGTTCCTTCACATGACGGCTCCAGGAGAGGTAGATGCCGCCGAGAACCTGGCGCTCTTCCTTGGTGGGCTCGCCTTTGTGAGAGCTGAGCATCCACTGCACGGCCTTTTCAAACTGCCGCTGCAGGCTGAGGCTGACCGCGATGGAAAATCGGATGCTGTCAGTGCCGGATTCGTCGGAGGCGTGCATGGCACGCAGGGCGGTTTCGGCCTCACGGGCGGTTTTGATGGAGTCGCCGGTCATTCCGCTGAGTTGCAGGGCGGTGGCCTTCATCAGCAGCAGGTCACCGCGTTTTTTCATGTCGATGCGGCTGAGATGATGCAGGGCGGTCTTCCAATCGTTGCGGCCGGCGGCGAAACGGGCGGCGAGTTCGAGCGCATCGACGTTCGTGGGATCACTTTGAAGCGCCAGGTTCATATGCCGGCCGGCGTTCTGCATATCCGGCTTGGCTTGCGAGAGCAGAATGGCCGCCTGCATGACGTGTGCGGGCGCGTAACCGGGACGATCTGCCGGTGCGAGGCGTGCGAGCAGGCGGGAGGCCTCCATCTCGCGGCCCATGCCGCGCAGGGCCTTGGCCTCGATCAGCACGGCCTTCTGACTCTGAACGCCGTCCTGGGTGAGTCGCATGGCGGCGATGCGTGCCTCGACGAAGCGGCCTTTGTCGAGATGCGCCTGGGCTTCTTTTTCCAACTGGGCCACGTGGGGCGGGTCGGTGGCCTCACGCGAATGGAGGATCATGAATCCGAGCAGAAGCACCACAAGCACTGCGGGAATGCCGAGAATGGCGTCGAGCGGGCGGCGTTGGTCGAACATGGAGGACAGGCGGTGTCGTGTTTCGTGGATGAAGTCCTGGATCATTCGCTTTCCTTTCCAGAGGGTGATGTGCGGGTTGAAATGGCATCTGCCAGCAGGTTGCGGGCGCCGGCGAGGAGGTCGGTGAAGGCTTGCTGCGCGGTTTCCTCCTCCTGCGGCTCGATGGCGAGCACCTGGAGGACGTACGTGGTCGTCGGGCCGCGTTTGGGCTGGGTCCAGCGTGACCAGAGGCGCTTGCCGAGGTGATCGAGAGGGTTCTCCGAGTTGAGTTTCTGCGCGGTGCCTTTTTCATCGAGCACGCTGAGCCAGAGATGGGCCCGAGTGAGCTCGGTGGGCTGGTTCATTTCGAGGAAGCGCACGGTCTTCTCGCGGTCACCCGGAAGCGCGGCGTCCACCTGCTTCTGAAACTGCCAGCCCTGGCCGTTGTAGCAGACGCGGGTGTCGTGGAAGCCGAGGAAGGGGAAATTCACGGCCACAAAGGCCTCCAGGCCGTCCTTGCGATAGAGCCACACCTGGTTGCGGACACCGAGCTTGCCGATGATGGAGTCTTCGAGCGGCTTGTCGCCTTCACGCAGCCAGCCGGAGAGCTGTTTGGGCATCTGGAACTCCTCATCAGTGAGATTGCCCAGCGGTTGGCCGCTGGTGACGGCGGAGGGTCGAGACAAGGCGAGCAACTCCGGCCCGGTGATGCTCACAGTGCCGATGAGGGCGATGAGCAGGCTGATACGCGCATACCACGGGTGGGCGGCAGCGGCGGCAGGCACGGGCGGCCGCATCCACGGCGGCGTGTGCGTGACGGCGGGAGCCCAGTTGAGGGCGAAATTCCAGCCGCGGTCAGCGCTCCACACCATGGCGAGATCGAGGAGGAAGAAGGCGAATCCCACCGCCTCATGCGGCCAGCCTTGATCGAGCTCCAGGCCCCAGTGGTGAAGTCCGCCGATCACGACGCAGATGCGCAACACATTGGACGCCACGGAGATCACCACGGCGGAAAGCATCATGAACAGCGCGTGAAGGAGCGATCTGCGGTTCAAACTGCACACGACCACCGCCACACAGACGGCGGCGAGCAGGGAATTGGCCCCGCTGCAGGCGTCATCGACGAAGAAGCGCTTCTCCGGCGTCGCCACGATGGTGCCCTGGACCACGTGGAGCACCTGCATGGCATCAAGCCAGCCCTGACTGAGCCTCGCGGCGAGTCCGGCGAGGATTTGATGCAACTGCTGGTCCAGCATCATCGGCGGCGGAATGAAAAACAGCGCGAGCGCCGGCAGCGACCAAGCTGGTGCCTGGTTCTCACCCGGCTGTCTGGCGGCGGCCACTGCGGCCGCCGCCAGCACCAACGCCACTCCTGCGAGAAATGGGGAGACCAGCACAAACGAAGTCAACGCCAGCAGCAGATGGGCCACAGCCAGCCAGCGGCATGCCGCAGGATGGCGCGGTCGCTGGAGATCACGCAGCCCGCCATCCCGGATCAGCAGCCAGACGCCCGCCGCCAGAGGCAACGGGACGAAGTGCAGGGCCGGATGACGGGCCCATACCTCATGCAGGGCGAAGAACAGGCAGACCACCGCCGACGCCAAAGTCATCCACAACGCAGGGAGGCGTTCGCTCTGATGGGAGGTCTTCAAGATCGGCGGTGGGTTGAGATTTGGGCCCGATGATCAAGCGAGGGCGGCCACTGCGGGCTTCGCACGCTTTTTGAAGGCGAATCCTGCGACAAACAGCAGTCCGGCGCCGCCGAGGATCACGGCGGGTGGCTCAGGTACCGGAGCGATGGGGGCAGCGGTGTAGGAGTAGGTCACCTGGAGGTTGCCAGTGGTGCTGCCGGTGATGCTGGTCAGCCACGAGGTGGTGCTGCCGGAACCCGAAGCGGTCGGCGTGGCCCCGAAGGTGTTGGAGAGATACAACGGGACGCTGCCCGTGCCCTGGAAGTCCGTGAAGTTGGCATCGGCCGAGGTGTAGCTGTCTGTCTGGGTGAAGCCGTTGAAGACGATGTTCTCCACCGTGTAGGATTCGCCTTGGTTCAGCGTCACCGTGCCGCCGGCGGGCGTGTGGTTCTTGGTGCGGCCGACTTCGGCCACCAGATCACCGGTGTCACCGACGGAGGGCACATAACCTTCGACCGTGTTGGTGAAGGTGATCTTGCTCACGGTGACGGTGCCGGTGTTCTGGTTGGTGATGGATGCGGTGGAGATGCTGGAGTTGACCGTCCAGGACAACGTGACCTCGTTCAGCGTGCCGAGCGAGGTGTCGAACTGGTCGAAGTAGAACTGCGTGCCGCCGGTGACGGTGCCGAAGTTGACGGTTTGGGTGATGACGTCGGCACGGGAGGCGACAGCCGTGGTGAAGAGTGCGAGGGCGAGTAGAAGTGGCTTTTTCATAGCAGATGTATTTTCCATAACTTGGGGTTGAGGTGCAAATTCGGGTGTGTAAGTGAAGCCTTAAGCTCCTTAGAGGTGCGGCTAAACCCAGAGACGGACAGCTTCCAGGATGCTGGTCACGCCGAGCTTCCCCAGAGCATTGCGCTTGTGGCTGGAGATGGTTTTCATGCTGAGACCCAGGCGGCTGGCCACCTGGCTGGGCCGCATGCCCGAGACCAGCAGGTTCAGCACCTCCTCCTCACGTGCGGAAAGGGAGAAGGGTGAGGCGTCCGAGTCCTCGCAGGCGGACCCTGACGGCATGGCCGAGCAGGCCACCACGGCCGCCAGTTCGCTCGACATGTAAGGGACGCCCTCCAAGGCGGCGCACATGGCCCGCTTCAGCTCCTCCACGGATTCGTTGCTGCCGATGAAGATGGAAGCGCCGGCCTGCATCGCTGTGCGGGCGGTGATGTGGGCGGGTGGACCGCAGATCAGCAGGACGTGTCTGCCGCCCTGCTGTAGGATCGCGGCTTTCAGCGTCTCCACACCATGGTCGCTGCCAGTGGCAGGATGGAACTCCATCATCATCGCATCGGATTCATGTTCGCGGCCGACAAACTGGACGTCGCGCAGGCTGGCCGCTTCGGAAATGCGGCATTTGGGGAAGATCTTCTTCAATAACAGTCCCCAGCTCTTCCGGGTGATCTCGCTGGGGTGGAAGAGAATGAAGTGCGGGTTGGAAAGCACGGGAGGCGATTCAAAAGCCTCCAGCTTTGAGGGGGAAGGGAACGTGTTCACGGTCGGCTGGCGTAGGTCCGTGGTGACACCCCGTGCTGTTTCCAGATAGTGGAATGGTTGAGCGGGAATGGGAGCGGACATGTTGAAATACTGTAACCACTCGCGCTACTGAGACATTAAAGCCGCGCCTCGAAACCGGCTAAGTCCTACCTTATCGCGTAAAGCGCCATTCAACTGCCGAGTTCAGGAAAGCTAAATCAACTTCAGCCGGACCGGTGATGGCTTCTGTGAAATGGGCACGTGGAGACCCCAGCTAACACCTTCATTTTGAGTTCCAAAAGGGTCCTGAAAGCCTAAGGCAACCCTTACACCCCGTTGCTTGCGAGGCTAAATATTTGAAACTTAATTTACCTGTAATTTCAGATTTTTAAGAGAACGTCTGTTTTTATAATTTCTACCACAAGCCCAGTTTCCTCCAAGCCCCACCAAAAACTATGACACCCTCCAAAAACATCCTGATTGTGGACGATCACGCCATGTTCGCCGAAACCCTCGGTCAATACCTGCGCATGATGTTCAAAGACTACGCGATCACCGTCGTCACCAGCGCTGAAAAGGCGCGCGAGCATGCCTCCCGGCAGCCGGTGGACGTTGTGCTGATCGATCTGGAAATGACCGACTGCTCCGGACTGACCCTCCTGGCTGATTTTTCCAGCGCCATGCCCGCGCCGGCCTGCATCATCGTCAGCATGCACCTCCAGGCACCGTGGATCGAGCGTGCGCTGAAGGCGGGTGCCTCCGGCTACGTGGCCAAAGACTCGCCACCGACGGAAATCGTCAACGCCATCCAGTCAGCGCTCCGTGGGAAGAAATACCTCTCCCGCAGCGTCGCCCAGTCCTTCGCCGAAAACGCCGTCCGTCTCCCCATGGGCGGGAAAGAGCTGCACAAGGCGCTGAGCGACCGGGAATTCGAGATTTTCCTGCAACTGGCGCAGGGCAAGAGCCTGAAGGCCATCTCGCTGGATCTCAGCCTGTCCGCCAAGACCGTTTCTGTGCATAAACACAACATCTGGAAAAAGACCGGCATCGATTCGGGGGCGAAAATCGCCCGCTACTGCGTCGAACACGGCCTCCTGGCCGGCAGCAGCCAGACGTTCATGGCGGCCTGATTTTCAAGGTGTGCTTGAAAGGAAAAGTCGTGACCGCATCCAGCGAGGGCTGGGTGCGGTTTCGCATTTTCAGAGCGGCTTCAGGCGTCATGTGACACTCGCGGCCACCCACTGCGCGTAGCTGTTGGCGACTTGTTCAGGTCTGAGGGCGACGATTTCCGGCACGTCGTAGGGGTGCAGTCCGGCAAGGCGGGATTCGAAGCGTGGCCAGGCCTCAGGCGTGGTTTTAAAGATGGCCAGCACCTCGGAACTGGTCTCGACCTTGCCTTCCCAACGATAAATCGACTCCACGGCGGGGATGAGATTCACACAGGCGGCCAGTTGCGATTCCACCAGCGCCGTGCCAGTCTCGCGGGCCTTTGCCATGTCGGGAAAGGTGCATAGGACGATCAAAATGTCGCTCATGCCCGCCAGTGTATGAGATCCGCCTTCATCGACAAGCTCATCAAACGCATGGACCGCCTGGAACCGGGCGAAGTGCAGGGCATCGTGCTCGAGTTGCTGAAGGAAAAGGGTTTTCTGGAGAAGGTGTTCGACGCGTTGCAGGAAGGCGTGATCCTGCTCGATACGGAGGCCAAGGTGACCTATGTGAACCAGGCCGCGTGCCGGTTTTTCGGCCTGCAGCGGGACCAGGTCATCGGCCAGCGCCTGGCCCAGGGCGTCCGTGGGCTGGACTGGAACGAACTGCTCATCCCGGGCACGGTCGTGAGCCGCGATCTGGAGGTTTTTTACCCGGAGAACCTCTTTTTGAACTTCTACATCACCAGCATCGACGACGAGCAGCCGCTGGGCTTCGTGATGCTGATCCGGGATGTCACCGAGACGCGAAAACACACCGAGCAGCAGATCGAAAGCGAGCGACTGAACGCCTTCACCCTGCTGGCGGCCGGCGTGGCGCACGAACTCGGCAATCCGCTCAATTCCCTGACCATCCACCTCCAGCTTCTGGAGCGGCGGCTGAAAAAAATGGGCGCGAAGGGCGAAAGCCTGCGCGAGCACCTCGACGTGGCCACGGGCGAGATCAAGCGGCTGGATTTCATCATCGGCCAGTTCCTCGCCGCCATCCGTCCCACCAAGCCGCAGCTCCAGCGTGTGCAGTTGCGCGAGCTGCTGGATGAATGCCTGCGCTTCCTGCAGCCTGAAATCGAGCAGGCCAGGGTGAAACTCAAGCTCGACCTGCGCACGGACCTGCCCTCCATGCCGCTGGACCCGAACCAGATGAAGCAGGCAGTCTTCAATCTCGTGCGCAATGCCTGCCAGGCCATGCCCGATGGCGGCACACTGACGGTCAGCGGCACCTTCACCGACTACGACGTGCGCCTGAGCTTTGAAGACACCGGCAAAGGCATCAGCGCCGAGCAGATGAACAAGCTCTTCCAGCCATTCGCCACGACTCGCAGCACCGGCACCGGCCTGGGGCTGCTGATCGTGCGGCGGATCGTCCGCGAACATGGCGGCGAGATCGACATCGAAAGCCGTGAAGGGCAGGGGACCCGCGTGAGCTTGTGGCTGCCGCTGGTGGAGAAAAAGGTGCGCCTTCTGGAGAACGGAGAGGTGCCGTGAGACACACGCCGGAGGCCGAAATAGCGTTCGCGAGGCGAAAAACGCTACAGAAAAACCCCTGCGCTCCCGAGGTTGACCTGTAGCGTTTCAGCCGCCAGCGTCTCTGTCCTATGTCCGACTCAACCAATCCGAAACCCGCCCGCAAACTCAATCCCGCTCTCTCCAAGCCCGTCCAGCCGGACGAGGTGCTTGCCGCCGTGGTGGGGTCCGAACCGCTCTCCCGTGGTGAATTGACGAAAAAGCTGTGGGACTACATCAAGGCGAACGGTCTCCAGGACCAGGCCAAGAAGACCAACATCAACGCCGACGACAAGCTCAAGGCCGTCTTTGGCGGGAAGAGCCAGGTGACGATGTTTGAGATGACCAAGCTGGTCAACGCGCACGTCAAAGCGTGAGATTTGACCGTTACAGCCCGAGTTGAAGGTTCGATTGGCCGCCCCGAAACGGGCGGCCAATTCTTTGTTGAAACCTCCGCCAAGCCGTCGCATCTCAGGCGAACCCGCCTGTCACACTGCCTTGGCAACCAACGACTCCTCCCGCACCCTCGTCGCCATCCCTGCCCGCTGGGGATCCACCCGCTTCCCGGGCAAGCCGCTCCACCTCATCGCCGGAAAACCGCTGGTCCAGCATGTCTGGGAGCGTTGCCAGGAGTGCAAGCAGGTCGACGACGTGATCATCGCGACCGATGACGCCCGGATCGCCGAGGCGGCGGCCAGTTTCGGCGCGAAGGCCGTCCTGACCTCGCCGGATCATCCCAGCGGCACGGATCGCATCGCCGAGGCGGCCAAATCCTTCCCGGATCATCGCGTGATCATCAATGTGCAGGGCGACGAGCCGTTGATCTCGCCCGCGTTGATCGACGAACTCGCCCGCGCGCTGCGTGACGACCCTGCGGTGAAGATGATCACCGCCGCCGCCCCGATCCAGGACGCGGCGCAAATCAGCGACGCGAACGTGGTGAAGGTCATTTTCGACACGCAGGGCGACGCGCTCTATTTCTCGCGCTCGCCGCTGCCCTTCGTCCGCAATCCGGCCGCCTGGCCGCGCAGCTACCGCCATCTGGGCATTTACGGCTTCCAGCGCAGCTTCCTGTTTCAGTTCGTCGCCTGGCCGCCGTCCCGGCTGGAGCAAACCGAGTCGCTGGAGCAGCTCCGCGCCCTCGAAAACGGCACCCGCATCCGTGTCGTGCTCACGGACGAGCTTTCGCCCGGCGTTGACACGCCGGAGCAGGCGGCTGCCATCGAACAACATCTTCAAAAACAAACTTCTTGAACTGGGAACCGCGCACAGCGAACCGAGAACAATCATGAAATACATTTTCGTCACCGGCGGCGTTGTCAGTTCACTCGGAAAAGGGCTCGCGGCCTCCTCCCTGGGCACCCTGCTGGAACTGCGGGGGCTGAAGGTCATCATGCAGAAGTTTGACCCGTATCTGAACATCGATCCGGGCACGATGAACCCCTACGAGCACGGGGAGGTGTATGTGCTGGATGATGGAGCGGAGACGGACCTGGACCTCGGCCACTACGAGCGCTTCACCCACACGAATCTCTCCCGTCTGAACAATCTGACCTCCGGCCAGGTGTATCAGAACGTCCTGGACAAGGAACGGGCGGGCAAATACAAGGGCCGCACGGTGCAGGTCATCCCCCACGTCACGAACGAGATCAAGGCCCGCATCCACGACGTGGCGGAAAAGATGCAGGGGGACGTCATCATCACGGAAATCGGAGGAACGGTCGGTGACATCGAAGGCCTGCCGTTCCTGGAGGCGATCCGCCAGTTCGGCCACGAAGTCGGCCCGGGGAACGTGCTGTACATCCACGCCACGCTGGTTCCTTACATCAAGGCGGCCCAGGAATTGAAGACCAAGCCCACTCAGCAGAGCATCGCCAAGCTGCGTGAGATCGGGATCGCGCCCCACATCATCCTCTGCCGCACCGAGCAGCCGCTGGACCTCGACGTGCGTGAAAAAATCTCGCTTTTCGGCAACGTGCCGATCGAGTCGGTCGTCGAGGTGCGGGATGTGAAGCACACGATCTACGAAGTGCCGCTGAAGCTGCATGAAGAGCGCCTGGACGACAATGTCTGCCGCCTGCTTGGCCTCAACACGCCGCAGCCGGACCTCGCCCGCTGGCGCAGCTTCGTTCAGCGCGTCGTTCATCCGTCGCATCACGTGCGCATCGGAGTCGTGGGCAAGTACATCGAGCTGCAGGACGCCTACAAATCGATCTACGAGGCGCTCACGCATGCTGGCGCCGCGAACGACTGCAAGGTGGACATCGTCCGCATCGATGCCGAGAGCATCGAGAAAGCCGGGCCGGAGCTGTACCTCTCCGGCTTGCAGGGCATCCTGATTCCCGGCGGTTTTGGCGACCGCGGCACAGAGGGCAAGATCACGGCCGCTCGTTATGCGCGTGAGAAGAAAGTGCCCTATTTTGGCATCTGCCTCGGCATGCAGATTGCCGTCATCGAATTCGCCCGCAATGTCTGCGACTTGAAGAACGCGACGAGCACGGAGTTCGACAAGGCGACGGAGCATCCCGTGATCAGCCTGTTGGAAGAGCAGAAAAAAGTCACCCAGCTCGGCGGCACGATGCGTCTGGGCACCTGGGTGACCGATCTCGTGCCTGGAAGCAAGGCGTATGAGCTGTATCACAGCGCCACCATCACGGAGCGCCATCGCCATCGTTACGAGTTCAATTCCGACTACAAGGCGCTCATGGAGGAGAAAGGCATGCTCATCTCCGGCACGTCTCCGAAGGGCGATCTGGCTGAGATCATCGAACTGCCGGATCATCCGTTCTTCGTCGCCTGCCAGTTCCATCCGGAGTTCCTGAGCAAGCCGAACCACCCGCATCCGATCTTCAACGGCTTCGTCAAGGCGGCCGTTCAGCATCACGGAGCGCCGGAGCCTGCTTGTTGAACTGTTGAACGCGGCCAGTGCCGAAAGTGGCGGGTTGACCAGTCTGTGGCACGTCCTGTAGTCTGATCGCGAAATCAGAATATCCAATCATGCGCACCTCGAACCCCACCCTCAACGACCGCGTTTTTGAGAACTCCCGCACTGGCGTCGCCGCCGACGGGGTGATGACCCTCAACGGCACCGTCATCAAAACAGCGGTCCTGACGCTGCTGCTCGTCACTGCGGCCAGTTGGAGCTGGAAACTGGCCTTGAGCGGCAATCCGCCCGCATGGTTCGGCTCCGCTCTCACTTTTGGCTGGCTGGTGCCCCTGGCGACGGCGCTGATCATCGCTTTCGTGCCCAAAACCGCGCCGGCGCTGGCTCCGGTGTATGCTCTCGGGAAAGGCATCATCGTCGGCATCATCTCAGCCATGTATGAGACGCAGTTCGGCGGGATCGTTTTGACGGCCGTCATGCTGACTTGCGGCATTCTGTTCGCGTTGCTGGGGGCCTACATGACCGGCTTCATCAAGGCGACAGAGAACTTCAAGCTCGGCATTTTCGCCGCCACAGGAGGCATCGCATTGTTTTACCTCGTCGCGTGGGTGCTGGGGATGTTTGGCATCCAGATTCCGGGTCTGTTTGGCAATGGCTGGGTCGGAATCGCCTTCTCCGGCTTTGTGGTGGTCATCGCCGCGTTGAATCTGGTGCTCGACTTCGATTTCATTGAGAACGGTTGTTCTGTCGCTGCCCCCAAGCACATGGAATGGTATGCTGCCTTCGGTCTGCTGGTCACGCTCGTGTGGCTCTACCTCGAAATCCTGCGCCTGCTCTCCAAGCTCCGCAGCCGCGATTGAATCCCCGTGCCCGCAACCCTCAAAACTCGACTTCCTGCCATGAAACTCACCTTTCTGCTTGGTCTTTTCCTCGCCAGTTCCCCGTTGCTGCGCGCCAATTCTGAAATCGCGACGATCGTTGACCAGGAATACGGCGCGGCGACCTCGGAGGGCATTGTGCTTCTCCAATCGCCTGCCAGTGCCGCAGATCCGGCCCAGTGGGCCGTTTTTGCCCGCGACCCTTTCCGTCCTGGCGAATTGGTGCGTGCCACGATCACAGCGGAACCGGGCGGCTGGGCACCGAAGGCCGACGGGGCAGGGAACAGGTTGCTCGGGCGCGTGCCTCCGCAGACGATTGCCTTCAATCGCATCAAGTATCGTTCCAGCGATGCGCGCAGGATCGCGCAGCAGAACGCGATGCTGGCCAAGGTGAACTTCGTCACTGCGGCGTATCAGCTTGCAGCCAATGCCACGACTGGTGCTCCGGAATGGGGGCTGGCGCTCATCGACGCCAATGACGTTGAGGTCGGTTTTGTGGTCATTTCTGCCGAAACAGGAGCCGTCCTGCACCAGCAATGGAGCAACGGGCTTGCCAGCCAGGTGCCTGGAGGACCAATCACGTCGCCTGAACCAGGTTTCAAAGGTGAAAAAGCGGCCGAGGATGTGAGACGCGCCGCACGTCGTGCCTGGGAATGGACAGGTGACACCGGCCTGGAGGTCGGACACTTCTTCAAGCGCCTGTTCCGCGGCGATTGAATTGCTCCCCACGGTTCAGCGGTCAAGAGAGCGCGGCGACCACCGCCCTGCTCTCACTGGCCTTCTTCTTCGAACCGCAGCACATACTCGCCTTGCTTTTGCAGATTGAGACGGTCGCGGGCGGCTGTTTCGAGATAGGCGTTGTCGCCTTTGATCCACTCCATGCGGCGGAGCAGTTTGTCGCGTTCAGCTTTGAGTGTGTCACGCTCGACCCTGATCTGGTCGAGTCGGGTGCGCATGACGAGCTGCTCGTCGATCGGATTGTCACACAGGACATAGACGACCGGGACGACCAGCAGCACCAGGGTGAACCGGCCCACCTTGAGAACTGCGCGCACCCACGACTCCCAGCGTGACTGGGGTTCGGAGACGCGCAGTTCCCGGTAGTTCATGGTTTTAGACCTTCATGCGGCCACCGTAGATGGCGTTTTCGCCGAGCTGCTGCTCGATGCGCAGGAGCTGGTTGTATTTTGCGATACGGTCGCTGCGGCTCATGGAGCCGGTCTTGATCTGGCCGCAGTTCGTGGCGACGGCGAGATCAGCGATGGTGGAATCTTCCGTCTCACCGGAGCGGTGGCTCATCACGGCGGTGTAGGCGTGGCGGTGGGCGAGGTCAACGGCGTCGAGGGTCTCGGTGAGGGAACCAATCTGGTTCACCTTCACGAGGATCGAGTTCGCGACCTTCTGGTCGATGCCCTTCTGGAGGAATTCGACGTTGGTGACGAAAAGATCGTCGCCGACGAGCTGGGTGGTGGCACCAAGTTCCTGGGTGATGACGCTCCAGCCGGCCCAGTCGTTCTCAGCGCAGCCGTCTTCGATGGAGATGATCGGGAACTTCTTCTTCAGCTCGGCGTAGTAGGCGACGAGTTCGGCGGCGGTGCGCTCGGACTTGTCGGACTTCTTGAAGACATACTTGTTTTTGGCCTTGTCGTAGAACTCGGATGAGGCGACGTCGAGGGCGATGGCGATGTCGTCACCGATCTTGTAGCCAGCCTTTTCGATGGCCTGGGCGATGACTTCGAGGGCGTGGTCGGCGCTCTTGAGCGTCGGGGCGAAACCGCCTTCGTCACCCACGGCGGTGCTGAGACCGAGGTCGTGCAGGATCTTCTTGAGCGCGTGGAAGACTTCGGCGCCGTAACGCAGGGCTTCAGAGAAGCTGGGAGCGCCTTTCGGCATGATCATGAACTCCTGGAAGTCGATCGGGGCGTCTGAGTGGGCACCGCCATTGATGATGTTCATCATCGGCACCGGGAGGACTTTGGCGTTCGGGCCGCCGATGTATTTGTAAAGAGGCTGGCCGAGCTGGGTGGCGGCAGCTTTGGCGGCGGCCAGGGAAACGCCGAGAATGGCGTTCGCGCCGCACTTGGACTTCGTCTTCGTGCCATCGACGGCCAGCATGGCCATGTCGAGACCGACTTGATCGGTGGCGTCGGTGCCGATGAGGGCGTCGGCCAGTTCGTTGTTCACGGAATCGACGGCCTTGAGGACGCCTTTGCCAAGGAAACGCTTCTTGTCGCCATCGCGCAGTTCGAGGGCTTCGTGTTCGCCGGTGCTGGCGCCGCTGGGCACTGCCGCGCGGCCGATGGCACCGCCTTCAAGCTGCACATCCACTTCCACAGTGGGGTTTCCGCGGGAGTCAATGATTTCGCGTCCGATGACGGAAACGATGGTGAGGTCGTCCATGAGAGGGTGATTATTTAAGTTTTGCTAATTAATGGGGATTTTTCAAGAAAGGTTTTCCAGAAATCTCCGGGGAGCGCGCTTCATACACGGCTGAACGCGGGCCTCAAACGGTAGTTTCGACACGGCATAGCAGGACGTGCGCCATCCCGGAAAGCAACGTGGGAGACGCTGCGAACGTCTCCCACGGCGAGGAATGCTGGAATGAGGTGCGGCGATCAGCCGAACAGAGCGGTGACCGGCTTGCCTTTGTCGGCGACGGTGAACGGGCGCTTGCTGGGGCTGTAAAGCACCTGGTCGAGCGGAATTCCGAGCGCGTAGGCAATGGTGGCGTTGAAATCCGGAATGGTGACCGGGTTTTCCACTGCTTTGCCGCCCATCTCGTCGGTCGCTCCATAAACTTGGCCACCGCGGATGCCGCCGCCCGCCATCAGGCAGGTGAAGCCAGGAGCGTGGTGGTCGCGTCCGTCGTTCTGATTGATTTCCGGTGTGCGGCCGAACTCAGTGGCGAGAACCACCAGCGTCTCCTGGAGCATGCCGCGGGAGTCGAGGTCCTGTAGCAGGGCGCTGAGGGCCGCGTCCAGTTCATCGCAGAGCTCGGGAACTCGGGTGAAGTTGGCGTTGTGCGTGTCCCAACTGCCAAAGGACACCTCCACGAAGCGCACGCCATGCTCCACGAGACGGCGGGCGAGAAGGCAGCCCTGACCGAAACGGTCGGAGCCATACTTGCTGCGCAGGGCGTCAGGTTCAGCGGAAAGATCGAAGGCTTTCAGTTCCTCGCTCTTCATCATCTTCAGAGCGTCGTCATACATGTCCGAGTACGCGCGGACGTTTTTGACGTTGTAGGTTTCAGCGAACTGGCGGTCGAGTTTCTTCGCAACGTTCAGACGGTCGTGGAAACGCTCCTCAGTGAACCACTGGTTTGTTTTGACATTGTTGATGCCGCCTTCCGGGTCATTGATCATCAGCGGCGAGAAGCGGCTCTCAAAGAAGCCTGCACCTGGATGACGGCTGTCGTTGCCGATCATCACGCTGCCCGGCAGCGTGGGATTGCCGCGATCCTGGAACTTCTGCAGCCACGCGCCCATCGAGGGGTGGCGGATGCTGCTGCGCAGAGTGTAGCTGGTATGCTGGTAATACTGGCCCTGCTCGTGGGCGCCTTGGGTCGAAAGCATGCTGCGAACCAGTGCCAGCTTGTCCATCTGGCGGGCGACGAGCGGCAGGTTGTTGGAAACGCGGATGCCATCGACGTTGGTGTTGATGACCTTCGTCAGACCCATGATGTCGGCTTTGTCCGGCTTCGGATCAAAGGTGTCCAGGTGGCTCATGCCGCCGGTCATGTACAAATAAATCACGTTTCGTGCCGTGGCAGCCTGCTTGAGCGGCGACGCTCCCTGTCCGGGGGCGGCGATCACGCGTGTGTGAAACTGGGAGGCAGCGGTGACGCCGAGGAAGGTCTTGGCGGCACCGGAGACGAAGGAGCGGCGGTTAAGATCGTTGCGAAGCAGGTTCATGGAGCGGTTTTTGGGGGAATGTGCGCCAATAACGGCACGCCACCTCGCTCTTATCACAAGATTTTTGACCACGGCCGGCGATCAGCCCGGTGCGCGACGGCCGAATTTCCGTTCCAGCTCCGCAGTGGAGATCTGTACGAGCGTCGGGCGCCCGTGCGGGCAGCAGTAAGGCATTTCGCAGGCAAACAGGTCCTTTAGCAGGGCCTGTAGTTCCGGAATTGACAGCACATCGTTGCTTTTGACTGACGCCCGGCAGGCCGTGGTGGCGATCGCATCCTCGCTGAGCCGGAGGCTGGAGGATTTCGCGCTGAGGCTGCGCAGTTCTTCGATCACGTCGTCCAGCCACGCCGCAGGATCGTCGGTTTTGAGAAAAGCAGGCACCGCCTCCACCTTGAAGACATTCGGGCCGAAAGGATCGATTTCAATGCCGAGGCGGTTCAACGCAGCCTGGTTTTGTCGGAGCAGGTCGGTGTCCCGCGGCGTTGTTTGCAGCGTGATCGGCATCAGCAGCCGCTGGCACGGCACACCGCCGGTCTCGAGGGCGCGGCGGAACTTTTCGAAGTTCACCCGCTCGTGTGCCGCGTGTTGATCCATGAGCACCAGGCCTTCTGGGCTCTCCATCAGCACATACAGCTTTTGCAGAACTCCAATGATGCGGAAATCAGGAGCCGCAGGCCGATCCGCGTCTTCTTTCTTGGAGCTTGCCGGCTTGGTCTCTGGAGGCGCTTCATCCTGTTTCTGTTCGAGTTCGACCGGAAGTCGGGGCGGAGGAGCCTCGGGAATCGGGGCTCGCGGCGAGACTGGAGCCAGTTGCCGCAGGGGAGCAGCCGTTCGCGTGACGGGGATGTCGAGTTGCTCCTGTCGGTGGCTGATGACGGGCATTGCGGGCGCTGGCACCAGGCTGAACGCTGGTTGGCGGGCTGGCGCATGCCCGGAAGGCAGTTTGGCCGCGCTTTCCAGAGTGCGGCTGATGCTGCGTGAAATGGCATCCCGCACGGCGTTGCCGTCATGAAAGCGCACTTCCTTCTTGGCTGGATGCACATTCACATCGAAGGCATGCGGATCCATCTGAATGAACAGGAAGGTCACCGGATGCTGCCCCTTCATCAAAGCCGTGTGATAGCCCTCACGCAGGCCGTAGGAAATGCTGGCGCTTTCAATGGGGCGGCCATTCAGATAGGTCGTTTGCATCTGGCGGTTTGACCGGCTCATGCCCGGCCCGCCGATGTAGCCGGACACGGTGATGCCGTGGAAGGTGGATTCCTCCACTTTCAGCAGCCTGGAGGCCATTTCACCGCCAACCAGACCGCGAATGCGTTCCAACATGTCATGCGTGGCCGGCAGATGGAGCACGAGTTCGCCATTGTGCGTGAGTGTGAAGGCCACCTGCGGGTTGGCAATCGCGTGCAGTCGCAGTTGCTGCTCAACATGCGCAAATTCCGTGTTTTCCGTGCGCAGGAACTTGCGACGTGCCGGCACGTTGAAGAAAAGCGAGCGTGCCTCAATGACCGTTCCGGGAGCTCCGCCGTGATCCCGCACAGATGTGAGCTTGCCTCCGTTCACCTCGATCTCGGTGCCCACGAGCGATTCTCTCTCCCGTGTGGCCAGTCGGAAGCGCGACACGCTGGCGATGCTGGGCAGCGCCTCACCTCGAAATCCAAAGGTGCAGATGGCCCCGAGGTCATCCTTGGTCCGGATTTTGCTGGTGGCGTGGCGCTCCAGACACAGCATGGCATCCTCACGATCCATTCCACATCCATCATCCACGATACGGATCATTGCGATGCCGCCTCGTTGCGCATGCACTTCGATGTGGCCTGCTCCTGCGTCCAGACTGTTCTCCACCAGTTCTCGAACCAGAGCCGCCGGCCGCTCCACGACTTCTCCCGCTGCCACCTGGCTGGCGAGCGCGTCTGGAAGAATGCGAATTTTGGACATGAATGTGGATAAACTGTGTGGCAGGAAACGTAGCTCTCTTGCTTCCAGGAAACGTCACATTGGACGTCGGTCAGGGAATTTCAATCCCTGCCGCCTTGTACGCCAAGGTTCTGCAAATCGAACTGCCCTCATGATTTCCATCACGTCCAGCGCCCTGGGTCATCTCAAGGCCCTCCTCGTCGAAAAGAACGCCGGTTCCACCACCGGCCTTCGTCTTCGTGTCGAAAAGGGTGGCTGCGCTGGCATGCAGTATGTGATGGCATTGGACGAGGCGCGGGAAGGGGATGCGGTGGAGACGCAGGACGGCGTCTCAGTCCTCATCGACCCGTCCAGCGTGGAATTCCTCCGTGGATGTGAGATCGACTACGTCGATTCGCTTTCTGACAGCGGATTCAAGCTCAATAATCCCAACGCGGCCCGCAGTTGCGGGTGCGGCACCTCTTTTGAACCCCGCCCCGCCTGATCTGAGGCCAAATAATGAGCAAAGATTCTGCCAAGTTATTCACAAAATTTTCTTTTCAAATTCAGCCTAGCTTGTAGAATTTGAACAATCTGATCTTATAAAAACTAAAAATTTCGCAATTCTGCCATGCAAATCCGATTTTTGAGCGACGGAAATGAGTTCCGCTCCTATGGAGGCGGGAGTTTTTCAAAGAAGAAAGACTCCGGCGGCATCTTTTGGTGGACCATCCTCATCACCCTTCTGATGGGATTCGCCACCTTCTGCTGGTTCTTCAGCATCATGGTGTTCGCCCACCCGGAAAAGCCGTTCAACTACCGTGTGCTTGCCCGTTTCGACAAGCTCGACCCGCTTCGCAAGTTCACCAACTACACCGTGCCGCAGGGCAAGTTTCTGCCGGCACGAGACCTCCTTGCGGAGTTTTACGCCTTCTCCAGCGAGCAGCTCGCCGTGAAGAACGACCTCCTCAAGCGCTCCTACATCCGCAATTACAAGCAGGAGCAGCCGCTCTACGTCAAAGGATCCTATCAGGTCATCAATGCCCGTCCGCTCACAGTGAATGATGTCATCACCGAAGGCTGGGTGGTGCGTGCACGGTCCACTGACATCGAGGATGTTGACATCGAGATCGTTCTTCCTGGAAACAAGGGCAAAGCAGACCCTTATCAGGCGGGAGATGTACTGGTGCTCGATCAGAAGAACACCTTCGCCGCAGCGCTCCATGTGCAGAAGTTCGACCTCGAACGAGTATGCGTGACGCTCATGCCGCTCGCCTATCAGGGGTTTGGCACGAAGGATGGCAAACAGTTTGAGATGAAGCCGCCGGCCAAGCTCAACATGGACGCTTACTGGCCGTTGACCCGTGATCCGGGCGTCGCTGAGCAGGTGGTGGTGAAACAGGAGGACTGAAACTCACACGGTGAATGATAGTTCGATGAAGCGGAAGGCGATGCCTTCCGCTTTTTGCATTCTGCCAAAGCGTGCGCTAGCAGGCACGCAGTCTTTGCTCGCGAGCGCCTCAGGCCGGCGAATTTGGCTTCCACATCGTCCCTGATGGCAGGGAATGGCCTTGATCTTCAGACCATGCGTCAGATTGAGAGGGGACTGCGGGCATGACGTGGGCACCGGATCCGTTGAACCCCTCTCCCGACCTTAGTCATTCATATTTTTCTCCTCGTGTCGAAGCGCTTGACCGTCCAAGACCCTTGCATTCAGGTACGTGTTCCTCCGCTTCATGACCACGAACGCAACGACCCCCGCCATCCCCAGGCTGGCTTCCATCGGGGCAGTGGTGGTCGGCCTGTTCGCCATCGCGGCCAGCGGGGTGACACTGGCAGGGTGGATTCTCGGCAGGCCCGAACTCACCGGCTGGCACGGGGACGACATCCACATGTTTGCCAACACGGCATTGATGGCGATCGGCTGTGGCGTGGCTCTGCTGTTGGAGCCCCGCCACACCTGGAGGAACACCGCCATCCGTCTGCTGGGACTATTCACGGCCACGGCGGCCGTTGCCACGCTGTTTCAGCACTTCACAGGGATTGACCTTGGCATCGATAATCTGGTCGCGCAGCATCGCTGGGGCTCACGTGCGGCGATGGTCCCGGGGCGGCCGGGGCCCCCGGCCTCCTTTTCATTTGCCCTGCTCGGCGCGGCTCTGATCCTCTCCACCTTCAGTGCGAAAAGGCGCACCTTTGCCGCCGCGTTGACCATGGCGGTGGCGGCCGTGGCCGTGGTGAATCTCACCGGCTTCCTGCTCGGCGCCGACCAGCTCTACGGCGTGGCGCGTTACACCGGCATCGCGTTGCAATCGGCCGCGATCATCTTCGTGCTGGCGCTGGGACTGCTGGCACGACTTTCCGACCAGAATCCCATGCGCACCGTTTGCGACGCAGGCGGCGCAGGCTTGCTCATCCGGCGGGCATTCCCCGCAGTGCTGCTGCTGCCCGCGACACTGGCCTGGCTGCTGCTCCAGGGCCAGCAGCTCGGCTGGTTCGACATGAAATTCGGCGTGGCCTTGCACACCACGACGGTGGTACTCGCCTTCTGCGGCCTGCTGGGATGGTGCGCGGCACTCATCGCGGCGCATGAGGCGGCGCTGCGTGGCAGCGAGGAGATGCGGCGCTCCATCACCGATCACTCGCAGGACATCATTTTCGTCAAAGACCGTGACTGTCGCATGCTCTTCATGAATCCCGCCGGCATCCGCATGACCGGCCTCACCGAGGCCCAGATCATCGGCCGCACCGATGCCGATGTCCTCCCGGATCAGGCCGCGCAGTCCGCCCGTCTCATGGCCGCCGACCGACGCGTGATGGAAACCGGCCGGTCCGAGACCATTGAAGAAGAAGTCGTCAGCGCCACCGGCCGCACCTACACCCTGCTCACCACCAAAACACCCCGGCTCGATGCCGCAGGCCGTGTCATCGGCCTCATCGGCATCTCCCGCGACGTCACCGAACGCAAACGTGATGAGGAACGATTGCGCGAGGCCGCTCAACGCGCCGAGGAGGCCTCCCGCGCCAAGGACGACTTCCTCGCCGCTCTCAGCCACGAGCTGCGCACTCCGCTCACTCCCGTTCTCATGACGGCTGCGGCCATGGAGGAAGATCCGGCCATCGACGCGGAGACGCGTGACGCCTTCGCCATGATCTCCCGGAACATCCAGTTGGAGGCGAGGCTCATCGACGACCTGCTCGACCTCACCCGCATTGTCCGCGGAAAGCTCTCGCTCCACCCCGCCACCTGCGATCTGCACCTCCTCATCGTCCAGGCCGACGAGATCTCACGCAGCGGCGAGGTCCTGGACAAGAAGCTTGCCGTGCATCTGCACCTCGACGCCCGCGCGCATCACATCCACGCGGATCCCACCCGCTTGCAGCAGGTGCTTTGGAATCTGCTGAAAAACGCCCTCAAATTCACCCCGGAAGGCGGCACAGTGCTGCTCAGCACCGCCAATCCGCAGCCCGGCCGGGTGGAGATCCGCGTCACCGATAGCGGCATCGGCATCGCCCCCGAAGCCCTCGGCTCCATTTTCCAGCCCTTCGACCAGGGCCATCTCGGCTCACGCCATCGCTTCGGCGGCCTCGGCCTCGGCCTGGCCATCTCCCGGGCCATCGTGGAGCAGCATCATGGCACCCTTCGCGCCGAAAGTGACGGCCCGGGCCACGGCGCCACCTTCGTGGTCGAACTTGAAACTTGCGCGACTCCCCAGCCGCCTGCCGCCGGCACTTGAGTGTGAGAAATGCAGGCCAAGCCTCCGCCATCCCGGCCAGCACCGCTCATGAATTCACACGATCCACCACCACGGCCGCCGCATGCCGACTGGACCGCGTGGGGGCTTCATTTTGTCTTCGGCTTCGTCGTTGGCGGCTGCGGCGGTTATCTCATCTGGGGCCAGATGCTGCGCATGGGATTCAGCGACTTCGATGGCTGGCCGGGATTCATCCTCAGCACCGCCCTGTTCGTCGGCGCGATCACTTCCCGGCACGGAGATCGCGTCTGGTGGGGCCGGTCCGTCTTCGATCCTGAACCGCACCGCCAAAGCCCGGCCAGCAAGGCCGCCTCCACGCTCATTGGCAGCTACGGCGTGCTCCTCTTTTGCCTGACCGGGTTCAGGCACCTGCCTCAAACACGTGGCTCCGCAGGATTCAGCGGCGGCGATGTCGCATCGCTCGTCATCGCGGCCTTTATCGCCTGCCTGGTCATCGTGGCTCTGCGGACAGACACTCTGTTTGGTCGCCGCGAGTCCATCACCCGCGAGGAATCGCCTTTGCTCTTCTGGCTCCACGTCGCCGCCGGCTCGGTGGGGGTCTTCTACCTTGTGATCGACGCGTTTCGATGAATGCTGGAATCGGATGGTGCTGTGCCCATGGCACGGCTGCTTGTGAAATTCACGACTTTCACGCCTCGACAATTTTGTGAGCCTGCGGTGTAATCCGGGGACTCCAACCTTCTGAATGCAGCCTCCGACACGCACGCCGCCGGACATCCGCGATCATGACACCCTCCGCCTCATCGGCAGGGGGGCGTTCGGGGAGGTGTGGCTGGCACGCAGTGTGACCGGTGTGCTGCGGGCGGTGAAGGTGGTGTGGCGGGAGGATTATGACCGTCCGGAGTCGTTTGAGCGTGAGTTTGAGGCGCTGAAGCGTTTCGAGCCTATTTCGCGTCGCCACGAAGGTCTGGTGCCGATCCTGCAGGTGGGGCGTAATGAACAGGAGGGCTTCTATTACTATGTGATGGAGCTGGCGGACGATGTGGAGCGTGGCCGGGACATCGATCCAGACACCTACAAGCCGCACACGCTGGGCCTGCAGATGAAACGTGAGAAGCGCGTGTCGGCCGAGCAGTGCATCAAACTGGGGATCACCATCGCGGAAGGACTGGACTACCTGCACCGAAACCAGCTCATCCATCGCGATGTGAAGCCGTCGAACCTGATTTTCATCGATGGCATCTGCCGTCTGGCGGACATCGGGCTGGTGGCTTTGCTGGGGCAGCGCAGTTTTGTCGGCACGGAGGGGTTTGTGGCTCCAGAAGGGCCCGGAACAGCGGCGTCGGACATTTTTTCGCTCGGAATGGTGCTGTATGAAGCGAGCACGGGAAAGGACCGGCTGGATTTCCCGGATCTGCCGACTTCCTCGGGAACGGGGGCGAAGCTGGATGTGTGGCGGCAGCTTCATGACGTGATCTGCACCGCCTGCGCACCGAAGGCGAAGGAGCGCTTCGTCAACGCGCGTGAGATGGCCCTGGCCTTGCGGGGAGAGCCGCTGCCGTCGTCACGGAAGGTGTTGTGGACGTGGGTGGCTGCGGGATCGGTGGTGCTGTTTCTGGCGGTGGGATTCGGCATGTGGCTGGCGCAGAGCCAGCGTGGCCGTTCCATCGTGGCGACGAGTCCGCAGGAGCCGCGTTTGAGAATCGTCACGACGCCGCCCGGGGCGGTGGTTTTCGCGGGTGAAGAGCGTCTTGGGGTGACGCCGCTGGAGTTGCAGCCCGCCGAGGGCGTGCCGGTGATCTATCAGCTCCGTCTTCCCGGGCACAAGCAGGTGGAGATCGAGCACATCGCGTCGGATGCCACGCCAGCGGTGTTTGATTTGAAGATGGAGCCGTCACGGCTGCCGCAGAAAGGTGAACGCTGGCGGAACAGCCTGGGCATGGAGTTCAAACCGGGCGCTGGAGGTCACATCAGCGCTGATCCGGTGGAGATGAAGTTCTTCCGCCGCTTCCTGGAAGCCACCGGCAGGTCGTTCGAGGGCAAGGTGGTGCGTTACCAGCCGGGAAAGGAGTCGGCCTACCTCGTGGTGGTGCCGGATGGCGATGCGGAGGCGTTTCGCTACTGGCTGACGGACCGGGATCGCAGCGAGGCGTTTCTCAGTCAGGAGCATCACTACCAGGTGGAGCCGTTTTATTTCGTGGAAAGCGGCCAGACGGCCACGGAGGACATGCCAGCGGAGACGCGCGATGAGGATCCCGATCCGGACGAGGAAAAAAACTGGCGCGCGTTTCTGCTGCGGGTGGAGAGGCAGACCTACGGCAGCGTGATCGTGCGCAGCCAGCCAGAGAAGGTGCGTGTGTATCAGCACGAGCAGCTTCTCGGCGAAACGCCGCTGGAACTGCCCCGCGTGCGCACGGGACCGGTGGAATTTGAACTGCGGGAGGAAGGCTTTGCCGATGTGGTGCTGGAAGGGGAGGTGAGGGAAGGTGAGCAGTCGGAGCTGTTCGCGGACATGCAGACGCGGAAAGCGGTGACCTTTGGCCGCCAGTGGAAGACGAACAGCCTGGGGATGAATTTTGTGCCGCTGGGGGAGGTGATGATGTCCGCGTGGGAGATCCGGCATCGTGATTATGCCGAGTATGCCAAGGCGACGCAGACGCGGAAACCCGGCCGCGTGGAGGACAGCGGCAAGGGAGGAGCGCTGCCGGTGGTGGGGGTGGATCGGAATGAGGCGCAGGCCTTCTGCGCCTGGCTGACTGAACGAGATCGCAATGCGGGGCTGATCGGGCCGAAGGATGTGTATCGCCTGCCCACCGACGAGGAATGGAGCCGTGCGGCTGGTCTGCCGCCAGAACGCGGCATCACGCCGGCCGAACGCAACGGGCGCATCCGCGGCGTGTATTCCTGGGGCTATGACTGGCCGCCGCCGAACGACGTGGACAATCTGGCGGACATTAATTCCGCCCGCCGGGCCAGTCTGGACAGCGCGATCCCGGGTTATGAGGACCGTTTCGCGTTTCTGGCTCCTGTGGCTGCCTTGCGGCCGAATGAGCGGGGCATTTCCGGTCTGGCGGGAAACGTCTCGGAATGGGTGGACACGGATTACGAGGCAGCACCAGCGGCGAAACCGAACGAACCGGCCAGACCGGTGATGGGCACGACACGTGGCGGCAACTGGCGCACGTCGGTGCCGGAGGAACTGCTGGCTTCCGCACGCACACCGGTGCCGCCGGAGACGCGGCGGAACACGATTGGCTTCCGCGTCGTGCTGGCACACGGGAAGTAGTCGTGGTGGCGTTACCAGCCACCTGCGTGACGCGAAGCTTTGACCGTGCTGGCGATTCGCTGAGCACTTCTTGACCGCAGCGGGTTTTCTCCCGACTTTTTGTGCAGAACCGCCGTCGCAAGGCGTTCTCCTTTTACCCCCATGCAAACCACGCTCGATTCTCCGCAGGCTGCGGCTGCGACCGAAGTCCAGGTCCCCAAAAAGACCGAAAAGACCGAGGCCGGGAACTATTTCGTCTCGAACTATCCGCCCTTCTCCTTCTGGCAGAAAGAGCAGGTTCCGGTGGTCGAGGAGGTGCTCCGCCGTCCGGCACCCACGGATGTGCCGCTCGGTGTTTACTTCCACATCCCGTTCTGCCGGAAGCGCTGCCATTTCTGCTACTTCAAGGTCTATACCGACAAGAACGCGTCCGAGATCAAGGCCTACATCGACGCGGGCATGCGCGAGATGGAGCACTTCGCGCGGCAGCCTTACATCGCCGGTCGGAAGGCGCACTTTGTTTACTTCGGCGGCGGAACACCGAGCTACCTGTCCGTGCCGCAGCTCAAGGACCTGACGAACCGCATGAAGGATCTCGTTTCCTGGGAAGGTGCGGCGGAGGTGGCCTTCGAGGCGGAGCCGGGCACGCTCAACGAGGTGAAGCTGACCGGCATTCGTGAGGTGGGCGTCACGCGTCTGAGCTTGGGTGTCGAGAATTTCGACGATCACATCCTCGAAACCAACGGACGTGCCCATCGCAGCGGCGAGATCGAAAAAGCCTACCGTTTTGCCCGAGGCCTCGGTTTCGAGCACATCAACATCGATCTCATCGCCGGCATGATGAATGAGACGGCGGAAAACTGGAAGGTGTGTGTGCGCAAAGCCATCGAACTGGAGCCGGATGCGGTCACGATCTACCAGATGGAAGTGCCCTACAACACGACGATCTACCAGCAGATGAAGGCGGAGGGGAAAGTCACCGCACCTGTGGCCGACTGGCAGACGAAACGCGACTGGGTCAGCTACGCGTTCGACGAGTTCCAAAAGGCCGGTTACACGGTCACCAGCGCTTACACCGTCGTCAAAGACCCGACACGCATCAAATTTGTCTATCGCGATGCGTTGTGGGAAGGCGCCGATCTTTTGAGCTGCGGTGTGGCCTCATTCGGGCATCTGGGCGGTGTTCACTATCAAAATCAGGCCGATGTCGGGCCGTACATGCTGGCGGTGGATGCCGGGCAGTTCCCGATGTTCCGTGCTTATCAGACCACGGCCGAGGATCGCTTCGTGCGTGAGTTCATCCTGAAGATCAAACTCGGACACAGCGAGTTCGACTATTACATCCGGAAATTCGGGCAGAATCCGCGGGAGTTTTTCGCCCCGCAGCTCGAATACCTCGCGAAAGAGGGATTTGCGACCCTTACGGACACAGGAGTCACGCTCACACGTGATGGATTGCTGCAGGTGGACCGTCTGCTGCACGACTTCTTCCTCCCCCAGCACCGCCAGTATGCCCGCTACACCTGACGTCCAGGTGGCGCGTCCTGACGAGGACATCCTGGCCCCGCTCATTTTCTTTTATGGCATCGGCAGCACGCGTCCACGTGTGACATTTGTCGAACCTGAGGCGCTCGCCGAGCAGGAGCGTCATCTTCTCGTTCACGAGAAGGACATGACGCCGCGGCTGCGGGAGTTCCACGCTTGCGAGATCGATCTCGACGTCGCCGCTCGTGCTCGCATCGGCAATTACCTCGTGCGGGCCTCTGTCCTGCATCGCCGCAGCGATGGCATGCCGGTGGAGTTCGGTGCGATCGGCATCCACCTCGACATCCTGCCCGAAGAAGCCCAAAAACTCGTTCTGGAAGGCCATGTGCCCTTTGGTGCGATCCTGGAGCGCTTCCAAGTGCCGCACTCCAGCCATCCACGGGGCTATTTCCGCATCTCAGTCGATCAGCGGCTGGCGGAACTCCTGGGCGCCACCAGCGGCCAGTTGCTTTTCGGCCGCTGCAACGAGCTTCGCCATGGCAGTGGCCGCGTGCTGGCGGACGTGGTCGAGGTGCTGCCGCGGGTGATTTGATTTTGGGATTGCGTTTTGAAGCATGGAGGACTGAAAGCGCGAGGATGATGCTTCCAATGCGTCCCATCAGGCGTTGATTGGTTAACGGCGATGCCCGCCGGTCAAACCAGTTGCCACGCCGGGGGATTGCGGTTTGATTCGGAGCAACCCGAAAAAATGTTCCTCGCCATGAACCGCATCCTCTTTTTGTCGATCTTTGTGGGTCTGACTGCCACCACGCTCCACCTTCCCGCAGCCCCACAGGGCACGAAAGGAGTCGAAGAATTCGATCCGCAGGCGTTTCCGGGCAAAGTCGTTGATGACGTGGTTGTCCCGGTGCCGAGCGAGGTCTTTTCCGTGCTGGACAAGCTGGGCGAGCCGAACTGGCGCACGGAGCTGCGCAAGCAGGAACTGCCGACGACCAGCGACCGCACGAAGCTCTCCCTGCTTTTCGGTTATACAGTGGCGGAAGGCTTTGTGGCTGTGCAGGCGGAGGACAAGGAGGCGGTGAAGGACCTCGGTCGCGATGTGATCAGCCTCGCCAAGAGCCTCGGCCTCAGCAAATCGGTGCTGCCACATGCGCAGAGCATCCTGGATGCCGCCGACAAGTCGAACTGGAGCGCCATCCGCAAGGAATTCGACCAGACGCAGAAAACGGTGCGCGACACGATGGAGCAGATGAAGGACATGGACCTTTCGCAGTGCGTCAGCCTCGGCGGCTGGCTGCGCGGCACGGCCTCCGTGACGTCGGTGGTGAAAAAGAGCTTCTCCGCCGACCGTGCGGAGCTTCTGAACCAGCCGATGCTCGTCGAGCACTTCGTCGGCAAGATCGAAGGCATGCCTGCCGGCACGCGTGAACACGATGTGATGCGCTCCATTCGCAAGGGACTCGGTTCCGTGCTCCAGCAGATGGAAGGCGCGGTGGACGGCTTCTCAAAGGACGCTGTCTCTGAAATCGGCAAGACCTGCGATGGATTGCTGGCCGAAATCCTGGCGAAGAAATAATCCCCCACACGGCTTTGCCATGAAATCGAACTTCGGAAAAACCGTCTTCGCAGTGCTGTCCCTGGCCTTCGCCTCGCTGGTGAATGCCACCGTGGACGAGTCGCATGATTTTGCGATGGAGGCCGCCATCCCGTTCGTGGAGCAGGGCTTCATCGTCCGCGAGGACTACTGGAACGGCGAGGTGAAGAGCGGACAGAAGCTCATGATCCGGCACCAGTTGTTCAAGGGGAATGAGTACGCCTTCTGGCTGGGCACCAGCCAGGAGGGTGTGTCGCTGGACATGAAGGTCTTCGACGAGAAAAACCAGCCGGTTCAAATCAGCGCGAAGGCGGACAAGTATTTCATGAGTGTCCGCGTCAATCCGCCGAAGACCGGCACCTACCGCATTGTCTTTGAGCTGAAGTCGAAGACGGAGCCGAGCGTCCTCTGGGCGCTGGCGTATGGCTATCGCTGATGTCTGTCGAAACCCTCACTTACGAGACGCCGCAGTTTCTCCAGAAGCTGATTGGCAATGACTTGGGCAGTCTGCGGCTGGTAGGCGAGACGTTTGGCGTGACTGTGACCAGTCGTGAAGGCTGGGTGCGACTGGAGGGGGATGAGGCGAAAATCGCCGCAGCGCGGGAGGTTTTCACCCAGCTCGAACGTGTCCGCAGGCAGGGGGGCGAGATTTCACCCGGCATGGTGCGCCTTATCACCGAAGGCGTGCAGCGGGAAAGTGGCGATGCTCCCGGCGAGGCGATCATGCAGCTCAAAATGCTCGGCTCCGGCAAGCGTCCGGCCGTTCTCGCCAAAACCCGCAGCCAGATCGCCTATGTGCAGGCCATGCGGGAATGTGAGGTCGTTTTCGGCGTGGGCCCGGCCGGCACGGGCAAGACTTACCTCGCCATGGCGCAGGGATTGCACTGGTTGAAGGAAAAGGTCGTGCAGCGCCTCGTTTTGACCCGGCCGGCGGTGGAGGCAGGCGAGGCTCTCGGCTTTCTGCCCGGCGATCTGAAAGAAAAGATATTCCCCTACCTGCGGCCGCTCTACGACGCCCTCTACGACATGCTGGAGCCGGAGGAGGCCGAGCGACTCATCGAGCGCGGCAGCATCGAAATCGCCCCGCTCGCTTACATGCGCGGGCGAACTCTGAAAAACGCCTTCATCATCCTCGATGAGGCGCAAAATACGACGACAGAGCAGATGCTCATGTTCTTGACCCGCCTGGGTGACGGGGCGCGGTGCGTGGTCACAGGCGACCCGTCCCAGGTGGACCTTCGCCGCCATGTGAAGTCCGGATTGAAGGAAGCTGTCGAACTGCTTCAGGACGTGGAAGGGGTGAAATTTGTGGCGTTTGCCCCGAAGGACATTGTCCGCCTGCCTGTCGTGCAGCGGATCATCGAGGCCTATCAAGCAGGGAGAGTTGCCAAAACTGCGCCACAACGGCTCAAGGAGCCTGAACACGAGGGGAAAGATTCTTGTCCGACCCCCGATGTATGATAGCCTCCCTGCCACTCCCGCACCCCCACCATGTTTGAGTCCATCCGACGTGCCCGCTTGCAACGCGAAGGCCTTTCCTGCGGCAGAACCCGCAGAAAACACCAGGAAGGTGACTTTGTGGACGAGATGCGCACGCATCCGGCCGGTACCGTCGCCGCCTACGTGCTGTTCTTCATCGGCGTCGTCGTGTTGATGCGTCTGGGCACTCAGGTGGAGGATGGCCTGCCTGCTTTGACCTGGCTGCATGCTCTCTACGCGGGTGCCCTCGGCTTTGCCTTTGTGGCCCATGAGCGGGTGGCCTTGCGCGGGGAGATCCGTGACAACGGCATCCTGCTGCTCGTGCTGGGCACCATCCTGATGCACCTGGCGCTGATGGTCTTCACGCTGGACCTCTCGGCCGGTCAGAGTTGGGGAAAAGCGCTGAAAGCTGTCATCCTGCCGCACGCCTTCGGTCCGCTGGTGCTTTCGGTCATCCTCGGCAGCCGGATCGGGCTGTTCGGTGCGATTTACGCCACGCTTTTCGGCGTGCTGGTGTGTGTTTCGGTCTCGGCACCCACCTATCTGGCCACGTCATCGCTGATCGGTTTCACCGCCGTGCTGCTGACCCGTCGTGTCCGCCGCAGGAACCGCCTTTTCATGGCCGGCCTCTATGTCGGCGTGGTGGCGATGGTGTTCTCCCTGTTTCTGCATGAGGCGGCCGGGGTGATCATGGAGGAAAAGATCGGCCGCATGGTGGGTCTGCCGCTGACGATCGGCATTGTGACCGGGATGGCCGTCGGTGGCCTGCTGCCGGTGTTTGAAAGCGTCTTCGGGGTGACCACCGATGTGTCATGGCTGGAGCTCGCCGACTTGAATCACCCGCTCATGCGCCGCCTCAGCATCGAGGCCCCAGGCACTTATCACCACAGCCTCGTCGTCGCGAATCTGTCCGAGGCCGCCGCCGAGGGCATCGGTGCCACGGCCAGCATGTGCCGCGTGTGCTCCTACTTCCATGACATCGGAAAGCTCAGCAAACCGGAGTACTTCATCGAAAACATGGATCCCTCCGCGAATCCGCACGACGATCTCACGCCCCGCATGAGCGCGCTCGTCATCATCGCCCATGTGAAGGACGGCGTCGATCTCGCCATCAAAAACAACCTCAACTCCCGCATCATTGACGTCATCGAGCAGCATCACGGCACCTCGCTCGCCTA
Organism: Prosthecobacter sp.; assembly: GCF_014879935.1. Lineage (GTDB taxonomy): Bacteria > Verrucomicrobiota > Verrucomicrobiia > Verrucomicrobiales > Verrucomicrobiaceae > Prosthecobacter. The sequence goes on from NZ_JACSRD010000186.1 coordinate 51,995, forward strand.
TTATTTCTACCGTCAGGCCCTTGATCATAAGGCGGAGCTGGAGCGCCTCGTGAAGCTCGGCAAGGCGAAGGAGGACGATGTCCAGCAGGTCAGTGAGGAAACCTTCCGCTATCCGGGACCCAAGCCGCAGTTCAAGGAGTCGGCCATCATTTCGCTCGCAGACGCCGTGGAGAGCGCCTCCCGCACCCTGGAAAAGCCAAACGCCTCCCGCATTGAGAGCATGATCGACGAGATCGTGCAGGCGCGCATGGTGGACGGCCAGCTCGATGAGTGCGACCTCACCATCGCGGAGCTCGCCAAGATCAAGGCCAGCTTTGCCAAAACCTTGCTCAGCATGATGCACGGCCGCATCAAGTATCAGAAAGCGGTCGAGTCACCGCCCGCCGCTGCTGTCGTCCTCCGGGATGACGCGAAGCCCCGCCTCGCGGGCGACGACGAAGCATCGTCCGGCGGGCCGGCCAAGATCGTCGAGGCTTCTTTTGCTGGTCCTTTGCCCGAATCGGCGGCCAGGAAGCCCCGCACCCGCAAATCGCCTCCTGCCTCCGCCGCCTGATGCCGTTGCCAAAGCTCCGCATCTACAACCGCCAGAAGGAGCACTCGATTTCGCTGCCCTGGCTCCGTCGCATCGGCAAAAAGGCACACCCTGCCTGTCTGGCGGCTGCCAAGTCACCCGAGTCGCCGCTGGGGTCATTGCCAGAGATCGAAATCACGATTGTCGATGACGCGGACATCGCCCGCGTCCATGGCGACTTCCTCGATGACCCGACGCCCACCGATGTGATCACGTTTCACCATGGCGAGATCCTCATCAGTGCCGACACTGCGGAACGGCAGGGCAGGGAACATGGACAACCTTTCGACCACGAGATTGCTCTCTACCTTGTCCACGGCCTGCTTCATCTCGCCGGCTGGGACGATCACGAGCTCGCAGAGGCAAGGGAAATGGCAAAACGTCAGGAAGCCATCCTGCGTGAGGCGCTGGCGGCCCTTTGAGCTCAAAGCAACCGCCGGAATCGTCAGTCCTTCGCTTCCAGCACCTTCAACGCGTTTCGCAGCAAGGTCAGCCCGGCTTCCTGGCTCTTTTCGGGGTGAAACTGCACCGCCACGAGGTTCTTCTTCGCGATGCCGCTGATGAAGCCCACACCGTAGTCCGTGCGGCACAGCGCCAGCGATTCATCCTGCACCTCGGGGTAGTACGAGTGCACGAAATAGACGTGTGTCGGATTCGGCAGGCCGTTCCAGACGGCAGACTGCCCCGCTTCCCAGTTCGCCACGTTCCAGCCCATGTGCGGAATCTTCAAACCGCTCGCTGGATCAAACCTGCGCACTTTGCCGGGCACCACGCCGAGCCCGACCACACCGGGGGACTCCTCGCTGCTCTCGAAAAGGAGCTGGTAGCCCAGGCAGATGCCCAGATACGGCTTTCCGGCCTTCAACCAGCTCTTCAGCGGCTCCCAAAGGCCGGTTTCATTCAAGATGCGCACGGAGTCGCCGAACGCGCCCTGCCCGGGAAACACGAGCACGTCGATGGTGTCAAAGTCTTCGGGCCTCGTCACGAGGTTCGCATGCGCTCCGATGGCCTCGAACGCATTCAACACGCTGCGCAGGTTTCCCGCGCCATAATCAAGCACGCCAAGTTTCATCACAGAACGTCCTTGGTGCTGGGGATGCCGGTGACACGCGGATCGAGCTTCGTCGCCGCGTCGAGCGCACGCGCGAGCCCCTTAAAGATCGCCTCCGCCATGTGGTGGGCGTCGCGTCCGCGGCGGATTTCGACGTGAAGCGTCGCCAGCAGGCTCGACGCGAAGGCACGGAGAAATTCCTCCACGAGTTGGTAGCTGAAGCGGTTCACACCACCGATGGCTTCGACATTCTCGGGAGCGTGGTAGCTCAGGAATGCACGACCGCTGAGGTCGAGTGCGACTTCGGCCAGCGTCTCGTCCATCGGCAGCAGCCAGAAACCATAGCGCACGATGCCCGCCTTGTTGCCCAGCGCTTCACGGAAGCAATTGCCCAGCACGATGCCCGTGTCCTCCACCGTGTGGTGGTAATCCACCTCGATGTCGCCCACGACCTTCACTTTCAGGTCAAACAGGCCGTGCTTGGAGAACAACGTCAGCATGTGGTCGAAGAATGGCACTCCCGTGTCGATCTTCGACTTTCCGGCCCCATCGACATTGAGTTCGATCTCAATGTCCGTCTCGGCGGTTTTGCGGTGCTGCTTGGCGGTTCTGCTCATGTGGGCGCGAATGAACACGCGGTTGGGACGTAGTGCAACCGTCCCGGTCGCAGTTTGGGCAAGCGGGACGCTCGCCCTACACCACGATCCCTTTCACCAGCTTCCCATGCACATCCGTGAGGCGATAACGCCGCCCTTGGAACTTGTAGGTCAGCCGTTCGTGGTCGATGCCCAGCAAATGCATGAGGGTGGCATGGAAGTCGTGGATGTGCAGACCGTCCTTGACCGTGTTGTAGCCGAAGTCGTCCGTCTCGCCATACACCGAGCCAGCCTTGATGCCGCCGCCGGCGAACCAGGCGCTGAAGCAGCGGGGATGATGATCGCGGCCGAAGTTGGGGTTGATCTTGCCCTGGCAATACGCCGTGCGGCCAAACTCGCCGCCCCAGACGACCAGCGTGTCGTCCAGCATGCCACGTTGCTTGAGGTCTTTCACCAGCGCTGCAGCCGGTTGGTCGGTTTCCTTGCACAGCCTCGGCAACGCACCGGGCAGGCCGCCATGATGATCCCAGTCCTGATGGTAGAGCTGGATGAAACGTACGCCCTTCTCCGCCAGACGACGTGCTTGCAGGCAGTTCGCGGCAAAGGTGCCCGGCGTCTTCACATCCGGGCCGTAGCTGTCGAGCACGTGCTGCGGTTCATCGCTGAGGTTGGTCACCTCTGGAATGCTCGACTGCATGCGAAAAGCCATCTCGTAGTGGTCGATGCGATTTTGAATCTCCGCGTCCGGCGTTCCGGCGAATTGATGCTCATGCAGCTCCTTCAGGCGATCCAGCATCAGCCTGCGGCTGCCCGCGCTCACGCCTGCCGGATTGCCGAGATAGAGCACTGGATCCTTCGCCGCACGGAACAGCACACCCTGATGCTTCGTCGGCAAAAAGCCGCTGCCCCACAGATGCGAGCCCAAAGGCTGTCCGCCCTTGCCCTTCGTGATCAGCACCGTGAACGACGGCAGATTCGCATTCTCCGCGCCGAGTCCATAGCTCAGCCACGAGCCAAAACTCGGCCGCCCCGCGATCTGTGACCCTGTCTGGAAAAACGTCACGCCAGGGCCGTGATTGATCGACTCCGTGAACATCGAACGCGCCACGCAGATGTCGTCCGCGATGCTCGCTGTGTGCGGCAGCAGCTCGCTGAACCATCCGCCCGCCTGTCCATGCTGCGTGAACTTGAACGGCGATCCCACCATCGGAATCGACGACTGATTGCCCGACATGCCCGTCAGCCGCTGGCCGCCGCGCACCGAGTCCGGAAGCTGCTCGCCATGGCGCTTGTTCAGCACCGGCTTGTAATCAAACAGGTCGAGGTGCGACGGCCCGCCCGACATGAACAGGTAGATGATGCGCTTGGCCTTCGGCTGGAAATGCGTGCCTCCCAGCACCCCATGATCGTCCGAAGCCTTCGCCAGCATCTCATTCAAAGCGATGCCTCCGAGGCCCAGGCCGAAGCTCTGGAGCAAAGAACGGCGGTTTGTTAACCACTCATGTCCACTAATGGACTCTAATGGATTGTTTGGTGGGTTCGAGGCCCATCTTGAGGCTTGGTTGCTCATGGTGCTTGAGGGGCAATTGTCAGAGGACGTAGCGACGCCATTCGACGCGCTTGAGAGGAGCGAAATTGATGAGGTAGCCGACACGTTTCCCGGTCAGCCGCATGTAATTGAAAAGCTGGGCATCGTGCTCCGGCAAAAGCTGTGACACAGCCTTCAGCTCGACGACAATTCCATCACAGGCATACAAGTCCGGGACGTAACGCCGCTTCAATTCCCGACCCTTGTAGTAAATTGCGATCTCTTGTCTGGAGACGAACATCATGCCCCGCATCTCCAGCTCAACCTCAAGGCTCTCCTGATAGACCTCCTCCGCCAGTCCACCACCCACTTCATTGTGAACGTCAAACACCGCCGCCATGAGATCAAAGCCCTCCTGCTGAAACGGCCCATCCTCGCTCATCGTGATCTTGTTCTTCTTATTAGTGTGCATAGTGTCCGATTAGTGGTTCAAAACTCAACGCTTCACCACACAGGCGTCATGGTTCAGCAAAGCTTGGGCGAGAACACCCGCTGCCGCCGCTTCGGAGACTGGAATTGTGACATCACGCTTGGCATTCCCCGTTTTCAGCAGTTCCTCAGCCTCCTTCGGCACCGCTTTGAAATGGGCAAGCTGCTCCTGATAAAGCTGGGTGCAAATTTGGACCTCCTTCGCATCCGGTTTGCGGCTGAGGCAGCGCAAGAAGCCGAGTTCGATCATCTTGGGCAGGTCGCCCTTCGCTTCGAGGTGCAGTTTCTCGCCGAGCACACGGGCGGCTTCGACATACTGCACACCATTGAGTAAAATGAGCGACTGCAACGGCGAGTCGGTGCGTTCACGCCGGGAAATGCAAACGGCACGTCGTGGTGCGTCGAAGGCCACCATCGCGGGCGGCGGGCTGGTGCGGCGCCAGCTCGTGTAGAGGCTCCGGCGATACACCGCGTCGCCTGCGCTGGGGCCGATGGGCTTGAACGCCTCGGTCATCTCATACGGATAGACCGGTGCGCCGCCGAGGGTCAGCTTCAGCAATCCAGCGGCGGCCAGGGCGTTGTCGCGGATCATTTCGGCAGGCAGCCGGAGACGCGGTCCCCGTGCCAGCCACAGGTTTTCGGGATCATCCGTCATCGTCCGCGCATCTGCGATGCTGTGCTGGCGATACACACGGCTCATCACGATCTCCTTGAGCAGTGCTTTCACGTCCCAGCCGCTTTGGATGAACTTCATCGCGAGATAATCCAGCAGCTCGGGATACAACGGACGTTCGCCCTGGCTGCCAAAGTCCTCCGTCGTTTTCACCAGACCGCGTCCGAACAGGCTGTTCCACACACGGTTCACCGTCACTCGGGCGGTGAGCGGATGGTCTGACGCCGTCAGCCATCTGGCGAGTCCGAGACGGTTCTTCGGGGCATCCTTCGGGAAGGCTGGGAGCACCGCCGGTGTTTGCGGACCGGCTTCCTCGGCCCGCTTGTCATACTCGCCCCGAGTGAGCACATACGCCTTCTTCGGCTCTGGGAGCTCCTGCATCACCATGATCTCCTTCTGGGCATCCTGCAGTGCATGGAGATCGGCCCGGGCTTGGGTCAGTTCCGCCGAAGGACCGCTGGACACAGACAGATCGCGGCCAAACACACGAAAATCATCGATCAGGCCGCCTTTGAAGCCCCGATCCCGGAAGCGTTCTCCCAGTGCGATGTTATCGCCGCCTCCGCCCTGGATCGTCTTCGTCAAAGCGTCACGAATGACTTCCGTCGCGGCCAGTTCGCCATCCACATAGAGGTGAAGTCCGTCCGCACGGCTGCTGCCGTCATAAGTCACGACCACCTGCGTCCATTCATTCACTTTCAGCGGAGTCTTGGCGCGGATGGAGATCGCATTGCCCGGCCAGAAGTGAATCAAAGACCACTTCAGCCTGCCTTCCTCGATCAATAGCTCGTAACCACGGCTCGCCGCGTCCGTCCACGCTCGGGAGCGATGAAAAACGACCGCGCGTTCCTTCACATCCGGCGTTTTCAGCCATAGCGACACGCTGAAGGGGGCCTGCCGTTTGAAATTGCCCAGCGGGGTGTCCACCGCGTCATCGCCGGTGAATTGGATGGCGCTGCCGAGCTTGCCGGGAACCAGCTTGTTCTCGCCTTTCAGAACGGCGACGGGGGCAGGCGGAGGCGGCGGCGTTTTGTCATTGGGATCCTTCTTGGGCCGAGGGGGAGGCTCTGGATGCATCGCATCGGCCAGCTTGTTGCCCTTCAACTCATCAAACGTGAAATGCGCCAGTTGCCCCTCCAGGGATGCGGGCACTCCTGCCCGCAGTTCCAGCGTCTTGCGTGCAGCACTGCCGTGTTTCTTCTCCAACTGCACCACCTTGTCCTTCAGCGCCGCCATCTTGTCCTTCGTGGGCTGGTCCATCAGCATCATCGCCGGAGTCGGTGGCGATGGCGTGAAGAACGAATACAAGCCGGCCTCATCGATGTTCTGCAGCATCGAAAACAGCCCGTAATAGTCCTTCTGCGTGATCGGATCATACTTGTGATCATGGCAGCGGGCACACTCGAAGGTCAGACCGAGAAATGCCGTCGCAACGGTCTGCACGCGGTCGGCGACGTATTCGACGCGATACTCCTCCTCCACGCTGCCACCTTCGCTTTCCTGCTGGTGCAGTCGGTTGAAGGCGGTGGCCATCACCTGCTCGTCAGTTGGGTCCGGCAGCAGATCGCCCGCCAGTTGCCAGGTGATGAACTTGTCATAGGGCAGGTTGTCATTGAACGCCTTCACCACCCAGTCCCGCCACGGCCACACTTCGCGTTCGCGATCCACCTGGAAGCCGTAGCTGTCTGCATATCGGGCGATGTCCAGCCAGTCCACGGCCATGCGTTCGCCGTAATGCGGTGAGGCGAGGAGACGCGTGACGAGATGCTGGATGCTTGATGCTGGATCAAACTGATGCTCGGTGACAAAGACGGTGACTTCCTCCGGCGTCGGTGGCAGGCCGGTGAGGTCAAAGCTGAGACGGCGGATGAGTGTCTCAGGCGAAGCTTCGGGTTGGAGGTTCAATCCACGTTCTGCCAGACCAACGCTGACGATTTTGTCGATGCTCTGGCCCTTCGTCGCTTCCGGTTTGAGCGGAATAAATGCCCAGTGCGCCTCATACTCCGCGCCTTCGTTGATCCACTGCTTCAAGATGGCAATCTCGGCCGCTGTGAGGTCACCAAGCTTTGATTTGGCCGGAGGCATGTGGTCGTCGGCATCCGTGGTCAGAATGCGCTGGATCATCTCGCTCACTTCGGCTTTGCCTGGAACGATGGCCTTGGCTTCAATGGCCGCATCGCGTTCATCCAGCCGCATGTCGGCCTCACGCTTCTTCGGGTCGGGCCCGTGGCAGAAGAAGCACTTGTCCGACAGGATCGGCCGCACATCGCGATTGAACTTCACCTTGGCGGGAGCCGCCGAGAGAGAAGTGGTGAGCGATAACAGGGAAAGAGAGACAAAAAGGCCGCGCGTCATGGCTTCAGAGTATCTCACGCAAACACCTGCTTCACCACCTTCGGATTCTCCACGCCTGTGAGGCGCTGATCGAGGCCCTGGAACTTGAAGGTGAGCCGTTCGTGATCGAGTCCGGCCGCGGCGAGGATCGTGGCGTGCAGATCGTGCACGCTGACTTTGTCGATGGCCGCTTTGAAGCCGATTTCGTCGCTCTCGCCGTGATGGTAGCCGCCTTTCACGCCGCCGCCGCACATCCAGACGGTGAAGGCATGCGGATTGTGGTCGCGACCGGGTTGCGCGCCTTTTTGTGCGATGGGCAGACGGCCAAACTCGCCGCCCCAAATGATCAGCGTCTGATCGAGCAGCCCGCGCTGCTCCAGATCGCTGATGAGCGCGGCCACGGGCTGGTCGCTTTCCGCCGCGAAGCCGCTGTGATTGCCAAGGATGTCCTTGTGGCCGTCCCAGCTCTGCTGGTTCTCCATGCCGCCGCTGTAGATCTGGATGAAGCGCACGCCGCGCTCCACCATTCGCCGCGCAGTGAGGCACTGCTTCGCAAAGTGGCCGCAGTGCTTCTCATGCACGCCGTAGAGCTTTTGGATGTGCTCCGGCTCGTCCTTGAGCGCAAAAGCCTCCGGCGCAGCGGTTTGCATGCGGTAAGCCAGCTCAAAGCTTTCGATGCGGGCGTTGAGTTCGCTCTCGATGGCCGATCCAGCGAGCGATTGACGATTTAGTCGCGCCATGAGGTCGAGCTGCGCACGCTGACGCTGCGGCGTGAGCGAGGCAGGCACGGCGAGGTTGTCGATCGGTGCACCGGTCGGCTTCAGCCACGTGCCTTGATACACACTCGGCAAAAAGCCCGCACCCCAGTTTGCCGCGCTGCCTTTGGGCAGACCGCGATTCATTGGATCGCTCATCACCACAAAGCTGGGCAGCGAATCGCTCTCACTGCCGAGACCGTAGTTCACCCACGAGCCCACGCACGGGTAGCCCATGCGCGTGGTGCCGGTGTTCATCATGAAAAGCGCGGGCGAGTGGTTGTTCGAGCCCGTCCAGCAACTGTGGATGAAGCACATCTTATCGACATGCATCGCCGTTTTGGGAAACAGGTCGCTGCACCACGTGCCGCTTGCGCCGTATTGCTTGAAACCGAAGGGCGACTTCATCAAACCGCCCACGGAACCGGGAAAGAAGCCTGTTTTCGGATCAAAACCTTCGAGCGTCTGCCCATCGCGCTTCGCGAGTTCCGGCTTGTAATCCCAAGTATCGACCTGCGATGGCCCGCCGTTCGTGAAGATCCAGATGATCGACTTCGCCTTGCCACCGACCTGCATCGGCACCTTCGGCGCGAAAGGATTCTTCGCCGCCTCCAGCATCGAAGCGAAGGCCAGCATGCCAAAACCACCGCCCGCACGGGCAAGCATGTCACGACGGGAATAACCAAGTTTCGTGTCTTTCATGCGGCTCTATACGCCGCGCCGCTGTGTGTCATCGTGCGAAACTTGTGTCCGATCCTGCGAGCCAGTCAGATCGTCCAATCTTCCACAACCAGACCTGGTACACGCCGGAACTCATGGCGTGGCGTGCAGCCGTTGCATGACCTTGGCTGACTTGCCTCGCAGGCAAAAGACGATGGTGTTGGTGTCGAGGCAGTAGGCCATGAAATGCCTCCGGGTTATTCCAGTTCCAGGGCTGCCAAGGGTTTTGCGTCGCTCCGGCTCGGTGCTGCGAAGGTGTCGTCCTCGATGCTGGCAAACAGCCGCAGCCATCCAGGCGGATACCCATTGGCCTCGGCCTTGGTCTCCATCGCCGCGATTCGCAGCCTCTCCCTCGCCCATGCCGCCACAGGCTTGTGCTCAAGACGCGCGGATTCCTCCAGCGAGTGCGCCAGATAGCTGTCGAGTTCCAGAGTCAGGGTGGACATGCGGGAACTTGTAAATCACAGCCCCCTCGTTGCCAAGGGCGCGTTCGCGGCGGCGGCGGGTGAAAGTGGCTTCGGCTTTAGCACAATCATCCATGCCACGGATGCAGCTCCTGCGGAGCCGCGAAGCGAACCCGCAGCCACTTTGAGAGGGGCGGCAGAAAGAGAAAGCCAGGGGTCCCCTTTTGCTGCCATCCCTGCGTTGGGTCGGCCCCATCAGCCACCCGAGCCAGCGGATGATCCGGCGGCAGCGCGTCACTGGCCAACCATTTTTCCCGTGTCCATCATGCCCCAGGTCGTTTCTAGTTCCGCTCCGCCAGCCACCACGTTCTAAATGCACGCAGGCGATCCAACGACTCGCGGTCTTTGGCGCGGTTGGCGGCTTGTTTGCTCGCGATGATGTCGTCGATGTGACAAACAGGGAAGCCCTCCATCATCACCCGACGACTCCAGGCATCCGAGAAGCGCTCGATGCCGTCCGGCGCAAAGATGAGATCAAGGTCGAAGGGGCCGTTCTTGAGCTGGATGAAGTCTTTTCCGCGCACGACCTCAGCCGCTTCGGCCTCTGTCAGTTCAAACCCCAGCTCGCGCAGTGCTGCCACCATCGCCTTGCCATTCGCCTCGCTTTTTTCCGGGTAAAGGTCGGCATCCTGCGTGGTGTCCGGGTAGCCGAGCAGGATCGCGGCGGACTTGCCGAGGAAAAGATAGCGCACACCATGCTTGGCGAACGCCTCACGAATCTCCTCCGCCTGACGGTATTCAAACGCGGCCATAACCGAGCCAGGAGGGAAGGGCGGTTTCACACCAGGCGCGGTAGTCTTGCATGGTGTCAAAGGAGCGGAACCGGGCGTCATCCAGCACCGGCTTGTGCGTCTTGATGAAGGCATAGCGCCACCGCTGCTTCAGCGGACGCCGCGCCGCCGCCTCAAACTCCGCCTGCCAGTCGGTGGGAATGGGTTTGGTGGTGGAAGTATTCACGAGAGGATGATTGACCCGTGAGCTGGAAAGCGCAACGGCAGAAAAGTGGCTTCGGCTTCAGCCGAATCATCCATGCCACGGATGCAGCTCCTGCGAAGCCGCGAAGCGAACCCGCAGCCACTTTTGGAGAGGCGGCAGAATGAGAATGCCAGGGTTCCCCTTTTGCTGCCATCCCTGCGTTGGGTCGGCCCCATCAGCCACCCGAGCCTGCGGATGATCCGGCGGCAGCGCGGCCTCTGGACCGGCGGCACCTCGCTTTCCCATCCAGGCGCTGGATTCCTCGGCTCCCATGCCTCGTGTCAGCTCGTTGCCGGGCTTGGCAAAGTAGTCATGAGCTTTAGCTCGTGAATGGCAGGCAAGGTCATTCGGCGCTGGTGAGCTACTAATCTGTCACGGTGCGAGCTAAAGCTCAGCACTACTTTCCCACCCAGGCGTTGGATTCCGCAGCTCCTTATCTTCCATTGTGACCACGTTCTGAATAAGTTGACCGGTTGGGGGTTGCGCCATTGTGAAACCCACGCAGAACCTCCATGTTTGCACCCGGTAGGAGATGCCTCAAAGGTCCGAAGCCAAAGTTCTTCATTACGATGCCCGGGAATTGCAGAGCCGTTTCAGGTGCAGAAATATACCAGCGCGAAACTCCCGGAATACTATTGTCATGACCGAGTGTTTGACCGGCCTCAAAAACGCCGCCATCACCCCATACGCCCTGCTTGTGAACTAGACTAATAGCCGTGCCTAACAGACCCGGACGCCCTTCGCCCTTCATGCTGTTCCCTATCAAACCACCGAAGCTTTTGTCGTTGGTGCCAAATGCACTCGGATTCTCTTGAACCCAAACCATCACGCTGTCCGACACTTGCGCTGCAATCCATATCGGAACTGCCACCGGCAGATTGGCGACGAATCCGACAAAGTGGGTCAGGTCATTCATGCTGGCATCCACTGGGGTTGCCAAGGAATTGGCTTCAGTGTGGCTTGTTTCTCCTATCATAGCTCTCATGGCTCCAGTGAGCGCTCCATTGGCAAATTTTCCGAGTCTTCGCTGTCCTGAGTGGGTATCGAAGGTAGCAGCGGCGAAAGCGGAGTGGTAGGAAGAGGGA
>NZ_JACSRD010000251.1 GCF_014879935.1 Prosthecobacter sp.
ATCCGTTATCCAACCCGTGAGTACAACTTCTTTCTCTCGCCTTTTGAGGTTTTAAAACACTGCCTAGTACTTCGGCGGGCTGACGACGCGTTGTTTGAACTTCGTGCTGTAGCGCGGCACGGCCAGCAGCAGCCAGGCATCCTGTAAATATTCGATCATGCGGCCCGTCTGGGCCACGGAGGGCAGGGCGAGTCCTTTGGCGAGCGACTGCAAGGACAGCGGCTGCCCGGTGTGGGCCAGCAGATGCAGCATGAGCGTCATGAGAGGTCGCGAAGCACGCAGGGCATGACGGGAGACGATGTCACGCTGCACGACGTCCCTCAAAAGCTCGCGCAGCAGGACGGCACCCTGCTCAGCGCCGGCGGAGAGAGCGGCGGCGAAGCCACCCCGTGCCAGGTATTTCTGCAAACTGGCCGCGCCGGGCTGCTGGGCGGTGAATTCGAGGAATTCGCGATACGAGAAGGGATAGACCTCATGCGAGAGATGCCTGCCGGTGAGCTTGGAACCGAGTTCGCGGCCCAGCAGGCTCGCATTCGAGCCGGTGAGACAGACACGGCGGCCTTTGTCGAGCAGGGCGCGGACGAGTCGCTGCCACTCAGGCACCTCCTGCACCTCGTCGAGATAGATAGAGGCATCGGGATGATGCTCCTCAAGCAGGGCAAGCAAGGGCGCGAAGTCCTCCGGGCCGAGTCCATAAAGCCGCGTGTCTTCGAGATTGAGCGTGACGGCCTTGCCTTTCACCGTCTGCCTGATCTGGCCCTGCAAGGTGCTTTTGCCGCAGCGCCTCACGCCCGTGAGCACCAGCGCGTGCGACTGCTGCTGGCTGCGGTTCCAAGTCGGCTGACGATGCCGCTGCAGCTCGCCAGCAAGCGCCGGAGGCACCGCAGGCTGGTCGAGCACGGCGAGAAGAGTTTCACGGAGAAGCATGGGGAGATTCTAAGCTCCTCTCGCAATTGCGCAATCGTAATGAACACTGGTGTTCACTGTGATGAACAAATGATCGTCCCTCAGCGATGGGATGAGAAATGGGTTGGAAAATGGGGCGAGGGACAACAAAGTCACGGAGATGAGAACGATACTCGACAAAGCAGGGCGCATTTTGATACCCATCGAAATCTGGGAGAAATTGCGTCTCAAACCAGGCACCGTGTTCAAGGTGGCGATCGTGGGTGACAAGATCGAACTGGAGCAGGAACTGTCGAAGGTTCAATACTCACGGGCAGGTGAATCTTCCGCGATGTGATCTTCATCCCGCAGTTATATCTGGAAGAGTGACAATTGAACGCAACCGCCAAGGCGAAGCTTTTTCCAGAACCAACTTGGCTTTTGTTGCACGTTGCACGGATTATAAACTGTCTATTCTCCACCACAGAAGGCGTCTGCACTGCATCTGCCACATGAATACCTCCGACCTCGCAGCTCCCACACAGTTCAAGCCGGTTTCCAAACCGACGCCCACGCTGTCAGATCTCAGTTCTGCCATGCCTAGCCCGGAGGAGCTTCAGAGCCTCTTGCCGAAGGACTCTTATCTGATTGAAGGTTTTTTGGGGCAAGGCGGCATGGGCGCTGTGTATCGTGGTATTCAGATCAGCTTGGACAGGCCAGTGGCCATCAAAGTTCTGCCACTCACAGTGGGTGTTGAATACGACTTTGCTGACCGCTTCAGGCGCGAGGCGCAGAGTATGGCCGCCCTTAATCACCCAGGCATTGTCAGTGTTTATGATTTCGGCACCGTCGGTGGTCGGTTTCTCTACTTTGTCATGGAGTTGGTGGACGGCTCAGATCTGCATCAGGTGCTCAAGTCCAAGCAGATGACACCCGATCTAGCCCTGTGGCTCATGCCGCAAATCTGCGATGCCGTGGCCACCGCACACGAGCTTGGCATCTACCACCGGGACATCAAGCCAGCGAACATCCTCCTGACCCGCCAGTGGCGTGTGAAAGTGGCTGACTTCGGCCTCGCCAAGCGCGCTGTCCCGAATGAGCACAGCCTCATGACCCAGGCAGGTCTCGGCCTCGGCACACCCGACTACGCCGCGCCGGAGCAGTTTGAGCTGAATGCATCAGTCGATCACCGTGCAGACATCTACGCCCTCGGAGTCACCCTTTACCAGATGCTCACCGGCAGGCTGCCGCGCGGAGCCTGGCAGCCGCCCAGCGCCATGATTGGCACTGATGCCCGGCTGGACGCCGTCATCGTCAAAGCCATGTCGCCACAGCCGGAGCAGCGCTATCAGACGACGCGGGAGTTTGCTCATGCAATCGTTCACTTCCAGCAAACGCTCGCTTGGGAAGCTCAGCAGCAGGTCGTCGTAAAGAATCCATCTTCAAATACCACCTTGCCCAAGAGTCCCGCGAGCAAATCAAAAAGTGTCCGCATCTTAGGCGTAGCAGCAGCGCTCGTATTACTTGGGTTCGGTGCATGGCTCGGCATGAAGCCTGGCAAACAGCCTCAATCACAGTCACAGCCCACTACTGTGGCATTGAATCCGCCAAAGGAACGCACTGCAACTGCTTCACCACAGCCCCCACCTTCGGCGACAGTGCTCGAGCACAAAAACCAGCCAACACCGCAAGCCCCAAAGACGACTGCGGCTACAGAAAAGCCCATCGCGAAAACGCAACTGCCGTCCACTCTAGCACCCACGGTGCCCCCCAAATCACCTGAGCCACAGCCGCCGCAAGTAAATCCAATCTCGATGGCAGAGCCTACAGGTGAGCTGGTCAAGCCCATGCCTCAGCTCGCTAAGTTACCTGATCCCTCGAAATGGAAGCCTGTATTTCCTGCTGCTTACCTCAAAAATGGTTCCATTGAGATCCCAGAGCGTCAGAGCGTGTTTTCACCGCCCGATGTAAAGTTTGGTGACGGAGCCGTGCGCTTCACTGTCGCGAAAAGTGAGCTAGCTAATGGACTGCTTGTGCGCATTCGAGCAGCGTCTCCGAACTTGCCTCAAGCTGGGTATCAATTGCAATGCAATGTCGAAGCCGGTGAGCTACGGACTGTTAGTTCTGTGGACAAATCTAAAGTTCACACCAGCCCGCGTTACGGAGACTTTGCTGGTGACACGTTGGAGATCACCTTGGCTTCTGTGGGAAAAACGACAGCAGTGTTCGCCAATGGAACCCCAATCGGGAGCTTCGAGGATGACACCTTTAGCGAGGGCGGATTCTACTTCTATGCTCTCAAGACATCCAAGCTCACTAATGTTGTTTGGCAATCCCTCGACCCCGCTCCCGAAGCCGCACCAAAGGACGCCATTGATCTCCAGCTCGAAAAGCTCGCCGCCGAGTATCAGGCGGAGTTTGACAAGCTTGGCGGCTCTGCCTTCAAAGCCGCGCTCGCCACGCTGAATACCCAATTCACTGCCGCTCTCGACCGGGCCGCTGTACAGACTCAGCAGCGTGGCCAGCTCGATGACGTGCTCATCCTCCAGGCCGAGGCCAAACGCATGAAGGAAGCCCCCTCCGCGCCCGAGCTGGATGACGACAGCACCCCCGCTGTGCTCAAGCCGCTCTACGCCACCTACCGCAAATCTCTCGCCAAACTCACTGCCGACCGCGATGCTCGCACCAAGCCCGCCGTAGAGGATTACCAGAAGAAGCTCACCGCCTATCAAACCCAGCTCACCAAGGCCGGTGACATCTCTGGTGCCGTCAAAGTTAAGGAAGTTATCCAGCAATCTCAGTCTGTTGAGCTAGTTGCCAGTCTCACAGTTAAATCTTCAAACAAGTCAGCCGTCCAGACTTCCAAACCGGGTAGGCTGAGAGGCTGGGGCGTCGCAGAGAACAGTCCGATCAATTTGACAAACTCAGATCCATTCAATGACTTCATTCAGGTTATCGGCAAAGAACACCGCTGGGTAGCGCTTCGTTCCAATGGCGAAGTGAGCTCGTCTCTAGGTGGTTTGTATGACTTCAAGCTGCCTGTGAGCCGCCTGATCATGGTGGATGGGGCCAATTTCGTGGCTCTTCATGGCAAAAAGGGATTTACCATTCGCTGGAACGGCAGCTTTGGGGCCGAACTTGTCGAAGCCTCCTCTTATGGAGGAGGGGAAGTTAGGGATGTTGCAGTCGTCAACTCTGGCGTCTTCGCCGTCCTGCGCACTGATGGAACCGTCCGACTGCGTGATACAAGCAGGCGAAAATCTGGAAGTCCTGGGATCAAGCCCAATGAAGCTGTGAAGCTGACTCGTGATCTTTCTCCATCAATCGCTCTTGTTGGTGCCTCAGATTGCCTTTTTGTGCTGTCGGTGGATGGAAAAATCAGCGGTTGGTATTCCCCCTACTCCAATGTGAAAAATGAAGGCGCTTCGCTATGCTGGGTGGGTAAAAGCTGAAGGGATTTGCAGGTCGAGACGGCCGGCCATCCAG
>NZ_JACSRD010000115.1 GCF_014879935.1 Prosthecobacter sp.
TCCGCCGTGGCGGTGTCGATGTCGATCGTCACCCGCGTCGCCAGCGCGTCATCGGAGAGCCGGTGGCTCCAGAAAAGGCCGGGCCAGTCCTTCACCGGGGCCGTGTAGGTTTCGGAAGCATGCCGCAGCGTGA
Organism: Prosthecobacter sp.; assembly: GCF_014879935.1. Lineage (GTDB taxonomy): Bacteria > Verrucomicrobiota > Verrucomicrobiia > Verrucomicrobiales > Verrucomicrobiaceae > Prosthecobacter. The sequence continues at coordinate 134 of NZ_JACSRD010000115.1, forward strand.
ACTCCGGCAGATCCCGCTGCAACGCCGCCACCTGCTCCGGGCCCTGGCAGAGGTAAAACTCGCCCTTCGTGCCATGACACGGCAATTCATCGCGCAGGGCCATCCAAACGACGCTGTAGCGCGGCGAGGGCGGCAGGTCGTTGGGCTCGCGGGCGTCGGGGACGTAGGGTGCCTTCGAGCAGCATGATGTGAGGATGCTAATCACCAAGAACACCATCACACACTGGCACCGTGCATTCATGAGACTCATTCAACTCCTGGCCTTCTTGATCGCTTCCGCCAACACTTCCGCGAGATTTGTGTACTCATTGCTACTTTTCGGCAGAAAACCTGTGCTGCTGTGTGTGAAAATCGCCTGACAGGCCTGAACGACCACGTTGTTTCGGCTTGCCGCATCCATTGGGTCGAGAGCCTTGTATAGTTGAAGAAAAGCCACACTCGCCATTCTGCGCTGCCGATTGACAATTACGTTGTGGACATGCGTCTGGTATATCCGCCCTGTAATCACGCAGATGCCAATGATGAATGATGCCAAGACAAGTTTGCCAATCCCCAGCCGGATCATTTGCAGCAATGGGTCTTCTGGGTCTTGAAAGAGACCTGATGTAACAGGATTGAAACGCGGACCGAACCAAAAAAGCAGTGGTGGGTTAGCAAACATCCAGATCATGATCCAAAGCGTGAAGATCAGGATGCCCACATAAAACTTAAACCACTTCGCAGCCTCAGATTCATGGTGCGCGATCGCCGTCGAAAGCTCCGCGACATTGTCTTCCACCAACACCGCAGACTCAGCTGCTTTTTGTTGCTCAAGCGCCTGTTTTTCACGCTCTTCGATTTTTTCCGACAGTCTTTCAATCTGAGCGGCAACGTTCTTCGGATCCAAAGCTTCAAGCTTCTGTTTGGCAATCAATGGATCAAATAGATCGATCACTCGTTCACACGACTCCCTAACTTCCTTCGCCAGAGAGGGGAAGATGTTGGGACGAACTTCGTTGCTTGGCCCTGCTCTTACAAGCAACGATCTCGCGCGACTCACAATGGAACTCAGGTTCGTTAACGCCTCGACCAGTGCTTGAATTCGATGCGGTGGCTCGTGCGATATGGTCACACCATATTCTGATTCATTGAACTGGCGTAAATAGTCAGAGATCTTTTTCACCTCTTTTAGAAATGGGCGAACATCAACATAAAGACTTTTATCAAACCCTTGGTTCTCCATCTTCTCGGGAGAGTCATTTTCACCAGGCATTTCGGAGACGGTTTCCTGTAGCGCCGCAAGCAATTGGAAGAGCTTCATGTTAACGCACAAGTGAACTGGCTGATCTATTCCTCAACTACAATGATTGGCGGTGCCTCTCAGAAGACCTGCATGTCGTCATGCGTGATCGTGGCAGCCGAATCGCTGTCCAGTTCAACCTCGCGGGCGTCTGCTATCGCGGTGAGTTCGTCATCCGTGGTGTTGGGGAGCGCAGTCGAGAGTTCTCCGAGCAGGCGGGTGACCAGAACGCCCAAATCAGGCAGCGCGAGGGAGCAAGCGGTGGAATAGACTTGGTCGATGGCCGCTGGCATGGGTTTGAAAGGAACCAGTGGGTTGAGAATCAGCGTGGACGAGCTTGCTTCCGAGCTTTGGCCTCGGCAATCACCGACTCGGCATCAAGCGGCACAAACTCTGATTCGGCGGCCAGCATGCCGGAAGTGAGTTCTTTCTCCAACCAGCTCCAGCGTTGCTGCTCGACGAAGCTGCCGAGTTCGCCGGGGAACTGGATGGTGAGGGACGCGCTCATGGCGCGGAGAATGTCATGAGAGGCCGAAACGGCAAGATGGATGTTGATGCGCGAAAAGGCGCGGCAGCGTCGTGGAGTGCGGTGGCAAGCCTTGGCGCGACACCGCTGTCGTGTGCCGGATGGTAATCAGAGGCCAGAGCGCGTTGTTCCTGCGCTCGACAGCGGTGCCGACGGGGCAGGCTTGCGCCTTGCCCCTCTGTCACCGCACTCCACGACGCTGGCGCGGAGGCGTAAGCATCTTGAAACTTGGAACCTGAAACCTGAAACGACGCTCTTCGCGATCCGGGAGGAGGAGTAAGAGTAGGAGGACGAGTAGGATTGTCTGACTCTACGCTCTTTGCCCTTTGCTCTACGCTTTCCCTACCACCCGCTCTTCACATTCCACACCTCGACGAGATCCTTCGGCAGATCCGTGAGGAAGCGTGACGGACGCATCATGATGTCACCGTCTCGCGCTTGGTGATTGATGACGGGATAAGTGAGATACAGCTCGTCCTTGGCGCGGGTCACCGTGACGTAGAAGAGGCGGCGCTCTTCTTCGAGGGCGGTGTCGCCGCCTTCGTCGATGGCGCGTTTGTGGGGGAACATGCCGTCGGCGAGCCAGACGGCGAAAACGACCTTCCATTCGAGGCCTTTGGCCTGATGACCGGTCGTCAGCGTGACGGCATCGCGGTCCTGGGCCTGCTGGTCGGGCTTGTTGTCGGTATCGACGCCGCTGAGGAGCGAGAGCTGGCTGAGGAACTCCAAGGCATCGGTGAAGCGGTCGCTGAAGTTGCTGAGCTGTTCGAGGTCCTGCTGGCGCTGCTCGTAGTTTTTGAACTTCGCCTTCATGTAGTCCTCATACACGCCTTCGACGATGCTGCGGATCATCATGGCGGGCGCGACGACTTTGCCTTCCTTGTCGAGGAGCTCATCGAGCGTGTAGGCGAACTGTTCCCAGGTCGTTTTGGCCTTCTTCGGCACTTTGAGGCCCAGCAGCACCTCGGAGAAGGTGCCGGTCATCGTCTCGGCCTTGGCGGCATCGCTTTGCAGCCAGTCGTTCCAGAGCTTAATGGCGCTGACATTGCCGATGCCATCGCACAGACGCACCATGCGCATGAAGCTGACCTCATCCTGGCGGTTCACGGCGAACTTCATGAAGGCGGCGACGTCTTTGACATGTGCCTGCTCGAAGAAGCGCAGCCCGCTGGTGATCTGAAACGGGATGCCGCGCTGCGTGAGCTCCATCTGGATCTCCATGCTGTGAAAGTGGGCGCGGTAGAGGATGGCGATGTCGTTGAGGTCGCAGCCCTCGTCCTGCAGCTCCAAAATGCGCTGCGCGACGAAGGCGGCCTGCGCGGAGGAATTGTCGAGCGCGACGAGCGCGGGCAGCACGCCTTTGGATTCACGCGCAGGCTGCAAGTTCTTCGGAATCTGCCCGCGATTCATGGCGATGGCGGCATTGGCGAGGTTCAGCACCTCGGGCACGCTGCGGTAGTTCACCTCGATCTTGTGCGTGCGCGCTTTCGGCCAGTGCTCGTCGAAGTTCAGGATGTTCGACACATCGGCGCCGCGCCAGGAGTAGATGCTCTGCGCGTCATCGCCCACGACCATGAGGTTTCCCTGCGGGCCGGTGAGCAGCTCGACGAGGCGGCACTGGAGGCCATTGGTGTCCTGATACTCATCGACAAGGATGAACTCGAACTGGCGGCGGTAGCGCTCGAGCAAGTCCTCGTTTTCTTCCAGCAGCGCGACGGTCTGCGTGAGGAGATCGTCGAAGTCGAAGCAGTTCGTCTCGCGTTTTTTGTCCTGGTAGAGCTTTCGCGCCTTCAGGATGCCCTCGGCGACGTTGTCGAAGTAGGGATAGCGCGTGTCGATGATCTCTTTGAGCTCGCAGAGCGTGTTGTCGGCGAGCGAGAAGATGTCGCCGAGCACTTCGGCCTTCGGGAAGCGGTAGGTGGTGGTGTCGATGCCGCTGGAGCCGAGCACGGTTTCCAGCAGGTCCTTCTGGTCCTCGCGATCCATGATGGAGAAGCCTTTGCGGTAGCCGAGGCGCTCGGCGTTGTAGCGCAGGAGGCGGTTCCCGATGCTGTGGAAGGTGCCGCCCCAGATGCGGCTGGCATCGAGGGACACGAGCGCCTGCACGCGCTCCAGCATCTCGCGAGCGGCTTTGTTCGTGAAGGTGAGCAGCAGGATGGACTCCGGCTGGATGCCATTGTCCAGCAACCACGCCACGCGATACGTCAGCGTGCGTGTCTTTCCCGATCCCGCCCCCGCGATGACGAGCGACTGCCCCGGCGGGCTCACGACGGCAGCGTATTGCTGCTCATTGAGCTCCGCCTTGTAGTCGATGCGGTGGGTGGGGGCGGAAGCTTGATGCAGCGTGTATTCGCGGGGCATGGGGCCGTACTTCCTGTCTGGGACCGACCATCAGGCGGTCGTCAGAGGG
>NZ_JACSRD010000191.1 GCF_014879935.1 Prosthecobacter sp.
TCGCGCAGGGTGAACTCGTCGGGCAGCAGGATTTCCGTGGCGGAGCCGAAATTGAGAGCGCCCATGAAGTGCATCTCGGTCCGTTCCGCAGATTCCGCCAGCCACGCAAAGGAGCGATGATAGAGACCGAGGAAGGCATCGACATAGGGCGCGATGCACTCGGAGGCCTGCGAGGCCATCTTCAAGGCGATGTTGCGCATGCTGGCGGCATCCAGCGAGGTCATGGAGACGCCGGGCATTTCGGGGAGCGGGGCGGGCAGCAGGTGGTCGTTCAGCGAGCGGCGGCGGCCTTCGCCAAAGGGATACGGAGCGCCATCCAGAGTGCCGACGATCTGGCGCACAAGGTTGAGCATCTTGGGCACGACGGACTGCAAGGCGGTGAGGAAGGAGCTGGGGTCATCGACATTGGCAAACTTCGCGCCGAGGGTCTGAAAGGCAAAGAAGGTGGTCAGCAGCTCGCGGAAGGAGGGCAGCGATCCGGCCATGGCCTCGTAGATGGTGACCCAGGCGGCGAGATCCTCGCGGCGTTTGCGCAGCCAGGGATTGAGGTCGGCGGACTCGCTCCACCACAGCATGCCGAGGGCGGCGGCGAAGCGGCTTTCCAGCACCCGTTCACGCTCCTGGAGCGGGCCTTCCATGTGCTCCATGACCATGCGCTGCCGGGCGGCCTCGGCACGCAGGGAGCCGGGGCTGGAGTCCTCCGTGCCGAATTGCATGCGGGATACGGAAAAGCCGGCCAGGCTGAGCGTGGCGGCGGCTTCCAGATCACGACGACGCTGCCAGGCCTGGTTCCACTCCTGCAGCGCCACTTTGAACTGCGGGCCCCACCGGACGATCTCCTCGCGCACCGTCTGGACGGTGCGCTGCAGCTCGCCCCGCCCGGGGGAGGTGACCGGCGTGCTGCCCAGGCCGCACATGGCGCGCTCCGGATGCGCCAGACCGCCGAAGTAGCGGCGGATGACGAGCAGCGACTCCTCCTCGCGACGGTTTTGATGGATGACCTCCTCGTCCGCGACCATGCGGTGCTCGTGCAGGTTCAGTCCAAGGTCGTGCTGGTAGTAGAAGTAGGTGACCTGCCGCGACAGATCGACGAACTGGCGCATCACGGAGGCGGCAGGCTGCGAGGGCGAGAGATGGGCGACGATTTCGGCACCCTTCGGCGGTCTGGCATCCGCCGGCGCAGATTCTGGCGGTGGCGCTGCCGTTTCCGGCTTGGAAGACGCGCGTGCCTTTGCCGTCGCCGCGACATGGCGGGCCATCAGCAGCGAGAGATTCTCCGGCAGCCGGTGCTGCACGACGCCACGCTGGATCTCCTGCTCCGCCGCCTTCCACGCGGCGCCCAGCAGCGAGAGCTTCCGCTGCATGCGGTCGTAGCTCTCACCACCGATGACGTTTGCTCCGCAGCGCCTGGCCGAGCGTCCGATCAGCCAGAGCGTGACCGCACTGACGGCCCGGGAGGCCAGGGCGAAGACCATGAAGGGGATCTTCGCCGCCCACATCCAGCCGCTGATGACGTGCCGCCAGAACCGGTGCCAGTCGGATTCCTTCTTCGGCTTCTCGCGCAGATGCATCTCCCACTCGTCACGTTCCATCACGGCCCGGAAGAACCAGGCATTCATCTCACGCACGGCATGCACAAAGAGGGTGCCGAGACCACCGGCATTGTGGCTGAGCTCATGCGCCAGCAGGCCGCCGAGCTCCCGGGCGGTGATCACGGAAACGACGGGCAGGCCGAGATGGAGCATCGTCTGGCCGGTCAAAATGCCGATCAAGCCGCCGAACATCGAACTGCGCACCGAGATCGTGGTATCGAGCCAGACCTGCGTCGGTGGCTGAGCCCGCAGGTGCCAGCACAGGGTGTGGATCAGCTCAAAGAGCTGCGGCTGCGTGGCTGCGGTGATCTGGAGGGCCACCCCGGCCTGTTTCGGCCTCGGGCGCAGGGGCCGGAGCATGAACACCCAGGTCACGCCCATGAAGGCAAACTTCAGCGCCTCCAGCACAATCCGCCACTGAAACACCCCCACCCGCGCCATGCTGCCGGTGATGTGGTAAACCTGCCAGCACATGCCCAGGAACAGGCCCACGACCAGCAGCACGTAGGTCAATTGCAACGCCAGCGAGCTGAGCGCTGACACCACGAGCAGGCCGAAATGAAACGGCCCGCGCCACGGTGCGATGCGCACTGGCTTGGGAGGTTTCGGCGATGGGGTGGAAGCGGACATGCGGAGGCAGAGCCGCCCGGGAAGGCGACTCAAAGCGGACTAATTAACCTTCTTTGATATGGTAATTCTAGTTAATTATCGTCAATCAAGGTTTTGAGCCGCAATCCGGGTGTTTTTCAAGCCGTTTTGTGCCCATGCGCAACGCCCTGCTCCTGCTCGCCACCCTTCTCGTTCCCATGAACTCCCTTGAGGCGGCCAAACCGGTCAATCTGGTCTTCATCCTGACCGACAACCAGGGAGCCTGGACCCTCGGCTGCTACGGCAACCCCGACATCCGCACCCCGCACATCGACCAGATGGCCGCCGAGGGCCTCCGCTTCACCCGGGCGCTGAGCAGCAACCCAGTTTGCTCCCCGACGCGTGCCACCTTCCTCACCGGCCTCATCCCGTCGCAGCATGGCGTTCATTCCTTCCTCGATCCGAAGTTCATGATGGGACCGGAGGCCTACAACACGCTGCAGGAATTCACCTCCCTCGGCGAAGTGCTGCGCGATGCCGGCTACACCTGCGGCTTGAGCGGCAAATGGCACCTCGGCGCGAACATGACGCCCAGCGAAGGCTTCACCACCTGGACGACGAAGCCGGACGGCAGCACGCAGGAGTTCTACGATCAAAAGGTAATAGAGAACGGCCAGCTACGCACCGAAGCCGGTTACACGACCGATTTGTGGACCCGGAAGGGCATCGAATTCATCCAGGCGAACAAGGCCCGGCCCTTCTTCCTCTTCCTGGCCTACAACGGCCCCTACAACCTCGGCAAGCTCATGACGAATCCGCCGCAGAACCGCCATGCGGCCTACTACAAAGGCAAGCCGTTCACCAGTTTCCCCCGGGACGCCATGCACCCCTGGCAGTGGGCGAACAAGCAGTTCCACAACACCCAGACCGCCATGGAACGCTGCGCCGCCGAAACCTCCGGCGTGGACGATGGCGTGGGCGAAATCATGGCCGCGCTCAAAGCCAACGGCGTCGATGAGAACACCCTCGTCGTCTATGCCGCCGATCAAGGCTGGATGGGCGGCCAGAACGGCATGTGGGGCATGGGCGACCACTTCCGCCCGACCGGTGCGCATGAGCTGATGATGCAAATCCCGCTCCTTTTCCGCCAGCCGGGCCGCATCCCCGCCGGAACGACCTGCGATGCCCTCGTGAGCAATTACGACTTCATGCCCAGCGTCCTCAGCCACCTCGGCTTCGCCGACAAAAGGCCGCAACAGCCCAAATCACCCGGTCGCGACTTCTCCCCCGCCCTGCGGGGTGAAAAACTCACCAACTGGGACCACACGATCTTCTATGAGATGGAAACCACCCGCGCCATCCGCACCGAGCGCTGGAAATACGTCGCCCGCTTCCCCGACGGCCCCTTCGAGCTCTACGACATGCAAACCGACCCGCAGGAACGCTTCAATCAATTCGGCCAGCCCGGCACCGACGACATCAAAGCCGGCCTCGCCAAGCAACTCGACACCTTCTTCGCCACCTACGCCGATCCGAAATACGACCTCTGGAAAGGCGGCGGCTCCAAGGCCAAGCGGCACACGGATTGAGCCAATTCACATGCTGCCATGCGCATCTTGAGCTGCGAGATTTGGAAGAAGCTTCAATCAACCGGACGTGATGCCTCATGATCCGCTCAGTGGGAGGGCCGACTTGAAGGATGGTGGGTCTGATTCATCGCTGGCGGTCCGATGATTCTTGAATGTCCCGCCGAAACACACCTGCGACAGGGCTTTCCCAGGGAAGTCGATCAAGAGCAAGCTGCTGCCAGCCTGTCGGCGGTGGTGGAGGCGTGGCATGCGGATTTAAAGACGGCCACCGGACGCACGACGCTGAACCTCACCGCCCTGGCCGAGGAAGGGCTGCACACCGCCTGGGACCACCTGTGGCGGAAGCCAAGGGCTCCAGGTGTGGTGGCGGAAGGGGATAAGGAATGAGGAAGTGCGCGGGCTCGTCCCGTCATTCGTCATTCCCTCAAACTCGTCCTCATCCGCCCCGCTTCGAGGAGCGCGTCAAAGCGACGGGCATCGTCCTCGCGTGAGCCGCTGATCAAAACATAGCCGTAGGCGCTCCAGTGCTCCATTTCGGCGGCGGCATTGAGCATGCGGAGTTCAAACGCCGCCACGTCCTCCGTGGCGCGGCCGGAGAGGCGGCTGCGCAGTTCGTCGATGCTTGGGGGCATCACAAAGATGTCGAGCAGGCAGCGTTTCACGAGTTCGTCGCCGCAGGCACGCACCTGGGCGGCGCCTTGCACGTCGATGTCCATGATGACGTCCATGCCGCGCTGCAGATTCTCATACACGTAGCTTTTCAGGGTGCCGTAGAGCCGGCCGTGGACTCGGGCGTGTTCAAACAGCTCCCCACGCTCCACGCGGGCGAGGAAATCGGCCTCGGTGAGGAAGAAGTAATCTTTTCCATCCACCTCCCCGGGTCGCGGGGCGCGAGTGGTGCAGGAAACGGAGAAAACGGCCTCGCCACGGTCGCAGACTTTGCGCGCCAGGGTCGTCTTGCCGGTGCCTGAGGGGCCGGAAACGATGATCAACTGGCCGAGGCGCTGATTGGTAAGCTGCATCCCTGCCGGATAGCCACGCCTGCCGTGAGTGCAAGAGACTTGGCAGAACGCGAGTAATGGTCCACCCTCCGCCCCCACCTAATCACCATGCAAACCGCATCCTCACGTCGTCATTTCCTCCGCGCAGCCGCCGCCGGCGTCTCCGCCCCCTTCATCCTTCCGTCCCGCGTCTGGTCGCAATCGGCCAATGGCAAGATCCGCATGGGCTTCATCGGCCTCGGCAAGCAGATGGGCGGCCTGATCAGCAAATTCCTCCAGTATCCTGACATTGAAGTCGTCGCCGTCTGCGATGTGTATGACGTGCGCCGCGATCTCTACAAAAAGAAGGTGGACGACCACTACGCGAAGAACGGAGGCAACGCCAAGCCCTGCGAAACCACCGGTGACTTCCGCAAAATCACCGAACGTGCGGACATCGACGCCGTGTGCATCGCCACGCCGGACCACTGGCATGCGGTCATCACGAACAGCGCCCTGAGCCACGGCAAGGACGTGTATTGTGAGAAGCCGCTCACGCACAACATCCACGAGGCCGTCTCCGTGGTGGAAACTGTGAAGAAGCACAACCGCGTGCTCCAGACCGGCTCCATGCAGCGGTCCAGCAAGGAGTTCCGCATTGCCTGCGAACTGGTGCGCAACGGCGTCATCGGCAAGGTCGAGCGCATCACCATCTCCATCGGCGATCCCGCCAAACCGAACGCGTATCCCGAAGAGCCGAAGCCGGAAGGTCTCGACTGGGACATGTGGTGCGGTCCGGCTCCGCTCGTGCCCTTCAACCACGAACTCTGCCCCATCGGCGAAAGCACCACCTTCCCGAACTGGCGCAAGACCCGCGAATTTGGCGGCGGCATGATCACCGACTGGGGTGCGCATCACATCGACATCGCCCAGTGGGGCCTCGGCATGGATGAAAACGGCCCGGTCGAGGTCAAAGCGCCTGGCGATTACCAGAACGCCAAGCGTGGCTGCCAGCTCATCTACGCCAGCGGCGCGGTGCTGACGCATGCCGAAGGCAGCCACGGCTGCACCTTTCACGGCACTGAGGGCGAGGTGAACGTCGGACGCGGCAAATTTGCCCTCAGCCTCGGCGGCAAAGAAGTGCACGCCTTCCACGGCAAGGATAAATCAGCGGGCACTTCCGTCGATCGCGAAGTCGCCCTCGCCGACCGTGACTTTCTCAAGGACAAGAAGGTCTCGCTCTATGAAAGCAAGGACCAGATTGGCGACTTCGTCGCGTGCATGAAGAGCCGCAAGCAACCCATCTGCCATGCCGGCGTCGGAGCCAGCAGCGCCATCGCCTGCCATCTGATGAACTTCGGCTATTGGCACGGAGCCAACATCAAATGGAACCCCACCGAGCACAAATTCATCAGCGGCGGTGACGACAAGTGGCTCACCCGCGACTATCGCGGCGAGTGGAAAGTGTGATGAGGAGCGCGGACGCTCTCGTTCGCCCCATGTCTTCGAAGGCGGCCTCGCAAGGGGCCGCCTTTTTTCATTTCACCTCGTACCGCTTCACGACATCGCTGCCGTCCTTCACGGTGTCCGGCGGATGCATCAGCACTTCGTCACCGGCTTTCAATCCTTCCAGCACCTGGGTGAGCTTTCCGTCAGTGCGACCGGCCTTCACGGTGACCACCTTGGCGTTGCCGTGGTTGAAGAGGAAGGTTTTCCACTCGCTGCCTTCGCGGAACAACGCCCCGGCTGGCACCAGCAGCGTGTCATCGCTGTGCCAAACGGCCACTCGCACCTCCACGCGGTAGCGATCTCCCAGCGCCTTCAATCCGGGCACCTGGCCCACGAAATCACTCAGCACCAGCACGCGCTGCTCCTCCACGCCCAGCGCCGACACCTTGGTGAAGGCGGCGGGTTCGATGCGGCGCACACGCGCCTTGGCCGGTGCCTCGCCCCCCCATTGCTCCACGGTCACCTCCGCGCCCGGCTGGATCGCCACGGCATCGCGGGAAAGGATTTCAGCCTCGATCTCCAGGTCGGTTGGGTCGCCCACCTCCAGGATCGGCGTGCCGGGCGTCACGATGGTGGCGCTTTCCTGAAGCACCCGCAGCACGACACCACTGACCGGCGATGTGACCTCGATGGAGGAGCCCCCTTCACCTGGTTTCTCGATCTGCAGCAGGGCGGCCTTTGCCTGAGCGAGTTCAAAATCGGCGACCTGCAGTGCAAACTCTGCCGAGCGCACCTCGCGGGCCTTCAGCTCCGCCTCGCGCTCGAAGGTGTCGCGGTCGGTGGCGCTGATGGTGCCCTGGTCGGTGTTGTTCTTCACACGGTCCCAGTTTGCCTGCGCGTATTTGAGGCCCGTGCGTGCCATCTCGATGTTTTCATTCGCGCGGCCGCGGGCCGCCATCGCCGCATCCACCTGGGCCTGCGCCTGGGTGCGTGCGCGGGTGTCAAGGAGCGGTGCCAGCCCGGGTTCGATGCGTGTGATCACGGTCTTGCCGCTCTCCACCTTGTCTCCCGGCTTCAAAATCACGCGCTGCATGCTGCCGGCGACTGGCGCGGCCACCACGTAGCGGTTGCGGATGCGCGTCTTTCCCTCCTCGGAGACGAACACGGTCAGCGGCCCCTTCCGCACCACGCCGATCTCCACCTCCACCGGCCGAGGTTGCAGCGCATAGTAGATCGCCAGCACCAGCAGCATCACCAGGGACCAGAACACGACCTTGCGGGGCAGGCTGCGTCGGGCGGGCGGACGTTTGGCCTCCCATGGCGGGACGGCGGCTTGTTGGGGGACAGTGGCGGCTTCAGACATGGCGTTTTCGCATTATGCGTCAACTTGAGGAGACCACAGGTGATTTTTGCTTGTTGCTTTTGCACGTCCCTGCTCAAATCGCCGCTCTCCATCATCCCCATTCTCCAACCCTCCAACGTCACACTCCCATGCCCCACGTCGAAACCAACGGAATCAAAATGTTTTATCAGGAACGCGGCAGCGGTGATCCGCTCGTCTGCATCATGGGCGTCACCGCCCCCGGCGGCGTGTGGGACGCGCATGCGCAGGCCTGGGAGAAGCACTTCCGCTGCATCCTTGGCGACAACCGCGGCGTGGGCGAGACCGACAAGCCCGTCGGCCCTTACACGACTGCGATGATGGCCGACGACTACGCCGGTCTCATGGACAAGCTCGACATCAAGCAGGCGCGCGTCGTCGGCTGTTCGCTCGGCTCGGTGATCGCCCAGCAGCTCGCGCTGCGTCATCCCGACAAGGTGAAAAGCATGATCCTCATGTGTACCTGGGCGCGGCAGGACCGCTTCGGCCTCTACACCTGGCAGCACCTCATGAAGTGCAAGGCCACCATGCGTCCGGAAGATTTCATGCACTACGTGCAGATGCTCATCTTCACCAAGCCCTGGTTCGACAACGATGACTGCTGGAACAACATGCAGCAGGGCCTGAAGGACGCTGCCACCAATCCCGCGCCACAGCCGGTGCATGCAATGGAGGCCCAAAGCGCCGCCGCCATCACGCACAACACGCTCAACGAACTCAAGAACGTAAAGTGCCCCACCCTCGTCATCGGCGGCAAGGACGACGCCTTCACGCCGAAATGGATGAGCGAGGAAGTCGCCGCCGCCATCCCCGGCGCCGATCTCCACCTCTACGACAACGCCGGCCACGCCTTCCACTGGGAACAGATGGGCGACTTCAATCCGCGCACGACGGAGTGGCTGCTGAAGCATTGATCCTCTGATGCGCCCCAGCGCAACACGAGACGGGCATGCGGCGTTTAGCCTGCATGCCCGTTTTGCGTTCCAGCCTCGCACTTTTCACCGCCGCCACCGTCCACGCAGCGCCCGTCGATTTCGTGCGGGATGTGCAGCCACTCCTGGCGGAACATTGCCTCGAATGCCATGGCCCGGATGATTCGAAGGGCGGACTCGTGCTCACCAGCCGCGAGCTTGCTCTCAAGGCGCTTAAAAGCGGCGCGCATGGCATTGTGCCTGGTAAGCCGGACCAGAGCGAATTGATCGCCCGAATCGCCTCCACCGATCCTGACGAGCAGATGCCGCCGCCAAAGCATCGCGCCAAGCACCCCGTCAAAGCGCGAGACATCGAGGTTCTGCGGAAATGGATCGCCGAAGGAGCCAAATTCGAAGCGCATTGGGCCTACAAACCCATCGTGCGCCCCCAAACCGGCGGCATCGACGAATTCATCCGCGCCAAGCTGGCTGAGAACGGCATCTCCCCTTCCCCGGAGGCCGATCGCACCACGCTCATTCGGCGCGTGCATTACGATCTGCTCGGCCTGCCGCCCAGCATCGAAGAGGTCGATGCATTCGTGAACGATCAGTCTCCCAAAGCCTACGAGGCGATGCTCGACCGTGCGTTTGCCTCCGAACGATTCGGCGAGCGCTGGGGCCGCCACTGGCTGGACATGGCGCGTTACGCCGACAGCGATGGGTATGAGAAAGACCGGCCGCGTCCCGATGCGTGGCGTTTTCGCGACTGGGTGGTCCGCGCGATCAACAACGACATGCCCTTCGATCAATTCACGATCGAACAACTCGCCGGCGACCTGCTCCCGGATGCTAGGCCGGAGCAGATCGTGGCAACGGCATTCAACCGCCAGACGCTGACCAACACCGAAGGCGGCACCGACCAGGAACAATTCCGCATCGAGGCCTGCATGGACCGCACCGAGACACTCGGCACCGTGTGGCTGGGCCTCACCGTGGGCTGTGCACGCTGCCACACGCACAAATACGACCAGATCACGCAGAAGGAGTACTACCAGCTCTTCGCCTACTTCAACAACGGCGACGAAGTGAACCGCCAGGTGCCCAGTTCGCCTGAGGCCTGGGCCGAATACGAGCAGAAGAACGGAGACGCGGTGAAGAAGCTCATTCCGCTGCGCAAAGCTCTCGACGCCGCCAAAGCGGAACTGCCAGTGAAACTGCCGGAGTGGGAGAAAACGGTCAAAGAACGACTCGCGAAGGCCGCCGCAACCAAGGCGGCGCAAAAATTCGAATCCGTCGCAGTGGCGACAGCCACGGCGAAGACCGCGAAGCTCAAACAACTGCCCGATGGATCGCTCCTGGCCGATAACAAGACGCCCAAAACCGACAGCTACACCCTGAGCATCAGCGGCCACACGAAACCGGTCACCGCACTGCAAATCGAGGTGCTGCCGGATGCCTCGCTGCCTTCCAAGGGGCCGGGTTTGAATGCGAACGGCAATTTTGTGCTCACGAAAGCGTCCGCCACGCTGGAACGCGGCAAGACGAGCCGCGAACTTGTTCTTCATTCACCGAAAGCTGACTTCGAGCAGAAGACCTTCACGGCGGACAAGGTGCTGGATGCGGATGATCAAACCGGCTGGGCCATTTCCGGAGGCACGGGAAAGAAGCACACGCTCACGCTGCAATTCGCCGAACCGGTCACGTTGAAGCCAGATGAGACGCTCGTGATCGAACTGGAGCAAAACTACAAGCAACTCGGCCACACCCTCGGACATCTGCGCCTGCTGGCCGCCAGCGAGGAGACGGAGGACAGCATCGCACCGGAAGCAGTGCGGAAGATTCTCGGCGAAGAGCCGAAACGCCGGAATCCGGTCGTGATCCAGCCGCTGTGGGACTGGATGGCAAAAGTCGATCCTGAGGTTGTCGCTGCGGACACCGCCTTGAAGCAAGCCGAGGCCCGGCTGCCCAAGCCGCCGCTCATGGACGTGCGTGTGATCGCCCAAAGGACCACCAACCCGCGCAAAACAAACCTGCTGCATCGCGGCGACTTCCTGCAACCCGCCGATGAAGTCACAGCGGCCACATTGGCGACGCTGCCGCCGGTGAAAGGCAACACGCGGCTCGATCTGGCCCGCTGGCTGGTCAGCAAGAGCCATCCACTCACGCCCCGCGTCACGGTGAACCACTTCTGGACGCGTTTGTTCGGCGAAGGACTCGTTCACACCGTCGCCGACTTCGGTGTGCGTGGTGAACCGCCCACGCATCCCGAACTGCTCGACTGGCTGGCCGATGAATTCATGAAACAAGGCTGGAGCCGGAAGAAGATCCTCAAGACGATCATGATGTCGGCCACGTATCGCCAGAGCAGCGCCACACCGGCCAGCCTGCCAGCCAAAGTCGCGGAGATCGATCCCAAAAACCACCTCCTGTGGCGTCAGAACCGCCTGCGTGTCGATGGCGAGATCGTGCGTGACCTCTACCTTGCCGCCAGCGGCCTGCTTTCAGCGAAGATCGGCGGCCCCAGCGTCTTCCCGCCGATTCCCGAGGGCATTGATGCGCTGAGCTACGCGGGCAACTTCAAATGGGCCACAAGCAAGGGCGAAGACCGCTACCGACGCGGCATGTACACCTTCTTCAAACGCACCGCCCCGCATCCGGACCTGACCACGTTTGACTGCCCGGATGCCAATGTGACCAACGTGCGGCGCACGGTGTCGAACACGCCGTTGCAGGCACTCACCACGCTGAACGCCGAGGCCTTCGCCGAAGCCGCGCAGGCGCTCGCGAAACGCGTGCTGAGCGATGCCACGCTCACTGACGATGATTCCCGTCTCACGCGGGCCTTCCGCGTCTGTGTGTCGCGTCCGCCATCGTCCCAAGAGATCACCGCCTTGAAGAAGCTTCTCGAAGAATCCCGCTACACCTACCAAAACAGCCCGGCAGACGAGGTGAAAGCAGCGCCCGGCACCCACGCCGTTCCAAACATGCCTGCGGCGGAGAATGCCGCCTGGGTGGCGACCGCACGAATCGTCCTCAATCTCGACGAACTGATCACCCGCGAGTGATCAGGAGCTCTTCTTACGCTTCGGCGTCTTGCCGGCCGTCTTTTTGCCAGTCGGTGCTTTGCGCTTCTTTTCAGGCTCGCATTCGATGTGGCAGGTGATGACCACGCCCCGCCGGGGCAGGTTTTCGATCTTGAGACGGCCGCCGATCAGGTTCGCACGGTAATCCATCACCTGCATGCCGATGCCGTGCGCGCCGATCCGGCCGTTTTTTTTCTTCTTCAGCCCGCGACCGTTGTCCTCCACGCGCAGTTCACACTCGTCCGGCCTGATCCGGCGCAGCGAAAGCTTCACCAGCGTCGGTTTGCCATGACGAAGCGCGTTGTTCACCGCCTCCTGGGCGATGCGGAACAGGTGCCCTTCCTTTTCCTCGCTGCCCAGTGCGATGCCGTTGTCGATGTGGCATTCGCACGGCGTGCGGAAGTTGGTGCGCACCGTTTCCGCGAGAAGCTGCAGGGCGCCGGTGATGCCGCGATATTTGACACTGGTCGGAGAAAGTCCGTGGGACATGCGCCTGACCTCCGCCACGGACTGCATCATCAATTCATGGATGCGGACCACCTGTTCCCGCGTCCCGCCGGTCACGTCAGCCTCCAACGCGTCCAGCAGCACGAGGATGCCTGTCATCGTCTGTCCCACGCCATCATGCAGGTCGTGGCCCACACGCGCCTGCTCCTGCTCGATGACGCGCAGCACCTCACGTTGCAGGCGGTTGCGCTCGGTCACATCCGTTCCGGTGATGACGATGCGGTCCGGAGTGCCGTCGGGATTGCGGGTGGAGGTGCTGCGCAGCTCCACCGTGCGCCACTCACCGCTCTTGGTGCGCAGCCGCACGTCGGTGGCCGGATTGTCCTCGCCCCGCAGCAGGCGGCCGAAGCGCTCCTTCGAGCGTGCGATCCCCTTCGGATCCATCAATCCGACCTCCCACGGCGTCCGGCCGATCACTTCGTCCTCCATGTAGCCCATGCTGCTAAAAAACGCGGCGTTGCCGCGCACGAAGCGGCCTTCCACGTTCATCACGACGATCAAGGCGGCGGTGTGGTCCACGAGGGCCTGGTTGTAGGCCAGCTCGCGCAGGTAATTCTTTTCCGCCTCTTTTCGCGTGGTGATGTCCTCTGCCACGGCAATGTGCCGCAGCGGCGGCTCGCCCGGAACCCACATCGGCGCCACGGTGAGATTCACCCACGTGAGACTGCCATCCGGGGCGATGTTGCGCTTCTCCATGTTGAAGCTGCCGATCCGCCCGGCCTTCAGATCCTCCATGCGGTCGATGTCCTCCTGGAGATCATCCGCGTAGGTCACATCCATGAAGGTCAGCCGCAGCATGTCCTCGCGCGAGCGGCGGTTGATCTCGCACATGCGCTGGTTCACGCTGACGAAGCGGCCGCTCGAGGTGTCGATCACCGCGATGCCCACCGCTGCCTGCTCAAAGATGGTGCGGAACCGGCGCTCGCTCGCCTCCAGCGCTCGTTCAGCCACCTTGCGGCTGCTGATGTCCGAGATGGTGCCGGTCATGCGCACGGCCACGCCGTTTTCGTTCCATTCCGCCTGTCCGCGCGCGAGCAACCACTTGAAGCTCCCGCTTTTGGTCCTGAGCCGGAACTCGACCTGGTAAGGCGTTGCGTGCTCGAAATGGGCCTGCCGTGCGGCCTGCACCTTCAGCACGTCATCGGGATGCAGGCGGGCCATGAAGAAATCATCCCGGCCGTCCGCCAGGTCATTCTCCTCATAGCCGAGCATCAGCTTCCACCGTGGGGAGAGATAAACATCACCTGTCAGGATGTTCCAGTCCCAGAGGCCGTCGGTGGTGCCGCGCAGGGCGCGGGCGTAGCGCTGCTCGCTGATGAGCAGCGCCTGCTCCTTCCACTCACGCTCGATCGCCACGGCGGCCAGGCGTGCCGCGTTCGACACATTGAGAATCTCGGATGGCGAAGGGTGATGCACCTCCTGGCGGTAGCAGGCCAGCGTGCCCAGCACCGTTCCCTGGCTGCTGACGATCGGCTCCGACCAGCATGCGCGCAGTTTCGCCTTCGCCGCCAGCTTGTGAAACGCCTCCATGCGCGGGTCCTGCAGCACGTCGTGACAGATCGTGCGGCTGGCTGAATACGCCGCCGCGCCACAGCACGCGGCACCCGGGCCGATCTCCATGTCGTCGATGGCCTTTCTGACGAACTCTGGCAGGCGCGGCGCGGTTTTGATCTTCAGGCGCAAGCCCGTGCCATCGACCAGCATCACACTGCACCGCATGCCCGGATACGTGGCCTCGACGTTCAACACGATGGCCTCAAGCACTGCCGAGGCCGGCGCACCTTCCGCCACCAGCTTCAAGCTCGAAGCCTCCCGTTCCTCGGCCTCCTTCCTTTTGGAGATGTCCACGTGCGTGCCGGTCATGCGCACCGGCTTTCCATTTTCGTCACGCTCGATCACCTGCCCGCGGCTGCGCACCCACTTCCACGTGCTGTCCTTGCACCGCATGCGGAACTCCACCGCATAGTCCTTTTTCCAGCCCTTGAGATGGCCTTCGATCGCCTTCTCCACGATCTTCACATCGTCCGGGTGGATCAGCCGCTGCCAGCCGTCAAAGGTGTTGGCCACTTCTAATTCGTCCTCGTAACCAAGCATCGCCTTCCACTGCCGGGAGAAGAAGGTCTGGTTCGTGGTGATGTCCCAGTCCCACATGCCGAAGCCGGAGCTCTCCAGCGCAAAGCGCCAGCGCTGCTGGTTCTCCCGCAGCTTTGCCTCAGCCAGCACACGTTCCGTGATGTCCCGCCCCACGGACTGCATCTCCACGAGGCTGCCTGCATCATCGAACAGCCCGCGGTTCACGAACTGCATCCAACAGGCGGTCCCCTGCGCGTTGTGAACCCGGTTCTCGATCACCACCACCGGATTCTGCGGCGTGATCAGCCGCAGCTTGTCCTCGATCATCGGCAGGTCCTCTGCCACCGCCACGGGGTGCCAGCACTGGCCCAGCAACTCCTCCTGCTTCTTCCCGAAAAAGCGGCAGAACACCTCGTTCACGTAGGTGAAGGTGCCGTCCGGACGGATGCGGCAGATCGTCTCCGTCAGGTCCTCCACCACCACCCGATGGTGGTCCTGCGCTGGCCTTGAGTCAGCGGCAGACGGGGAAGGACGCGCGCTCATGGCCTCACGGAATGTAACCCATCGCCTTCATCCACTCCGCCACGCGGTCCGGCCAGTCGTTCACCGGTCCGCCGCTCTTGCGCATGCCAAAACCGTGCCCGCCTTTGGCATAGATGTGCAGTTCGGCCGGAATCCCGCGCTTTTTGTATTCCAGATAAAGCAAGGCGCTGCCGCTGGCTGGCCAGGGATCGTCATTCGCATGCACAAAGCACATCGGCGGTGCCTTCGCGTTCACTTCGAAACCCGGCAGCAGCTTTGTCGGCTCCTCCTTGCTCACGAGATACGCCGGATAGACCGGAATCGCGAAGTTCGGCGTCGCGTCATCCACATCAAGGGCCGGATCGGTCGTGTAGGTGCGGTCATTCGCATGCAGCGAGGTCATCACCGTGAGATGACCGCCGGCGGAGAAGCCCAGAATGCCGATGCGGTCCGGTTTGAGCCCCCAGTCGGCCGCATGATGCCGGATCACGCCCATCGCACGCTGAGCGTCCTGCAACGCTTCGCGGCCCGGATCATTCGGATCACGCTTCGGCACGCGGTATTTGAGCAAGATGCCCGTCACGCCGTGCTTGTTCAGAAACTCGCACACCTGTGAGCCCTCATGCTCATAAGCCAGGATGCTGTAGCCGCCGCCGGGGCACACCAGCACCGCCGTGCCGTTCGGATTCTCCGGCTTGAACACCGTGATCATCGGCTCCGTGACATTCGTGATGCGCATCACATCCTCGGCGTTCTTCCGCGGCATCTCCTTCTCCGCCTCGATCTTCACTCCCGGCTTTTCAGGAGCACCACCGGGCCACAGCTTCACCACGATCGGTTCAGCGGCAAAAAGGGACGACGAGACGAGGAGGAAGGCTGGAATCAACTTCATGACTCCCCAATTGGAGCGGAAATCACCGCGCAGTGCAAGGAAGCATCATCGCATCCCGCATCCCGTGTAGGATTTTTTTGTCGGCGGGGCACACCGTGGCCAGCACCCCGCCCAGCGCCAGATCATCGTCCGCTTCCGACGTGGCAAAATAATACGGACACAGCCGCACCCGGCTCTGCATCGCCCGCGTGGCCTGCTTTTCCTCATCCCAGGCCGGATGCGTGACCACTTTCGCGCGATGAAACTCCTGCAACACGAATGGATTCGTCGGAAAACTCGCCAGCGCTTCGTCAATAGCGGCGCTCCACTGCTCCTGCGACAAGTCGTGACCGATGAACACGCCACGCGAGCCCCAACCGCGCTCCGAGAAGCCGCTGATCTTCAAAACGAGCTGCCGCTGCTTGCCGCCGAACGATTTCATCTCATGCCAGCTCTGGATGTCCAGCTTCGGCCACACCGCGAACGGCGGCAGCGGCACCGGATCGACCACCCAGCCCATGGGGATGCATTTCTTTAACAGTTCTCGGTGCTCGGTTCGCAGTTCGCGGTTCCAGAAATCCTCCAAAGCAGGCGACCAGAATAATGCGAGCCACAGTTTCTCTTCGAGGAAGGCTTTGATCGGCGGTGTGAAGCTCAATTCGCCGCGTTCGGCCATGCGGAGCATCACATCGGCATTCTCGACGTTCGCCAGGTCAAACAGCTCGAAGAAGCGGTAAATCGCAGTGCCATTCAGTTCGTACGGCGCAACCTCCCACGGACGCAGCACCCGGCGCCCCAGCCGATCCGCCAGCCAGCTCATCTCCGGCAGGTAATCGCCGGATTCACGCGATATCAGGATGTCTTCACTTGGAAACGCCGCCGCAAAACCATCAATCATGCCCGCAGGACCGCCGATCACGTTTTGATCCAGCGCCGCATACGTTTCGTTCAGCCACGCCGTCAAACCGATGCCGCCGGGCAACGAATCCAGTTCCGAAATGCTCACACCCGTTTCTGTCAGCACCAAATCTGGCCGCAACACGCGCGGCAGATCGTCATGCCAGCGCGGATGGCGTCCGAGTTCGATGACGCGCTGCGGCTTGCCCTGATCCAGCAGATTCGCCACCCACGGATGCGCTTCATCGAAATACAAACGATTGCACGCACGCTGAAACGCCCGTAGCGCCGGTCCAAGCGAGCGAATCAACTCCACCGTCGCCGCATCCAGCGCAAACGCCTCCGGCGACAGCACCCACTCCTTGTCCTGGAAGAAACCTTGCTCAGGAAACGAGGCGCGGATGTGGGAGATGGATTCGGCGGCGGGTGCGGACATTACGTGCAAAGACAGCGGGCAGGAGTGCCCGCTTCACTTCACTTCCGCAACCTTCGTATTGCCAGAAGGCAAGGTGCGGATGCGTTGCGTGGGGCTGAGGCCGTATTTGTCGGGTTGATACATGGCTTCAATGCGGGCGGGCGGGGCGGTGGTGTCGCCTTCGGCGATGACGCGGGCGAGGTATTGCAGGGTGAACTTGCCCTTCGCAGGCGCGTAGTCGGTGAAGAACAGGGCGCGGTCGGTGCGGATCTCGCGGTGATCGCAGAACCAGGGCTGCGTGCCGTCGGGCAGTTGATCGGAGTCGCGCTCGTTCTGCGTGCCGAACTCGGGATTGATGGCCTCGAACACAGCGGGCAGCGCGTCGTCGATGGCGAGGTAGCGATCACCGCCGCCGATTTCGATCTTGAGCGTCACGACGACCATGTCGCCAACGCGGAGGTCGTCGGTGCCAGTGGTGGAGCCATCCATGTTCAGCTCCTCGTAGGTGCGTTCGATGGCGTAGCCTTTGTTCTCGCCAGCGAAATCACGGCGTGGCGGGAAACTGCGAGCCTCGATGCGGCCAAAGGCCTCGCGTCCGGCCGGAAGCGCGATGCTGAGCGGAGCGGCGCTGAGCGTTTGATTGAGCGCGAAGCTCACCTTCGCGCTGGAGAAACCGGCGGCGAGGTTCAGCGGCTGATTTTGGGCGTCCCACTGTGCTGTGGCGGTCAGCGGCTCGCCGGTTTTCTTCAAACTGCGCTCATAGGCGGCCAGCGCGGTGAGCGTCCAGGCATTGGTGAAGGTGTTTCCCCACTCCCCGCGGCCGTTGCGTGTTTGCAGGATGGAAACGGCCAGCTTTTCCGCGTCCTCAGTCAGACCCAGATGCGTGTAACAGATCAGGCGCAGCGCCTTGTTCGCGCCATTGCCGGCCCAGTGGCTCCAAACGACGGGAGCGGGCGCGGGAGTGGTCGTTTTGGCCTTCGTCTCGGTCTTGGCCTTCGATTTGGCCACCTTGCCCTTCTTTTCCGTTTTCGGCGGGGCGGGAGGTGCGGGTGGTTTCCAGCCCAGCGTGTCCTTGATCTGCTGATCGGGCGTGTTGCTGAGGCACATCGAGAGCGCAAGGTAGAGACGTGCGGTTTCAGGCAGCTTGTCGCGGCGGCCAAAGAGCAGGTTTTGATACGCGGGCTCGGGTTTGCCGGCCTTTGCGAGCGTGTAGAGGGCCAATGCCGAATCCGTGACGATGTAGAAGTCTTTCTCGTCATCAAGACCACGCAGCTTTTTCGACAGGAACTCGATGAGTTTGTTGATCGCATCGGCCGGGACGTCCGCGCCTTGATCGCGGGCACGCAGCAGCAGCAGGCCGCCGTAAGCGCTGCCCCACAGGCTGGATTCCTGTCCTCCAGGCCAGTAGGCGAGGCCACCTTCGTCGGTGGTCATTTGCAGGAGTTTGTTCACACCTGCCTGGATCACCTGCTTCGCCTTGCCGCCGCCGAGCTGATCCGGGAACAGCGTTTCGTATTTGCCGAGTGCGAGCCACGGCATCGTGGCGGAGGTCGTCTGCTCGACGCAGCCATACGGATAGTGCAGCACGTAATCGAGCGCGTCGCGTGCCTCGTAGAGACGACTGTTGCTGATGCCGACGGACAACTCACCCTCGCCTTCCAGCAGCGCGGGATTCACGTCCTTGATGAGATTTTCGACCGGTTCCTCGGCTTTCAGGCGGGTGTAGGCCACGTGGCGCAGTTCCGGCACCGGATGATTCACCTCAAAGGCCGATTCCGTGCCGTCGCTGGCCTGCACCGGCCAGTTCACAGCCCGCGCCGTCCATTTCCACTTCGCCGAGCCTAGCTGCACGAACTTCACCGGGAAGGCAGTGGCGGCGGTTTCACCCGCCTTGATCTGCAACACGACTTTTTGCTGCTTCGCGGTCCCGCGATCTGCCGCGTTGAGCGATGCGGGAATGAAATCGCGCTTCTCGGCGATGAAGGTCGCGGTGCTGTCGAGGTCGAGCGTGACCTCGACGGAGCCGGAATGCGGCGTGGTGTTGTGAACGACGGCTTTGACGAGGAATTCATCGTCCAGACGGGCAAAACGAGGCACGGCAGGCTCGATCATGAGCGGCTTGTTGATCTTGAACGCAGACTCACCACTGCCGAAACGATCCACGCCATGCGCGGCCACGGCCATGATCCGGTAGCGCGTGAGATTGTCCGGCGCAGTCACGCTGGCGGTCAGTCTGCCCTGCGCATCCGTCATTCCCGACGCGAGCCACAGCGGCGTGGCGATGAAGTTTTTGCGAATGGTGATGTTGCCAGGATGGCCCTCGCCATCACCGCCACCGACGACGAAGCCCTTGTTACCACGATCACGGGCGGCGAGTTCTTCGGACAGCAGTTGGTGATAGGAGGTGAAATTGTCGATGGCGAGCGGGAACTCGGCGTGGAAGAACGCGGAAGGGTCAGGCGTCTCGTGCTTCATGAGGCTGAGAACTCCCTCATCGACGGCGTAGAGCGTGACATCGGCTCCCGGGACAGGAGCGCCCTTCGCATCCGTGATCGTGGTGGAGATGCTCAGAGCCTCGGCAGGGCGAACCTCGTCGCGTTCCGGCTTCACAGCGAGTTTCAGCTCCTTGGCGTCGGATTCGACGGTGAGAGCGCAGTAACCGACGCGATACTCCGGCATCTTGTGCTGCTTCGGGCTGCCGACGGACCCACGAATGACGATGGCTGACACGTAGGCATTCGGGAATTCGTCCTCGCCCAGCGGCACGCGGATGATCGGATTGTCGAGCGTGATCTCGGTGACGAACTGACGGTGGATCTTGTTGCGCTCCACGGTGACGAAAGCAGTGCCTGCAATCGGGGTCTTCACCACGATGACCGCATCCTCGCCCGGTTTGAGCTTCGTCTTCTCAGGCTGGAGGTTCATGCGGTTGCCGTCCTCCATCGCCCAAGGGAACTCACCTCCACCCACGGCGTAGAACGGCATGCGGGAGAGCACCTTCGTGCCTTTCGCATCGATGGATTCGGCCGTGAGGAAATACACACCGCCCTTCGATGGTGTGAAGGGAATCACGGCCGCAGGGGCAGACTTGGCCGTCGGAGCCTTCAGATCCAGGCTTTCCTTGAGCTCCTCACGCAGCACGACCTGGTCCTTCGTCGTGGTGCCGCCGCCTGCGGTGGCGATCTTCAGCGTGTGGTACTCCTGGCGCTCCACTTTGACCTCGACACGCACATTGCCGCCGGCAGGAGCGCCTTTGGAGTCGATGGCGACCACTTCGAGGTTGATTGCCTTTCCTGCGGTGGCGAAATACTGCGGACCACGCAACCCGAGCAGGTAATCGGCTCCGGGGACCTCGATCTCCGTCGCGGCGCTGATGGTCTGCTCGTTGACGTCCGTCACTTCGGCATTCACGCGCACGATCTGCGGCAGCGCGGCACGATCTGCCGGTGGCCGAGGCATTTCCAGCGTGGCGCTGCCATCCTCGCCGAGGAAAAGATCGCCATTAACGAACCACTCGTCCTGATTCTCCTCCTGCTCGCCATAAATGTAGTCGCCGTCAGCGTCACGATCCTGCGCGTAGTGTGACCACGACGGTGCCTCGCCGAAGTGATAGTCGCGGAAAGCCTCTGGCGGCAGGAAGTCACGCCGCGAATTGGCGCTCCACTCGATGCCGGCGTTGGAGAGCGACTTTCCCATGTAGTAGTTCGCGCTGAGCGGGAGCTGGATGCGGTCCGCCTGGAACTTGGTGCCCTTCGTGTCGAGCTTCACCTCGAAGGTGTTCGGCTTGTAGTCATCGATGCGGAAGGTCATGCCGCCGCCATCACTCGCCTGGCTGTTCGCATTCGGTGATTTGAGGTTGATGGAGAGGTCATACCAGCCCGCAGGGCCGGTGGGCAGCACCACATCATCCGCCCAGGCACCGGAAGCGGTGAAAGTGACCGGCTTGTCGATCACGATCCGGTAACGGGGATCACGGATCACCAAACGGCCCTCGGCGGGCGCTCCATCGAGGCTCAAATCATCACCCGTGAGCAGACGTGTGTGCGCCTTGAAGTGCGCGGTGTCACCCGGCTTGTAGAGCGGACGGTCGGAGAAGACAAACGTGCGACGTTGCGGCTGCCAGACGTTCTCCCAGGCCTGATTGATGTCGTAGGGCACTGAGATGCCGCTGTCACTGAGTTCGATCACGGCACAGTCGCCCGCTTTCTCCGCCAGCACGAACGCGGGCGTGGCTCCCGGCGCCGTGGCGATGCCGCTGGCGTCGGTGTCGCCGTAGCCGATCAGCTTCAAATCGGCATCGACGAGCGTGAGACGCACGCCGGGCACTGGCTTTCCGGTTTCGAGCGAGGTGACGAAGACCACTGACTCGCGGCCGTTGCTTTTCTGCATGAGGCCGAGGTCGGTAAACTGCACGAGCGACTGTGTCACCACGCCTTTCTCCTTCACGCCGTTCGCGGCAGTGCCTTCGATCTCGATGAACAGCGGAGCCGCCGGGTAGTCGCCCAGCACCTCGCGCCAGTTCAGTTTCACGATCTCGCTCTGATCCAGCGGCTTGCTGATGGGGAAGCTGCGGTCAAACACCTGCGTGCCTGGATAGGCATCGATCGGCTGCGTCTTGTAGGCGGCTCTTTGCTTCTCGTTCCCATAAAAAGCACTGCGATAGGCGCGGTATTGGTCGAGCGCCTTCAGCAGTTCCGGCCCCGTGAGACGCTTCGCACGCACCCGCACCTGGCTCACGTTCGCGGCGCTGAACTCATACACGCCTTCGCCCTTCGACTGCTGCGCATTGATGAAAGCCGGCGCGGCGACATAAGGCGGGTTCGGCACAAAGGTCACCTCGCTCTTGTAAGCGGCCGCCAAAGGCAGATTGTCGCCCGAGGTGAGCGCCTGCGCCACGCTGACCTGGTATTTCTTGTTCACCTCAAAGGGACCGGTGAGACGCAGCGTCCAGCCGAGCACCTCCGCCTTCAGACCTGCGACGGGTCCTTCGTCTTTGTTCACCACGGCCGCGATCTTCTGGCCCAGCGACATGCGTTGCACCGTGATGAACGGCAGGATCTTCTGCACAAACGCCTCCTGCATCTCCTTCGTCATCTCCGTGTCCGTCGGTGGCAGCAGGCGCTTGTTGAAGTCGATGTCGATGTAGTAGTCGCTGTCGAACGGCGTGTGGGCTTCCGCCTGCCGCACCTCGAAAGGTTTGATGTCACCCAGTTGGACGCTGTCCCCCGTCGCGAGTTGGTGATGCCCTGAGGCATCCGTGAGAGTCTCTGCGATCTCCAGACGCCAGCCTTTCGCCACCGGGAGCGGCGATTCAGGCTCCACGATGATCGCACTGAGTCTCGCGGCCTCATCCGCGACCGCCGGTTTCGCCTTCGAGATCTGCTCCGCCCAGGTCGGTTGCGGTTCGGCGCTCATGCGGGTGAAATCCTTGCCCGTGGCATGCCGGATCTTCGCCGTCACCGGCACGGCGTCCTCGGCGCTGAAGCGGATGTGCTTCGCCGCCTCCGCAGGCGTCACGTTGTCATTGAATTCAAACAGGAAGCGGGGGCTGCGGTTCTGCCCGTCGTCATTAAACCAGCGCGGATGCTGGTCGATGATGCGGAAGCGGGCACTTTCGACCGAATCCAGCTTCTCCGTCGAAAGCGGTTTGCCGGCGAGGTCGGTCAATCCCCCGCGCAGCTTGAAATCATAGCTGCTGGCGAACTTCGGGGCCTGCGTCAGGTGAAAATGGCCGCTGCGTGTGCTCGTCCATTCAAAAGTCCCTGTCAGGTCCGGCGTGACCACGAGCGGCGAAGTCTCCGCCATCTTGCCCGTCTGCTCCTTCGGAATCATCGCAGTCGGAAACACCACCTCGATGGTCGATTCCGGCGACAGCTCGGCGGGATTGATGCTGATCTCGGCATGCAATTCGGTCTGGGGAGGCGCCTTGGCATCGGGACGGCTCTTTGCAGGAGCCGCAGGCAGTGAGGAAACAAAAGAAACAAATGCCAGTGTCATGACTGGCAACAGCGCGAGGCTGAACGTGGTTTTCATGGCGAACAAGGGTTCGCCGCGAGAGTAGCACGCGGCCGCAGGGAGCGAGGGGATTTTTGGCGATAATTTGGACGCCAAGGCGAGGCCCGAAGAAGGCTCGACACGTCATCGCCCGCTCTCGTAAACTCCCGGGCATGTCGTTTCGCAGCCTCCTTCTGCTTCTCACGTTCGCTTTCTCCTGGCACGCGTTTGCCGCGCCAGAGATGCATACCCGAACTTTCAAGGTGCCTCTGGATTTCCCCTATTCCGAAGCATTTGGCTCACATGCGCCTCCTGTGCCTGTGGGTTTCCCATCTTCGAAGCCTTCCAGGCCGGCATCCTCCAGACTCATTCTTGAAGCCCAGGGGGTCACGTTCCCCAGGGGAGCCAGCGCTGCTTTCAACCCACTGCCAAGCGTGCTAACAGTGACCAACACACAGGCTAACCTCGAGCTGGTCGCGGCTTTTGCCGAATCACTGCGCAAGAATGCGCCTGCCAACGTTGCGCACCAGCTCATGATTGTGGAGGGTCCCGGAGAACTCATCCGCACGATCAACGCGGCAGCCTCCCGCACTGCCGATGCAGGCAAGGAGCTCGAAATGCTGCTGGATTACGCCAGCAAGCCCGGCTCAAACATTCGAGTCGTCGCGGACGCTTTCATGGAAGGGAGACACGGCGTTCATAGTTCCACTGCGGCCGTGCGCGAACATTTCCATGCCACAGGCCTCGATCTCGACGCCCAAAGCCGACCAACAACCACGTGGGAGATGCGACCACTCGGCCTTTCTCTTGCCATCTCCTCAGCCCTAGGAACCGATCCTGACACCCTGGACGAAAGCTTGAAGGTCGAGTTCCATCCGGCAGCTCCCGATCTCCATCAGATCTCCGTCAGCGAACCGCTGACCGGTCAACTCGCCGGAATCTCAACCTCCGACACGTCTGGAGTTGAATTTACTACTGCCATTACCAGCTCCGCAGGCACCACGAAACTGGTTGGCGTCACCGAACCAGTCGGCCCTCAGGCTCAAAAGGCGGATGTCTTGTGGGCTGTCTTCATAACCAACAGCGTGCGGCACGTCGAGATGCTGCCATCTCCGCCACGCAGTGAAAACACCACCCCATTACCCGCAGGGATGGAAGCCGCGACGTTTCTCGCGGATGAAGCTCTTTTTGCCACGCTCATGGAGCAAGATCAACAGTCCCTCCGTCATTGGATGGAGACAGCACAGGGGATCAGCTTCCCAACCGGATCTGTGCTGGAGAGGAGGGGGCAGCACCTCCATGTTATCAACACACCCGCCATGATCGAGTCCATCGGGGCATTGGTCACCCACGCACGAAATACCGCTCCCCATACGCTGTCCTTCACCTTGCTCACCTTGCAGGCCCCGGCCTCCCTTCTGCGAGACCTGACACGGAAGTCCATGACGGCCTCCGGTGATGACACCTCGATGCTGGCGCATCTCGAGGCTGCGGTGCAGCGTGGTGATGCCATGTGGATCGACACTCTTCATATCGACAGTCAGTCCGGCGGGCGGTCCATCTGCGAGTCAGTCAGGGAGCACACGCATGTCTCTGGCTTCTTGATCAACGACAAGAACGTCCCCGAAATCGAATTCGACATGCGCACGACTGGCTCCAGCCTCGAAGTTGAAGCCGCCCTGCTGGGAGACGGGCACACCGTAGGCCTCAATGTCAGCCACGAAATCCATTCCTCGGGCCCCGAAGCTCGCAGCGCCGATTTTCGTGATCCCGTCACGGGCAGGCCCTTTGCCATGCCAGCCACTGATTTTCATGTCCTCAAGGCCAACACCAGCCTGCAGATGATTCGCGGCGGCATCAAACTCATCAGCCTCCATAAGCCCACCGGTCGTGACACTGGTGGACAGCTTTGGGCCACGTTCCTGAGATCTGATGTCGTGCCACGCTCAGCGAAACAGCTCGCAATCGAACTCACCCAAAAACGTCAGGCACCAGACGCGGAAGGACTCGAAACCCGGACCTTCAAGGTGCCTGCCGACTTCATGGGTGATGCCGGAGCGGCATTCAGGGAATCCGATCCGTTTGATGTCACTGCCCCCGATCCCGGCCACGCCCGTAAAGGCATTCTCGCACACCCGGGTATTTCTTTTCCGAAGGGGGCCAGCGCAAACTTCAATCCAGGCGAATCGACGCTTACCATCCGCAATTCTCCAGAGAATCTCCTCCGGATAAAGCGATTGTTGGAGGAGATCTACAACAAGGGTCCCAAGTCCATCGCTGTCACCATGCATGTCCTCCAGGCACCCGGGCCGCTCCTGCGCCGTCTGGCTGCTCTGGCAGCTCAAAAGAG
Source organism: Prosthecobacter sp. (assembly GCF_014879935.1). GTDB lineage: Bacteria > Verrucomicrobiota > Verrucomicrobiia > Verrucomicrobiales > Verrucomicrobiaceae > Prosthecobacter. Next base: position 25,203 of record NZ_JACSRD010000191.1, read on the forward strand.
CGATCACCGTGGCGAACTTGATGAACTGCTCGCTGCGGTGAGAATAGGAGAAGCACAAGCTCTTGGAACACATCGCATCGAGACCAAGGCCGCCGTCCGGGCCACGACTCAGCAAGGCACAGAGAGCGCTGGCCTCTCCGATCTGCGCATCGCCAAAGACGGCAAAACCGAGATTCTCACTGAAAGCCGTAATGTCGGCTTCAAGGTCGAAGTGGAACCCTCCGTGGAAGCCGACGGCACCACGGTTGAGATGAACATTGCCTGCGAATTCCACACCGCACCGCCCCTTGAACATCGCGAGCATGTCATCGACACGCAGGGCCGCCGCCTTGAGTTCCCTCTCACCGATTACCACGTCTCCAAAGTCAGCACCTGCATCACCATTCCTGATGGCACTGCACGGCTGCTTTCACTCTACAAACCCACCGGCAAACCCGAGTTCGAGAAGGAAGACATCCTGCAGGCCATCTTCATCACCTGCGACATCCTGCGCACGGGCGAGTGATAACAGGATGATGTCGTTGATAACACGGGAATGAACGGAGCGCGGCAGCGTCCTGGAGTGCGCCGGCCCTCCGGCGCTTTCGAGCGTCCTCGGGCCTGCGGAAAGCTCCAGAGGGCTGGAGCACTCCAAGACGCTTCCGCGCCTGCGTGAGCTCAATGGCATCGTAACGGCTGAGGCCAAATCATCCCTTCCTGCCCACGACAAAAGTCGTCATGCTGACGCTCGCCACCAACTCCACGATGCTGCCGCGTTAGAACGCACCCGACTTATGGGTAAAGGTCAGCTCGGAGGTCCGCGCTCCACAGCAAAAGTTCACTCCTCAAACTCCGTGTAGTGCCTGCGCTTCAGCGGTTCGGTGACGAGCGCCTTTTGTTTCCACAGCGTCGCGGCCTGGAAATCCTTTTCGCAGCCGACGCCGTCCTGGTAGCACTTCGACAGATTCTTCATCGCCTCCGGCACTCCGGCCTCGGCGGCGGCTTTGAGCGCGGCGAAGCCGGTTTTGCGCTCGCGCGTGGTGTTGCCGTGGTTGAGCAGCACCATGGCGGCCAGATGCTGCGCGGGCGGGTGTTTCTCCGCCACGCGGGACAGCGTGTCATACACCGGCTGCCAGAGCGACGGGTCAATCTCCGCCTTCCGCCACAGCAGATGGGCCGCCAGATAGGCTTCCAGCGGATGTTTGGACCGCGCCATGAAGGAAAGGGCCAGCGCGCCTGCCTTTTCGAAATCCTGCGGCACGCCACGGCCCTGAAACAGCGATTCAGCCAGATAGAATCGCGCATCACGCCGCTTTCCGGCCTCAAACGCTTTCTCATACATCGCCACGCCGCGTTTCTCATCCCGCGTGAAGCCATATCCGGCCATGAGCAGATGCCCCTCCAGCAACATTGCCGACACCGAGCCCAGTTCAGCGAGCTGATGCACCTGCGCGGACCACGCGGCATTCAGCCAGCGGCCCTGGGCGAAAAATTCGCGCGCCATGCGGTCGCACAGCTTGTCGGCGAAGGGCCGCCAGAAATCGTCGGCAGCAAAGGTGGTCGCTGTGTTCAGGATCAGCGTGAGCGCCGGTTTGAAATCCTGCGTCTGGTCGATGCCGCGGATCTTCTCCAGGATCTCGAGCCGCGTTTCCTCCACTTGTTCCTCACGGCTGAAAGCGGGCTTCAACTGCCTCAGGGACCCGGTGCCAACGATCTGGTCAGGCGCAGGCAGCAGTTCCTTCAATTCGATCTCATCGCCCGCGCTCACCACGCGCCAGCCGGCCTCCTCACGCTCGACTTCGCAGGTCAAAACGCCCGTGCCACGCACAATGCGTGCGCCTCGTTGCAGCTCGAACTGAAACGGCTGCGTGACCTCCACACGGTCAAAACTGCGCAGCACCGCCTTCGCCCCCTCGCTCACGCTGATGCGCCGCAGCGGCCAGAGCAGACGCAGTTGCTCCTCAGCGCGCAAGACCGATTCCATCGTCGGCTTTTCCGCCGCAAAGTAGCGCTGCGGACTCACCGACACGTGATCCAGCAACGTCGCCACCGAAACATCATTCCAGGAACGCACAAACGCGGCCACACACTCCCGGGCATCCTCCTTCGCGGCCAGTTTCAGCGAGGCACGGCGTTCACCCGCCGCCTTGGCCTTCTCATACGCCTCAACCGCCAGCGCCATGTCCTTCGCGACGCCATGTCCCTGCTCGCAGCGCTCCCCCAGCGGCATCCACGCGGCCGGCTCGCCGAGACGGGCGGCGAAGGCGAGGTGCTCGAACGACGCCTCGTCGTAGCGCGTCATGTTCATGGGGTTCTCCACCACATCGACAAGATCACGCAGCGCCTCTCGCGAGCCCGCTTCCGCCGCCTTCCGCAGCAGATGCAGCGCCTCGTCGTTGAAAGGCCCGGATTCGAGCAACGCGAGCGCCAGCTCACGCATCGCCGCCGCGTCGCCCGCCTCCGCATGCGGCATCACCAGGGTTGCCGCCAGCACCGGCATCTGCGCCAGCCGCAGATCCGCCGCCACCTGGATCTCCTCAGCCGCCGTCCACTCACGCATCACGATCTGCGGCATCCTTTCCTCCGCCGGACCGGATGATGCCGGAACCGTGTCCAGATGACGCTGCCAGAAAAAGATGGCGCCGATCATGAGCCCGCAGACCAGCAACCCGGTGAGCACGACCTGTGACGACTCCTCCGTCACAGCCTCTGCCTTCACCACCTCCTCTTGCGGCTTCGGCGGGACGGCGGCCGGAGATGGCGAAACGGGTTCGCTGGCTGGTGCGGCGGCCGCTGGCGGGTCGATCACCACTTCACCGATGCGTTCCGCCGCACGTGGGCGAAGGGCCGTGGGCTGCAGGAGGTAATCACGCCGGTTCGCCCGGGCCGCGGCTGGCGTCTCCGACGTGGAAACGGGTGCCTGGGGCGTTTCCCCGGCCTCAGTTTGAGGTTTCTCCGCCTCGGCGGGTTCGGCGCCTGGAACGACGAGGTCGAAGGTGATTTCCTCCGTGCCCGTGTCGAACCGGAACGGCGTCTCAGCCTCCAGGTCGGCTCCGCTCACGCCATTGATCGCGAACCACGCTTCCGGCACCGCACGGCGGATGCGCAGCCGCTTTTCGCCGGTGCGCTGCACCACGCAGTGCCAGGGCAGCACCGTGCCGCCGTCCAGCACGATCTCGCAATCTGACGCGCTGCCGAGGTCGATGAACGCGTTCATCGGGCAGGACAGCCGGTGCAGGCCTTCGTCGGTGCGCAATGTCAGGACCGTGGGAAGCATGGCCGCCGATTATGATGACTCACCGTTTGCCGTCGAGACATCATTCGGACAAAGAATCTCGGACTTCTTTAATTTCCGAGCTTCGAGACGGGCGGAATTCCACTCGTTATCCGACCGCGATCACTTCCCTGCTCCCAGCTCCTGATAGTAGCGCTTCACGAGATCGCGGAATTCCGCCGGCACCGGGTCCCGGTCCACCGGCGCGAGGTTCTTGCCCGCGTCACGCTTGGAAAGCTCCTCCGTCACACGATCGCGCAGCTCGATGAGCGGTTGCGTGATGCGTTGGTTCAATTGGGCGACCTGCGGTGCTTCGTTGCTGCGCTTGAGGTTCACGCGCAGCTCACGGGCGCGATCAAGAATCTTCGCCGCTTCGTTGCGCAGCTCGGGATTGTTCAAAAGCTCCTCCACATTCCGCAGACGGTCGCTCCACTGCTCGTAGCCATTGCCCGTGAAGACGCCGCGGTCTTCCTGCTCGCGCGTGTCGTCAAAGAACAGCGCTTCAGACACCGCACCGCCAGTGATCTGCGGGCGGGAACGATCGTTGTCCGAATCACGATCCGTCGTTGGGCCGCCGGGATCGAAATTGCTGTCGCCACGCCGGTCGTCCCCGGAGCGCGGACGCCCTCGCCCGCTTTGGTTTGGATTGCTGGCATCGGCTGTTTGCTGCTGACCTCGGCCTTCTCCACCTTGCTGACCGCCCTGTCCCGGCTGTTGCCCCGGTTGATCGCCCTTCGGCTGACCAGCGGAAGCCTGCTGCGTGCCCTGGCCTTGTTGACCTGCCTGCTGGCCTTCTTCCTGGCCCTGTCCCTGGCCTTTTTGGCCGGGTTGCTGGCCTTGACCGGGTTTCTGGCCGTTCTCGGCCATCTGCGGCTGTTGCCCTTGGCCCTGTTCGCCGGGCTTTTGACCATCGGGGGCCTGCCCTTCGCCTTTTTCGCCCGATTGGCTGCCTTTCTGACTCTCACCCGGTTTTTCACCGCTCTCGGCCATCTTGGGATCTTGTGGCTTGCCTTGGCCTTGACCGGCCTTTTCACCTTCTTCTCCCGGTTTCTGGCCTTCGCCAGGCTGTTGCCCGTTCTGCGCGGTCTTGCTGTCCTTGGGTTCACCCTGGCCTTTGCCCTGCGGGTCGGCTTTTTCACCGTTTCCGGCTGCTTCGGCGGTCTTTTTGTCCGAGGCGTCGGAAGAGTCCGGCCTTGGCTGCCCATCTTGCCCCTTCTGACCGGTCTTCTCTCCAGTCTGATCCTGCGCATCCTTGATCAGCTTGTCGAGTTCGTTCTTCGCCACGCGCAGCGCCTCGCTTTCACTGCCCAGCACGCTCTCAGCGGCTTTTTCGACGCCTTCTTGCAGCTCATCCATGGCATTGGCGGCTTTGCGTTCGGCATCCTTGGCCTCGGCAGCGCTGCCGTATCGGAGCTGGTCACGCGTTTCCTGCAAGTTCTCCTCCAGGCCGCTGGTCTGAGCCTTGCGCACCGCATCGTAGAGGTTCCTGTGCAGCAAGGGTTCGCTCTGCTCGGCCTGCTCGCTGAGCTGGCGCATGTTTTGCAGGAGTTTTTCCACCTTCTCCTGTTGTTCGGCGATCTGACGGGCCTGCGACTGGTTCTGCAGGCTCTGTGAGAGGTCATTTTCCGCGGGCTTCTGCTTTTCGAGCGCCTCGCTGATCTTCTTCTGATCCTCCGCCGCGCTCCGGGCCTGCTCACGGATCTGCTTCACCTCCTCGGCGAATTTTTTGCTCGTCTTCTGGCGGAAATCCTCCTGCATCTTCTCCAGCTCGCGTTGGGCGCGTGTGGCGGAGTTCGCGGCATCGGCCAGCTTCTGCTCCTTGAGCTGTTCAGCAGCCTCCATGACCTTCTCCCGCGTGTTTTCGAGCTGCTCCTTCGCCTCGGCCATGTTCTGGGCGTTGTCCGGCTTCTCCATGCGGTCTTTGAGATCGTCCACATCCCGCAGGAGCTGCTCCTGCTCCGCCTGGAGGCGTTTGAGCTGGTTTTCGAGCTCCTGCTTCTCCTCTTCCGTCCTGGCTTTGGCGAGCTGGTTCTGCAGTTCCTTCATCTTCTCCGCCAGCGCCTCCTGGCGGCGGGCGAGTTCCTTCAAGCGGTTCAAAACTTGCAGGTTCTCCTGCTGTTCGGCGGTCTGCTCCTCAGTCGCGGCTTTCTCCTCCTCGTAGCGCTGCTCCTTCTGCTTCAGCTCCAGGTCCATGAGCTGGTTTTCATTGGGGCGCTGGGAGGCACCCGCCTGCTGCGGCTGGTTCTGACGCATCACCTGATGCTCGCGGCTCTGCGCACGATGCAACCACTCCAGCGCGGTTTGTTCAAATGTGAGCGCTTGATTGAGCGGCGAGCGTTTCTTCTCGGCGGAAGCCTGCTGCAGCGGCGGCTGCGCGTCTTTGAGCGCCTTCCATGCCTCCGTCAGCGATTGTTTCACCTCCGCATCCTCAGCTTCCTCCATGCCTTCCTTCACCTGCTCCAAGGCGATGCCGACGGAATCATGAACGACATCCACATCAGGCGCCGCGGCTTCCATCACGCGGCCGGCGTTCGTTTCGCGGATGATTCGCCAGGTGGCATTGACGATCTGCTTCACGAGATCGACCAGCTTGTCGCTCTGCGCCTTCGGCTGGCCGGGTTCGCTCGGTGGAGCCTCCATCTCGCGGAAGATGTCCTCAAAATGCCGCACATCGGCAAAGAACATGTCGCTCATGCTGCGGCGCACCTCGCCCTTCGGACCGGTGTCCTCCGCCCAGAAGTAGTAGCTCACGAGCTGCCGCGGCTCCGCCTTCTCCTTTTCCAGCGCCAGTTCCGCACGCACGTCCTGCTTCTTCTGCGGTGCCGTGACCGGATGCTTGAAGAGGATCTCCTTCGTGTTGCCGTTGATGCTGAAGACCGCGCCGCTTTTCGTCACCCCGAGATCATCGGACACCTTCGCTTCGACCGGCAGTTCTTGGATGCTGGAGACCTGCAGATCCCGCTTCGGAAAGACCACCTCGATCTTCGCCAGTCCGTTGCTCTGCACCGTCACGGTGAACCAGGGCGGATTCTTGTTCGCACGATCAGCCTCATCCACGAGATGCAGGCGATACTTCTGCGATTTCTCGGCCGTCAGGACGCCTTCGAGCACGGTGGCGTCTCCGCTGGAAGGAGTGAGCGCGATGATCGTCTTGTCTTCGCCGAAAAGCTCGGCGGCAGTCAGATGCGGCGAAAACGGGGAGGCCTTCGCCCCGTCGGCGATCAGCGGTTTGTTGACCTTGATCTTCCACGCGATCTGCGAGCCTTCGAGCGCGGTCACCTTCTGCGTGTTCTTCGTCTCCTTCGGCGGCAGCTTGGTGTATTCCGGCGGCGTGACGATGACGTCTGCCCGCACCAAGGCCGGGTAATCAAACACGGTGAGCGTGTGCTGCTGGGACTTCTGATTGGCGAACTCGACGTGGTATCTAGCGTCGCGGTCCACCTTGTTGATCATGCCCCCGAAGACCTGTCCATCGACCGTCAGATGCATGGGCAGATGCTCACGCACCTTCCCATCAGCCTCGCTGACGACCAGGGTGGCATCAGCAGGCACCGGCCCATCAAAACGAGCTTCGATCACCAGTCGCGAACCGCGCTCAACCTCAGCATCACCGGGCGTCAGCGTGGCTTTGAACTCGGTCGCTTTCGTGTCCGGCGTGGCAGCCTTTTGGCCTGCGACTTCCGGTTTGCGCCGCGGGGCGTTGATCCGGAGGGCGACATCGGTGACGATGAAGGTCATCACGGCGATCCAGGCGGCCACGAGCGCGCGGCGATAAACCTTGTCCGTGACGCTGACCAGCCAGTTTTGCGTCGCCGCACGGGCCAAGGCCTGATCGATCACACGTTCATGCAGAAAGCTGGTCGGCTGCGCCGCATCCGGCTCGTGATCAATGGCCGTGAGCAGCAATGAATCGAGCACCGGGTGCCTCTGCTCGATGAGACGGGCGATGTCGCGGTCACTCCAGATGTTGCGGCGGCCTTTGCGCCACGCGATGAGGCCGAGCAGGATCAAACCGAGCATGCTCCAACGGTCGATGTGCTTCGGCACGTGATGACCGTAGATCGCACCAATCAGGAAGCTGCCGCGCACGAGAATCCCCAGCGCAAAAACCACCGCCAGATGGCGCATCAACCGCGCACGGCGCAGGGCCTCGCGGACTTCGGCGATGCGGGCTTCGAGAATGGTGCGTGCGATCATGACGATGAGTTACGCGGTTTGTGCGGCGGCTGCGCTGTGCCTTGAACGACCGGCCAGGGCCGTTTCCAGCAAAAGCACGGCCAAAAGAGCGACGAGAATCCACCACCAGCCATGCTGCCGTTGCTCTGTTTCGACGGCCGAGAGCCGCTGCTGCTCGGCTGCGCTTGGAGCCGCGTCAGTGTCGGCCGCAGCAGCCAGTTTGACGCCGTAGTCGGCCAGTTTCTGCGGCTCCAGCGGCAGGACACGGCCTTCGTCAGGCGGAAGATTGACGGCGATGATCTGACGGTTCACTCCGGCTTGCACCTGATGCAAACCCACCTGTGTGGCGATGAAGACTTCCCCAGGTTTGAGCGTCTGGGTGGCACCGTCCGGACTGGTGACGACGTGAGATTGAGCCGCATCAAGTGGCAGGTCATCGCCGACAAACAAGGTGGCGGCCGGATCGTGGCTGAAACCGGCAGCGGCGAGCCAGCCATAGAGCAGCGGGACAAACTTGGTGCTGAGGGCGAGCTGGCTGTCGCCGGGATGCCAGCCGGAGGCGAGGAGGATGAGCGTGCCTTTGTCGATTCGGGCCGAAACGATGGCCGGCTGGCCGTTGTCGAAGGTGGCGAGCGTTTCGAGGGGGCCAGAGGCCCCCATTCCTTGAATGACACGATGCTTCCAGAAGCGGAGCTTCGTGAAGTCGCGCAATTTGGGATCGGCGAAGGGTTTGAGCAGGGGGTGACCGGTTTTGACCTCCGCAAGCATCCGGTAGTCCTCGTCTTCCTTGCCTGCGGTGATCGCGATGCTGGCAGCGCCCGTGATGGCTTGAATGAAGCCAGCATCGGCTGGCGAGGTGACGACGTGAACCAGGAACCCGCCTCGCCGGAGAAAATCGCGAATGCGTGGCTGCGTCTCCGCACCGGGCGTGACGCCGGAGACGAAAAGGATGTCCGGACTTTGTGCCGGGAGCACCGGACTGGCCGCAAGCTGCGGCGCAAGCGTGGCCGTGGGCTGCAAGGCACGCGCGAGGTAATAAAGCGGTGACGAGGCCTGCTGACGCGTGGCGTCATCTCCGAGGAAGTGAATGCGCACCGTGCGCGGCTGCGGCGGAGCGATGAAGACGCGATTGTCGAAGTCATGCTTGTCACCACTGAGCGTGAGCGATGTCGCTCGCGTCGAATTGGGCGGTGCGCTCAGGATTCGGGAGGCACCAGGGGGAATCTGTGCGCTGATCGAGTCGCTTTGCGGTGCGTCCTGCCATGCGAGCTTGAAATCGCGAAGCTGTGAGTCGCGTGTGTTGGAAAGGCGGATGCGGACGGGAGCGTCAGCGCTCCGGTCTTCCTCACTCGCAGCCAGAGCGACGGAAAAGTTGTCTACCGTGGCAACATCGAGCCGCTGGACCTGCAAACTCAGATCACTGGGCCAAGCGATGCTGCGCAGCGCATCGAGATGCGTGCCTTCCTGCAGATCGGAGATCAACAGGATGCGCTTTTTCAAGGAGGCGGTGCTGCTGTCGAACAACGCGATCGCATCGATGAGCGCACGATCCAGCAGCGTGCCGGACCATGAAGGCGAGGCCGAGCCAAGGCGAGTGGCGATCTCTGCGACGCGCGAGGCTGCGGTGGTCCGGTCCTCCTCAAAGCTCCACAGCGGCATCAGCTTTCGATCAAACACGGCCACAGCCACGCGATCCGTGATTTTCGAGTCACGCGCGGCACGATTGGCCTCCGCGGCGGCCCGTTTCCAAAGATCCTCCCGACGCATGGACGCGCTGCCATCGATGAGGATGAGCGTGGCGCGGTCGGGTGAGGTGCTTGCCGCCGACTCACTGCGAAGAAAGGGCCGTGCGAACATCAGCGCGAGCAGGATGAGCGCGAGACAACGCAGCAGGAGCAGCAGCCAGTTTTCGAGACGCCGTTTGGAGACGGGAACCGGCGTCTGCGCATCGAGAAACAGCAGCGAACTGAACTCCACGCGATCCTGTGGCGGCCGACGACGCAGGTGCAGCAGGATCGGCGCGATGATCGCGGCGGCACCGGCCAAATAGAGCGGGAAGAGCCAGTTCATGCGGCGATGGCGGAGGATTTGCCAGCCTTTTTGCGCTGGCGGGCGCTGAGGAAGTCGAAGAGCACCTCCTCCAGCGGACGATCCGTCGGGCAGAAGTGATATTCGACGTTGTGGCGGTCACAGGCCGTCTGGATCGTGTCGCGATGGGCCTGAAGTCGTTTCAGATAAGCTTCACGCGCGATCTGTGGATCGATGAACCGCTCCGTGCCGCTTTCGAGATCACGAAAGTGCGCGGATTTGTCGAAGGTGAAGTCGATCTCCGCACGATCCATCACGTGAAACAGCACCAGGTCGTGCCCCATGGCTCCCAGCAGGGCGAGTTGCTTCTCCAGATGCTCAACCGGGGCCAGAAGATCGCTGATCAGGCAGATCATGCCGCGTTTGCGCAGCAGATCGGCAAGCTGGGAAATCGAAACGGCCAGCGAAGTGCCGGCGGCCTTCGCGGGACGCTCCAATTCGGTAATGAGACGACGCAGATGTCCGGGCCGATTGCGGGCCGGAAGATGATCCTCGATGCCATCGGCAAAGGTGGTGAGCCCGGCGGCATCGCCCTGCTTCATGAGGAACGACGCGAGCGTCGCGGCCAATGTGGCGGCGTAATCGGCCTTCGTGAAGCCCAGCGAGCCATAACCCATCGATTTGCTGTGATCGATGACGAGCTGGCAGCGCAAGTTCGTCTCGTCCTCGAACTTCTTGATGTAAGTGCGGTCGCTGCGCGCCAGCACCTTCCAGTCGATGTAGCGCGGATCATCTCCCTGGACGTAGGCGCGATACTCGCTGAACTCGACCGAGAAGCCGTGATACGGACTGCGATGCATGCCTTTCCACAGCCCCTCGACGACCACCTTCGCCCGAAGTTCGAGCGACTTGATACGCATCAGCGCTGCGGGGTCGAGAAAAGATGCCTGATGGCTACGGGAAGTTGTTTGAACTAAACTCACGGCATTCTCGATTGTGCAGATTCAGAACTAGGAACCGGACAAATCTGATTAGCCATCTCATAAGACAGATCGGCATAGTGCTCAAAATAGCTTTTCTTTTTCACTTCTTTCCCAAAGCACTTCGAGTTCTTAGCCAAAAGAAGGCTTCCGACATCAAACCCTTGGGTCAGTTTATCTTCTGTTGCTAGTCCGAGATGTGGTTTAGCCACTTGTTTAAAGTCATCTTTCACTTTGTTCGAGGCATGGGCTATTCGATTGCGAATCTTTATCGCATCAGAAAGACGATCTCGCTGGAGTCGGGAAATGGTCGAAAACGGTCTCCCCCCTTCAAAAAACACATGTGCCTTTGCCTCTACATCCGACCATACGGCCCACGATATATAATCACTACCTGCCTTAAATCTGGAGTTGCCTGAGGCTAATTGATAAGCGTGATGGATTGAAGAGGCCTCGCCCAACCTCAGGCTTGGCTTGTAGCCACTTGGAGATTCTGCACCCATCAAATAACGAACGAAGCATGCCTCCACAAAATCCTCCCAAGAAATAACAATCTGCAAAAAAGCCAATGACACCACTCGCCGTGCCTGTCCTGGAAAAAGAGCCTCTGCCCCATTAATCGAGTCCCAAGTTCCTTCCGCAAATTCACGCACAGCCACAAACAAATCTTCCGCGCTGTAAATCTTGTTTTCAAAAGCAACTCGCGAAGTTTTAAGCGCTGGTTTGTTAGCCATAACAGCAAAGACAAGGGCAATCAGATCACAACTTCACTTCGCTACTGTTTCCAACAGCTTCCCGATCACTTTCTCAACCGTCACGCCTTCGGCCTCGGCTTTGTAGTTCACGAGAATGCGATGGCGGAGGACGGGGAGGGCGAGGGCGCGGATGTCGTCGTGAGTGACGTGGGCGCGACCGGCGAGGAGTGCTCTCGTTTTGGCGCCGAGGACGAGGTTCTGGCTGGCGCGGGTGCCTGCGCCCCAACTGACCCATTGATTGATGAAATCAGGGACACCCTCGCGGCTGGGACGTGAGGCGGCGGAGAGCCGGACGGCGTAACGGGCGATGTCGTCGGCGATGGGGACTTTGCGGACGACTTGCTGGAAGGCGAGGAGTTGCTCGCCGCTGAAGAGTCGCTGCACCGGCTCGCCCTTGCCTGCGGTCGTGCGAGTGACGACAGCGACTTCATCGTCCTCGCTGAGGTAGTCGATGACGATGTTCAGCATGAAGCGGTCGAGCTGGGCCTCGGGCAGCGGGTAGGTGCCCTCCTGCTCGATCGGGTTCTGCGTGGCGAGGACGAAGAAGGGCTCGGGCAGGTGCAAGGTCTTGCCATTCACCGTGACTTGGTGCTCCTGCATGGCCTCCAGCAGGGATGCCTGCGTTTTGGGCGGAGTGCGGTTGATTTCGTCCGCCAGAATCATGTTCGCGAAGACGGGACCTTTGTTGAAAACAAGCTGGCGGCCGCCTTCGGGGCTGTCTTCGAGGATCTCGGTGCCGGTGATGTCGGAGGGCATCAAGTCGGGCGTGAACTGGATGCGCTGGAAGCTGAGATGGCAGACATCGGCGACGGTTTTGATCAGCAGCGTCTTCGCGAGGCCCGGGGCGCCGGTGATGAGGCAATGGCCGCCGGCGAGGAGGGCGATGAGCATCTCATCAATGACGTGCTGCTGGCCGACGATGACCTTGCCGACTTCCGCGAAGAGGCGCTGGCGGGCGGTGGAGAGCAATTCGACGACCTGACGTTCGGAGAGAGGGGCGGAAGACGGCGGAAGGTCGGGCGGAGCACTCATGCGATGGGTGCTGTATCAAACAGCGGCGACGGTGCCAAGTTTTCATCGCAAACGGAATCAACACAGAACGGGCTGCCGCGAAGCGAACCCCGAACGACGAACTCAGACTGACGGGCTAAACTCTCGACTACTTCGACCACGCCGGCTCCGGCTCCCAGGATTTCTCGCCGTGGCCGACGCCGATGAGTTCGGCCTCCTCCTCTTCCTCGGTTTGTTCGAGCAGCGGCGCGAAGCGTTCGGAGCGGAAGCCGAGTTCCTGCTTCACGCTGGAGTGCGGATCGTCGGGATTGTGGAGTTCTTTGAGAAGGAGCAGAATGTCGAACTGCGCATCGGCGAGCTTGATCTCGGCATCGTCGGTGACGGTAAATTTCGGGTTGGAGCGGCCAGCCCGCAGCGCACGCACGGTGTAGATCTGGTCCTTTTTCGGCAGTTGCTTGTAAAGGTCGAAGACCCAGGGGTCGAATTGATCGTCGATGCAGACAACTTGCTGGCCGGTTTTGAACATGGCCGGCGATATAGCTTCGGGATTTGCGATGGCAACGAGATTGGCGGAGGAGAAGGGATCGGAAGTGCCGCAACTTCGATGGAATCCTGGCGTTTGAGGGCGCACGCTCATGAAACACTTCCTTTTCGTCTCCATCGCGATGTTTTTGACGGTCGGAACCGGCTGGCAGACAAGCCTGGCTCAGGGACAAATGCCGGAAGGTGTGACGCGGATCGAGATCGCTGTGGATGGAGCGGCCCGCGGCGGATTCGTCTATGCACCAGCAAAGGCGAAAGAGGCGCTGACACCGGTGGTGTTTGTGTGGCATGGGCACGGCGGCACAGCAGCGAGTGCCGGACGCTCGTTCGAAATGCGCAAGCACTGGCCGGAGGCGATTTCGGTCTATCTGCAAGGCTTGAACACGCCTGGACGCCTGACCGACCCGGAAGGAAAGAAGCCCGGCTGGCAGCACAGCGCAGGCGCGGAGGGCGACCGCGACTTGAAGCTGTTCGACGCGGTGCTGGCGCAGTTGAAGCAGGCTTACAAGGTGGACGCGAAGCGCATCTTCTCCACCGGGCATTCGAATGGCGGCGGCTTCACGTATCTGCTCTGGGAAATGCGACCCGACGTGCTGTGCGCTGTGGCCCCCTCGGCCGCCGCCTCCGCACGGCTTGCGGACCGGGCGTTCCAGCCGAAGCCATGCATGCACATCGCGGGAACGAATGATCCTCTGGTGAAGTATGCGTGGCAGGAGCTGGCCATGGCGAAGGTGAAGCAGATCAACCAGTGCGAAACCGAAGGAAAGCCGTGGGCGAAGAACTGCACTCTTTTCACGTCGAAGGTCGGAGCGCCCTTTGTGGCATTCATTCATCCAGGCACGCACAAGTTTCCCGAGGAGGCTCCGGCGTTGATCGCAAGGTTCTTCAAGGAGCAGGCCGCGGCCGTGAAGTGACAACGTGCGGGGCGACCTTCAGCGTCCGGCCAAAGCAGCCCGCCATTCGTCTTCCTTGAAGCCGACGAGACAGATCTTGTTCGACGCATCGATGGCGAACGGCCGTTTCACAAGATTGCCGTTTTCAGAGAGCAGTTTGAGCGCGTCATCGATGGTCATGACGGGCAGTTTGTCTTTGAGGCCGAGGGCTCGGTAGTCCTGGCCGGAAACATTGAAGAGACGACGCAAATCACCGTTGTGCGCGGCCAGCATGGCTTTGAGTTCAGCCAGAGACGGCGGCACCTCGCGAATGGCGACCTCGTCGAAGGGAATCGCGTGCGATTTGAGCCACTTGAGGGCGTTCCTGCAGGTGGAGCAGCCGGAGTAAGCGAAGACCTTGAGCATTGCGGAGGTTGATTGGGCATTCTGCCTTCGTCATTCGACATTTTTCATCCAAGGCTCAAATTCGGGCGGCAGTTTCGCCTCAAAGGCCATCGGTTGATCGTGAATGGGGTGATGAAAAGCGAGTTTCCAGGCATGCAGCATGAGGCGCGGCGTGGGAACACGCTGGCGTGAGGGATGACCGTAGATCGGATCACCGAGGATGGGGCATTGCAGCGCCTCCTTCATATGCACGCGGATCTGATGCGTGCGGCCGGTGAGCAGGCGGCATAGGATGAGGGCGCAGCCTTGATGCGTGGCGAGACGCTTCCACTCCGTGATAGCCTCCTTCCCTGCCCCGTCGAGCAGGATGGCCATGCGTTTGCGATCGACGGAGTGACGGCCGATGTAGTTTTGAATGCGGCCACTTTGCTCACGCGGGACACCGTTAACGACGGCGAGATAGGTCTTCGAAATGCGCCGTTCGGAAAAGGCCTCCGTGAGCCTGCGATGGGCGGTGTCGTTCTTCGCCACGACCATGCAGCCACTGGTGTCCTTGTCGAGCCGGTGGACGATGCCGGGACGCATTTCACCACCGATGCCGCTGAGGTCGTCGATGTGATGCAGGAGGGCGTTCACGAGGGTGCCGTCAGGATTTCCCTCGGCCGGATGAACGACAAGTCCGGGAGACTTGTCCAGCACCACGATGTCTGAATCCTCGAACAATATCGTCAATGGAATGTCCTGCGCCTTGATCTCGACAGGAGCCACGTCGGGAATGGTGAGATGGATGGCATCCCCCTGCTTCAACGCGGTCCCGACCTTGGCGGATTTTCCATTCAGCGTGGCATGGCCGTCTTTGATCAGATCCTGCAGCCGTGAACGTGAGAGTTCCGGCAAGCGCCGGGCGAGGTGCTTGTCGAAACGCTCGCCGATTTCATAGGTTTCAGTGACGGTCCAATCCACGATGACATACTCATGATTCAAATTAATCAGGCAATCTGTAATTTCTGGCATCCACCATGCGATGCAGCTAAGGAGCCCCAAGCCCCCTCTCTGTGAACTTCGTTCCCGAACAGTCTTATCTCAGCACCTGTCCCGTCTGCCAGGAACAGATCGACGTGACCTCGCTGGAGCCGTTCACGAAGCTGAAGTGCCCGTTTTGCGGCCAGATGGTGCGGGTGCGCCGCCGGTTCGACCACTTCATGATTGTGCGCCAGATTGGCGAGGGCGGCATGAGCCGCGTGTTTGAAGCCGAGGACGAAACCCTGGGGCGGCGGGTGGCCCTGAAGATCCTCAACCGCCAGTATTCCCGCGATGCGATCCGGCTGGAGCAGTTCCGCCAGGAGGCGCACATCACGGCGAACGTGAATCACCCGAATGTGATCAAGCTCTACTCCGTGGGCTACGATCAGGGCTACTTTTACCTCGCCATGGAGCTCGTCGGTGGCGGCAGCCTGGAGCAGCGCATCCGCCGGGAAGGCCACCTGAAGGAGGACGAGGCCCTGCGCATCGGCCGGGAGGTCGCGGAGGGCCTGCGCGCCGCGCAGCACCTGAACCTCATCCACCGCGATGTGAAGCCGGCGAACATTCTCTTCACCGAGACCGGCACGGCCAAGGTGGTGGACTTCGGCCTGGCGCTCTTCGCCAACCGTGAGACGGATCAATCGGGCGAGATCTGGGCCACGCCGTATTACGTGGCACCTGAAAAGGTCATCGAGAACAAGGAGGACTATCGCAGCGACATCTTCAGCCTGGGCGCGACCCTTTATCACGCCATGACGGGCAACCCGCCGCACAAGGCGGACACGAACGCGATCGAGGATCTCCGCCGCATCAAATGCAAACGCGTCACGCTCGGGGACTCGGGCCTGCGCTTCTCCCCGCGCACGGAACACGTGGTGAACGCCATGCTGAGCTTCCGCTCGGAGGATCGCTTCGCGAACTACGATGAGGTCGTCGATGAGATGCGCCTGGCCGAGGGTCTGCTCGACCGTGGCGGCGTGCGCCGCAGGCTGTTTTCCCGCCGTGCCAACCTGATAGGCTCCGTCGCTGCCGCCATTTCCCTGGCCTACGGCGTCGGCTGGCTGCTGCGGGAGGGCGGCGGCCGCCGGGCCACCCGCAACGCCATCCAGATTTCCGCCGCGGACGCGCGTGATCTCACGGGCGGCGGCGTCACCCTGAAGGCCGACGCGAACAAAAAATCCGTGTCCCTGCGCTTCGCCGAGGCGCTGAAGGAGCTCACCGAGCAGAAATTCAGCGATTCGCGCGCGGAGTTCCTCAAGCTGGCGGATTCCAACGAAACACCGCAGCCCACACGCAACTGGGCACGCTTCAATGCCGCGCTCTGTGAGATGTGCGACAAGAACAACCTGCGGGACAAGAAAGGCGCCGCCATCGCCCAGTTCGCCAAGCTCGCGACCTCCGGCACCGATCTGAACGGACTCGTCCCCTTCTTCAGCAGGATCAAAGAACGCATGGCGGGCGATCTAGGCCTCGGAGCCGGCACTTCCACGCTCGATTATCGCACCGACAACGAGGAACTGCTCGGCTACCTCGCACACGCGCTCGCCCAGTGGCATTTCGGCGACTCGCGTCTCGGCGCGGATGAACTGACCGCCTTTCAGCAGAAGATTGAAACCCTGAAGCCTGTCGCCGGCACCACCACGTCGCTGGACTGGCTCGCCGCCTACAAGGCGCTGGTGGACTACTACAAGGCCGACTTTGACCTCGTGAAGGCCGCCTTGCAGCCGCGCGAATCCGGCAGCGTGGAGGAGCTGCGCTCCGCGCTCGACGAGGTGGAGAAGACCAAGAAGAAGCTCAAGACCAACGGCGCCTACCATGCCGAGATCGCGACGTGGCAGTCCAGCCTGAAGCGTGAGATCAAACGCATGATGATGGAGGAGCAGAGGAAGCAGATGGAGACCGACAAAAAACGTCGTCAGGCCGATCTGGAGCTGCTGGCGGATGTCAATGCGCTCGTTCCTTCCCTGGTGCAGGGCTACGACTATTCACGCGCCATCGAAATGCTCACCGGCACCCGCCTTGAAACGGCGGACGTGCGCACCGCGCTCGATGGCCGCATCTACCTCTACACTCAATCGCGGGAGTTTGTGCGGCAGCTCATCGCGGATCTCGCCGCCAAAGGCTGGAGCGGCACGATCTCACGCCGTGAAGGCGGTCAGATGAACGGACGCATCACCTCCAACGCAAATGGATCGCTCGTCAGTGTCACGCTGGACCGTGGAACTCTGTCCATTCCGTTTGAAAGCCTCACTCCGGAGTCGCTGGTGGAGATCGCCCAGGGATTCGGTGCCCAGACGACGGACTCCACGGACTACTACCGCCGGCAGGAGACCATCGCCGCCTTTGCACGGCTCAACGGACTCCTCCAGCTTTCCACCACCATCGCCGCCCAGCTCATGGAGGAGAACCGCACTTTCCGCAGCCGCTGGATGAAGGTGATGGAAGCGGGCATCTGAAAAATCGTTCGCGGCTCCCGGTTCACCGTTCGCAGTTGGATCAACCGCGAGACGACAAACTGAAAACCGCGAACTGAGAACTGGTTTACTTGATCTCCTGCGCCCAGAAGATGTGCCAGTCGTCCAGGTTGTTCAGATCGACCGCGCCCGGGTTCACACTGCCGTCATCGGCGATGCCGTCGGCGTCGAGGATGCCTTTGCGCACATCATCCCCATGGATGTAGCCGGTGATGGACTGGTTGTGCTTGTAGATGTTGCCCTTCGTCAGGTTCACGCCGGGCTGCGCCTTGATCCAGCTCTCAAGCTGCGGGTAGCTCGGCTTCGTCGCGATGAAAGCCTTGAAGGTGTCGATGTTGATGCCCAGAGCATCGAGTGTCATCTGGTCATAGCCGCAGCCGATGCCGGGATAGTCGGAATGCAGCTTTCCGGCGGCAGCCAGCGAGGCTTTCTGCCACAGGCGGGGAAGATGAAGGACGCCAAGGGGGCCGGCGATGCCGGAGCTGATGAGAGGAACGATCTGGGCCATGTTCGAATGTGGGTTGGATGTGAGGATGAAAATCCGCCGGGGCGGACGCGGCCAAACTTTGACCAGTTCGCAACGCACCGGCAAGAACAAACGCCTCCGCGTTGTTACTCGATCCCCCGATTTCATGAAAAAAACCTCCCTCATCGCCCTCGCGGCGCTGCTGGCCCTGCCGTGTGCCGCCGCAGACAAGAAGTCCGCCAAAACGGAGCCGAAAGCCGCCCTCGAATTTCACCGCTGGTCCGGAGATCTGAACGTGCCCGATCCCGTCGCCGTCACCACGGATGAAAAGGGGCGCGTCTATGTCTCCGCCACCACGCGGCGCAAGGCCGCCGACCTCGACATCCGCGAACACCCGATGTGGATTCCCGACGATGTCTCGCTGACCAGCGTCGATGAAAAGGAGGCTTTCCTGAAACGCGAGCTGGCGCCCGGCAAACTCCGTCTGCCGCGAGGAGGCCTCAAAGACCACAACAAAGACGGTTCGATCGATTGGAAGGACCTCACCGTGCACAGCGAGCGCATCTACCAGCTTCGCGACACCGACAACGACGGCACTGCTGACAAGATGACGGTCTTCGCCGAGGGCTTTGACAGCGTCGTCACCGGCATCGCCGCGGGCATCCTGTATCACGACGGCTGGGTTTACGTCACCGTCGCGCCGGATCTCGTGCGCCTGCGTGATACGAATGACGATGGCATCGCCGATGAGCGTGAAATCGTCGCGCATGGCTTCGGCATGCACATCGCGTATGCCGGTCATGACATGCACGGCCCGCGCATCGGCCCGGACGGCCGCATCTACTGGAGCATCGGCGACAAAGGCGTGAATGTGACGAGCAAGGAAGGAAAACAGTGGTTTTACCCCCACGAGGGCTGCGTCATGCGCTGCGAGCCGGACGGTAGCGGATTCGAGGTCTTCGCCCACGGCCTGCGCAACATCCAGGAGATCGCCTTTGATGATTTCGGCAACATGTTCGGCGTGGACAACGACGCCGACATGCCCGGCGAACGCGAGCGCTTCGTTTACATCACTGAGCGCAGTGATTCCGGCTGGCGCTGCGGCCACCAGTATCAAAAATCCGACAGCCGCTGGATGCGCGATGGCATCTGGCAGGCCGCGCACCCGGGCCAGCCGCTTTTCATCACGCCACCGCTCGCGAATTACTCGAACGGACCCGCCGGATTCATCCACGAACCCGGCACCGCCCTCGGCGCTTCGCTGCGCGGTCATTTCATCCTCGATCAATTCCCCAGCGGCGTGATGACCGCGTTTCAGATCGTCCCCAGCGGCAGCACCTTCGCGATGAAGAACGAGCGCGTCATTCACAGCGGCGTCATGGGCATCGGTCTCGCGCTTCATCCCGAAGGATCGCTGCTCCTCGCCGATTGGGAGGGTGGCTACCCGCTTGATGAAAAAGGAGCGATCTGGTCCGCCGACGATCCTGCCGGCAAAGGCAGCACCGAACGCCTCGAAACGGCGAGACTCCTCGCCTCCCGCTCCTTCCAGCCATCCCATCTCTCCCATGCCGATCAACGCGTCCGCCAGCAGGCCCAGTTCGCCATGGTCAGCAGCGGCGATTTCGCCACGCTCGAAGCCATTGCGAAAGACGGCAAGGCCGCCCGCCTCGCCCGCGTGCATGCGATCTGGGGCCTCGGCCAGGGCCTGCGTGCGAAGAAGATCGAACCGGATGCTCTCGCATCGCTGCTGACCGGCAAAGATGCCGAAATCCTCGCGCAGGCCGCCAAAACGCTCAGCGATTCGCCTTCAGCCCGGCCACACGCCGCCAAAATCATCCCTCTGCTCTCCCATGCGTCACCTCACGTGCGCATTCACGCGGGCATCGCGCTGGGAAAGCTCGCGGAACCCGCCGCCGAGAAGGCGCTCTTCGCTTTCGCCGCCAAAGACGGCGCTGATGCCTTCCTGCGCCATGCCGCCGTCACCGGTCTCGCCGGCTGTGTGTCCGAATCCAGCCTGGCCGCACGCGCGAAAGACAAATCGAAGCTCGTCCGCCTTTGCAGCGTGCTCGCACTCGCACGCCAGCGTTCGCCCCTCGTCGCCGGATTTCTCATCGATCAGGATTCATCCATCGCCGATGAAGCCGAGCGTGCCATTCACGACGATGCGGGCATCCCCGGGGCACTCCCGGCTCTGATCCATCGCAACTCACGCCGCGGATTGAACGCCTGCCTTCGGGTCGGCACCGCTGAAGCCGCGCAGCAGGTGGTGCAGACGGCCTTGAAGCCCTCGCCGCTGCAGTCCGAGGCGCTCGACGCGATGCTTGCCTGGAACGAACCGCCGCGCCTCGACCGCATCGACGGCCATGCCCACACAATCGCCCCACGCGAGCCCCAAACGCTCGTGAGCGTGGTGCAACCGCACATCAACGCCCTGATGGCGCTTCAAGACGGCGGATTGAAAGCCAAGGCAGTCGAACTGCTGATGGGACTCCAGCTCCGTGTCGAGCCCGAGCTGCTGCTGCAAATCATCGCGGATGAGACGGCCCGCCACACTCTCCGCGCCGAGGCACTGAAGCTCATGGCCTCGCAGCATCCGAAGTCGCTCGAATTCAACACCGCGCTCGATCTCGCCCTTGCCAAGAAATCGCCCACCGAGCTGCGTTGCGAAGGCTTGCGGCAGGTTTTCGCCCATCAGCCCGCCAGCGCCGTCACCGAAGCCTCCAACGCCATCGATGAAGGCAGCACAGTCACCAAACAGCTCGCCTTTCATCTCCTGGCCGCCGCTGCGAATGCCTCCGCCGACGAAGTTCTCGCCAAGTGGCTCGACAAACTCGCCCAGAACAAGGCTCCCGCCGCCATCCAGCTCGACATTCTCGAAGCTGCCGCCAGCCGCGACCGTTTGAAAGACAAGGTCGCCGGGATCCAGACAAACAACACCGAGCTCCTCGAAGGTGGCGATGTGCCATCCGGCCGCGACATCGTCACCAATCATCTCGCAGCCAACTGCATCGCGTGCCACACCATCGAAGCCAAAGAAGGCAGCCAGGTCGGCCCCAACTTGAAAACCATCGGCAGCACCAAGGATCGCCAATACATCCTCGAGTCCCTCCTCAATCCCCTCGCCACCGTCGCCCCCGGCTACGGCCTCGTCACCCTCACCCTCAAAGACGGCAAAACCCTCTCCGCCATCCTCGACAAAGAAGACGCCAAGCAAATCCGCCTCAAACTTCCCGACGGAAAACTCCAAACCGTGCCGCTGAATCAAATCGCCTCCCGCACCCCGCCCATCAGCGTCATGCCCCCCATGCTCGGCATCCTCACGAAGACGGAGATCCGAGATGTCGTGGCCTATTTGGCGAGTTTGAAGGCGAAGAAGAAGTGAATGGAGATGAGTGGGCGATGGTATCCGTGCTCAAATTCACTGTTCAGCAGTTCCACGTCTCGCTGCGCCGCAGTCTGGCGGCAGGTGGGCTACCACCAAGTCGATACAGGTGCCGATGTCACCCTTACCGATGAGTTCTTCGTTCATAAGGGTGACTGAGAACTGGCCGGGGTCTGTTGGAGTGATGCATGGAACATCCCGGGTGAATGGATAGCCGGTGCAGCGACTGAAGCATAGCGTGAACAGGCTTGTGTATGGAAACAGTTTCCTGAGCCTTGGGTTCTCGGAGGTTCGCAAAACAGCCAGCCGCAATTGCTCGCTGTGGGACGTGTCTGAAAGCATTTGCCTCCATTTCCACTCAACCTCGTTTCCCGACTCAAAGGCAGCCGCTCTGGCCTCCGGCGTGACCCATGAAAACCTTTCGTGAATCACCTGGGTCAGCGGGCTCTCAGGAGACACCCAGAAATCGATCGCCGTGGCCGTTTCGATGAGATCTGGGCAGCTCCCGGCTGCGAGCGAAACCCGTGCGCCCAGGAACTCGGGGAGGAAAAGACGCTTTTCCGCGGCTACATACAGCTGAACAAAGCGCGATCCCGCCTCGACTCTGGCGTAAGAAAAAGGCATAACGGACACCTGTGAGTCGATGGACAGCGTTGACCCTGCCGATCGCAAAGCGTCCTGTAATGCGGCGGCGAGCGAACCGCAGGCCTGGATCTCTGGATACATCGGTTTCTTGCGATACCACTTCGAAATGAGCAAGACCGGGCTGAAGGCCAGCACCGCCCCGATAAGGACACTTCCATAGCCGCCGAAACGAAGAAAAGGGGCCAGCACGAACGGCCAGGTCAGGAAGGCAACCAGATAGAGCCACTGCCCCCAGCGGCCGACTCCTGCAAGCATGGCGAGCGCCGCCGAAAGCAAGCCAGTCCAAGCCAAAGCCGGATGCAGGATCGGTTTGTCATGCCCGAACAAGTCCATCGCGAGACTCAACCCACAAAGAGCAGACAGCCAGAGTCCTCCCACGCCTAGACAGACAAACCGCATGAGTTGTTTGGTGCCTTTCATGGTGTTCGCGAGTAATGGTCGTTGTTGAATTGCTGCTACTCAAGCTCCCTGACCGCATCTCTTGCACCGTGGAGGATTCGGATGATTTCCAAGGGATCGCTTCTCTTGAATACAATCAGGTAGTTCTTCCTGACGGTGTGAAACCAAAGATCATGCCGGGTCAGGTCTTTCCTGCGGTGACCGAGGTCCGGCATCTCCGACAACGCCTTGATCTCGTCACGAATGTCCTGCTCCAACTGATCTGCGGCCTCAGGATTGTGCTCAGCCACATAGATCCAGATGTCTTGCAGATCGTATTGAGCCGCACGGCTGAACAAGACGGCTTTCATGCCTTGGCACGCCAGTTCGCCTTGAATGCCTCCATGTCTGCCATGGACTCCGTACTCGTCAGGAAACGGCCCTCCACCATATCCTGAAGTCCTTCGTCGATCTTGGCTGACGCCGCCATCTTCCAGCGTTCTTGCTGCCGCATCAGCCCCAAAGACTCCTCCACGACCTCATCGGCGTTCTGATAGAGCCCTGTGGCGATTTTTTGCCGCACAAAGGATTCGAAAACAGCGGGAAGCGTCACAGTCATAAAGAAAGTCTGCCTTGCCGCCTGCAAACCGTCAACAAGTCTGTGACGGCCGATGCTCGGCATTCTCACGACACCGCAGATTCGTGACGCCGTGGCTTATCTCGCGAGCTTGAAAGGAAAGAGCAGCAAGAAGTGATCACATCGCCCCCGGTGGCGGCTCCTTCTCAGGCAACACGACCGCCTCCGCCGGAGCGGAGACTCCCTTCCCAAGACGGCCGCTGTAGAGATCGATCGCTCGTTTCGCGATGATGTCGATCACCGCAGGCTGCAGCGTCCGTGCGGCGACGTTGGAGACGGCCATGCCGGCCCACATCACGGGCGATTTGAAACGCAGCACCTGCCATACGGGCAGCAGGCGCTTGTACCATTTGTTCACCGTCAGCATCCGCTCATGCGTGGCGATCTTGTGCGTCATCTCCCAGGTCTTGATCGCCGTGCTGGCGCTGACATCCACCAATCGGCCGATGGAGCGAGTCTGCAAAAAATCGGCCACATCCATCGCCGCGAGGTGCACCGCACGCGAGAACTGGCTCAGGCCCGGCGCGAGCAGCGCCTCCGGCTTCCCCGGATGATAAATCGCCGCGATCTCCCGCACCAGCTTCGGCACCTCATCGACAAGCGGCGGCAGCCACTCAGGATTGAGGTTCTTCTGCCAGCGCAGGCGGTTCTTGCAGTCCTCCACCGCCTTTTTCGCCAGTTCGTCGGCCACGCCGCAGTCGGGAAACACATAACTCGCCAGCGCATGACGTGCCGCGCGCAAATCGGCAGCGAAACGCAGCGCCTTCCAGATCACAATCGTTGCCGCGCCGACCAGAACTCCGGCAAAAAACGTGAAAATATGGCCCCAAGGCATGGTCGTACCGGAAACCGTCCGCCTTGAAGTGTCAACACGGCGAAACTGGCAAGACAGCCAGCTTGCAGCCATGCAGCGGCACGCCATAGATGCGCCACTCGCAAACCATGTCCTCCATTTTCGAACTCTTCTCCCTCCAAGGCAAAACCGCTGTCGTGATCGGCGGCACCGGCGAACTCTGCGGCGCCATCGCCGAAGGCTATGCCTCCGCAGGGGCGGAAGTCGTGCTCGTCGGCCGTGACCAGACGAAGGCGGAGAAGCGTCTCGACGCCATTCATGCCGCCGGAGGACGCGCCTACTTCCTCCCCACCGACGCCAGCCGCAAAGCCGACCTGCAGATCCTGCTCGACCAGGTGCTGGAGCGGTCCGGCGGCTGCCACATTCTCGTGAACGGCGCTGGCGTGAACTCGCCCACACCCTTCCTCGACATTCCCGAAGAGGAATACGACCGCATCATGAACATCAACACGAAGGCGGTCTTCCTCGCCTGCCAGGTGTTCGGGAAATACTTCGTCGATCACAAAATCGCCGCCTCCATCGTCAATCTCGGCTCCATGTCCGGCTTGATCCCGCTCAGCCGCGTGTTCACCTACTCGATGAGCAAGGGCGCGGTGCACAACCTCAGCAAGAACCTCGCCCGCGAATGGGCGCCGCTCGGCATCCGCGTGAACACGCTCGTGCCCGGCTTCTTCCCCGCCGAGCAGAACAAAAAAGTGCTCACGCCCGACCGCGTCGCCAAAATCATGGGCCACACGCCGATGAACCGCTTTGGCGAAGCCAAGGAACTCGTCGCCGCCGCCCTCCTCCTCGCCGGCGCAGGCAGTTCCTTCATCACCGGCCATGAAATGGTCGTCGATGGCGGATATTCGTCGATGACGATTTAGTCCGTGGGCCGGATGTGTTTGGCGCAAGGACGTATCTCCAACACCTGAGAGTCCTTCGCCAAACTATCCGGCCACAGCGCGTGGCATTCCGCATCGGACGCGCATGGCCAAACCGCCGGATAGTTCGGTGTCCCCTTCATCGGCTGACGACATGTTTCCCGCCGAACACATCCGGCCTGCGCTAATTTCATCCGTGCCGATAAAAGCCCCGTAACCCTCCCGTATAGGCCAGTGGTAAGACCTCTAACCACATGGCTTTCTCTTCCATCAAACCGCAGCGCAGCCTCGTCGAGGAGGTGTGCCAGCGTATCGCCTCTGAAATTCGGGATGAGATCGCCGGAGGCGATGGCTGGCTGCCACCGGAGCGTGATCTGGCTCTGAAACTGGGCGTGAGCCGACCTGTGATCCGCGAGGCAACGAAACGGCTCGAACTCCAGGGCCTGCTGGAAGTCAGGCACGGCGTCGGGACAAAGGTCGTGGACAAGCTGCACAAGCCGCTGAACGGCTCGCTGGCCTTGCTGATCCCGGATGACAAGGAGCGCCTGCGCCAGCTCATGCAGGTTCGCTTCATGATCGAGCCGGAGAACGCGCGCCTGGCCGCCGTGCATGCCACGACGACGCAAATTCGCCAATTGAAGGCCGCGTTGAAGAAACTGGAGGAAGCAGATGCCTACGACGCCGCCGTGGACGCCGACATGGCCTTTCATCGCGAGCTTGCCATCGCCTCCGGGAATCAAATCGCCGCGCTGCTGCTGCATTCGCTCTCCGATTTGATGCAGATCGGCCTCACGCGTGGCTACAGCCGTGTATCGACCACGAATGCCGTGCGCGAGCATGCGGCGATCTTGACTGCGATTGAAAAACGCGATGCCGCCGCCGCCGCAAAGGCGATGCGCGAGCATCTGAGCACCGCTGAACTCGATCTGGCGCTGCCGAAGACAAAGAAAGCCCGCTGAACATGAGAACGAGCCTTCAACGCCTATTCGTCGCCCCCTCACCCCTGCCCTCTCCCCGAAGATATTCTTGGGAGATGACGACCATCTGCGGCGGGGAGAGGGAGATCACGTTCGAGCCACCGCAAAACGAAACTCTTCTCCCCGCCCCTGATGGCCATTTCAGCCCAGCCCGCTTCGGGGAGAGGTCGGGTGAGGGGCTGAAATCAAAGGCACTCATTCTCTCATCGCTTCTTCTCGCAACCACAGCATTCGCGGTCGAATCTGATGCCGCGAAGCTATTTCACGAGCAAGTAGCTCCAATCTTGGTGAAGAACTGCGTCGAGTGTCACAACGACGTGACGACGAAAGGCGGGCTGAACATGGAAACGCTCGAAACGACCCTGAAAGGCGGCGACAGCGGCGCGGCCCTCATTCCAGGCCAGGCGATGGAATCTCTTCTCCACACGATGATCGTGCCGGAATCTGCGGGCGAGAAGCCCGAGATGCCGAAGAAGAAGCCTGCACTGTCCGCCGCCGAGACTGATCTCATCAAACGCTGGATCGACTTGGGCGCGACGTGGCCGAAGGAAATCGTGCTGAAGGAGAAACCGAAGGGCGATGTGACGCACTGGGCCTTTCAGCCGCTGAAAGCTTCAAAGCACACCTCCATCGATGAATTCATCGTCGATAAGCTGAAGGAGAAGAGCTTGGCGCTGAATCCAGCCGCAGACGCGCGTACTTTCATCCGTCGCGCGAGCTTCGATTTGATCGGCCTGCCACCGACTCCCGAAGAAGTCACCGCGTTCGAGAAGGCGTTCGCCAAGGATCAAGCATCGAGCATCAAGCATCTCGTGAATCGCCTGCTAAGTTCGCCACGTTACGGCGAGCGCTGGGCGCGGCACTGGCTGGACGTGGTGCGCTTTGCGGAAAGCCATGGTTTTGAAATGAACCGCGCACGGCCGAACGCGTGGCCGTATCGCGATTATGTCATTCGTTCGCTCAATGAGGACAAGCCTTATGACCAGTTCGTGCGCGAGCAGGTCGCTGGAGATCAACTGGGCATGGACGAAGGCACGGGATTCCTCGTCGCAGGAGCGTGGGATCAGGTGAAGGGCCAGGATCCGGTGCTGCGGGCGAATCAACGGGCCGATGAGATGCACGACCTCGTGAGCACCACGGGCAGCACGTTCCTGGGCCTCACGGTGGGCTGTGCGCGTTGCCATGATCATAAATTCGATCCGGTGAGCCAGATCGATTACTACCGCATGCGTGGCATTTTCGAAGGTGTGCAGCACGCCGAGCGGGAACTGCGGCCAGCGGATGCGGAAGAGCGCCAGAAGAAGGCCGAAGGCCTTCGGAAGGAGATCGCGGCGATTGACGCGACACTGTCACGCTTCCAACCGAAGGCGCAGCTCACGAAACGTGTGCTGGTGGATGATGATCTGCCGCCACCGACGAAACCGGAGGCGATTGGTTGCGTGCAGATCGAGCAACCAGCGAATGGAAAGCCGATTGATTACTCGCCAGGCACGGAGGCTGGCCAACTGTCTGATCCGGGTGATTCAACCCGGCTGCCGAACCTCGGCGAGAGCTACCGCTACTGGAGCGCAAAGACCGATGAAGCGGGCAAAGACTTCTTCTCGTGGAATCCACGGGTGAGCGGCAAGCAACGCATCTGGCTCTCGTGGGGTGCCTGGACGACACATGCGCGGGATGCACGCTATATTCTCGATCTCGACGGCGATGCGAACACGAAGGACGATCAGAAGGAGATCGCCTCAGTGGATCAAAGCAAGTTTGCAGACGGCAGCGGCGCGATTCCACAGCAGAAGCGCTGGAGCGGCTTCAAATACGCGGGAACGCATTTGCTGACGAAGGATTCGATTCTCATCCTGCGCAGCGGCAAGCAAGGCGGCCCCACAGTGGCGGACGCGGTGCTATTTGAAGAAGCGGCGGATACGCAGCCTGCCTCCCAGCCGCATCTGCGTGCGCCGGTGACGCATCTGGCGAATCACGAGAGCTTTGATGCCGTGAAGGCGAAGTTTGTGCGCTTCACGATCAACGCGACGAACGGCGGGCAGCCGTGCATTGATGAGCTGGAGGTCTTTGCAGGCGGCAAGAACGTCGCGCTGGCGAAGAAACGAGCCAAGGTGACGGCTTCGGATGTTTTTGCCGATGGTGCGAACTTGATTCACCAGATCGCGCATGCCAATGACGGGCTGTATGGCAACGCAAAGAGCTGGATCGCGAAAGGAGCCAAGGGCTGGCTTCAAATCGAGCTGCCGCGTGAGGAGACGCTCAGCAGCGTGGTTTGGAGCCGGGATCGGAACGAGAAAGGCAAAGTGTATCAGGATCGTCTGGCGACTGATTATGTCGTCGAAACGTCGCTGGATGGAAAGGCGTGGAATGCGGTGGCTTCATCGGCCGACAGGCTGCCAGCGGAGTATCGCGACCGAATTCGTGACATTCCGACCTTGAGCGGCGTGTCGGGCGAAAATGCCGCCGAGGTGAAGAAACACAGCGAACGGCGGGCGACGCTGCAACGTGAGCTGAAGGAGCTGACGAGCTTTCCGATGGCCTACCTCGGCAAGTTTGAGCAACCAGGGCCAACCTTCCGCCTGCATCGCGGTGACCCGATGTCGCCGAAGGAAGAGATCTCGCCGGGTGGGCTGTCGCAGTTCGGTGCGAAGCTGGATCTGGCCAAAGACACGCCCGAATCGGAACGACGCGTGGCTTTGGCAAAATGGCTGGCCGATCCAAAGAATCCGCTCACGGCTCGTGTGATGGTGAACCGCCTGTGGCATTACCACTTCGGCACGGGGATCGTCGATACGCCGAGTGATCTTGGCTTCAACGGCGGCAAACCTTCGCATCCTGAGTTGCTGGACTGGCTGGCGGGGGAATTCATGAAGCGAGGCTGGAGTTTGAAGGAGATGCATCGGCTGATCATGAACTCGGCGGCGTATCGGCAGTCGAGCGACGCGAATGACGCGGCTTTGAAGGCCGATTCAGGCTCGCGGCTGTTGTGGCGCTTTCCAACGCATCGCATCGAAGCGGAGCCGCTGCGGGACACGATCCTGGCGGTGAGCGGCGTGCTCGATCTGACCATGGGCGGGCCGGGATTCGACTTGTTCGAGCCGAATGACAACTACGTGAAGGTGTACCAGTCGAAGCAGGAGTTTGGCCCCGACACGTTCCGGCGCATGATTTATCAGAGCAAGCCGCGGGTGCAGCTCGATGACACCTTCGGTGCGTTCGATGTGCCGGACGCGGGCCAGATCGCTCCGCGACGCACGTCGAGCACGACGCCGTTGCAGGCGCTGAATTTCCTCAACAGCACGTTTGCGATGCAGCAGGCCGGCTTGTTTGCCGCGAGGGTCGAAAAAGAGGCTGGCAAGGCGGCGGAGGTTCAGGTGAAGCGGGCGTTTCAACTGGCCTACCAGCGTGATCCGCGTGCGGATGAGCTCGATGCGTCCATGAAGCTGATTTCCGAGCACGGGCTGGCGATGTTTTGCCGGGCGCTGTTCAACACGAGCGAATTCATGACGATTTACTGATTCACGGCCATGCAAACGCACCTTCTCTCACGTCGAAACTTCCTGAACCACACGGTCAGCGGGCTGAGCAGCATCGCGTTGTCGTCGCTGCTGGCGAACAAAGGGCTGCTGGCGAATGAGCCGATCCGGCCGCTGATCGATCCGGCGCGTCCGTATGCGCCGAGACCGCCGCATTTTGTCCCGAAGGCGAAAAATGTGCTCATGATCTTTTGCTCGGGGGCGATCAGCCATGTGGACACGTTTGATTACAAGCCGGAGCTGGTGAAACGCCACGGCATGCCGCTGCCAGGCGCGGCGGATTTGATCACGTTCCAAGGGGCGCAGGGGAATCTGGTGAAGCCGCTGTGGGAGTTCAAGCCGCGTGGCCAAAGCGGGAAGATGATCAGCGATCTGGTGCCAAAGATCGCCGAGTTCGCGGACGACATGTGCTTCATCCACTCGATGACGGCGAAGTCGAACACGCACGGTCCGGCGGAAAACCAGATGAGCACGGGCTACATCCTCGACGGCTTCCCCGGCATCGGCTCCTGGGTGACGTATGCGCTGGGCTCGGAGTGCGACGACATGCCGGCCTTCGTGGCGATTCCCGATCCGCGTGGCGTGCCGCAGATCGGCTCACGGCACTGGAACTCGGCGTTTTTGCCAGCGGTGTTTCAGGGCACGGCCTTCAACGCGAGCAAACCAATCCCGAACCTGCTGCGGCCAATGACCGTGAGCGAGTCGGCGGATCGCGATACGCGGAAGCTGGTGAGCTTTTTGAATCAACGTCAGGCCGCGGAGCATCCGGCGGACAGTGATCTGGCGGCGCGGATCGCGTCTTATGAACTCGCGGCGCGGATGCAGATCGCGGCCTCCGAGGTCGGCAACATGGCAGGCGAGAGCAAGGCGACGCTGGATCTCTACGGCGTGAACGACAGCAACGAGAACAAGGCGGGGTTCGCGAAGAACTGCCTGCTGGCGCGGCGTTTGATCGAGCGCGGGGTGCGATTCGTGCAGCTTTTCAACGGCGCTTACGCCATGGGCGAAGGCGTGGGCAACTGGGACGGCCACAAGACGATCGAGAAACAGTATTCGGTGCATGGGCCGATCCTCGACCAGCCGGTGGCCGGGCTGCTGAAGGACCTGAAGGCTCGTGGACTGCTCCAGGACACACTGGTGGCTTTTGTGACCGAGTTTGGCCGCATGCCGACCTTCCAGAAGGGCGCGAACGGCCGCGATCACAATCCAAAGGGCTTCACCGTCTGGCTGGCCGGTGCTGGGGTGAAAAAAGGCTTCAGCTACGGGGCCACGGACGAATTTGGTTACCAGGCCGCTGAGAAGGTGGTGACCATTTACGACCTGCACGCCACGATCCTGCATTTGCTGGGCATCGACCACGAGCGACTGAGCTACTACAACAACGGCATCGAACGCCGGCTCACGGACGTGCATGGACATGTGATCCGGGAGGTGCTGGGGTGAAAATTCCGTTTGCTTTCCGTCCTGAAGTCTCCACCATGCGCGTCCCCAAAACCTGACCCCACACTGATCCGAATCATGGCCGTTGTCCTCCGTCTCCGCAAAGAAGGTGCCAAGCACCGTCCGGTGTTCCGTATTGTCGCCGCCGACAAGCGTTTCCCGAAGGAAGGCCGTTTCCTCGAAATCCTTGGCACTTATGACCCGCAGAAGGGCCTCAAGGGTGCGACGGTGAATCTGGATCGTGTGAATGCCTGGATCTCCCAAGGTGCGAAGCCTTCCGAAACGGTGGCCAGCATCATCAAGACCGCTTCCGTTTCGGCCTAAACCGCCATGGACGCGCCGGAAGCCCTCCGCGAGTTCCTTTCGTATGTGGTGGCGAACCTGATCGACCACCCGCAGCAGGCGACCATCGCCATCGGCACCAACGTGAACGGGGCCGTCACCTATCGGGTCCAACTGGCCCAGGAGGATGTGCGTCACGTGATTGGCAAAAACGGCATGACCGTGAGCGCCATCCGCTCCCTGCTCAACACGGCGGCAGCCAAGCACGGGATCAAAATCTCCCTGAAAGTGGGATCGGCGAAGGAAGAGGATGCCGAAGCGGCGTCTGGGCCCAGCAGTGATCCACCACCGGCTGCCGAGTAGTTCTTTCACCCGCATTTTCCGCCCGCCCACCAGCCCAAGGCGGCCGCTGTGACGCCCAGCACGACGCTGCCGATGGCATTCAGCAATGCGAGCCAGGAGTGTTGGTTGATCATGAGCAGCCATGAGTCGTTCATGAAGGTGGAAAAGGTCGTGTAGCCGCCCAGAACCCCGGTGGCCGCGAACAGCCAGGGACCGCTGCCTTTGTCCTTCATGGCAGGCAGGGCGAAGAGGAACCCGAGCAGGAAGCTGCCGAGAAGGTTCGCCGCCAGCACGCCCCACGGGAAGACCGACTTCGGCAGCAGTCGCGCCACGCCGATGACCGTCAGGTAACGCAGCACCGAGCCGATGCCGCCGCCGAGGAAGACGAAAAGAAGGTTGCGCATGGTTTCAGGAGACTGTTTCGGCCGAAGGCAGGCTGCCAGATTCGTCCGCGACTGAGGGGAGGAGCTTCGCGATCTTCAGATGGGGGAACTGTGGCAGAATCTGCGATTCCAGGGCCTCCAGAAACTCCCATGCCATCGACTGGCTCATGCCGTCATCCGTGAGGAGCCACCGGGAGGCGGGCCAGCCGCGATTCATAACCAGCCGGACCTGAAAACCGCCACGTCTCGTGCCGACGCCGATTTGTGCCACCTCCAGCCAGGAAAAACACGCCGTGCCATAACGCACACCGTCCTCCCCGATGGTCAGTTTTCGCGTGTGCCCCGTGAGGAAGGCGAAAAACCAAGTGGAACCGAGGTAAAACAGGACACAGGCGGCCGCGACAATGCCGGCGGCAGTTTGTTTGTCCGAGGTGGTGATGTCATCCTTGCCCGCCCACTGCATGAACAACCACAGAAGGATGACGCATGCCGAGCAGGTCATCACGAACCCGAGCACGCCGCGTGCAGGCTTGCACGTGAGACTGGCCGAGAGAACGGTGCCCGGACGCCGCGTGCTCGTCAGCATGGCGCCGCCTCCTTGATCCTGGCACCTCCGACCGTTTGCGGGGCGATGCGTGCGCGCCAGATGTAGCGCTGGAAGAGCACCTTCACCGAGGCGGTGAGCGGCACGGCGAGGATGGCGCCGAGCAGACCGCCGAGGAGCAGGCCCCAGACGAGCACAGAGGCGATCACCGTCAGCGGATGCAGCCCCACAGCTTCACCCACAATGCGTGGGGTGATGAAAAGGGCATCGATCTGCTGCACCAGGACAAAAACGCCGGTGACGACGAGCGGCATGGCCCACCAGGGATCTCCAGGCACCAGGGCGCTACCCCCTTGAACAGCGCCGATGATCACGGCCGGAATCCAGCACAAGGCGATGCCCAGGTAGGGAATGATGCCCGCAACACAAAGAGCCAGCCCGATGAGCAGCCCGAAATCGAGCCCCACGATGCCCAGGCCGATGCCGGTGGCGATGCCGTTGATGACGCTGACAAAAAGCTGCCCGCGGAAGAAAGCGATCAGGTAGGTGTTGATCTCACTGAGGCAACTGACCACCTCATCTTTGAACGCGGAGGCACGCAGCGGAAGATAATCCGACCACGACTCCTGGATCCGGGCGCTCTCGATCAGGAAGTAATAGAGATAAAGCGGCACGATGATGAAGGAGAGCAGGAAGCCGAAGACGCCCAGGAAGCCGCCCACGCCGGATCTCACGAACGCCCACACCATGCCAGGAATCTTGGGCAGAGTCGTCTGCACCCAGTCGCCGCTCAAAAATCCCTGCAGGTCGAAATCGAGCTCGTCGGTGGCTTCGTCCTCAGTCTGAACGGATGCCGGAGGCGCTGCCGTGACTGTCGTTGTCGGAGGTGTTGTCGCAGACGCAGTTGCGGGCGTCGTCGCAGGCGTGTGCGGAATCAGAGTTATACCATGCTCCTTTTCCATCCGACTGGAGAAGTCGATCACGGACTGCCGAACCTTGGAGTAATAGACCGGCACGCGTTCAGCCAGATGAGCCGCGGGATCTCCGAGTTTCACCACCATCCACCAGCCCAGACCTCCTATCGCCAGGGTGAAGACGGCGAAAGTGAGCAGCACGGCACGGTGGCGGTTCAACCCACGGCGCTCCAGCCACTCGACCCCCGGCTCCAGCAGATACGCCAGCACGCCCGCCACGGCGAAAGGCACCAGGATGGGTTGCAAAAATGCCATGACCTTCGTGAGCAGGAAAATCAAGCCCACCGCCAGGGCTCCGATGACCGTGATCGACAACGCGGTCACGGCAGTCCACATCGCGTTGCGCTGGAAGGCTGTCGGAAGATTTTTCATCGTGGGAAAGTGACGAACGGCGCGCATCGTAGCGGCTGCCGTGCTTTTGGGAACTCCAAATCGATGCGCAGATTAGACGCAGCCGTTTCATGACGTTTATGACCGCCCTGTCATGCCCAAGCCACCCCAACCTCAACCCGTCAACCCTGCTGAACTGCCACAACTCGCGCGCGCCACGATGGCCGCCGCGAAGTTTCCGATGCTCGCCACCGTGGATGGCGACCAGCCGCGAGTGCGCCCGGTTTCTCCGGTGAAAACCGAGGGCTTCGTCGTGTATGTGGCCAATTTACGCCGCTACGGAAAAACCAGGGAACTGGAGACCAACCCCAAGGCCGAGCTTTGCTACGCGGACGAGCATCATCACCAGGTGCGCATCACCGCGCGTGCCGAGATCGTCACGGATCGTGGAGTGCTGGAGGAGTTGTGGGCTGCGAACGCCCTGCTACGCGCCTACCTGGGCAGCGTGGATAATCCCGAACTCATCATCTACCGCTTCGTTCCGACCCGCGTGCGCTACATGCGTGAGTGGGCACTGGAATACTTCGACGTACCAATCTGACGGCGCGATTCTGCTGAACCTCTGCCAGTCGACACTTGCCATTGCGCGCTCTTTTTCGTAAAGGGAAACCCGCATGGCTGACGACACTATTCCTTCCTCACCGACGCCGGACACACCACCCCCGCGCACCACGGGCGGGAACTGGCGCTGGGAGCCGCCCTCCCCGGAGGAATTGCAGGCCCTTTTGCCGGGCTACACGATTGAGAAACTTCTCGGTCGTGGTGGCATGGGTGCGGTCTATCGCGGCATCCAGACCAATCTCGACCGGCCCGTCGCCATCAAGATCCTTCCGCCCGGCGTGGAAAAGGAGGATCCCAGCTTCGCCGAGCGCTTCAAGAACGAGGCGAAGCTCATGGCCAAGCTCATGCACCCTGGCGTCGTCGCCGTCTTTGACTTTGGCAAGACCAGCGCCGGGCAGCTCTTCTTCGTCATGGAGTATGTCGATGGCAGCGACGTGCACCAGATGATCACCGCGCAGGGGAAACTGCCGCCGGAGCACGCGCTGGCCGTCACCGCCCATGTGTGCGATGCGCTCCAGGCCGCGCATGAGCTGGGCATCGTCCATCGCGACATCAAGCCCGCCAACGTGCTCATCAACATGAAGGGCCAGGTGAAGGTCGCCGACTTCGGTCTCGCGAAGATCGATGATCCCGGCCAGCACGGCATGACGAAGACTGGCTACACCATGGGCACGCCGGATTTTGTGGCCCCGGAGGCGCTCATGCTTGGCACCGCCATGGATGGTCGCGCAGATTTGTATGCCGTGGGCGTGATGCTCTACCAGATGCTCACGGGAAACATCCCACGCGGCGCGTTCAAGCCCGCCTCCGTGCTCGTGCCCGGTCTCGACCCGCGCTTTGATCCGATCATCCTCAAGGCCATGCAGCACGACCGTGCCGAGCGGCATCAAAGCGCCGCCGAGCTGCGGTGTGAGCTGGATGTGATCCTGACCGTGCCCTTGGTGCAGAACAATGCCCCTGCGAGCGCGGCCATCCCAGTCGCCCAAGTGGCGGAGACCCCCGGCCAGCGCAGCGTGGCGCAGAAACCCACCGGCAAACCGCCGCAGCCAAGAAGTGATGCGGGCACTCCTGCCCGCAACAGCGCTCCTCCTGCGGGCAAGAGTGCCCGCACCACTCCGGAGCCGTCTGCGAAGAGCAAGACGCCGCTCTTCATCGGCCTCGCCGCTGCTGCTGCCATCGGCATCGGCGCGTTCGTGATGCTGGGCGGCCAAAAAGAGCCAAGCAAAGTAGCAGCGCCCCCAGCCGCCACCAAGAGCCTCCCCAAGCCAACGAAACCCGAAGTTGGAGTCCAGGCATCAGCCGCCACTGTGAAGCCCGAACAACCTGCTCCCGCGGCAACCAGTTCCAAGTCTTCCGAGCCACAGTTTCCTGTGGGGAAATGGGTGAAGGTGTTCACCAAGGCCGAGGACTTACCAGAGGAACTGCGCCAGGCGGGCGTGAAATTTGAGAATGGTTGGATTCGCTTGGGTGGTGTGAAAAGGTATTTTCGCCTACCATCGGTTCTCGCGGGTAACTACGGAATCCGCCTCAGCCTCATCAGGCAGGCTGAAGTCAATGATCAAACGCGAGGTCCGGCTGGGATCAGTGTTCGACTTCAACCGGGTGAATCGAATGGATACAACGCACTTCTTACAACGACGTCTTTCGTCTGCAACCGACGCGAGCAGGGCAAGGACACCAAGCTTTTGTCAGTCCTCTGCCCAATCATACCCAAGACCGGCGACGAAGGAACGCTGGAACTTTCTGCAGTTGGCTCGCGTCTGATCGGGCGGGTTGGAACAGAGTTTGTGACAAACACCACCGATGCGCGATGGGCACGAGGCAGTGGCATGATCAGCGGCAGTGAAGACATCCGCGACATCGAAGTCATCAATCTCGACGGCCTCAGCGAGGCCGAGGCGCTCAAGATTCTCGGCGTGGATGAGAAGGGCAATGACCTGCGAGGGGCGAGCCTGGCAGGTAGGGCGGCTGGTCCTCCAGCCGCCGCGACGGGTTTTGCGTCCACGAATACCTCGACATCACCCGCCCCAGCGAACGCGGCGCTTGGAGGACCAAGCGCCCTACCCGGCAGCGGTTCACCCGCCGCTCCGATCTCAAATTCCAAATCCATCATCTCTAATGCATCCCCAGCCGCCTTCCCACCCGGCCAGTGGGTGAAGCTGTTCACCAAGTTCGAGGACTTGCCGGAGAACCTGCGTCAGCCGAATAGCGGGCTGAAGTGGGAGGATGGGTGGATTCGATTCCCGACCGGCAAATCCCACCGGATTTATGCCGCGAACGGGCTCACCAACTATGGCATTCGAGCCAGGTTCTTGCGGCCAATCGATGCAAACCGAACCTCGGTTTTAATGATCCGCGCACGTCATCTGCCTGAAATCGCAGGTTATCTGCTCAGCCCATTAAGTGGTCAGCTTTATGCGGCGTTGCGTTTGGAAGGCGAAACTAGCCAGCCAAAGAGATTTTGGACGACTTCATCCCCTGCCATCTCTTGGCCGCAAAAAGGCGAGGAGTACAATCTCGAATGGTGCTGTGTGGGTAACAAGCTGATTACACGCCTCGACGAGCAGTTCGTAAAAGTCGCCACCGACGATACCTACCCGTCCGGCCCCGGGTATGTCACTGGCAACACAGACCTCCGCGACATCGAAGTCATCAACCTCGATGGCATTCCCGAGGCCGAAGCCCTGCGCCTCCTCGGCGTCGATGAAAAAGGCAACGACCTCCGCGCCCTCGCCGCGAAGCAGGAGGAGGCGAAAAAGGCCCAGGCCGCCCAAACCAGTGCCATCGACGCCATCCCGGAGTTGAAGACGCTGCACGAGCAGCTCACGAAACTCACTGCCGAGCGCGTCACCGCGCCGTTTGAGGCCGATGTGGCGAAACTGAACACCGGCTACCTCGGCGGCCTCGACCGTAAGATTGGTGAAATGAAGCAGAAGGGCGATCTCGATGCCGTCCTGGCGCTGGAGGAGGAAAAGAGGCTCATCAACGTAGGACGAGTTTTCAACTCGTCGGGTGCCGGGGAGAACGAGTTGAAAACTCGCTCTACGTCCATGCCCA
>NZ_JACSRD010000226.1 GCF_014879935.1 Prosthecobacter sp.
GATGGGGGCATCCATTGTCAGTTAACCACCAAAACAGAAAGTACAGAAATTATAGCTTAACGGCATTGGACCTAACCTGCATTTCTCACACTTGTTCAGAGCACGCACTCATCGGCAGAGGTTGGAGTGTAGCCTTGAGGCGATCCGAACGTCTCACAGCCTGCGGATCGGCTAAAGCCTGGACTCCAACCTCCGAAGCGACGCCCACAGGACATGGAAGCCACACAGTGTGAGAAATGCAGGCTAATTCACCGCTCCGGCCATCTTGATGCCAATTTCCAGCGTCGGCTCCGTCGCGTCATTCATCGGCGGTTCGGTCGATTTGCCGCCGGAGGTCTTCAAATCGTTGCCGACGGACCAGATCACTCCGCGAGCGAGGTCATATTGCAGCGGAGCGCCGGTGTAGGGGTCCAGCGGCACATCGAGCAGGAAGTTGAAGCTGCGAAGCTGCTCAAGCGACGCGGGCACGGTCTTTTTCTCCGCGATGCAGCGGCGGATGGCAAAGAGGGTGATGATCAGATTCCCACGCGTGCGGACCAGATCGAGCTGCGCCGGCAGCGGCGTGTAAGTCTTCATGTGACGAATGAAATAGACCCGCCC
The DNA here is from genome assembly GCF_014879935.1 of Prosthecobacter sp. Classification (GTDB taxonomy): domain Bacteria; phylum Verrucomicrobiota; class Verrucomicrobiia; order Verrucomicrobiales; family Verrucomicrobiaceae; genus Prosthecobacter. The sequence continues at coordinate 601 of NZ_JACSRD010000226.1, forward strand.
CTCCGAGTTCGGCTGCACTGAACCCTCTCCGCCAGGCATCTCCTTCAGGCGGATGTCGGACGTCTGCGCCAGTGGTGCCCTTGCTTCGTCCCGTAACTGGCGGAAGGCGGTGGCAAAGAGCTGCACGGTCTCATTCGGTTTGAAGAACAGCCGCCCCGGCCGCCGCAACTGCGCACCTCCCGGCATCGTGTCCAGCGGCTCCTGGCTGCCGGGGCCGAGGATGAGCTTCTTCTCATGCACGTAAAAGGCGTTCAGCGCGCTTTGCAGCATCTCCCGCGTCGGCTGGCACACGCTGAACTGGCGCTGGAACTGCCGCAGCGTCGCCTCCGGCAGTTTCGTCTGCCGCAGAAGGTCGCCGAGTGTTTGTGCGGCGAGCGTCTGCGCCTCCAGCGATCTTTGATAACCTGAGGGCCAGGCGTGCATCTGCTCCAGACGCCAGCCGATCTCGGCCAGATCGATCGCGGCGGTGAACGCCTCCGCCTCCTGCTGGCGTCGGGAGAGGTAGGCTGCCTCCACCTGCTTCAAAAGCAACGCGTCACGCCAGCGGGCATCTCCGCACACATCCTCCGCATGCCACGCGGAGTGGCTGGCGTGCCAGTCGGCGTCTTCCAGCAGGTCACGCAGGTTGTCGAGCGCCGTACCGTTCGCCTGAACGATCCGCGACAGCGTGGGCGTGTCCCACAGCCACGGCGGCCGTCCACGAGCGGCATCACCTGCCATCGGAGTGACCGACGCGAGGAACTTCTTCAGCTTCTCCGGCGTGCGAATCGTCAGTGCTTGATCCACAAGCCGCCTCGGCCGCAGATCCTGGTCAAATCCCGGCGGCTCGTCATGGATGTAAACCCAGGCGACGAAGACAAAGAGCAGCAAACCCATGCTGAGGACGGTCAGGGTGCCCCACGAAGCTTCACGCTCCACCTGCAACGGCGGCCTGTGTGGCGCAGGCGTGGAGACGTTTCGCGGCTTCTCCGCAACACGTGGAGACGCAGCCATCGGGGACTCTTCTGCCACCGGTTCCGGTCTCGTCGGTGGTCGCGCAGGCACTTGAGGCCGCGGCTCGGCCTTCGGCTTTGCCTCCACCTTCGGCGGCAGCGGCGGCTCCGGCTCGTCGATGACCTCACGCTTCTTCTTCGCTGGCGGGGCGTCCTGCCACTCGTGATCCAGTCCCCAAGGGGACGCCCACGCGCCATCGCCGCTGTGCGCGGTTCTTTCGGCGGGCGTCTCTTTCGGCGTGTGGGGCCGGATCATGGCCCGCAGTATGCCGCACTTCACCGCCACGGCAACGCGGCGTCATTTTTTCGCCGCCCGCTTGTCCTTCGCCGGTCCGCCGAAATACGGATACGCGTCCCACACGTTCGTCGCCGGGTCCGCGGCACGCGGATCGTCCGTCTCCCGCATCCAGGTGTCCACTTTGCGGGCCAGCTCCGCCTTGACCGGCTCATAACGGGGATCGGCGGCGAGGTTCACGACTTGATCAGGATCGTTCTTCAAGTCGTAGAGCTCCTCCGCTGGCCGTTTGCCAAAGCTGATCTCAAACAACGGCTTCACCTTGGGATCACCGGCATGAGTCATCATGTAGGCCTTCGTGCGCGAGCCATCGATGTCGCCATACGGCCCCACGGCGAAGTAGAGCTCCGGATCGCCCGCCGGCCAGCGCTCCGGCCGCAGATTGCGCAGGTACAAATGTCCCGCCGTGCGCACGCCACGCACCGGATAGCTCAAGTCACCCCGCCGCACGTTGGCGTGCCGCTCGCGTTCGATGAACACGTGATCTCGCCTCACCGCCGGGGGTTTTCCCATGAGCACATCGACAAAACTGTGCGCCGTCATCTCCGGCCACGGCTGCAGACCGGCGATCTCCAGAAACGTCGGCGCCAGATCGGTGAGCGAGATGAAGTCGGCGCTCACCGAGCCTCGTTTCACCTTTCCCGGCCAGCGAACCGCCAGCGGCACGTGAGTTCCATCGTCGTAGCAATGCGCGAGGCCGTGTGGCATCTGCCAGCCGTTGTCGCTGGTGTGAATGACCACCGTGTTGTCCAGCTCGCCGTTTGTCTCGAGCAAGGCGATCGCTCCGCCGAAGGCCTCATCCATAAGTTCCACCTGTGCGAGGTAGTCGGTGATCTCCTCACGCACCTCCGACACATCGGGCAGCGACTTCGGCACCCGCACTTTGGCCGGATCAATGCCACGCGCCTCGCCCAGGCCCTCCTTCCATTTGTTCAGCGAGGTGTGCGTCGATCCGAACCAGAAGAAGAACGGCTGCTTCTCCTTCCGCACCTGCATGAAGCTGGCGAAGTCCTCAAACTGCGCTCCAGCGGGATTCAACTCACGTCCGAAGTCGATGAAATTGCCAGGACTCCAGCCTTTGCCGGTGAAACCGACATGCCAGCCAGCTTTTGACAGCTCATCGCCGAACACACGGAGCTTCCCCGGAAACTTGCTCCACAAACTCGCCGCATCCACAAGCTGATGCGCCACACGCCCGGTGACGATGCAGGAACGTGTGGGCGAGCAAGATGGCACCGGGCAGAACGCATTCGTGAAACGCATGCCCTCGCGGCACATGCGGTCGAACACCGGCGTGCGCACCGCTTTGTCACCGTTCGCACCCGCATGCTCGTAGGACCAGTTGTCGCCGATCAGCAGCAGGATGTTCGGCTGTTTGGCTTGAACGTGACCGGCCATCAACGCCAGGAGGAAAAGCATGCGGATCATGGGCCTCAAAACGTCCGCATGGCTGGGAATTGTCAGCGCTTTGCCAGGAAACGATATCCACCCAGTGGATGCAGACTGACGCGGACTTCCCACTCCGAATCCAATCCGAGCGCCCGCTGCAATTCGTCGCCGCGAAATCCGGCGCGGATGCTCACCCGCATGTCATGGCAATGCACCCGGTTCAATCCCACCAATGCGGCGAACAGCCGGCCTGTGACGCGATGAATCCACAGCCGCGCCGGATCCACGGCCACGATCAACCGGGTGCTCAATGAAAGCCGCGATCCCAGCACACCGAGCTGTTCATCCGTCAGGTGGTGCAGGAACAGGTTGGCGATCACGATCCTCGATCCAGGAAGCGGATGGTGAAGCACATTGCCACCCGTCCACGCCGCTGCCGCAGGCCAGTGACGCGGCCGGGGCGCCAGATCGATCGCGTGCAGCCCCTCTTCGCGACACAAACCCGCGCGCAACAGGCGCAATGACAAGGTGCCGTCGCCAGCGCCAAGTTCGCTGACATCCCAGTCCACCTTTCCATGACGCCGCATCATGCGCTCGATCCAGCGATGATTCCCCATCACGGCGTTCACCCACAGCATCTGCTCCCGCGTACGAATGGCCTCGGGATCATCCGGTGGCAGCAGGTCGAGCAGCTCGGGCTCAATGGAGCGATGTTTCATCCGGTGGCGTTCGAAAAAGGGGCCTTTCAGCCGCCAGACTGACGGAGCCAGTGCGTCCTGTCACCCTGTCCCGTCCACCGTTCTCACATCGGCGTTTCCCTGACCCGCAATTTGCACCACGGCGGGGCCGCGTTGAAACTGGGAACTCGCATGGACTCCTCCCTAACTCCAGCCATCACACGCGGCGGCATCACCCAGTTCTTTGTAGAGCATCGAGTCCTCGGCTGGCTGGCCATGATTGCCGTTTTGGCCTGGGGCTGCCTTTCATTCACTCAACTGCCGCAGCAGGAGGACCCGACGTTTCCGACGCATGATGCGGTGCTCATCACGGTGATGCCGGGGGCTCCGGCGGAGGTGATGAAGAAGGAAATCACCATCAAACTCGAAGCGGCTCTGGTGAAGCTGCCGACGTTGGAGAAACTACAGTCGCAGTCGAAGGACAACGTGTCGATCATCGTGGTTACTTTGAAGACGGACCGGAAGGAGGTCATTGAGGCACACTGGAAGCAGGCGAAAGAACTCATCGCGGAGGTAAAGCTGCCAGAGGGCTGCAACGAGCCGCGGCTGGAGACGGATTTTCAGCTTCCGGCGACGTTGCTCTTTTCTGTTTTGGCTGACGATGGAACAAAGGCAGGCGAAGCTGCCGACATCATTGAGCAGGAACTCAAAAAAGTGCCGAGCACGGGGCGCATCCGGCAGTTTGGGCATCCACCGGCGGAGATTTTGAGCTTTGAGGACATGGTGGCGGCGAGCTACAGCACGCGGACGCTGCATCGTGAGGGCGATGGCCCGTTGAAGCCATCGGCGAGTGTGCTGGTGGCGGTGGAGATGAAGGCGGGGAACATCATCCGCGACTTCAAAACGGATGTGCTGGCGCAAATCGAGAAAACGAAGATGCCGGAGGGCGTGCGCGTCATCACGGTGTCGGATCAACCGGCGGCCACGGCGCATCGCATCGAGGAGTTTTTGCGCTGTTTCATCGAGGCGGTGATCGTGGTCGTGCTGGTGGCGCTGCTGCTGATGGACTGGCGCACCGCACTGGTGGTGGCGGTGGCGATTCCGCTGACGATTGCGATGACGCTCGGCGGCATGGCGGCGCTGGACGTGCCGCTGCAGCAGATTTCCATCGCGGCGCTCATCATCTCGCTCGGCATGCTCGTGGATGATCCGGTGGTGGCGTCGGATGGCATCAATCGCGAGCTCGCCGAAGGCCAGCCGCGCGGCATCGCGGCGTGGCTGGGGCCATTTAAACTGCGTCGCGCGATCTTTTTCGGCACGGTGATCAACATCGTGGCCTTCCTGCCGCTGGCACTGCTGCCGGGAGACATGGGCGCGTTCATCATTTCGCTGCCGATTGTCATCACGCTGGCACTGGTGTCGTCGCGCATCGTGTCGATGACCTTCATTCCGCTGCTCGGTTACTATCTTTTGAAGGGACAGAAGGGTTTTGATGCCGTGAGTGGCTCGCATCCGCTTTACCGGCTCGTGCCGGTGTATCGCGCCGCGTTGCAATTTGGGCTGCGCAGGCCGCTGGCGACGGTTTTGGGCGCTTTTGCCCTTTTGGCGGCCAGCACGGCTTTGATCCCGCTTTTCGGCAAACAGTTCTTCCCGGCCGCAGAGCGGAATCAACTGCTCGTGGACATCCAATTGCCCGAAGGCAGCCCGATTGAGCAAACGATGGCCGTCACGGCTCGCATGGGCGATTTCCTGCAAAAAGACGACGCCATCCAAAGTGCCGTGATGGTCAGCGGCGGCGGCACGCCCATGTTTTACTACAACGTGCTGCCACGCCAGAGCGCCGCAAACGTGGCGCAGGTGCTGGTGAACACGCGAAAGGCCGAGGATGTGCCCGCGCTCATCGTGCATCTGCGCGAAGTCTTCGACCGCGAGATTACGGACGCGCTTTGCCTCGTGAAACAGATCGAACAAGGCCCAGCGCTCGAAACACCGATCCAGATCGAAGTCAGCGGCCCGGGTTATTTGGAAGCCAAGGTAGCCAAAGTGGCCGAGGAGCTGCGAAAAGCCGGTGCTTACAAGGTCCACGACGACTCCGCCATTCTATCACGGCTCAATCAGCGACGCACGATTACCGTGAAGGCGCTCGCGCCATTCGGTGAGCTGGCCTCGCGCATCCTCGCGAAGGCTCGCGAGCATTTTCCGAAGGAAGGCATCGCTTTCGGCGGTGAGGAGCGCGAACTGACCAACAGCCAGCGCGAGATGGAGCGCGTGTTGAAGATTTCGCTCGCGCTGATCGCGCTGGCGATGGTGATCCAGTTCCGCTCGATCATGAAATCGCTCGTGGTGATGCTCACGGTGCCGCTGGGGCTCATCGGAGCCTTCACCGGCCTGGCGACGACGCACGCGTCCTTCGGCTTCATGGCGCTGATCGGCATCGTGAGCCTCGCCGGAGTCATCGTGAGCCACATCATCGTTTTGTCGGACTTCATCGAGGAAGAGCGTGCCGCAGGCGTGGAGCTCGAAAAGGCGCTCATGCATGCCGCGCTGGTGCGTCTGCGTGCCGTTCTGGCCACCGTCTTCGCCACCGTGTGCGGCTTGATCCCGCTGGCGCTGACGGGCGGCGAGTTGTGGCGACCGCTCACTGCCGTACACATCTTCGGCCTGCTGTTTGCCACGGTACTGACGCTGCTGGTGCTGCCCGTGCTCTATTTCCTCTTCGCGAGGTGGAAGTGGATCAAGTGAGGCGCGACAGCGTTTTGGAGTACGGCGGCCCTCCGCCGCTTTGGAGCGCTCACCGACTCGCGAACCACAGCAGAATGCACTTCGGCACTCAGGGGCTTCGAGGAAGGCTGTTTGAACTTCGTGAGCGATGTGGACTCACGAAAGCGCTGGAGGGCCAGCGCACTCCAAAACGCTGTCGCGAGATTCGAAATCACCACTCCGAATCAACGTCGTAGTCGTCGGGAACGTTAATTTTGTCGGTCTTGAAGCGTTGGATGGACTTCACGAGGGCGGGACTGGTGGTTTGCTCGAACCAGGCGGCGGAGCACCAGGGATAGTCTTTGGTGACTCGCACGAGGCCGTGATGCACAGCGTTACTGTGCGTGTAGTTCAAGCGGGCGAAGTAGGAGTTCGTGTGCGTGAGCTGCGTCTCGCGGTAGTTGTGCCACACTTTGCGACCCGGAGTGCCGTCGAGCTTGTTGACCCAGCCGCTGAGTTTGACGTGCAGCATGCCGAGCATCGGTTCGAGCGTGGCGGGGTGTTCCGGGGACTTGGCGACGAAATGGTAGTGGTTGGAAAAGACCGCCCAAGCTTCGAGAGACCAGCCGTATTTGGCGGTGACGATCAGCAGGCCGCGCTGGAGGACTTCGAGACGCTTGGGACCGCGAAAGTGATGCGCTTTGAGGTAGGTCGCCGCAGTGACGAAATAGGTGCCACGCTCCGTGAGTCGATGCGGCGGCGCATGCGGCCAATCGATGGTTTTGGCATGGGGGAGTGTGGAAGGCTTGAAGGACAACGCAAGTCGCGACAGCGTTTTGGAGTGCGGCGGCCCTCCGCCGCTTTCGGGCGCTCACTGACGCGCGAGTCGCCGGAAAATTCACTTCGGCAGTCAGGAGCTTCGATGAAGGCTGTTGGGTCTTCGTTGATATCGTGGCCTCACGAAAGCGCTGGAGGGCCAGCGCACTCCATGACGCTGTCGCGCCTGCGTCACGCCTGACCGAAAATAAGCGCCACATTTGCGCCGCCAAAGCCGCTGCTGTTGCTCATCGCCACGCTTGGGGCTTCATCGCATCTTTCAGTGAGAATCGAGATCCCTTCGCAGGCGGGATCGAGGTTTTGGGTCTTCGCGGAGGCGGGCATGAAGGCTTCGCCGAGGGCGAGACAGCAGATGCCAGCTTCGAGGGCTCCGGCGAGGCTCAAACCGTGGCCGGTGAGGGCTTTGGTGCTGCTAACTTTCGGGCTTTTGTCGCCGGTGAAGATGGCTTTGAGGGCGTTGAGTTCGGCGAGGTCGCCAGCCGCCGTGGCGGTGGCGTGGGCGTTGAGGTAGTCGATGGCGCTGGGGTCGAGATGGGCGTCTTGCAATGCGTTCGTCATCGCACGGGCGAGACCTGCACCGCTAGGATCCGGCGCAACGACGTCGTAGCCGTCGGAGGCCTGGCCCCAGCCTTTGACTTCGGCGTAGATGGTCGCGCCGCGGGCGGCGGCGTGTTCGGCGTCTTCGAGGACGAGCGCTGCACCGCCGCCGGTGATGATGAAGCCATCGCGATTCACGTCAAAGGGTCGCGGAGCAAGCGCGGGATCGCTTTGAGCACTCAAGGCACGCAGCGAGGCAAAGGGCAGGATGTTGCACGGATGACAATCTTCCGCGCCAACGACGAACATGATCTTCTGACGGCCCATGCGAATCAAATCGCATGCGCTGCCCAAGGCGTGCGCGGAGGAGGCGCAGGCGCTGCTGAAGCCGACGGAGGCACCTTTGATGGCAAACTTCGCGGTGAGATTGAGGTGGAGCGAGTTCGGCATGCCGGTGACGACGGTCGGTGCCGAGGTGCGGGCGGGGCCGCGGGTGAGAACGGAGTCGAGGGCGACATGCGTCATCCACGACGAGCCTGCGGAGGCGCAGTAGAGGCCGGTTTGCGGTGAAGAGACGAGCGCGGGATTGAGCTGCGCATCGCGGATGGCCTCGTCCATGGCGACGGAGGCGAAGACGGCATTCGGCACGAGTGTGCGGAGCTGCGAGCGGCTGAACTGCACGTGCGCGGGGAAGGTCCAGTCGAGCGGATCGGCGGTGGGAAAGGAAAAGCCCTTCAAGGTGCCGGCGAGCTTCACGCGGTCGTTCGCGGCAGCGAGTTCGGGCATGACTTCGATGCCGCAGCGGCCTTCACGGAGGCTTTGCAGCACCTCTGCACGGCTGTTGCCGATGCTGGAGATGAAGCCGAGGCCGGTGACGACGACGCGGTTCATGCGGCGAGCTTGGAACGAAGGAAGGTCTTCAATTCACCGAGCGTGCGGATGCCGTTCATCTCCTGCGTGGCGACGGTGATGCCGAGCACCTCCTCCGCGGTCATGACGACCTCGATCATGCCAAAGGAGTCCATGCCGATGTCTTCAATGAGGCGCGAGTCATCGGTGGCGGCATGCACGCCTTCCGGTTTGGGGTTTGCGGCATCGCGCTCGAGCACGCCGAGGATGATGGCGGGCAGTTCATCGAGATCGCGCGACTCTTCAAAACGCAACGCGGCGGCCACGGTGGCCTCGCTGCATCGTTTGAGCGACTTGGTGATCTGCTGCTGGCGTTCTTCGGTGATGGGCATGATTCAAAGATTCAGGAAAGGATTGATGACGCGGATGCCGTCGTAAGTCTGGCCGGGGTTCAGGTCCTCGGAGTAGATGGTGGCACAGCCGAGCTGCTTCGCGGCGGCAACGATGCAGGAGTCAAAGTAGCTGATTTGATAGCGGGCACAGATGGCGAGGGAGGCGTCGAACATTCGCAAAGTGGGCTCCAGCACGGTGAAGGTGCGCCGCCAGCCATCGCAAAACGCCACGGCCTCATCGTGAGTGTAGCCGAGCTTTTTCGGATGTGTGGCGACACGGTAAAACTCCTGCAACACCTGCAAGGAGACGGCCTGACCAGACGGCTGGATGAGCGCCCGCGCCGCTGCGGCTTTCTTCGCGTCTTCAGCCCGTCGGCTGACGGCATAAACGAGGATGTTAGTGTCGAGAAAGTCCACGTTCGTAGCAGTCCTCGCGGTTCAGTGGCCCCACGGAGCCCGGTGTGAGCGGGTGCGCGTCGGCGAGCTGCCAGAGCGCGTTCAGCGTGGTGGTTTCGCTTGGGGTTTTGGCAGAGCCATGGCGGAGTCCTGACACGAAAACGTCGCGCAGGAAGTCGCCGAGCGACTTGCGGTTGCGCACGGCCTGCGCCTCGGCGGCCTCGTAGAGGTCGTCTTCCAAGGTGATGGACACGGTTTTCATGGTCGAAGGATAAACGAATCGTCCGGCGGGTCAAACAGGCTTCTCCGCACTGAAGATGCCGTAGCGCTGGATGCCGAGTTCGTAGGCGAGCCAGATGCGGAAGAGGGTGAGGGCGAAGATGCGATTTGGGTTCCGCGAGCTGAAAAGGAAGCTGCGGTAGTGCGGCTTGGTGAGCAGGCCTTTGACGGTGCGCAGGGCGCAGAGCGGCCAGGTGTGCTTCACGAGGGGCGCGTAATCTTTGAACTGGTAGTTCACAAAGCCTGCGGCCTCGGTGGCGGCGCGGAATTCGCTCTCGGGGCGCACGCCGGCGATCTGGGCTTCGCGTGTGATTGCATCAATGAAGTGGCGTTTAGCCACGGGATCGGGATTTTCGCAGGACATCCACGCAGTGGCGACGAGACGACCGCCGGGCTTCATCACGCGATAGCATTCGCGGAAGAAAGTGGGCAGATCCGGCATGTGCTCGAGGCTTTCGACGGTCTGCACGACATCGAAGCGGTTGGCGGGCAGTTGGTTGTCATACCAGTCACGCACCATGAAGGTCGTTTTGCCGGGCACGTGGTTGTTCGCCTGCGCGTAGGCGAGCTGCACGCTCGAAATGGTCATGCCGGTGACATTCGCGCCGTAGCGCTGCGCGAGGATTTTCGCGGTGGCACCGTAGCCGCAGCCGATGTCACACACGTCGGTGGCCGCGCCCGTGTGGCCGAGCTCGGCGACGATCTTGACGAGGTTCTCAGCGGCCTCGGTGTCGCTTTCCTTGCCGGTGAACCACACGCCGTGGTGGACGTGCTCGCCCCAGATTTCGCGGTAGAACTGATCGAGGTCATCATAGTGCGAGGCGGCGCCGTCGATGGTGGGAACGTAGTCGGTGGACATGAATCAAGCGGTGTGCGGCCTCAAACTGGCCTGGGGGACGCGGGCGAGCGTGTTGAAGGGAATGGTGAGCATGGCGTAAAACGGTCCCATGCGCCGGGCGACCGGTCCCTGGCAGAGCAGGAACTTCAAAATGACATCGCGCAGCGCGGAGCGTGCATTGCCGCGCCACGTGCCGAGCCACATGCCCCACTCGGCGCGGAAGATGGCGGTCTTCGCGGCCTTTCGACGGAAGCGATTGTAGGCGGGCAACAGCGCGAGCGGGTCCGCTTTGGCGAGCACCTCGGCGAGGAATTCCGCATCGGCGAAGCCGGTGTTCATGCCCTGGCCGCCGATGGGGCTCATGCCGTGCGCGGCATCGCCGCAAAGGATGACACGGTGCGAGTAGTAGCGGTCGCAATTGAAGCGACGCGGCGTGAAGACGCTCTCGTTCACCTGATCGGCAGAGGGCACGTTGATGCCGGTGCGCAGATGCGTGAGGTAGCTGACGAGGCCTTTTGGCGGTGCATCGAGACGTTGATCCGTCTGCACGATCCAGCGTCGCTGGCCGCCGGGCAGCGGAAAGGACTCCACGGAGCCTGTTGACGTGAAAAAGAGGTGCGCGGCATCGCCGAAGTCGGTGCGATCGATGAAGTCGCCCATGACGAAATGGCAGTCGTAGGGCTTCACCGGGGCCTGCATGCCGATGAACTCGCGCACACGGCCGCGAGCACCATCGCAGGCGATGACAAAACGCGTGGTGAACTCACCGGCATTCGTTTGCACGACGCAGTGATCCGCGTGCTGCGTGATGCCGGTGACCTCGCAGCCGGTTTGCATGCATTCCGTGCCGAGATGGCTTTGCAGGATCGAAATCGTCGTCGCCTGTGGCAGCGAGAGGATGAAGCGATGCTCGTCCGGAATGTCGCGGAAGGTCACGCGACCGAGTTTGCTTTTGCGACCATGCACGAAGCAGTCATAGACCTTCACACCGGCCTCGATGAACTGCCGTGCGAGCCCGAGTTGATCCAAAATGTGCAGCGAGGGCGGTGTGATGCCGATGGCGGCGGAATGCGCGAGAGGCTGCGTGCGCTTTTCGAGCACGCGGAAGCGGAGGCCGCGCTTTTGGAGCAAACACGCCAGCAGCAGCCCCACAGGGCCTCCGCCGACGATGATGGCATCCAGTTCCGGCTTCATGCGTGCGAGGCGGCTTTCGTTTTCGTCGGCGAGGTGATGGCAGCGCCGCAGCGCTCCAGCACGGCCGTTTCCACCGTCAATCCGGGACCAAACGCGATGGCGCAGGTGGTGGCGCGATCCGTTTCCGCCTCTTCGAGCATGCCCTTGAGCACAAACATGACCGTGGGGCTGCTCATGTTGCCGTAATCACGCAACACGCCGCGTGAGATCTCCAGCGCCTCGGGCGGGAGTTGCAGATGCTGCTCGACTTGCTCCAAAATGGCGCGACCACCCGGATGCACGGCCCATTCGTCGATGTCGCTGAGTTTGAGATCACGCTTCGCGAGCACGCCGCTGAGCATCTCGCGGATGTTGCTGCCGATCAAACCGGGCACGTAGGCAGAAAGAACCATGTTGAAACCGTGATCGCCGATCTCCCAGGCCATGTCCGCCTCGCTAGACGGCACGAGCGCCGAGTGAAAACCCTGCACGCGGTAGTAAGGCCGCTCATCGGTGGGCTTGCGAGCACTCAGGATGGCCGCGGCGGCTCCATCGGCGAAAAGAGCATTCGCGACGATGCTTTCGGTCTTGTCGCTCACCTGAAGATGCAGCGTGCAAAGCTCCAAGCACATCACGAGCACCACCGCGTCCGGATTCGCCTCACAAAACTGCGCCGCCATGCGCAGCGCCGGAAAGGCCGCGTAGCAGCCCATGAAGCCGACGGTGTAGCGCTCGACGTTTTCATTCAAACCGAGCTCGCGAATGATGTGGTAGTCCGGCCCGGGATTCGTGAAGCCGGTGCATGACGCGAATACCAGATGCGTGATCTGCTCCTTCGCGAACTGCGGGCACTCCGCCAGCGTCTTGCGGGCGAGCTTCACCGCGAGTTCGCGTGCCGCTTTGCCATACAGCTCATTGCGCTGGCCGGTGCTGGGCGAGTTGATGGTGCCATCCGGCAGCGTGCGGAAGAGACCGCCGTCTTCCTTCATGAAGTCGTCGCTGACGCTGTAGCGTGTGTCGATGCCGGTGCGCTCGTAAATCAGCTCCACCATGCGCTTCGCCCGCGGATCCTGCACCCAGCCCTTCATGCGCGAGCAGGCGAACTCGTTGCTATACAGATGCGGCGGGGTCTCGGTGGCGATGTGATGGATGTAAGCGGGCATGAACTCAATTCTTGGTCAACGTTACCGAGGCACGCACCTTGATGCCATCCCCTACTTTGATGAATAAGAGCACCGTGGGGACGCTAATGCCACTGGCCTTCATCGAGACCGGAAATTCGAGGTCAAAGGTGGCTTTGTTGCCGCTGAGCTTCCAATTCGAGATGGTGCCGGTGACGTTTTGCGGTGTGCCGAGCAAATTCAACTCGATGGGCAGCTTCGTCGGCGTGCCCGCGGCGGCGACTTCGGAGAACTTCGCGTCGATCTTCCCGACGATGAGCGGATGCTCGGTGACCTTCATGGCCTTGCGCATGTTTTCATCGCGTTTGGCCTCCTCGGTGTCCATCTCGGCCGCTTTGACCGTCACGGTGGAGACGATGCGCACAGGTTTGTCGCCACTCATGGTGACCTCGGCCTTGAACGGCTGTGCGGAGACTTTCCCGCCCCAGTCATGCAGCGTGGAGGTGCCGTCAAAGGTGATGGCAGCATTGCCATTCCAGGTTTCAGCGTGGAGAGCGGCGGCACCCAAAAGGGTGACGAGAAGAAGCAGAGGTTTCATGCGCGTTGTTCAGAGACCGCCGGAAGAAGGTCCGGCAGCCGAAGCGCAGTGTGTCTAGATTTTCGTCGTCTGCATCCTCAAGGAAGGGATTCGGAGATTACCATTTGGTAATTTTACCTGCGCACAAGCGTCACGGCTTCAGCAAGCGGAAGAATTTCACGCCGGAGCTCACAGGCACCACGACCTTGTTCGTGCCTGCATCGTTGATGATTGGGCGGGTTGAATTCGTCCAGGTGCTGAGGTTGGGGCTCTCCTGGAGCTGCCAGCCGGTGAAGGAATCCGGCCAGGAAACATCAAAATTTCCGGGCGTGGTGACGGAAAGCTTCACATCCGGTTTCACGACGACGTCATTCACGCCCAGCATGAAGGGGCTGAGGCTGGGGGTGACGGCCTCGATGGTGTTGGTGACAGGATTGACCTTGCAGGGCAGCTTCTCCCACTGGCCGTTGCGGAAGTGGTAGATGACGAGCTGGTTCTCATCGTAGCCGGCGGGAAGGAGCGCCGGATTGTAGGCGAACTTCAGTTTGATGCTGCCCGTGTGAGCCCCGCTGTATTTCAGGTTCCAGCGTTGACGGCGCGTGCCGTTCGGAAGCTCGAAGCTGGGCAACGAGAACTCGCCATCGTCCTCACGTTCCTGCATCTCGTCATCATCGGCCTCGGAGTATTCGCCAAAGAAGGTGCCTTCCTGGTCGATGTCCTCGAACTCGAAATCGACGCCGCCAGTGTGGCCGGAGCCGCCATTGCAACTGCCGCCGCCACCCGTTCCATTCGAGCCGCCACCGGTGACGATGACCTTGGTGCCGGTGAGCAGGCTGAGGACGACGTCAAAGCTCACGCTCTGGCCATCCGGAAGGCTTCCGAGCTCCCAGCGCTGGGCTCCGCTGACCCAGCGGTGCGACGGAGCAAAACTGTCGCGGTTTTTGCGGCCGAGATAGGGCGCATGCTGCCAGTTGTCCTCCACGGACAGATGAACGCCGTCACTGGGCTTGCCGACGGAATGGTCGTCGATGCCATTGCCCTCCGTGCCATAGCTGCCGATCTCGAAGGCGCTCGGAGCGAGCTTGGCATGGAAGCCGATGAGGTCCTCAAGCCCCACGCTGGAGCTTCCTGAACCAGAAGCACCTTCATCGATGCCCGACATCGTCATGTCGTATTGGTATTCCGTCAGCTTCCCGGCGTAGCTGCGGTTGTCATACTGCCCGTGCTGCGAGATGAAGCCGTGCAGGAACTGGAAGAGCTGGATGTTGCTGAGGGTCGTGCCGCTGATGTTCTTGACCACGAAGGTCTGGTTCATGACGTAGCGGTTGCTGTTGACGTGATCGGCTGCCGACGCCGAAGACGCCGGCGTGACGCCCATCGGCGTGCCGACGACGGTGTCCACCATTTCAAAGCGGAGCGTGACTTCGATGTCGTCGTTTGCGATGACGGATTCCGCGATGGGCAGGCCGTCGAGGTTGATTCCGACGAGGTGGATCGGCGTGACCACATGGAAGTCGGAATTCGTCTGCCAGTCCGGGAAGAGGAAGTTGGGCTCGAACCAGGTGGGATTCTTCGTCTGACCGTTCCGGGTGTATGCAATGGCGCTGCCCCATTCACCGGAGAGATACTCGCGACCTTCGAAGCCGGGTGTGTTGTCGAGCAGGAAGTCGGAGTAACCGAAGTCGGTGAGGGTGATGTTCCAGTTTGGATTGGCCAGCAGCAGACTGCCTCCGGTGCTGGATGCGGGACTGATCACCAAATTGTCCACCAGGAAACGGCGGGCGCCGGCGGGCGCGTCTGGCAACTGAACGATGATTTGATCGAAACTGGCGTCAGCGGTGTTCAGCGAGAGGGAACCCACCGGCAAGGTGTCTCCCGGCGTGACAGTTCCGTGCGCAATGGCCGTGCCCACAATCACCGGAGCACCGCTGGAGTTGTCGATTGCGGTGATCTGCACCGTGGAGGCCACGGGAACATTCAACGCCTCCACCGTGGCGAAGTCGAGACTCACGCCGGTCACCGGCTGGTCGAACTGCACCATGAGCACCGCATCATCCACCTGTGGATCGAGGTAGTTTCCGCTGAACTGCGACAAAACACGGCCGCTCGCGGCTTCGGTGGTCACTTTGAAGTCGCCTGCTGCGGTCGAAGAGAAGGACGCCGTGTAGCCGCCGTTGAGCTGGTCAAATGGCAGCGGCAGTTCCAGCAGCAGTTGCGGTGACGCGGTGTCGAAATCGAACGGAATGGTGACCGGCACCGGTGCGAAGTTGGCCGTGAACACGCCCGCCGCCGTGGGGGTGAAGGTGTAACTGGCATCGACACTGACTTCCGTGCCGGTGGCGTCGGTCCAGTTCACGAAAGCATAGCCGGGAAGAGGCACTGCCGAAAGCGTGACACTCGCACCTGAGGCCACCACGCCACCACCACTCACATTTCCTGCGGTGAGCGGACTGGCCGCCGCTCCGATGACATTGCCTGCGACAAAGTTCGCCACGAGGGTGCGATTCGCTGTCGCGGTGAAGCTGTAAGCCGGGTTGTTGCTCACGGGAGCGCCGCCTTCAGTCCAGTTCACGAAGCCGTAGCCGGCGTTCGACGTGGCTGTCAGCGTGACGTTGGCTCCACTGGCCACCGCACCGCCACCACTGACGGTGCCGCCAGCGGCAGGAGCCGCGCTCGCAGTGATGGTGACACCGCCGATCGGCGCGAAGTTTGCCACGAGATCGCGATTCCCGGTCACATTGAAGTTGTAGGGGTTTGCAGTGCTGACGACGGTACCGTTCTCCGTCCAGTTCACGAATTGATAACCAGCATTCGGTGTGGCGTCGGCCCGGGCGTTCTCGTCGAGCTTGTAGCTGGAGCTGTCCATCTCGGTCGTGCCGCCGGCGGCGGGAGCGGAGGTGGTGGTGACATAATAGACCTGCGTGAAGGTCGCCGTGAGGGTGACATTGGCCGTCGCGGTGAAGGTGTAGGACGGGGTGGAGCTCACGTTTGAGCCACCGTTCTTCCACTTGGAGAATTTGTAGCCCGGATTGGCCGTCGCCGTCACGGTGACGCTCGATCCATCCGCGTAAACACCTGCGCCAGTCAGCGTACCCGCTCCCGCAGGTGAGGACGCCGTGGTGATGGTGCGTGGTGTGCCGCCGAGAAGGGTGAAGTTGGCCACGAGGGTGCGACTGGCCGTGGCGGTGAAGGTGTAGCTGGAGTTCGCACTGACCGGGTTGCCGCCTTCCGTCCAGTTGACGAAAGCGTAGCCGGGATTCGTGGCGGGCGTCACCGTCACGCTGGAACCGCTGGCGTAGCTGCCAGCGCCCGTCGTGGTGCCGCCGAGCGCCGGTGTGGCGGAGGTGGAGATCGAGTAGGCCGTGCCCTGCGTGAAATTCGCCACCAGATCGCGGTCGGAGGCGATGTTGAAGGTCAGGCTGGAGGTGTTGCCCACCACAGCGCCGCCTTCGGTCCAGTTGACGAAAGTGTAGCCCGCGTTTGGCGTGGCGGTGACGGTCACGCTGTCGCCTTCACTGAATTGACCGTCGCCGGTCGTGGTGCCACCCGCGATCGGGGACGAGCTGGTCGTCAAAGCGAAGACCGGCAGGAAATTCGCCACCAGCGAGTGATTCACGTCCATCGTGAGCGTGTAGCTGCTGTTGGTGCTGACGACGGTGCCATTGTCCGTCCAGTTCGCAAAGGCATAGCCTGCGGTCGGCGTCGCCGTCACCGTGGCATCGGCGCCGATGCCATACGAACCGTCGCCAGTCGTGGTGCCGCTGCCCACAGGTGAAACCGTGGTGTCCAGCAAGCTGGCCGGAGGAGGGGGCGCTCCTGCGGCGGCAATGATGAGGGTGTAATTCTTCGACACATCCGGGTGAACCTCGTCACTGGCGGTGATCTTGAACTGGAAACTTCCGCTGGCGGTGGGAGTGCCGGAGAGCACGCCGGTGACTTCGTCAAAGCTCATTCCCGGCGGCAGATCGCCCTCTCTCACGGCTGTGAAGGGCAGGGCCCCCTCGATGACGACTGTGCGGGCGGCGTAGGGCGAGTTGATCATGCCTTCGCTCACATGGTCGATGAGTCCGACTGGTGCTTCCACATCCACCGCGGCCATTTGGGAGCCGGTGAAATCGCCCACGACCACCTTCGTCGCCATGTCCTCGGTGACAGTCACCCATTCGCCGCCGACCATGTGATGATTGTAGGTTCGCATGCCTTCGCCATGCACGCCATCGGGATCGACCGTGTCCGCCATTGCCTCGCCACTCTCGCCGTCGAGCGGTCCGGTGTACTTGTAGAACTCGTAGCGCCGTGTCACCACCTCGTCGCCATTCGGCAGATCCTCGGGCGCACCAGCCAGCTCGTCATTCGCGCCCCCATCCGGGATGTTGCGCTTCTGCAGGATGCGCCACTCCGTTTCGACCTCGTCCGGCTCGCCATTCGCCCAGTTTTTGTCGTCGGCCTTGGCGGGATCATCGCTCACCAGCTCACGCAGCTTGATCTCCTTGTTGTTGTGCGTGGTGGTCTTGATCTCCTTCACCCACACCGCCTTGCCGAATTCCTTCACGGGCGGCACCGGTGGCACGGGCGGCTGGATCACCGCCTGCACCTGCGCCGCCACGCCGACGACCGGCGGAAAGTAGGTGAACTGCGGCGTCGCCACCTGCACCGCACCGCCGTGAATGAGAGCACCGCTGCCATTGTCGATGAGCCAGTTGTAGCGGATGGCACCGACCGCCTTGCTGTAGCCGACGCCAAAGTGCTCGCCGCCGAAGTTCACACTCGGATTCGTGAACATGTGGCCGTTTGTCGGCGCGATCGGGCCGCTCGGGATCGCTGTGTAGGCCGCCCAGGATCCATCCGCGTTCTTTTTGCTCTCCCAGCGGATGCGGCACTTCGGATGCAGCGGGTCCGTGTCATCCTGCTCAAAGCGCGGCACGCCGTAGTGGTTGTAATTGTAGGTGTAGGTGATGTCCGTCGTGCGGCAGTCCTCGATCTCGATTTCGAAGCCGTGGCAGACGTGCCCGGTGTCGTTGACCGTGTCGAAGTTGTTGATGCTGCCGTAGGCGATGCTGGCGCGGGCAGTTTCACCAGCGAGCAGGGCCGCCAGGGTGATGAGGGCGAACAGGATGCGTGTCATGATCGTGTGTTGTTTTGGTTCAAAGGCGGGCGTGCTGCTCCAGATCGGAGCGGAGGCGTTTGCAAATGCGGTGCAGGCTGACGGACACCGCCACGCGCGTGCGGCCCAACGAGGCCGCGATCTCCCCATGGGAGTGTCGCAGGTGAAAGCGACGTTGAATGAGATCCTGCTGATCAGGCGGCAACGTGGAGACCTGATGCGTCAGCGCGGCCATCAGCCTGCGGTCCGTGGCATGATCGGTGGACGAGTGCAGGCGGCTTTCCGCATGATAGGCCGCCTCACGCGCCCGGCGGCGCGTTTGTGTTGCGCAGTTCCTTCAGCGCCAGATGCCAGGCAATCGTGCGCAGCCAGGCCAGAAAGCTCTGTCCCGGCTCAAAGCGCCTGCCATGCCTGAACGCACGCACCATCGCCTCATGCGCACATTCAGCGGCGATGTCCTCCGCCACACGTGAGCTCAGCCACACGCGGATGGCTGGCACGCAGGCATCGTAAAGCCGTGTGGCCGCGTCGGAATCCCCCCGCAATGCCTGCATGAACCACGCACCGCGCTCATCGCGGGCGGCTTCGGGCATCTGTGGGCTGACGGAGTTCATGAGATGGGCTTGCGTGAAATGGAACCACTTGTCCCGTCCGATGGGAACCCTGGCTCGGTAACCATTTGGTAGGATTTGTGGTGCCGGAGGAGCACTCGTCTTCCTCGACAGCACCATCTAGCCACAGCCGGGGCTCCATCACACGTTAGCGATTGGTAATGAAGTAACGGGATGGTTACGGAACCCCGTTTGCTCACGGCTTCACCAGCCGGAAGAACAGCCCGCCGCTCGAAGATGGGATGCTGATCTGGTTCCGCCCGCCGCTGGTCGTGATGATCTGCGTTGATGGCGTCCAGTCCAGGAGATCGCCGCTCTCTTCGAGCAGCCAGTCCAGCGAGGAAGGCCACGTGAACTGGAAATCGCCCGCCGGAGTGGCAGGCGGGGTCACCTCCATCACTGGCAGCACGGCAAAATTGGCCACGAGCACCCGGTCGGCACCCACAGTGAATGTGTAGTCTGGCAGCGTGCTTTTCTCGACGCCGGCCTCCGTCCAGTTGACGAAAAAGTGGCCTGGGTTCGCGGTGGCCGTGAGGGTGCAGGAGGTCCCGCTGTCAAAGGTTCCCGCGCCGGCCGCTGTGCCCACGCCAGGAGATGACACGCTGGCGGTGATGTTGAATGTCAGCGGCGGCAGGGGCGGATTCGTGTCGATCAGGGTGAGCGCGGTGAGCGCAAAATCGCCCCACATGTGAATCTTGTACGTGTCGTAGTTCACCAGCGACGGCGTGTAGGAGAACGAAGCGCCACCGTAACCCGTGCAGTCGTACATCAGCGGATCGTTGAAGGCGTCCTCACCATCCACCAGCGGCATGATTTCAAACGCCGCGCCAGCCCCGGCCGTGTTGAGCAGGATTTTTCCAGTGAATGCCTTCAGGTCGAACTTTTTACCGTCCGCCCGCTTGAGGGTGATGTTGGCTCCCTTGCCCAACAGCGGCCCGGCGGTGATCGCCTGCGCCTGCACGCCCGTGGGCCAGTTCACACTGAAAAATCGCCCCGTCGGCTGTCCGCCTTGCACCGGGGACCAGTAACCGTCCACGGAATAGGTGAAGGTGTAGTCGCCGCTGCGGATCGTCACGGAATTGATGCTCGAAGCCAGCACGGTCCGCGTCTGTGCGGCATTGAAGAAGACATTCGTGTACGTCACCGCGAAGGCCGTCACGACCTGAATCCAGGCGACGAGGAGGACGATTGCCCCGGTGAAAGTCGGTGAACGAGGTGTTTTCATGTCGGCAGAGGGTAGATTCTCCTCACGGATTCGGCGTCTGCCGCGTGGCCTCGATGCGGATGAAACGGGCGGGTGCGTTGTTCGCGGGGACGGTGTCGCGGACTTTGAGTTCGCTGGTGGTGTTCGTGAGGATGGTGCCGGCAGTCCAGTTGAGGAGATCGCCGGAGGTTTTGATCGTCACAGGCATGTCGGGCGGCAGCATGGGGCCGCGGAAGGCGCGGAGCGTGAGGTAATTCGTGCCGCCGACGTTTTCGATGGCGTTCACGGGCTTCGAGGGGCTCGGCAGCACGGGATCGAGGCCGAGCGCGTATTCGATCCAGTCGCGGATGCCGTCGCCATCGGTGTCGAGCGTGTAATCGGTGCCGCCGACGGTGACGGAGATGGTCGCGGGCTTGGAGTCGATGTAGCTGCCGCTGTCGCTCGCGATGTAGGTGAAGACATCCGGGCCGCTGTAGCCGGGATCGGGGAAATACGTCGCGACTTTGGCGGCGATGCCGATGGTGCCGTGCATGGGCTGCTGGATGACGCGGAGCTGCGGATTCGTGCCGCTGGCAGTGAGGGTGATGCTGGTGGGTGTATTTAGCGGCACGCTGAGCTGGCCGCTGGCGACGGTGGGTCCGGCGTGCGTGCTCGGATCGCTGCTGCTGGGGCCGTTGTGGCAGTAGTAGCAGCTCACCTCCATGCCGCGTTTTAGCGTGAGGATGCCAAATTTCGTGCTCAGCGAGCGATCAGCCTGCGCCCGAGAGAGCGCTGTGCCGCGGTAGTCGCTGCCGTGGCATTCGCGGCATTCGTTGATACCCACGTTGCGTGCGATGTCGGCATGATCACGCACCCAATTCGTGCTGCCGATGGGATGGATGCCATGCGGGCCGCCGACGCTGTTCGTGGGCATGGTGGCATGGCAAACGGTGCAGTCCGCGAGCTTGCCCCGATGCCCTTGCTTGTTCCAGGCATACACATTGTCGTCGCGATGCAGCGACGGATACTCCGCATGCGTGCTGCCATGACAGGCGCTGCAAACGAGCCCGCCGTGGCCTTTCGAGAAACGAAACAGCGAGATGCCAGCGGCGGGCGTATTCGCATTCGTGGCAAAGCGCTGGTTCGCAGGCACACGCATGGTGGTGCCGGTGGTGAAAACGCTGGTGAAGCGAATTTGACCTTCGTTCGCCAGCGCATCGCCGCTGTGACAGGCCTGGCAGTTCGGCTCATGCAGCCAGCCGGTGCGTGTGGAGGCACCAACGGCGGCCATGTTGCCATGGCAGCTCTGGCATTGCATCACGAGCGAGCCATCGGCGGGATTCACCGCACTGCCCATCGCGCCGCGCAGGCAGCGCGTCTCGCTGCCGGGATGGCACATGTAGCAGGAGTTGCGGCTGGCGATATTGTCGAGCTGGAGGCCGTTGGTCGGATTGATGACCGTGGCGTGCTTCGAGTGCATCGCAGCCGTCAGCGGCGGCACACCCGCCGCACCGCCGGTGCCCAGCGCCTCCGACGCATGACAATGCGCACACAGCACCTGCTTGTTGGCATTCACCACGCTGTGATAAAGGCCCTGCGAGGGATAACCCATCGCGGCCAAAGCGGCGGCGTAGGCAGGTTTCGCGGCGTTTTTCTCGTCGTGCAGGCGCAGGATGTTCAGACGGAAGTCACGCTTGTCGTTCGCGTCGTTCACCCAACCTGCGGCGGGCATGGCCGCAGCGGAACCGGTGCCGGATGTGTGGCACGCACGGCAATCCATCTCATCCGAGACCGGCACAACGATGTCGGCGCTCGCAAGCACGGTGTTCGAGGCGTTTTTGACGGACACACGCATCAGCGGATACGCGTTTTTGTGCCCAGCATCGTCGGTGGGGCAGATCGGGATGCCAGCAGCCTCAAACCAGTTCATGCCCGCGACCCAGTTCATGGCTTGTGGCGTGTTCGCGGCCCCGGGCATCGACTTTCCGGCCAAACCGGCATCGACAGGCAGATTCGCCCCGTAGAGGACGGCGGCGAAATCATAGAAGTTCGTCTTTCCGAGCGCCGTGGTATTGATCGAGCCATCGGGATTCGCGATGGCTTGATACGACACCGTGATGCCCGCCGCCGCAGGATCGGTGATGAGATGACCAGCCGCATCCATGACCTGCGCATTGATCGTGTTGAAGGGCGGCAGGATGGAAAAGACGGAATAATCATCATCCATGCAGTGCATGCCCAGATTGTTCCAGGCCACCACCGTCCATTGGCCGCCTCCGGCAAAAGACTGACAGGCCAGACTCAGCACGAGAAGCGCCACGACACCGGCACGCAGCAGGTTGGATTTCATGCCGCCATTACACCGGAAAATCGCACCCCGGGCACGTTAGCGTTTGGTAATGAAACGAAAAGGTGCTGACGCGGCGGCCATTTCATGTCAAAACGGCCTCCCAACGCGCCATGCACCTGCTCCTCGTGGAAGACGATGCCGAGCTCGCGCGCCAGACCAAGCTCTGGCTGCGTGAGGCAGGCCATGCCTGTACGCATGTGGATCGTGCGGAGACGGCGCTGCGATTGCTGGCGAAAGAGGCCTTTGACGCCGCCATTTTCGATGTCGGGCTGCCGGACATGGATGGCTTCACGGCCGTGGAGCAGATGCGCGCGCGCGGTTTTGGCGTGCCGGTGCTCTTCCTCACCGCCCGTGGCGATGTGACCGACCGCGTCCGCGGTTTCAAGGCGGGTGGCGACCAGTACGTGATCAAACCGTTCGCCGTGGAAGAGCTGCTGGCGCGGCTGGAGGCCATGGAACGCCGCTCCGGCGCACCACCACACGCGGGCATCCGGCAGTTCGGCCGTTGGGCCATGGATCCCGTCAAGCGTCGCCTGCGCGAGGGTGAAAACGTGGTGGAGCTACAACCGCGGGAGTGGACGCTTCTGGAAGTGCTGCTGGCCAACGAGGGCAGGACCCTGACCAAGAAATTCCTGCTCGAAAAAGTCTGGGACATCCAGTTTGATCCCGGGACGAACGTCGTGGATGCGATGATCTGCCGCCTGCGGCGCAAGATCGACACGCCAGGACAGCCCTCCCACCTGCAAACCGTCCGCGGCAAAGGCTATGTTTTCAAAACTGTTCCCTGAGCGCCTGTCATCCATCTGGCGGCTGGGGCTGCTGCTCACCATCCTGCTCGTGTGCAGCACCGCGCTGTGCATCTCCGTCGCCGGATGGACGATGAAGCAGAACCTCAGCACCATCGCCCGCGCCGTGGTGCTCGATGACCTGGGCGAGTACGCGGTGCTCTACAACCGCAACGGCCTCAAGGAGATCAAGGATGTCTTCGCCGCAGGCGGCCATGAGAACGACCAGGCCGTGCGCATCACCCAGCCGGACGGAACCGTGCTGTTCGAGCAGATCCCGCGTGCGGTGGAGGGTTATCGATGGCCGGCGAAGACCCCGAAGAAACTGAAGCTCTCCGAGACCCTGCTCATGACCATCCAACACGCCGGCAAGGAGCAGGAGCTGCTGGCAGGCTGCCAGGTGCTCAATGACGGCAATCTACTCTGGTTCGGCCGCACCGATGCCGAGGATCGCGCCTATGTGGAGCACATTCGCGGGCATCTGCGGCTCGCCGGCCTCGTGTCGGCCGCGTTCATGCTGCTGCCGCTGTGGTGGTTCGTGCGGCACGTGCTGCGGCCGGTGCAGGAAATGATGAGCAGCACGCGACGCCTGGCCGAAGGCAGCACCGACGCACGTCTCCAGGCCCCCGGGGCCGTGCCTGAACTGCAAGCCTTCGCCAAGGCCTTCAACCACGGCCTCGACCGCATCGACGCCCTCACCTCCGAGCTGCAAAATGCGAACGACAACCTCGCGCACGAACTGCGCACCCCGCTGGCACGCATCCGTGGCAATTTGGAGACCTTTCACGACCACACCGACAACGAAACGGCCCGCGACGCGGCAGCGCGTGGCTTGGAGGAGATCGATCGTGCCGTCGAACTCGTGCAGACCATCCTCACCACCCGCGCTGGCGAGCACAAGGCACTCAAGCTCCACCTGGAGATCCTCGATCTTCGCGAGCTGCTCACCGATTTGCACGATCTCTACAAGGCTGCTGCCGACGAGCGCGGCCTGACCTTCGCCTTGGAGGCATCCGAGTCGAGATGGGCGCTGCTGGACCGCCAGCGCATCAATCAAGCCGTCGCCAATCTGCTCGACAATGCCTTCGCGTACACGCCCCGCGGCGGCACCGTCCGCCTCGTACTGGCTGTCCGCGATGATCAAGCCCGGATTTCCGTGATTGACACGGGTCCTGGCCTCACTGCGGCAGATCTCGACAAAATCTGGCAGCGCTACGTGCGCGGCAGTGCCGCCACGGCCAACACGCCCGGCATGGGACTCGGCCTCAGCCTCGTGCGGGCGCTCGCCCATGCGCACAACGGCAACACCGGCTGCCGCAACCGCGACGAAGGCGGCGCCGAGTTCTGGATCGAACTGCCCGCCGGAGACCCGCTCGCCAGCGCGAATGGGGTGTGAGGCTCGGAAGAAAGTAAGTTTTGCACCTTCCGGTCCTTCCCACTACACTGAATCCATGATCAGTGTCCTCGACACGCCGGAAGCGCGGCAGACCGTGTATCCCCTCACCGTGGAGTTTTACCACGAGGCGGGACGGCTCGGATTGATCGGTGATGATGTCGAACTGCTGGAGGGAGTGTTGTTCACCAAGATGTCCAAGTCGCCCATGCATCAATCCCTGGCGCGGAAGCTCCAGCGCCTGCTCGAAAACGCGCTGCCCGACGGGTTTTTCGTGGATCGAGAGTGCCCGATCACGTGCGCGAGATCTGAGCCGGAACCGGATGTGGCCGTTTTTGCCGGAAAGATAGAGGATTACGAGCACCATCACCCCACCACCGCCGAACTGGTCATCGAGATTGCCATCAACACCCTTCAACGCGACCGCAGCAAGGCTGCCGTTTACGCCGAGGCCGGGATCAAGGAATACTGGCTGTTCGAACCTGAAAACGGGTCGCTGGTTTTGTTTCAACACCCGGCCGTATCTGGTTATGGCACGCGCAGTGAATTCTCACCCAACGAGGAGGCTCGCAGCAGCCTGTTTCCTGGGTTCGCGGTGCGGCTGGACCCATTGCTGACCTGATGGGGCCGGTCCGCCACTGGAAAACGCTCGCCCTGCGCCTCTGGCGCGTGGCGTTGCTCGCAGCGGCCGTGGTGGCGATCCGCCGGGCGCAGCAGACGGAGATGGCGGAGCTGACGGTGGAGCGAGTGCGGGACTTTTTCCCCGCTGCAGCCGTTTTGATGCCGCAGAATGGGATGCAGATGGTCAAGGACGGGTCCGGCATCACGCTCGGGCATGTGATGCAGACTTCACCGGAGGCGGATGACATCATCGGCTACGCGGGGCCGACGAACACGCTCATCGCGCTGGACTCACGCGGCAAGGTGCTGGGGCTGCGCATCCTGCACAGCGGTGACACGACGGATCACGTGGCGGAGGTGGTCGGAGAGCGGTCGTTCTTCAAGCAGTTCACGAACAAGAAGCCGGCTGAGGTGGCGAATCTGCGCGTGGATGGTGTTTCAGGCGCGACACTGACCAGCAGCGCGATCGCGGAGGGCGTTCTGCGTCGTCTCGGCAAAAGCGCGACGACATCGCTGCGCTTTCCAGACGCGATCACTCTCGACGAGGTGAAAAAAATCGAGCCGCAGGCTGCGAAGCTGCGCGAATCGACGACGCATCCCGGTTCGCAGGAAGTTCTGGATGTGACGGGCGAAACGATCGCGCTCGCCGTGCGCACAGCACCGGCTTCGGATGGCATCGTGGGCTACAAAGGCCCAAGCGACACTTTCATGCTGATGGATGCGAGCGGTTCAACGCTGCGCGGCATCGCTTTGCGCCGCAGTTATGACACGGAGCAGTATGTCGGCTACGTCACCGGTGATCCGGCGTTTTTGAAGACGTTTGACGGCATGGCGCTGGAGCAGATCGCGAACATCGACTTTGCCGAAGCCGGTGTGGAAGGCGTCTCCGGCGCGACACAGACGAGCTACGGCATCGCCGAAGGTGTGCGGGTGCGTGCGCAGTCGCTCATCAAGGAAAAGGAGGCGAAACGCGGCTGGTGGACGCGCATTCGCTGGCGCTGGCAGGACACGGGGCATGTGGCGATCATCGCCGCCGCATTTGCGATGGCTTTCACGCGCTTGCGTGGCATCGCATGGTGCCGCCATGGACATCATGCGCTGCTGGTGCTCTACGGCGGCTTCATCGCGGGTGAAATGCTCTCGCAGGGATTGCTCGTCGGCTGGGCGGCGCATGGCACGCCGTGGCGGAATGCGCAGGGGCTGGTGCTGCTGGCCGCTGTGGCATTGCTGGGTCCGGTTTTCACCAGCAAGCAGCTCTACTGCCACCACATCTGCCCGCACGGAGCCTTGCAGCAGCTCGTGGCACGAAGGTTGCGCTTCCAGTGGTCGCCTTCGAAGCCGGTGGAGCGTGTTTTGACCAAGCTGCCGTTCCTGTTGCTCGCGTTCGTGCTGCTGAGCGTCGCCATCGCACTGCCGCTCAATCTGAACGCGCTGGAGCCGTTCGACGCGTATGTGTTTCGCGTGGCCGGCTGGGCCAGCATCGCGATCGCGGTGGGTGGATTGCTGTGGTCGCTGGTCACGCCGCTGGCTTATTGCCGCTTTGGTTGCCCGACGGGCGCGTTGTTCAAGCTGCTGCGCTTCACCGGCGACGCGGATCGTTTCGGTACGCGTGACTGGCTGGCCGCGCTGTGTGTGGCGGGCGTTCTTCTGTTGGCTGGCGGCTGAAAAGAGGCTACCAACAGGCGTTCATGCGCATCATCTCCTCCTTAGAGTCCAAATTCGGCCGGTTCGCGATCCCCGGCCTGGTGCAGATCATCGCGATCCTGCAGTTGATCGTGTTTCTGCTTCTGCGTTACGGCCCGGTGGAGACCAGGGAAGGGGTGCTGACGGCCTTGGTGCCGGATTCGGGCAAGATCCTGTCCGGCCACGTCTGGTTGCTGCTTTCGCACGTGCTGGTGCCATCATTCAGCAGTGCGTTCGCCTGCCTTTGCATCTCTTCCTTCAGCCTGTGGCTGGGACGTGTGCTGGAGGAGGCATGGGGCGCGTTCCGGGTGAACCTGTATGTCGGCTGGCTGGTGCTGAGCCTCGGAGTCTGGAGCATCTTCTTCGGCTTTCCGCTGAGCAGCTACTGGCTGTTCAACACGCTGATCTTTGCGGTGGCGGCACTGATTCCGAACGAGGAGATCCTGCTGTTCTTCATCATCCCGCTGAAGATGAAGTGGATCGCGCTGCTGGATGCGGGGGCGATGTTTTTCATGTTTCTGGGCGCACCGTCAGCGATCCTTTTGATCGTGTTCGCGAATCTGAACTTCCTCATCGTGTTCGGACCGCACTTTGTGAAGATGTGGCTGCAGCAGGGGAAGGTGGCGGCCCGGCGCGGGCGGTTTGAATCAGCGAAGATTCCGCAGGACACGTTTTTCCATCAGTGTTCCGTCTGCAAGAAGACGGAGCTGGATGATCCGCATCTGGACTTCCGTGTGCTGGACTCCGGAGATGAGATCTGCAGCGCCTGCCGTGCGGCACGCAATGGAGGCTGACCGCCATGGCTGACAAGCTGGCCGACGAGTTCTTGATGTTCATGGAGTCCGAGCGGCGTTCGTCGGACCGCACGGTGACGAACTACGAGCTGGCACTGCGGCAGTTCCGCGAGTGGCGGGAGCCGTTCAAAGGCTGGGACAAGCTCACGGCGGATGATTTCCGCGCGTTTCTCTTCGATTTGATGAAGCAGGAACGCGGTCGTGCGACGATCCGGCTGCAATTCGCCGCCCTGCGCAGTTTTTTCAAATGGCTGACGCGTCGTCGTGGCTGGAAGACGAATCCGCTGCTGGAGGTACAACTGCCAAAACGCGAGAAAAAGCTGCCGGTGGTGCTCACGGTGACGCAGATCGACCAGATGCTCAATCTGCCGCTGACGATGGAGAAATCGAAGCGTGACGCGGTCTGGGCACCGGCGCGTGACGCGGCGATCCTGGAGATGTTTTACAGCACCGGCATGCGCCTGAGCGAGCTGGTGGCGCTGAATGTGGAGGACATCGACACCTACACGGAAACGGTGCGTGTCCTGGGCAAAGGCAGCAAGGAGCGCATCTGCCCCGTGGGCAGCAAGGCTCTGGAGGCGGTGCAGCGCTATCGCATGCAGGCGGGCGTGCATGCTGGGGCGTTGTTTCTGAGCAAGCTGCGGCGGCGCATCACCGGTCAGGCGGTGGGGGATGTGATCACCAAATACTGGCAGGCGTCAGGGCTGCCGGTTCATCTGACACCGCACAAGCTGCGGCACAGTTTTGCCACGCATCTGCTGAACAACGGCGCGGATCTGCGCAGCGTGCAGGAGCTGCTGGGCCACGCGAGCCTTTCGACGACGCAGATCTACACGCACGTCTCCACGCAGCGCATGAAGGAAGTCTATGAGGCCGCGCACCCGCGGGCGTGACAGGCTCACTTCGCCTTCACCCACTCGGCGATGGGCTGCACGGTGTGCGCAGGCGCCTCGGCGGCGGTGGTGAAGGTGATGCAGAGGCTCTGCGGGCCTTTGGCTTCTGGAATCGTGGCCTTGAGGATGTTGACCTTCTCCTTGATCAAGTCACGCGCCTGCTCGCTGGCGGCCTCCGGCGGCGTGCCCGTGGAGAAGGTCGCGCCCTGGGGCGAAACAATCGTGGCAATCAAAGTCTTCCCACCCTGGGTGAGCTTCGCCGTGGCTCCATCCGCGGCGATCTCCGCCTTCGTCTGCATGTTCCAGACGAGCGGCTTGGTGTTCTTCACCTGCAGGTCATCCTGGATGACCAGATAAGGAGCGGCTCCGCGCACGACCATCACTCCGCGATGCACGTCTTTCGCATCCTTGGAGTAAGCCTTCGACATGTCGATCACGGCGACGCCTCGTTCCGGCGCCGAGGCGCTGATCAGCACGCCTGCGCGAGCCTCCAGGTCCTGATTGTCGCCGAAGCTGAGGGTGTTCTGGCCCGCGGTGCCTGCCAGGTAATACTCAAAGCGTTTGGTGCGGTCCGCGCCGGGTTTGACCTCGTAGCCAGAAACGCGGTCACCTTCCGAGCCGAGCTCGATGCCCCAGCGCTGGCCCGCTGCATCGAGAACAAAGCTGCCAATGTCGAGCTGCGCTTTGTAGTCGCGATTGTCGCCGCCTTTGACGGCGAAGAACAGGTCGTCCTTGTTCCAGCCGGAACGAACGGTGGCGACGAAACCGCCCGGCATGGCGTACTCCAGGCTGTCAGCCGTGCCCTGGCCCGCCGCGTGCGGGTTGTAGTAGATGTAATTGCCCGCGCTGCCGAAGAAGGCGCTGTTCACCGCCATTTTCGCGCCAGCGGTCACGGCCGGGATGCCGGGATTGCCATGAAGGCCGCACAGCCAGGTGGCGATCCACGGCCGGCTGCCGGAGTTGGTCGCGTTGTCGCCAAAGTTGAAGGGCTGGCCGGTCGGGCCATAAAGATGCATGCGTGCCACGGCGAACTGCGGAATGCCCTCCAGCATCGAAAGCCCGAGGTCCTTGCCAGTGGCGCTCCGCAACGACTGGATCACCATCGCGGCGTAGTCCATCACGGCATCGCCCGCGGACATGCCTTCAGGCCACACACCCGCAGGGGCGAAGCGCTGGATGCCTTCGCCGAACACTTTCGCACCAGCAGCCGCGGCTTTCTTGGCGAGGTTGATGTCCTCATCCGCGAAACAGATCGCAGTGAGCAGCAGCGCCGAAGCTGCGGCCATCTTTTCCCGTCCTGGAGGAATGTCGTCCCCCTTGGCAGGCGGGCCTTTGGCTTTGCCCTTCGCAGGAGCCTTGCTCGGCGCGGTCTGACCGCCGGAGACACCTTTGGTCGATTCCGGCACCGGTTCGTCATCAATGTGGGCCACCAGGGCATCGATGCCTTTTTGATCCAGGAAGGTACGGATGTCGGTGGCCTGCTGGGCATTGAAACCATCGCGGAACCAGTCGTAGGCCAGGCAGACGGCGATCACCATGTCTGAGACCGCGTCGCTTTCCTCGGGATGCCAGTCGCGGAAGTTCGACTTGTCGCATAGCAGGATCGCCTCGCGCACCGCCCGTTCCTTCCACTTCAAATCGCCGTCACCATAATGCAGCGCCGCCAGCAACCCCATGCGGTAGATGGCGCGGGAGCCCTCGCTGACCTGGCCGCGAATCTCCCCGTTGATGCGGTTAAGCTCGGGGTCCTTCAGCAGTTCCTCACCAGAGGCTTTCAGGTTCTCCATCAGCTTTGCCAGCACCGGATCGGCGGAGATCTGACCTTTGATGGCGGCCCAGCCGGCGGCGTTTTGCAACAGACGCGGACGCACCTTGGCAATGCCGCCGAGGTAGTCATTCGCTGCCGGTGCCTTGAACTTCGATACGGGGATCACGGTGATCGCCGGACGTGGCGGCGCGGGCTTGCTGGCGACCTTCGCACCGCCTTTCGGTGCGGCGGCTGGAGCGGCGGGCGCCGCAGGTGCTGACGGTGTGGCGGCCGGAGCTGCGGGAGCGCCCTGCATGGCGGCGTAGCGGGCTTTGGCGTATTCAAAATCGGCCGGGATGAGGCTGGCGATCGGCACGTCGAACTCCTTGCCGTCCTTCATCTTGATCTTCACCGTCTTCGCCACGGCATCGACGGAGACAAAGGCCGCCTCGATCTGCTTGCCCGCCGTGTTCGTCCACATGCGGAATTCTTCAGCAACTTGGGCGCTGGCAGGAGCGATGGCGAGCAGGCCGGAGACAGCGAGAGCGAGCAAACACGAGGTGGGTTTCATGGCAGGAGAGGCGGTGGAAGGCTAAAGCAGCCTTTTGCAGTGGAATGGTCAAGCCTAAACGCAGCGGACACGGCGGAGCTTGGCGGAATCCTCCCTCAGGCCTGAGTTGCCGTCACCAGGACCAGCCGGAAGCGTCCATCGTAGCGACCGCCCGCGTGGCGGTTGCAGCAATGCAGGCACGCGGTGGGCCGGCGGAACTTCCGAACACGATGCACCACGGTGCGGCAGGCCGGACAGGTGTAGCTGAGCTTCCGCTCCACCTCATTGCGCGGCAGCGGCAGGCGATGCTGCGCCTTTTCATCCGGAATGCCGAGATCAGCGCACGCCAGACGCCATTCACGGCCATGCGGCTCGATCCGGCGGCGTCCGCTGCGATGGTAGGCGATCAAATGCGCCAACTCATGCTTCAAAGTGCGCTCCACCTGGCCCTCGAACTCCCGCAGACGCGGATTCAGCTCGATGGTCCAGCTCGGATACCGCGCATAACCCGCCGTGCTGCGCAGACGCGCATTCCAGGCCACTGTGACCAGCTTCGCCCCGCCGGGCAGCTCCAAGGCATGCAGCATGGCGCGCGCCTGCTCCTCCAGCGACTCATCGCGGCCATCCGGCACCGATTCGTCACCCGATTCATTCGATTCCGGCGGCTCCACCGGCGCCAGCTCGCGCACCGATTGAAACGGCGTCCACAGCGGTGCTGCGGAGAAGTCGAAGCAAAGCTGGGAGAAATCGCGCATGCTCACTTCTGCTTCTTGGGCTTCACCTGGTGCTCCTGCTGGCTGAGCGCATACGTCATGTCCGGAGCCACGGATTCGAGGATGAAAACATTCGCGCCGATCGTGCTGCGGGCACCGATGACCGTGTCGCCGCCCACGATGGTGGCATTGGCATACACCGTGACGTGGTCTTCGAGCGTCGGATGACGCTTCTTGCCACGCAGCGCCTGGCCCGCGGCCAACGAACGCGCCACGAGGCCCACGCCTTGATACAGCTTCACATGATTGCCAAGCGTCGCCGTCTCGCCGATCACCACACCTGTCCCATGATCGATGAAGAAATGCGTGCCGATCTCGGCGCCAGGATGAATGTCGATGCCCGTGCGCCCGTGCGCCCATTCCGTCATCATGCGCGGAATCACGGGAACGTTTTCTTTATACAGCACATGTGCCGTGCGCTGGATCGCAATCGCTTCGAGCCCCGGATACGCGAGAATGATTTCCTCAAAGCAACGCGCGGCCGGATCGCCTTCATACGCCGCCTCGACGTCCGTCTGTAAAAGCGACCGCACTTCCGCCAGCCCCATCAAAAAGCGGCATACCAGGCCCGACACCTCGGCATCGCGGTTTTCCGTGGCTCCGTTGAGCCGCAGGCTGCGCCGTACTTCCACGTTCAGGCGTTCGCGGATGCTTGAGACGAGTTCGTTCGTCATCACCTCCAGTTCCTGCGACGACACCGCCTCTTCCGAGAAGAACCCGGGAAACAGCAGGTGCAGCAGGTCCTCGCACAACGTCGCGATGGCGCGCTTGGAAGGCAGATTGCCGCAATCGACATGATTGATCCCGCCCACCTCGCAGTAGGAGGCCATGAGGCTGGTGACGATTTCGTTTTGGCGGCAATCCATGTGCGCACAGCGATACCGTGCCGCGAGATGGATTCAAGCGCCGCGGCGGTGAGAATGCTGTGAATAAGTCCGCGGTTGTCTGAGTGATCGGATCAAAACGGGATCGGCTTTCCGTTCTCCACCACAAACCGAACGGGAATCTTCGGGTTGTTGATGTCTTTCCCACCGGACTCATGCCATTTGCATTCCCATTTCGTAAAGTAGGGGTCAAGCTGTTCTGCAGCCATGCGATAGAGAGCTTTCAACTCTATCCCCTCGTAGATGGCGAAAACCCAGCCCACCTGCCGATATTTGCGGATGATGGTTGGGTTCATGTGATGGTGAGTGGAGAAGCTTTTGGTGAGCAGCGTGTTCACCGATTTGAGTTCATACTCGTTGCCATGCTCATCCACTGCATCATTGCCCTCACGTTTGCCAAGGCATCGCAACCCGGTGAGGATCAGGACTTGGAGCAGCTTGCCACCGTTGTCCTGGAAGATGTCGTTGATGCCATGCTTGGTGGCGAGGTCTTGCAGTTCGCGGATGGCAGGACGCAGACGTTCAAGCCGGGCTTTGTCGGGGTGGGCTTTCACGCCTTGCGCTCCCGGATGAGTTTTTCGAGCGGCATCTCCAGCGCTTGTGCGAAGCGTTCCATGTTGTCGATGGAGATGTTGCGCTCTCCGCGTTCGACAGAACCGACGTAGGTTCGGTGCAGGCCGCACAGATCCGCTAAATCTTCTTGCGAGAGTCCCTTGGCGAGCCTCTGCTCCTTCAGATTTGCGGCGAATCGCTGTCGGGCGTTGGGTTGCGGCATGATGTCGTGACCAAAGCCGGGTTGATGCTTATGAATCTACAGACTATAAGTGGCGCAATGTTGCTGACACACTCAGAACCCATCTATCAGACAAACCACGGCGCGGCCTACTGCGGCGACTCGCTGCGACTGCTCGCGGAGCTGGAGGACGGCAGCATCGATCTCGTGATGACGAGCCCGCCATTCGCCTTGCTGAGGGAGAAGGAATACGGTAACAAGCAGCAACATGAATATGTGGCCTGGCTGGCTCAGTTCGCACGGCTGGTGAAGGACAAGTTGAAGGAAACTGGCAGCTTCGTGCTCGACCTCGGTGGCGCTTACGAACCAGGACAACCAAGCCGCAGTTTGTATCCCTTCCGCGTGCTCATCGAGTTCTGCGACAACCTCGGTTTTCATCTCGCGGAAGATTTTTATTGGTACAATCCCTCGAAACTCCCCAGCCCCATCGAATGGGTGAACAAGCGCAAGCTGCGGGCAAAAGATGCGGTGAACACGGTCTGGTGGTTCAGCAAGACACCCTGGCCCAAGGCAAACGTGTCAAAGGTGCTGGCGGAATACAGCGACCGGATGAAAAAGCTCATCGAAGATCCCGCCGCCTTTTACACGCCAAAAAAGAGACCTTCAGGCCACGACATCAGCGCTAGTTTCGGCAAAGACAACGGTGGTGCCATTCCTTCCAATCTGCTTCAAATCCCAAACTCCGAGTCCAACGGCTGCTACCTGCGCGGCTGCAAGGCCGTGGAAGCCAAAGGACATCCCGCCCGCTTCCCGGCAAAGCTGCCGGAGTTCTTCATCCGCTTTCTCACCGAGCCGGGAGACGTGGTGCTGGACATTTTCGCAGGTTCCAACACCACCGGCCAGGTCGCTGAACGGGAAGGTCGTCACTGGCTCGCCTTCGAGGAACGACTCGATTATCTGGCCGCCAGTTCCTTTCGCTTCTTCGGCGAAACCGCGACCGAGCATGATCTTGTTCATGCTTACGATGCCTTGATGGCTGGTGAAGCCGTGGATTTCCGTCGGGCTGTTTACTCTTCCGGGACAATCAACGGTGGATCTGTTGTCAATGCGACTGACAGCAAACGTCATCACGCGGAAAACGTCGAACAAGGTTTGTTGTTCTTGCGAGAGGAAGCCGTAGCAGGGACACCACTGCGGTCACGAAAAGAGGTGAAGTACCAAAAGCAAAAGCTTCAGCGTCAGAAGCGGTCCAGCCTTCGTGACAAGTGAAGCTTTGTGCTCCATAAGGAGCTGTCTTGCTTCCGTCTCTCAACCAGCTCAAACTTCCCGATCCCTGGCAGCACCAGGCGGTGAATCTGCTGCGCACAGGAACGGATGTGGTCGTGAGCGCGCCGACGGGTGCGGGGAAGACGTACATCTTTGAGCTGCTGCATCAGGGACGGCATCTGCAGGGCCAGGCGATCTACACGGTGCCGACGCGGGCGCTGGCGAACGACAAGTATGCGGAGTGGAAGGAGGCGAAGTGGAACGTGGGCATCGCCACGGGTGACATCGCGGAGAATGTGGACGCGCCAGTCGTGGTGGCGACGCTGGAGACGCAGCTCGAGCGTCTCGTGCGCGGCGAAGGGCCGGCGCTGCTGGTGATCGACGAGTATCAGATGATTTCGGATCATGCGCGCGGCGCGAATTACGAAGCTGCTGTCGCACTGGCTCCGGCGGAGACGCGTTTGCTGCTGCTCAGCGGTTCGGTGGCGAATCCGGAGGATGTCGTGGCGTGGATGCGTTCGTTGAATCGCAAAGCCGAAGTCGTGGCGACGCGCGAGAGGCCCGTGCCGCTCGAGGAAGCACCCGTTGAAACGCTGCCGCAGCGTCAGCGGCAGTTTGAGAACTACTGGCCGCGTTTTGCAGCGGCGGTGATGCTCGCGGATCTCGCGCCGTTGCTCATCTTCGCACCACGTCGCAAGGAGGCGGAGTCAATCGCACGACGTCTCGCCGCCGACTTGCCAATGGGCGATCCGCTCGATCTCACGCCTGAGCAGCGTGCAGTGTGCGGCAAGGATTTGGCGACGTTGATCGAGAAACGTATCGCGTTTCATCATAGCGGATTGTCATACGGCGCACGCGCGGGTGTGATCGAGCCATTGGCGAAGGCGGGACAGCTCCGCGTGATCGTGGCGACGATGGGACTGGCTGCTGGCATCAATTTCTCCGTGCGCAGCGTGCAC
Organism: Prosthecobacter sp.; assembly: GCF_014879935.1. Classification (GTDB taxonomy): domain Bacteria; phylum Verrucomicrobiota; class Verrucomicrobiia; order Verrucomicrobiales; family Verrucomicrobiaceae; genus Prosthecobacter. Next base: position 35,982 of record NZ_JACSRD010000226.1, read on the forward strand.
GTGGCAGGTACAACTTTTCACGATGGTCGCAGCGAGCACAAACTCGCGCCAGATGAGCTGCTGCAAATGTATGGCCGCGCGGGACGACGTGGGCTCGATGACAAGGGCCACGTCATCACCAGCCGCGACAGTCCTTCCATCTTCGATGCGCGGCCCGCGCGGCTGCACCGCAGCGCGTTGCTCGCATGGCCGATTTTTCTGCGCGTGATGAAGCACGCGGCGACGACGCAGGAGAATCCCTTTGAGGCGGCGAAGCATTTCTCCGAACGACTTTTCGCCAAAGTGCCGCCGTTGCTCGGATTGGAGGAACTGGAGCCCAGTATCACACATCCGCAGTTGGAACACGCGAAGGCCTTGTTCGGACTCGAAGCGACGGAGAAGCAGGTTTTGAACTCGTTTGGCGAATGGGAGCGCAAACACAAACACGCGCTGCAACGCATGCCGCTGAGCCGCGTGCATGGCACGCTCGCCGTTCCGGCCTTCGCGGCGAAGTTTGCGCATGGCATCGGACGCGTGGGAAAGATTCGTCGCGAGAAAGAAGTGACCTATGGCGTCGAGATCAGCCTCGGCACGCCGGAGGGAGATCTCATCAAGCCCACCAAGTCGATTCGTCGTCTGCTGAAGCTTTCGAGGAAGATCGAGACTGTGCCGCTGGAAGAAATCACCGTGCTGCATGCCGGCGAGCTGGCGAAGGCGATCCTCGCGAATATCGAAGAGGTCATCCAAGACGTCGCGCCGGAGTTCATCGGCACAATTGCGAAAGAGAACCTCGTGTTTGCCTGCTTCGATCTCGCTCCAGTGGAGGTGATGGCTTACGAGGACGGTCATGGAGCGCTGCTCTTTGCACCACAGGAGCGCAGCATCGTCGTGAAAAACGAAACAGGCGTCCACACGCCCGAAACCACCACGACCGATCGCGAGCCACGCATCGGATCGCCGATTCACGCGTGGCGCACGCTGGGTCTCATCGATGCGCACGGCGTGCCGACGCGGCGCGGCGAGATTTTCAGTTTCTTCCAGCACGGCGAGGGCCTGGCCGTGGTCGCGGCGCTCGAAGACGAAAGTTATCCTGCGGATGATCTCGTGCATCACATGGCGAACCTGCGTAGCGGCTCGAAGTTCGATCTGCCGCTCGATTGTGGCTCCGAACGTCTCGCCGCCGTGTGCCGCGGCACTTACGGCTTTGTCAATCATCATGGCTATCTCGAGAACGGCCTGCCGGTCGATTACGGCGAGGGCGCGGCGGAGTTGCTCGATGCCATGCTGCATCCGGAACAACCCGGTGCGCAGGATTTGAAGGCCGACATCGCCGAGGGCGACATCTCACGCGCCTACGTCGAGTGGCTAAGCCTGCTGCGCCACATCACGCACGCACCGGATCATCCGTGGAAGCGCTGGATGGCGCTCAAGGAAGCCGCGAAAGCGGTGTTGAAGCATCACACCAAAACGCTGCGCCACTTCTTCCACCTCGACCTGCCGCCGCTGACGAACAAGCAGAAGCACGGCAAGACGCGGCATTATTTGATGGTGAAGTGAGCGGTTGAAGACACGCATGAGCGCCAGATAGTGGTCCGCACAGTCCTCTGTGCGGCGCAACGAGCGCCACCTGACGTCCAAATCCGCACAGAGGACTGTGCGGACCACTTTTCTCACGCCATGTCGCTCACTGCACTTCAAAACGCCCGTCCTGAAACCGCCATTGTGCTTGGTTCCGGCCTGGGGGCCGTGGCGGAGGCGTTTGGAACCAAGGAATGGGGGTCTCCCGACCCGCGAGAGGGAGGGGGACAGCTGCGTAGCCGCGAAGCGAATCCCCCGCTCCTTGAAGTGCCGTATGCCGACGTGCCCGGCTTGAGTGCCTCGACGGTGCCGGGGCATGCCGGGCGTTTCGTTTTAGTGCGGCATCACGACAAGCCGGTCCTGATCGCGCAAGGGAGGCGGCATTTGTATGAAGGACTCAGTGCCGCCGAAGTCACGGCGGGCATTCGTTTCATGTACGAGATCGGCGTGAAGCGCATCGTACTCACGAACGCGGCGGGCGCGATTCATGAGTCGCTGCACGTCGGCGGTCTGATGCTCATCACCGATCATCTCAACCTCCAGGGCACCACGCCGCTGCTCGGCGGACCGAACTTCCACGACATGAGCGAGGTGTATTCGCGGCCGTGGGCGGAACGGTTTCACGCCGCAGCAGTGGAGATCGGTTTGAAGCTGCACGCGGGCGTGTATGCCGCGCTGCTCGGCCCGCAGTATGAAACGCCCGCCGAAATCCGCATGCTGCGCACCCTTGGCGCCGACGCCGTCGGCATGTCCACCGTGCCCGAGGCGATTCAAGCCCGCGCCCTCGGCATGGAAGTCGCCGGCATCTCCATGCTCACCAACTGGGCCGCCGGGTTGAGGCCACAGACACTGCATCACGCCGAAGTCGTCGAGGTCGGCAAGACCGCGAGTTTGTATCTGGCGAGGCTGTTGAAGGCGGTGGTGTGAACGCTATTGATCGCCTTTCCTCCGCAGGCTGAACGCCAGCAGATAACTCAGGACAACAGGAACGCCCAGAATGGCGAATACGCGAGGGAACATCCATCCCAGCGTCTCTCCGAGCTCGGGAGCCCGCAGCATCATGGAGAACGCTAACGAAATGACAGTTGCGATCACGAAGGCAGTGATTGTGTATCCGCGCAATCTGCATGCCTTGGCATCGAGAATCAGCAACGACGGGACTCCGAGGAAAATTTGAAACTTGGCAACGACAAGCAGCAACAAGATGCCACCGATGTATTCACCTGCGTCTCCCGATTCAACACGATTGCGATCAGGTCGCATGACATGATCTGCGATCACCATTACTGACGTGCCCAAAAAATACGCGGCAGGGAATGGCAACAAAAGCAACCGAATAGCCCGAATCACAAAACGCATCGGGCTTTGTTGGCTCATGAGTTGCTTGCTGGAACGTTTCGCTAGCAACAAGCGCTCGCCTTTTCCTTGTTGCAGGAATGGTCACAGCAGGGGCTGAGGGGGACGCCGTTCATGGCCTCGGGAGCTTCGAGGTCGGGATTGGGCTCCAGGGGAGCGAGGCCGAGGTCGCGGAGGAGTTTCATGTCCTCGTTGGCGCGCGGATTGGCGGCGGTGAGGAGTTTGTCGCCGTAGAAGATGGAGTTCGCACCGGCGAAGTAGGCGAGGGCCTGGGCTTCGCGGCTGAGGTTCGTGCGGCCAGCGCTGAGGCGCACTTTGGCCTTCGGCACGGCGATGCGCGTGACGGCGATCATGCGGACGAACGAGAAGGCATCGACGACTTCGTTGTCGCCCATCGGTGTGCCTTTGATGGGCATGAGGGCGTTGATTGGAATGCTCTCGGGCTGCGGATTGAAGTTGGAGATGACTTCCAGCATCTTCAGGCGGTCGTCGATGGTCTCGCCGAGGCCGAGGATGCCGCCGCAGCAGACGGACATGCCGGCGTCCTGCGCGTGGCGGATGGTACGCAGGCGGTCTTCAAAGGTGTGCGTGCTGACGATGTTCGGGTAATGCTCCGGCGAGGTGTCCACGTTGTGGTTGTAGGCAGTGACGCCGGCTTCCTTGAGGTCGGCGGCTTCTTCCGCGCCGAGTTCGCCGAGGGTGACGCAGACTTCCATGCCGAGCTTGGAAACGTCGCGCACGATGTCGAGCACCTGGTCGAATTTTTGCGTGCCTTTGCGCACGCCTTTCCAGGCTGCACCCATGCAGAAGCGCGTGGAGCCGTTCGCACGTGCGGCGAGGGCACGCTCCATGACCTGCTCCTTCGGCATGAGTTTTTCCGCCTGCACGCCGGTGGTGTAGCGGGCGCTCTGGGCGCAGTAGCCGCAGTCTTCGCTGCAACCACCGGTCTTGATGCTGAGCAGGGTGCAAAGCTGGACCGAGTTGTCCGTCCAATGCTCGTCATGCACGGCGCGGGCCTGCTTGAGGAGGTCAAAGAAGGGCTGGTGATAGATGCGGTGAAGCTCGGCGAAGGTCATGGAGGGGAAATTCGGCCCGGACAGTGGCCGGAAACGGACCGGATGCACGGGGAAAGTGTGTGCTCAGGGCGCAGCGTCGGCAACATCGCCCCGGCACTCATTTTGCTTTTGAACTGGCCGCCGCAAACAGCTAAAAGGCGGGCCGCCATTCTTTTACGATGAAAACAATGAGCCTTCGTGCCTTCCCCGTTCTCCTGCTTTCCGTGTTCTTTACCACGTCTCCGTCGCAGGCGATTGTGGGCGTGAATTCCGCCTCCCCTGGCGTGATCGGCAACCAGCACATCACTTTCGCGGCGAATCTGGACCTGGGACGCACCATGGGTTTTGTGGACTACAACAATGCAACGGGAACGGGAACGCTGGTGCCGTCCACAGAGGCCGGTGTCTTCAAGTTCCTGACCGCGGCGCACAACGTGGACAGCGACAACAACGGCGTGCTGGACGGAGGCGCAGGTACGATCAAGATCTACTTTGGCAACACGCCGGGTGAGAACGGCACCGGCGCCACCTACTCGGTCACCGCTGCGGCAAATCAGATCGCGCTGAATCCGCTGTGGAGCACCGCGCCCGGGGGAGTGGCCACCAATGACCTGGCGGTGATCAGTTTCCGCATCGATCAGCTCACTCCGGTCGTTCGTGACGAAGGCGGACAGCCGAGTGCGAGCACCCTCCAGGCGTCGGCCGTCAGTTCCGCCTCACCCCTGGGCATGCAGGCGATCCAGGCGGGACACGGCCTGCATGCCGACGGGACTGTCAACCTGGGAGGCAACAACATCGCCGATCAAAACCAGGTGAACGGCATTCTCAAAGGCGGCACCAACACCATCGACTCCGTGGGCGTGCCCACGATCACCGTGGGAGGCACCATCACCCCCGAATCAGGTTTTGTCATCCTCACGGACTTTGACAAACCGGATGGCAACACGAGCACCATGGGCGCGACCACGGGCGGCCCGAACGAGGTCGGCACGGCGAAAGGAGACAGCGGCTCGGCCATTTTTGCGGACACGAACAGCGATGGAAAGCTCGAGGTCGTGGGTGTGCTCAACGGCGGTGACAACAACTTCCCCACGGGTGCCAGCACGTTTGGCGACATTTCCCAGTATGCGCCCATTTTGACCCAGCCGAACCTGGCCTTCCTTCAGGGACAAAAAATCTTCGTCGGCCTGTCCTTCAACGGCGTCTCTGCTGGCGACTACGGTGGCGCCGGCTTCGCGATCATGGACGCCGCCGGGATCACCAACTTCAACAACGGTGTCAACACGGCCCCGCAGACCCAGCAGCAGGCTCAAAACCCGCTGCAGGCCCCCGTCGGCACGGTGCAGGCCCGCGCGAACCAGATCACCCGCGGCACTTCGAACTTCGAAAACGTGGGCGGCGATGAGGTGACATTGCGTGAACTGGCCGGTTTCGGCTCCCGGCGTTGGGAAATCTGGGCCTCCAGCAATCTCGGTCGCGTCGATTCGGACAGCGGCGGCACGAACAATGGTGCCCTCGACTCCCGTTACGGTGCCGCGACCGTGGGCGTCGATTTCCTGGCCACCTCCCACGTGATGGTCGGCGCTTTCTGGAGCTACCTCTATGGCACCGGCCATTCGACCGATCTCGACATGGAAAGCCGCGGCAACGCGGTCGGCATCTCGGTGCTGACCGAGTGGTATGGGCTGACCAATTCGTTCATCTACAACTACTCCCTCGGCGAAACGGAAATCCGCCGTCAGATCGGCGGCAGCGAGGCCGAGGCATCGCCAGGTTCTTCTTCTCACACGCTGGACTGGGTGATCTCCTACAACATGCGTCACAAGGGCTGGGTGCATGGCCCCACGGGCGGCCTGCGTTACTCCTTTGGCACCGTCGATGGTTACTCGGAAAGCTCCGCCGTTCCGGTGCCAGGCCTCATGACGCTGACCGGACAGGACTTCTCCGTCTTCCGCGTCAACCTGGGCTACAACGCCGCGTACCACATCAACACGGACTTCGGCAAGATCGTGCCGTATTTCAGCGCCGCGTGGATCTACCAGTCGCAGCACACCAGCAGCACCGTCGCGAGCTTCCAGGGCACGCCTTTCTCCGTGATCGGCAGTGGAGGCGTGCAGGCCTTCGGCACGGGTCCGTCCAGCGCCATCGCAGGCTCGGATTCGAGCCAGAACTTCGCCAACGTGCAGGTCGGCGTCGAAATCCTCGCCAACAAGGCCCTGCGGGTCAATCTGACGGCCTACAGCAATGTCTTCCGCTCCGGGACCACGGAATATGGCGGAGGTGTTCAGGTCGGCGTGCTGTTCTGAGCGAACCACTCATTCGCGAGTGCGTCGTGGCGGCCGCCTTTCTCGTCGCGTGCCCCAGCGGCGTGCAAGAGATGGATCATGCGGGTCGATTTGATTCCCCGCCATGAACCGCCGCACTTTCTTCCACCAAACGTCAGCGCTCGCCGCTGTCTCCGCCCTGCCAAAACTCCGCGCCGCAGACGCGGCGCAGAAGAAGATCAAAGTCGCCGTCGTCGCTCTGGGACGCGGCATGGGGCATGTGGGGGCGCTGTTGAAGATCCCGAACGTGGAGATCGCCTACCTCGCGGAGGTGGACCCGAAGCGCCTCGAAATCGGCCTCAAAACCGTGAACGACAAGCAAAGCGTGTCCTGCCAGGGCGTGAAGGACTTCCGCACCTTCCTGGATGACAAGACGCTGGACGCCGTCTTCATCGCCACGCCGAATTTCTGGCATACCCCCGCCGCGCTGCTCTGCATGCAGGCCGGAAAGCATGTGTATGTGGAAAAACCTGGCAGCCAGAACGCGAACGAGGCCGAAATGATCGTCGCAGCGTCGAAAAAATACGATCGTCTGGTGCAGATGGGCAACCAACGCCGCACGTGGATGAAGGACGCCATCACCGCGATGCATGAGGGTGCGATCGGCACCGTGCGGTTCGGTCGCGGCTTCTACTACAACACGCGCAAGACCGTCGCCGTGAATGAAAAACCGGCTCCGGCCGATCTCGACTTCAATCTGTGGCAGGGCCCCGTGCCGGATGATGCGAAACACGACTTCAAGAGCATGGTGCATTACGACTGGCACTGGTTCTGGCACTGGGGCAACGGCGAGCTCGGCAACAACGGCATCCACACGCTGGACATCCTGCGCTGGGGCCTGAAGGGCGACTATCCGCTGCGCACCACCTACACCGGCGGCCGCTACTTCTACGACGACGCCCAGGAAACCCCGGACACGGGCACGGCGGTCTATGACTTCGGCCATGCAGGGTGTGAGTGGGTGCAGAGCTCCTGCCATCCACGTGCGGCCGAGAAGCCGCTGGCCGAAGTCATGTTCTATGGCGACAACGGCACGATGGCCGCAGCCCGCGACACCTGGACGATCTACGACCCGAAAGGCGTGGAGGTCAGCAAGGGCAAGGCCAGCACGGCCGGCACCGGCGACGTGTCCCACATCGGCAACTTCATCGACGCCATTCGTGGCGAGGCGAAGCTCAACAGCCCCATCGACGAGGGCCAGAAGAGCACGATGATGTGCCACCTCGGCAACATGGCCTACCGCACCAACACCGTCGTGCGCTGCGATCCGAAGACTGGCAAGATCCTCGACAACGCCGCCGCCGACAAGCTCTGGGGCCGCGGCAGCTATCGCAAAGGCTGGGACGTGAAGATCTGAGCCAAAGTGGTCAGCACAGTCCTCTGTGCGGTTTCACGCAGGCTCATGGTTCTCATCTGCAAACACGACCTCGCACGGAGTTCCGCCTCTTGGTGGCATGGAACTCCAAGTGATGACGGAGCGCCGCACAGAGGACTGTGCGGACCACTCTGTCACTTCACCCGCTCCTTGAGGATCTCGCGGAAGGGTTTGCCGCCAAGGCTGAGGTCTGCCAGCACGGCGCGACCGTTCAGCACGCGTACCTCGGCGATGATGCCTTGGGCGGTGCGGATGTTTTCCGCGAACCACTTGTCAGCCTCGGGTGCGAGCTTTTCGTTGATGTAGAACCGCTCGAAGGGCCATTCGATGGTGGCCTTGTTGTCATAGGCGTAACGAGTTTTCAGCCGGATGAAGTCGCCGCTGGTGGGCGGTGTGAGGGACAACTGGCTGATCGTTGCGAGACCATCCGCTCTGGTGATGAGTGTCGCAAACACGTGCATGCCACGTTCCACTTTCATGCCCGCAGGCACATCGGCCTGATCCTGCTCCGGCCGCACGGCGAGGAATCGGCCGCGCAGCGGATCGTAGGGGTCAGGGGCGACACATTTCAGCCTGATGAGCGTGCCTTTCGCGAGCGTTTGCTCATGCGTCCAGATTTGGGCAAGCGGCGCGGCCCACTGAGCGAGCGCGGCAATGCCGAAGATGATGATGGGAAGCGTTTTCATGCGGCGGGGAGCGTGGATGGACGACGACGGCGGCTCATGAGGAGATTGAAGGCCAGAAAGGCGATGCCGACGACGATGAAGCCGACGCCTTTGGCCAGAAGGGAGAAATGACTGTCCGCCATGCGCAGAATGATCAGCACGGAGAGCAAGAGAGCACCGAAACGCGGCGCACCACGCCTGCCGCTGAAATCGAGCACGATGAGAGTGAGTCCGATGGCCGCGAGGTGCAGTGTGGCCAGCCAAGATGGCAGCGACAGCATACTCTGGCTAACAGAGTTCATCGCATTCATGGTAAGCCAACTGGGCAATGGCAGAATCACAATTGATGAGAGGCTCAGAACAGCCCATCGACGACGCCGTAATGCATGCAGCACAAACAGAATTAACACAATTAGCAAACCCCAACACCAAGGTAGCTTTATGGATCGTGAGACTCCCATAAGAATGTCGCGGCCTATTTCATGATTAGTCATGGCCAAGCCATAACCAAGCAGCCAGAGAGAACCGAGCACGACCTGCGGCTTGCGGCGCGTGGGTTCTTCAAAGGCGGCTTGATTGAGCGGGAAGAGCGCGAACGCGGCGGCGGTGAGTGTCCAAAGCCACATCGCCGTCTCAAATTGGAAACTGAGGAAGCGGTCGGATTGCTCACACACAAAGACGGCCGCGCTGCACAGGCCGAAGATGGCGCTGATCGTCATGACCCAGCGCACTGAGACCGAAAGCGCTGTTTTTGGCGGCCAGCCAGGCCACCACGGCAGCAGACCCAGCAGCAACAGCGGATAAAGCAGCGGGCTGTCATGCCAGGCCCTGCCGGTTTCGATCTGACTGACACTCCAGGTCGCGATGGCGATGAGGTAGAAGATGGCAACGGCCTGCGAACGCAGCACCCAGACCAGCGGCAGGCTCAGCAGCATCCACCAGAAGAGGAAATCCGGCCACTCGCCGCCCAGATTGTAGATTTGGGAGACAATCGCGATGCAGGCACCCGTGGCGAGGGCTTGCAGCAAGGCCACGGTCTCGCGCACCCACGCGGCGGCGGCATCGCCACGCTGCAACACGCGAAAACTGGCGATCTGCGCCGCCAGCAGCGGCAGAAACGCGAACAACAGCCGCACCGGCCGCGAGAAGTCATCCCAATTGTAGCCGATCACCGCGATGAGACCGGCGCCGATGAGCAACGCGCCGAGCGCACCCATCACGATCTGCCCCACGCCGGATGTGGAATCATCCAGCGGATGTCGCTGCCGCAGCGAACGGGCGTTCTCGGCAGTGACGATGCCGTCTCGCTCCCATTGCGGGAGTTGTTCGTGCAGCCAGCGATGGTGGGAGTTCATGGCGGGAGAAGATTGGCGGCGAGTCTGCGTAGTTCGCCACGAAGGCGCGAATTGATGCTCTGCATGGTTGGATTGAGAAAAGTGATTCGAGGTCAGGCGGCACGAGGCTGGCAGACGAGCAACCAAGCAAGCAACAGGCCCACGAGAGCACCGAGCAAACCCCCACCGATGGCACCGACTGTGAACGGCATGACCCAGTCTTCGATGTTTTCCATCGCAGGGGTGGGACGTTCGAGAACAGCAATGAAGGGATTGTGCGCCTTGAACTGCTCTCTCGCTGCTTCGACGGTTGCGAAACTCGCCCGTCTTGCGAGATCTGCGGCGGCGAAAGCCGCTTCGGCCTCTTTCTTGCGAACTGATGCGCCACTCGTTGATTCGACTGCTGCTAGCGATTCAGCACGGAGGGTTTCAAGTTTTTGGGAAGCTGTTTCTGTCTGTTTCCGCCGCTGTTCCAGCTCATCAAGCAGTTGCCGATGGTTTCGTTTAAATGATTGCTCCCATGCCGCCATCTCAAACGCGATGAATTCATCCAATAGCGCCCCAAGGAAGATCTGAGCGTATCGTGGCTCCGAGGCCGTGGCAAGAACGCTGAAGGCGGGAGCAGCGCTGTCTGAAAAGACCCTGATCTCGACTTCCTTGTCTTGGAGTTCTGGATGCAGGCTCCTCACGCGTTCAAGAGCACGACGCCGCATTTCGCTCGAACCAAGAGTTTCGACGATTACCATGTGGCGGTCGATCACTCGTCCTTCGTATCCTCGAATCATACGTGGACCCTCTGCGCTTACCTTGGCGAGGGAACGGAACTCCGGCACCCTGTTCGCTATCCGCAGGACTTGGACAAAAACGCCAACACAGGCTCCCAAGACGGCCATCACAAGCACAACAGGGCTGTGGGATAACGTGCGCGACTTACTCATCCGTGGCATTCCGCCAGAAGCGCGGCGGCGTGGCAAGGCAAATTCGGTTTGGGTATGTTGTTCACGCTTGAGCGTGAGAAACAGTCCGGACACGCGTGAACAACGTACGCAAACGGGACACGCGGCTGCGTGTCCCGTGAGTGATTCGATGCCGCACACAGCCGGCGGAGCTACTTCGCCCCGGGCTTGATCTTGCCTTTGTCTTCGAGGGTGTGTTTGAACTTTTCGGTCTTGGGATCGACGACGGCGCGGACGTAGCCCTGGTTGGGATTGCGCTCCTTGAAGTTCTGATGGTAGTCCTCGGCGACGTAGAACTTCGTCAGCGGGACGATCTCGGTGGCGATGGGTTCTTTGAAGTTCTTCTGCGCGGCGGCCTTGGAAGCTTCGGCGACCTTCTTCTGCTCCTCGCTGGTGTAGAGGATGATGGAGCGGTACTGTGAGCCGTAGTCGTTGCCCTGGTAGGCGGTGCCCTTGGGCAGGAACTTGCCGTGCTTGTACATGTCCTCCTTCGTCACGCTGGTGGGATCGTGCGCGTCCCAGAACAGGTCGATGATTTCCTTGTAGGTCGTCACCGCAGGATCGAACTCGATCTTGATGACCTCAGCGTGACCGGTGTCGCCTTCACAGATCTGTTCATAGGTTGGCATCACGGTCTTGCCGCCGGCGTAGCCGCTGGTGACTTTCTTGACGCCTTTGACGAGGAGATACTGCGCTTCCACGCACCAGAAACAGCCGCCGCCGATGACGGCGGATTCGGTCTTGGCGGCGGGAGCGTCGGCGGCGTGGGTGGTGACGGAGGCCATGAGGGCAATGAGCAGGGTGACGAGGGTTTTCATGACGGTGATACGAACGGATCAGACGTGTGAGTCAATCATCCGTGCCATGAGACGCGAAACTTTCGACGGAATTCCCAGGATTCGCCATCCATGCCCCGGTCCCCGGCAAAAATGGCTGTTCCCGGGCCAAGTTCCGGGCCGTTGATCTGCTTTCGGTTTGCGACGCTCGATCTATTCTCGCCGTCATGGACGAAATCTCGACTCTCTGCGCCCAGGTGGGCGAATCGAAGCTGCGTGACATGGTGGCGGCGTTTTACCGGCGTGTGCGTGTGGATGATGTCATCGGGACGATGTATCCGCCGGACGACTGGGAAGGGGCGGAGAAGCGGCTGGCGGATTTCATCGTGTATCGCTTTGGCGGGCCGCAGACCTACATTGAGGAACGCGGCCACCCGCGGCTGCGTGGCAGGCACATGCCGTTTTCCATCGGAATCTCAGAGCGTGACCGCTGGATGACGCTGATGGGGGAGGCGATGCAGGAGGTAGCGGTGCCGGAGGCGGCCGCTCCTCTGATCGGCTCATTCTTTGCCCAGGTGGCGGACATGATGCGGAATCGCGAAGGTTGAAACGCTGCTTGTCAGCGCAGACCGCCCCAGGATGATGCAGGCATGACACGAAAGCTTTTCCTCGCCCTGGGAGTGGCGGCGCTCATCCCCGCCTGTGAACTCCTGCAATCTGGAGGTGCGTCGGGCGAGCCGGTGGACTTCGTGGGCGAGGTGCAGCCCATTCTGGAGTCACGCTGCCTGGAATGTCATCACAGCCGCTATGTGTTTGCCGGATTGAACCTGGAAACCAAGAAACTGGCGATGAAAGGGGGCCGCAGCGGCGCGGTGATCGTGCCAGGGGCACCGCACCAAAGCCTGCTCTACAAAGTGCTGCTGCTGGGTCATGACAATCCGGTGGCGATGCCGCCGACGCCGGAACGGCTGGAGCGTGAGCACGAGCAAATCATCCACGACTGGATCCAGCAAGGCGCGGACTGGCCCGAGGGCGTGCGCCTCATCCCGCCGCAGGACTGGAAGAAATCACGCTCATAACCTTTTCATGGACCCCACCCCCGTTCTCATCCTGGCCCCGCTGCCAGATTTCCTGCTGGAGCCGCTGCGTGCGGCGCATCTCTGTCATGACTACTTTCACGCCACGGACAAGGAGGCGCTGCTGGCGGAGGTGGGCGGGCAGATCCGCGCCATCGTGATGGCCGGGGGAAGCGTAGCGCCGGTGGCGCTGCTGGAGCGGCTGCCGAAACTGGAGATCATCAGCGTGTTTGGCGTCGGTTACGACGGTGTGCCGGTGGACTGGTGCCGGGAGCATGGGATTCGTGTCACGAACACGCCTGATGTGCTCACGGAGGACGTGGCGGACACGGCGAGCGCTCTCGTTTTGATGACGAGCCGTAATTTGATCGCCGCGAACCGCTTTCTGCATGCCGGAGCGTGGCTGAAGGGGCCGTTTCCGCTGGCGCATGCGGTGCGTGGCAAGCTGGCTGGCATCGTGGGCCTGGGACGCATCGGCAAGGCGATCGCGAAACGCCTGGAAGCGCACGGCATGCGAATCGCCTATCACGGCCGCACACGGCAGGACGTGACGTGGGAGTTTTTCGAATCGCTGATCGAGCTGGCGAAGGCATCGGATTTTCTGATCGTGGCCTGTCCAGGCGGCGGGGCGACGAAACATCTGATCAACGCGGCTGTTTTGCAGGCGCTCGGAGGCGACGGCACGCTGATCAACATCGCCCGTGGTTCCGTCGTGGATGAAACGGCGCTGATCGAGGCGCTGCAAAACGGCACCATCCGCGCTGCGGGACTGGATGTGTTCGAAGACGAGCCACGCGTGCCTGAGGCACTGCTGCGATGTGAGAACGCGGTGCTGCTGCCGCACCTGGGCAGCGGCACGCATGAGACGCGGCGGGCGATGGCGGCGCTGGTGGTGGACAATCTGGCAGCGCATGTCAGAGGAAAGCCGCTGCTGACACCCGTGTGCTGACCGGCGGGGGGATTTGGCCGAATGGCTGCTTGCCCTTCGTCTTCGAGCCATTACTAACAGCCCATGATCAAGTTCATCCTCGGAGCCTTCCTCACTGCGATCGCTGTCTTCCTGTGGGAGGCCGTTTCCTGGACGGCACTGAGCTGGCATGTGAACGGCTTCCGCTCGTTTCGCGATGAATCCGCCGTCGCCGAGGTGATCAAGGCGAACGTTTCCGCCGGCCACGGCATCTACAGGCTGCCATCGATGGAAGACGCGCCCAAACTGGCCACGGCCGAGGAAAAGAAGGTCTTCGAAGAGAAGCAGGCGCAGGCGATGGAGAACGGGCCTTACGTGTATGCGATCATCCGCCCGGGCAAAGGCGAGATCAACATGGGCCGGAGCATGATCCTGAGCTTCATCCGCAGCCTGGTGTGCGCCTGTCTGATCGGGGCGCTGCTGAGCCAGGTGGCGCTGTTTTATCCGGCCCGCATCGCGTTCGTGGCGGCGGCCGGTTTGTTCGCCGGGCTGACCTGCGACCTGCCGCTGTGGATCTGGATGGAGAACCCTGGACGCGACACGATCGTGAACATCGCGGACCATTTGATCGCCTGGATCATCGGTGGCGCCGTGCTGGGCGTGTTCGTGGGACGTGAGCCTGTGCTGGAGCGCTGAGGAGGCGGTCACGCCGCCTGATTGACACCTGCGGTCTTCAACACAGCAGCGGCGACCTCGCCGGCAGCGACCCGGGTCATGCACTCGTAGTGGCCGAAGGGGCATTCACGCTCGAAGCAGGGGCTGCACGGCACCTTGTGCTGGATGACGGTGTGGCGCTCGCCCAGCGGGCCGGTTTCGATGGGGCAGGTGGAGCCAAAGATGCTGACGGTCGGAATGCCCAGCGCGGCAGCCAGATGCATGGTGCCGGTGTCGTTGGTTAGCAGGAGCTGGCACTGGCGGAGCTTGGCGATCAGCTCCGAAAGCCGTGTTCTGCCGACCAGGTTTTCGTGCGGTGCCTTGAGCATGGCGGATAGCTTTTCGCCCATGTCTTTCTCGCCTGGAGCACCGAACAACTGCCAGCGGAACTGCGCATGCTGCGCGGAGATTTGATTCACGACCTCCGCGAAGCGTTCCAGCGGCCAGCGTTTGGCCGGACCATACTCCGCACCGGCACAGACGCCGACACGGATCGTGCCGTCCGTGGAAACCGGCGGCGAACCGGCATCCCACAAGCCCGGCTGATCGACATCGGCACCGATGCGCCGAGCCAGGAACATGTAAAGATGGGCATGGTGCTTGTTGGGAAAGCCTGCTTTGGGCTCACGAACGAGGTGTGTCAGCAGCTTGGAGCGGAAAGAGCCTTTGTAGCCAATCCGATGCGGGATGCCAGCCAGCCAGATCTCCAACGTGCTGCGCGTGGAGTTGGTGCACAGCAACGCCGCGTCAAAATGAACGCCTGCGGCCTTGATACGCTTGGCGACGGCGAAAAGGCCCTCCTTCGCCGGCTTGCCGATGTAACGGGACACTTCCGGCATGGAAAGCCACAGTTCCTCCAGCTTGTCTGGCCCGAGCACGGTGATCTTGATGTCCGGACGGCCGCTTTTGATCGCCCGCACCATGGGAAAGGCCATGCAGGCGTCGCCCAGCCAATTTGGGCTGCGGATGAGGAGTTCAAAGGGCTGCAGCCGGCTTTGATCGTAATCGGAGGGGAAGACCACGCCGCGCTTGTAGCCAGGAAACAAAAAATTGGGATTCGGCGTCTTCCAGCGCTCATGCACCCAGAACCAGCTCTCTGGCTGCTTACGGATGAGGCGCTCGACCGTTTGATTGATGTCAGCGGTCATCCCGCTTATGGAAGGCTTGGCTTCGCTCGTGCGGAGAGGACCATCGCACACATAACGCCACCGAGCAGGCCCATCGTCATAGACCATCATGGGGAGAATCACCGCATTGGTGCGCAGGGCACACAGCGCCACGATGTTCGTGGTGGAGGCCAGACGGTCAAAGAACGGGCTCCACTGGCCGTGGTAGCCGGCATGTTGATCGACCAGGATGCCGAGCATGCCCATGTCACGAACGTAGCTGATGGGCGCGTTGAATCCCTCCTGGCGGTCGAAGAGCTTGTAGCCAAGTTTTTCGCGCCGGCGCAGCACCAGGGCATTGAGGTAGGGATTGCGCAACGGCTGGTAGATGCTGGCGGGTTTGTGGCCGAACACGTAGAGGGACGGCACCTGCGTCATGATCTCCCAACAACTGGCATGCATGATGGGATGCAGCAGCGGCCTTCCGGCATCAAAGGCCTCCTTGAGGTGATGCATGTTCTCAGCCGTGACCCGCTTTGCCACCTCGGCCTCATCCATCAGCGGCAGCTTGAGGCCGCAAAGGAGGTTGGCGAAGAGGCTTTTGAAGTGCGCACGGGCCATGCGGCGACGTTCCGCCTCACTTTTCTCCCGGCCGAAGGCGATGCGCAGGTTGTGCAGCGCCAGTTTGCGGTACTTGCCTGCCACGAAGTAAGCCAGCGTGCCCAGCATGCGTCCGAGCCACCAGACCGCGATGAGCGGGATGCATTTGATCACGCCCTCCACGCACCGGAACAGCGCGTAAACCAGCCACTGCCCGGCGCGCTTTTGAAAACGTGTGGATTCCGGAGCATCGCCCATGGATTGTCTATGCCGCAACGGTTTCCAGCGTGCAACCGTTCATGCGAGATCGCGCCGGAGTGCCCGTTTTCGTCATCATGAAACTGCTTTTTCTCCTCCTGTCACCGCTGGTGATGATGGTGCATGCCGTGGCATCCACCCCGAATTTCGTCTTCATCATGGCCGACGATCTCGGCTGGGCGGACGTGGCTTTCCATGGCGGGAACGCGCCGACGCCGCATCTGGACAAGCTCGCGGCCGAGGGCGTGGAACTGACGCATCACTATGTGGCTCCGGTTTGCAGCCCCACGCGCACGGGGCTCATGACCGGCCGCTGCTGGAGCCGTTTTGGCGTGACGACGCCGCAAAACGAGCGGGCTTTGCCGTGGGACACGGTCACGCTGCCACGGGCGCTGAAAGGCGTGGGCTACGACACCTGCCTGACGGGGAAATGGCACCTGGGCTCCAAACCCGAGTGGGGTCCGAATCATTTCGGCTTCGATCACAGCTACGGCTCGCTGGCGGGCGGCGTCGGGCCTTGGGACCATCACTACAAGAAGGGGCCGTTCAGCGAGACCTGGCATCGGAATGAGAAGCTGCTCACCGAAACCGGCCACGTGACCGATCTGATCACCCAGGAGGCCTGTGAATGGCTTGGCGGGCGCGGCGGGAAGCCGTTCTTCCTCTATGTTCCGTTCACGGCCGTGCATCTGCCACTGAAAGAGCCGGAAGAGTGGCTCACCAAAGTGCCTGCGGGCATCACGGGCGATGTGCCGCGACATTACGCGGCCTGCATCATGCATCTGGACGATGCGGTGGGCCGGATCGTTGCCGCGCTTGAGAAAAACGGCCAGCGGGAGAACACGCTGCTCGTTTTTACCAGCGACAACGGTGCCAGCACGACGGAAAACAACGGCCAGACCTATCCGCAGGACGGTTATCCCACCGGACCTTTGCCCGGAAACAACAAGCCGCTGCGGAATGAGAAAGGCAGCGTGTATGAAGGTGGCACCCGCGTGCCGTGCATCGCGAGCTGGCCCGGCACGCTGAAGGCCGGGAAGCACGAGTTCCCCGCACAGATCACCGACTGGATGCCGACGTTCTGCGCCCTGGCCGGGTTCAAACCCGAAAAGGATCTCAAATGGGACGGCGTGAACCTGTGGCCGCAACTGGCGGAAGGCACCGTGCCACCCACGCGCATGATCTACACGGTGGCCCCGGGCTTCAGGTCCCGAGCCTTGCGCCTGGACCCATGGAAGCTCGTGGAGCACCGCCAGGGCGACAAAACGAAGTACGAACTCTATGACATCCTGGCCGATCCCGAGGAAAAGAAGGACCTGGCCGCCGAGAAGGCGAACATCGTCGCCACCATGAAGGAACGCATGACTGTCAAGGCACGGGCTGACCGCGACGCGGTGGCGAAGGACTGAACAGGACCGAAGCGACGCAAAACAAAACGGGCGGCCTGTTCTGCCGCCCGTTTCGGGTTTGAGGAGTGATTGGAACGGCGCGGAGGCTTATTTCTCCACCCAGCGCACGGCTTCCATGAGGAGCTCGCGTGCGGAGGCGAGACCGAGCTTCTGGCGGATGTTTGCCTTGTGGGCATCGACCGTCTTGGCGCTGAGGCCGAGTTTTTCGGCAATGCTGTGAGAATCAAAGCCGCGTCCGACCATTTCGAAGATTTCGAGCTGGCGGTCGCTGAGCATGCGGGCGGGTTCGCCACGGGAGCCACCGCGAGGGCCGCCACCGGAGACGATGCTGCCGAGCAGGGAAGCGCTGAAGAAGAAGGAACCGGCGGACACCTGGCGCAGACCCTGAAGCACGCGGGTGCTGGGCTCACCCTTCATGACGTAGCCCATGGCACCGGCACGCAGGCAGCGCTCGGCGTACACGTTCTCGTCATGCATGGAATAAACCAGGATCTGCATGTTCGGATGGCTGGCCCGCAGCTTTTTGATGAGGTCCACGCCGCTGCGATCCTTCAAGGTGATGTCGAGCACGACGACATCCGGTTTGAGTTTCGCGATCTGCTGCAATGCCATGTTTGCGTCTTCGGCACTGCCGATGACCTGCATGTCTTCCTGCTGGTCGATCAGTTTCTTAAGCCCTTCGATAACGATGGGATGGTCGTCGAGAATATAGATTTTGCTTTTCACAGTTCGCCTAGAAGACTCATTTTGAAAAGAATGTCAAGCCGACGTTCCTAAGGAAGCTCCAAAGGAAACCGGCACAGGACCCGGACTCCCTTGTTTTTCACGCCCTCAACCGTGAGCTCCCCGTTGATCAAATTGGCCCGATGGGCCATGACGCGCAAACCGATGCCGTCCCCTCTTGAAACAGCGCTTTTTGCGGAGAAACCCCGTCCGTTGTCATTGATTTCCAACACTCCACGATTAGGGGATTGTCGCCGGAGGGTGATGCGAATCTTTGTGGCCCCGCCATGCCGGATGGCATTGCTCGTGGCTTCCTGAGTGATGCGGAACAGGTGGATTTCAGCGTCCCGGCTCACCCGGGGCACGGGTTCCTCGATGCGGCACAGGCATTCCCGGCGGAAATTTTCCCGGACCGTCTCCGCAATGAGATTCAGGCCTCCGGCAAGGCCGCGATTCTTGACGGCGGCGGAGGACATCCCGTGAGACAAGCGGCGGGTCTCAGCGATGGCCGTTTTCACCAGCTCGTGGATGCGGCGGGCGTCCTTTTGGTCCTCGCCATGGAGCTTGGACTCCAGGGCTTCGACCAGCGAGGCGATGCCCGTGAGCGTCTGGCCCACGCCATCGTGCAGATCGTGGCCGATGCGCACCTGCTCCTGCTCGGCCACGCGGATGACCTCGGTCTCCAGCTTGTGCCGCTCCGTGATATCGACGCCGGTGGCGATGAAGAAATCGATGGTGCCATCCGCCTTCGTCACCGGCTGCGTCTCGCTTTGAATGTGCCGTGCCTGGCCGTCGCGGGTGCGGATCGGGATGGTGGCGGTGACTTTTTCGGCGCCTTTGGTCAGCTCCTGAAACCGCTGGCGGGAAAGGGCGATCTCACCCGCATCCATCACTGGCAGCGCCCACACCGTCTTCCCGCGGACTTCCTTCGCTCCATAGCCGAACATCTTCTCCGCAGCCGCGTTCATGCGCACGACCCGTCCTTCGGCGGACAGCAGACCGATGGCCACGGGCGAATGATCGAGCAACAAGCGGTTCAACTCCGCCTCGCGTCGCAGCTCTTGCTCCGTGGCCTTGCGTTCGGTCACATCGGTCAGCAGCAGCATGCCTTGATGGAAACTGCCCTGCGCGTCATGCAGACACGTCGCCCCGGCCATCGCCTCCATCTTCCCGCTGTTCCTCCGCTCCAGCGTGATGTCCATGGCTGGCGCAGGCCGCCCGCCGGTCGTCAGACTGCGCAGCAGCTTGTGCATCTCCGGCCGCGCACCCGGGGCGATCACATCCAGCACTCCCAACCGGAGCAGATGCTTCCTGTCATAACCCAGCATGCGGCAGACGGCCGGATTGGCATCCACGATGTGAAACTTGCCGTCGAACACGAGCACGCCGGCCGTGTTGCATTGAAACAGGCCATGATAACGCGCCTGCGTGGCTCGCAGCTCTCCCTCGGCCGCCACCAGCGGCGTGATGATGTTCACCATGCCCACTTCGGAGATGACGCGGCCGTTTTCATCCCGCTCGAAGGCCCGCATGTGAGCCAGGATCCATTCGAAATGCCCATCTTTCCGCCGGATGCGCACCCGCACCGTCTGCACCTCGTCGCCCTTGCCTTCCATCATGCGCGTGTGAGCCCCCGTGAACTCCGGCAGATCGTCGGGATGCACGATGCCGAGCCAGCTCCCTTTGCGCCGTTCCACCTCGCCCTGCTTGTAGCCATAGAGGCCAGGAAGGTGCTTCTCCCCGAGGACAAAACGCCCCGCGTGATGGTCATAGAGGTAAAACGCCTGCTGCGGCGTGTTCAGCAGCGTCTTGGCCAGCTTCTCCAGCCGCACCGCTTTTTCCTCCAGCTCATGCAGTTCCTCCAGGCTCATGCCCAGCTCGACACCCCGTTTGCTGCTCCGGGTTTTCGCCGCCGCGCCTTTCTTCTCTGCTGTGTGGGAAGCCCGCCTCATGATTGTTTTCCATGAGAAAAGCCGACATCACCCGAAAGAGCGAGCATCATTTTCGCCAGGACACCCCAAGAACACGTGGCGCCATTCGTGACAGCTTCACCACGCCCTTCCTGCCATGAAACTGAAACACGTCATCCGCCAGCCCACCGACATGCCCGGTTTCCAGATCGCTCCCATGATTGATGTCGTCTTCGTCATCATGCTCTTCTTCATGGTGATGGTTGGCAGCGTGAAAGTGGAGCGCGACATCGGGCTGCGGCTGCCAGGACCGCCGCTGGAAGGTCATGTCACGTTTCCCGACAACGAGGTCACCATCGGCGTCCTCGAAGACGGCACCGTGACCATGAATGACGAGGCTTTCGATTCGCCGGAGGACAAGGCGCTGCCGTCGCTCACTCACAATCTTCGTCGCCTCGCAGAATCGTCCGCGCGGCAAAAACAGAACGTGCTCGTGACTGTGCAGGCAGAGCAACTCGCCAGCTACGAACGCGTCATGGACGTCCTGAACTCGCTGCACAAGGCCCGCCTCACAAACGTGACATTCACCATCGCCGCGTCGTCGTTCTGAGGCCGTCCAGACAGGCTCACACGCCAGCGCACGTTTGGTTGCGCATGTCCCGCAGCCTCCTGTTTCTGCTGATCACGTCCGCCGCCGTCGCACAAATGGCCAACAAACCGCCGGTCCCGATGTGGCTGGAGGGTCCCAAGATCGGCCAGATCACCTACAGCAAGCAGGTCCAGCATCCAGGCAAGCTCCTCAAAGCAGTGCTGCTGACCGCTGGCGATGCCACAGTCGAGGTGCTGGTGGACGGGCATCGGATCGCGACGATCCCGCCTTCAGACGTTGCGACCGGCACGGACCTCACCCAGCTACTGGGCGACGGGCAGCCGCATCTTTTGGGTCTGCGCTCGTCGGCAAAAGGACGCACGGCCGCCTTGCTCGAACTTAACGGCGATCTCGCTGCCGTGCGGTGGATCGTGACGGATTCGAGCTGGAAAAACGCGGCAGCCCTGCAGCACACTGACGCCGACCCCGAGAAGAACCCCTTCGATTTGAAGAAAACCTTCGACGCCTACAACTCCTGGCAGCTCGCGAAGCCCGGAGCGCAAAACAAAGCAACCGATCCAGCCACACTGACGCTGCTTCCGGGCTTCAAAGCCGAACTCATCCGCTCTGCCCAGCCCGGAGAAGACTCCTGGGTCTCCATGGCCTTCGATCCTCAGGGACGCATTACCCTGGGCAAAGAGAAGAAGGGCCTGCTGCGCCTCACCATCAGCGGCAGCGGCGATCAAAAGGTCGAAGTCATCGACGACGAGCTGCTGGAGTGCCGCGGGCTGCTCTACGCGCACGGATCGCTCTTCGCGAATGCCAACAACTCCAAGATCCTCGTGCGCATGACCGACAAAGACGGCGACGGCGTCTTCGATGAGCGCAAAGAGCTCATGCGCACCGGCGGCGGAGTCGGTCATGGCCGCAATCACATCAAACTCGGCCCCGATGGCGACATCTACGTCGCGCACGGCAACAACGTGCTGCTGCCGGAGAACATCGCACCGGATTCGCCGCTGAAAAACTACGCCAACGACCAGCTCATCCCAAATCCTTGGGACGGCAGCATGTTCGACGGCAATGTCGAGCTTCCCGCCGGCCACATCCTGCGTGTGAAGCCCGACGGCAGCAAAATCACGCTCCTCGCCGGCGGCCTGCGCAACCCGCTCGACAGCGCATTCAATCGCGAAGGCGACTTGTTCACCTTCGACGCCGACATGGAACGCGATGTCGGCACACCGTGGTACATGCCCACGCGGGTGCTGCATGTCGTTCCCGGAGCCGATTTCGGCTGGCGCAGAGGTACGGGCCGTTTCCCCGCGTGGTATGCGGACACGTTGCCGAGTGTCATCGACATCGGACTGTCGTCACCGACGGGCATCTACTTCGGATACGGTGCCGACTTCCCGCAGAAGTATCAAGACGCGCTCTACATCCTCGACTGGAGCTACGGGCGCATTATCGCGGTGCATCTGAAGCCGGCTGGCGCGACTTACACAGCGGAACAGGAGGATTTTGTGACCGGAAGGCCGCTTAACGTCACCGACGGCTGCATCGGTCCGGATGGCGCGATGTGGTTCACCACCGGCGGACGCGGCACACAGAGCGGGCTGTATCGAGTCGCCTACCAGCCCCTCACCCCAACCCTCTCCCCGACGGACAAACAAGACATCGCCGAATCCTCGACGGGGCGAGGGAGCCAGAAATCTCCCTCTCCCCGCCCCTCGGATGGAAAGAAGAATGATTCTCTTCGGGGAGAGGGCCGGGGTGAGGGGGCAAGCACACGTTTCGAGCTTCACGGCGAACGTCTGAAGCTCGAAAACCGTCCTGTGGCCGAATGGCGCGAACAAGCGCTGCAAAACGGCCAGATGCACGAACTGCTCGCCCTGGCTCGCGTCGGGGAAAAGGCCGATTTGGAGCCGGTTTTGGCCGCTGTGATGAAAACAGCGCCGAAACCGACGCTGGACGCGCTTCGGGTCATGGCAGTCGCCATCGCGCGTCATGGCGAACCAGCTCACAAAGACGAACTCCTCACCTGGGCTGCCTATCCTGCCGAAGAAACCTTCCTGAACCGCGAACTCTGCCGCCTGCTCGTCTATTTGAAGTCACCCACCGTCATCGAAAAGACGATGCCGCTGCTCAAGGCGGCCACGACCTCGGAAGATCTGCTCTTCTACCCGTTCATGCTGCGCTACCTCAAGGATGGATGGACGCTGGAGCAGCGGCGGGTGGTTTTCGAGGCGCTGAACAAGGCGGAAAAGATGAACGGCGCGTCCACCTTCTTCAAAGCCATCGCCGACACGCGCAGTGAACTGGCGGCAGCCTTGAAGCCTGCGGAAGCGCTGGAACTTGCCGCTTTGATCAATCCGCCGAAACCGGCGGCGCTGTCCCCGCACGCTCTGCCAGGCCACACCTTCAAGAATTGGAAGCTGGAGGACCTGGAGCCGCTGCTGGCGAAGATGGATGCGAAGACGCGCAACCGTGACAGCGCCAAGGACGCGTTGATTCGCGCGCAATGCGTGTTCTGCCATCGCGTGAGCAACGATCCGTCCCTGCCAGCAGGCGTTTTCGGTCCCGATCTTGTGCAGGTTTCCGCACGCTTCGGCCGCAAGGACCTGCTGGATCACATTTTGAACCCCTCGAAGTTCATCGACGAGAAATTCCGTCTCGTGACGGTCAAAACGAGCGATGGCAAGACGGTGACAGGCAGCCTGGAGAGCGAGGACGACGAACGTGTCGTTCTGAAGCCCAATCCGCTGGCCCAAGAGACCAGCGAGATCGGGAAAGCGATGATTCAGAGCCGCAGTGTCTCTGAAATCTCTTCCATGCCCGCTGGCCTGCTCAATTCGCTGAAGGCAGAGCAGATCCTCGACTTGCTGGCGTGGTTTGAAACGATGGCGGCAGGCCTGCGGTGAGCGTTGCAGCGGTTGTGAGAGGGTCGGACAGCGACGCCAAAGCAGCCACGTCACATCTTCGGCGCCTTCTCCACCAAGGCAGTGAACTCGGCGGCATCGAAGGCCCGCATCGTGCTGGTGTGCACGTTGCCCAGCGCGGAGAGGCTCATCATCAGGCCGGTGGCCGCCGCGTCATCCTTCGCCTGGAACACGATCACGCCATCGTGCGCTCCCATCGTCCAGAACAGATGCAGCACCTTGCAACCGCTCTTCCGCGCCGCCGCCCGGAAGGCCGAGGCGCGATGCGCCGACTCGTGCATGTTGGTAAGGCCTTGCTGCGTGAAGTTCAGGAGTGCGACGTAAGTGTTCATGGCGTGAGGAAGGAGTGCGCCATCTTCAACGGCCGCATCCGCCCGCCGCATTGAGCCCGGTTGGCGAATCCCTGGGCCTTTCTTGGTCGTGATCGGCCATGATCGCGTCCCGGTTTCGGTCTTGTCTTTGTCCGCGGACTTTGAGAGCATTCACGCCATCATGAAACCGGCTTCCAACAACCTGCCCGTGTTCGCGATGGATGAAACCACCGGCTGGGAGGACCTCGAAAACGTCATGGCCGCGTCGGTGGACTACCAGTCGAACCATCTCGGCAGAATCATCCCGCTCATGTTCTTCGCTCCCATGACGGAGCCGGAGAATCTGGATGCCTGGGAGCCCATGCGCTCCATGCCCGACAATCTCCTCATCGTTTCCATCGAGCGGTCCACCGACGCGGTCCTCGTTCAGGCCCTCAAACATGCGGAAGACGCAGTGGGAGAGCTGCGCTTCGCCGCGTCGTTCCCGGCGGTGCGCATCGACTATGAACGCCCCTTCGCTGACGTTTACCAGCAGATGGACGCTGCGGAGATCGCCGCCTTCGCCAGTCCGCAGCCCGGTCGCGACGAGCCCTCCTTCTTCTTCATTCGCGGTCCGGACGCCGTTCAGGCGTTCAGTCGCGGCCTGCGCACCGCCACAGCCCGCAAGTCGTCATGATCCCTCGGCACGCGATGCGCTCAATGTCGGAGGAGCCGTCGGATCAGGCGATGGGAGCCAGACCGTCCAAGCCGTCGCGACGGCGATCGCAAGACTCGGCTGACACGACCGATGGCGACGAGTCGTCGCCATCAGCATTGGGTCCGGCCTTGGTCGTCCGTGAGACAGCTTCCAGTCTGGCTCGTATCGCGGGTGACCGCTCATGATCGGGGTGCTGCCGCAAGAAAGCTCGCACGCGCTCAAGCTGTCGCGGGTGAAAAAGACCCGCCTCCACCAGGTCGAGCCGGGCCAACGTCAACTCAAGAAGCTCCTCAACACCCGGAGACTCGACGTGGAGCAAAGTCTCGTAGCTCCTTCTCGTGGCGTTCAAGGCCTGATGGCGCTGCCGGCACGGGTGGCAGCGCACGCAGTCGGCATCCACGGGGAACTGCAGCTCCTCATACCAGTATCGCTGCTCCTCAGCGAAGAAGATGAACAGCCGTCCGCAATCCCGGCACTTCCGCTGAATGTCGTAGTAGTGGGTGTTCAGCATGCACGATCCACGCTGCCGCGAAGGGTCCGCAACAATGGCCGTCCCAGGAATCAAGCTGCCCACGAGGGCCGGATCGATCCACGCCAGGGAATGCCTCGCCGCCCAAGCCTCCAACTCCCCCTCGGTCCAGCAACGGAGATGAACGCCATCGTGGAGGTTCCGCACGTCCAGACCCGTGTGCCGGGGCTTGTCACCGTATCTGGGATGCGGGACGAAGCCCCACCGGCTCTTGGGGAGCGAAGTCTTTCTCTCAGCCACGGAGCGTGTGGTGGTTGGGCGGACGACTCGGATCAGGCGACCGGGAAGTGTCGAAGACACGACAGAGGCCATTTCGAGCCGTTCCTGCATCCGTTTTGTCCGGCCTTGGTTGTGCTGTAGTCGAGGTCACGTTGGTGTGGGTGCTGACGAGAAGTGATCAAGGTAGGCCCCGCCATGACCAGACGAGGCTCGTTAAGGTGATCGTGACAGGAAGAATCAGGACGAAGCCCGAACGTAGAAGGATCAAATCCCACTTCGTCGGCATCTGGGGCCGTCTCGATATGATGAGTGCGGCCATGAGCCAATAGGTAATGGTGGCGAACAGCGTCCACTGGAGTAGCTGCCCAAAATCGAGCGCTAGTGAACCAAGAAGAAGGAAGGCTGCCTGAAAGCACGCCCCGATCAAAATGGGGCCCCGATAGCGGGGAGAAATAGTCGCTACGAGATTCATCGCGCGGGACGCTGCTGGTTGGGCGAACGATTCAGATCAGGCGACGGCGAGAGCAAGACGTTGCTGATACGACAGATGCCATTCGAGCCGTTGCCAGCATCCGTTTTATCAGGCCTTGGTTGGGTGTGAAAAGGATTCATTGTCTGCTCGACAGATTGGCGGTCATCAGCCCCCAGGCTTGATACACTTTGCCGATTTCATCCTTTGAGACCTCGTTGATTGGAAACCTCTCGCTGGATGCATCATCGCTGGAGTGAAAAAAACCGTGTGTCGATGAGGTAGAGTGGATAGTAGAAAAGTAGTTTGGGGCGACTCCACTTGAACTCGCTCACAAATCCCTCGGGTGCCCAACCATACCGCTTCACGCCGTTCAATCCTATGAGGGAGGGTTCAAATCGTCCTCTGGCACTGATGAGAACATAGCTGAAGACGTATGCCGCAACGACCAGCAATCCCACAACAAGGAAAGTGATCCTGCGGTTCTTGATGATCATGCGCTCTATTTCTTGCCCGACGTGAAGGAGTGTATCCGAGCAGGAGGCGGAGGCAAGACTCGTTTAGCTGGAGGCGCGTGGCGCGCCT
>NZ_JACSRD010000023.1 GCF_014879935.1 Prosthecobacter sp.
GCCAAAGGGATGGCACCGGGCCGGCTTCTGCCGTTTGTTCCGTGGCAAATCTTCCTTCCGTGTCCTCACATTCTCCTTCCCCCTCCGCCAAAGGCAGCCGCGAGCACCTTCAGGATGTCCTTGATCACGCCGCGCACTATCTGCCGACCCAGGGGCCGATCGGGGTGTTTGTGCATCACAACACGCTGCACGCCTTCCAGCACCAGCCGTTCGAGCCTTCGGTGATCGAGGCGGCGAATCTCTTCAAAGCCGAGCCGTTCCTCTCCGAGGAGAGTTATCAAAACGACCGCGCCCGCGGCCGCATTCTCGATGAGGACATCGATGATGTCTTGAGTCGTGAGCCGGACGCCGAGATCATCCCTGGAAAGCTCACCCGCCGCCAGCTTCGCCGCGCGTTGCTGGTGCCGGGAGTGCGCCGTGTCAATGGCATCGATGTCGCCTGGTCGCTCGAAGAAGGGAACTGGCTGGAATCCTTCCGCCATGATCTCCCGCCGTCCGCAGCACACCTGCTCATCGGCGACCGTCCAAAGGATCTCTGGGATGTATGCCTCGCCCGCGTCCCGCAGCATGAAACACCGCCGCCATCGCATCCAAAGCGTCCGCGTGAGGCGCTGCTCGCGGCGAAGGGCATCGATCTGGACCTCATCGTCCATCCGCCGCTCATCCGTCTCGTCGGCGCCTATCTGGATCAAGGCATCGCCTACTGGCCCATGCCGCTGCGGGAGCAGGGACTGCTGGCCGCCTCGCGCACCATCATGGGGCAGGCCGGCTCCATCTCCCGGAAGCATCTCACGCTCGTCGGGCGGGAGTTCCGCCGCCAGGTGGAGCGGAAAATGACCCCCGACGACATCGTGCTCGAAGCACTGGAACGCCTCGCCGTCTTCCCGTCGCAGTGGGAGGAGTTTGTCACCGCCGAGCTGATCGCCATGCCAGGCTGGGCCGGCATGGTGCGCATGCTCGAAAACGACGTCACACTCGCTCCCCACGATCGCGTGCGCTGCTCGCTGATGGAATACCTCGCTCTCCGGCTCACCTACACGCTGGCGGCCCTCGAGGACATCATGGGAGACACGACGGGCTGGCACTCCATCCCGGTCACACCGCCGAAAATGGACCGCCTCACCCCCGTGGCACGTTTCTTCGATGCCGCCCAGCTCACCGGCCTCTCCAGCAACACGCTCGCCGCCCTGCCGGATGAACTCTTCCAGCGCCTCGTTCATGAATTGGCCGCCTGCAACGAAGTCGAGCGCCGCAGGCTCCTGCACCTCGCCTACGAGCGTCGTCACGAGCGCAGCATCCTCATTCCTCTGTCAAAGCATCGTGCGCTGCCGGATCCGCTGCCCGAAACCGACCGCCTCGTCGCGCAGGTCGTCTTCTGCATCGATGAACGTGAGGAATCCTTCCGCCGTGCGCTTGAGGAGGCGGATCCCAGCATCGAAACCGTCGGCGCGGCGGGATTCTTCGGCGTCGCCATCGATTACGCCGGCATTGATGACGCGGGCGGCGTGTCGCTTTGCCCGGTGGTCGTCAAACCCGGCCACTCCGTGCGCGAGGTCGTCGTGGACCATCACGCGCATCTGCATGAAAAACGTCAGTGGCTGCGTCGTGCCTGGGCCGCCGTCGCGCGCAACGGCTTCATTTCCTCACGCACGCTGGTGCGCGGGTGGATCAGCACCGCCTGCCTGGGCTTCCTCTCCCTCTTCCCGCTGATTTTCCGCGTCTTGAGCCCGCGTGAATACGGCAGGATCATCAAGCGGCTCAATCGTGCCTTCCTGCCGGAGCCGAAGACAGAGGTCACCTTCATGCGGGATGATCCGGAGTCCCGTGATGCCACCACCGGCCTCATGAAAGGCTTCACCGAGCAGGAGATGGCGGATCGCGTTTACTCCGTGCTCGGTTTCGCCGGGCTGCACAAGGCGCACGCGCGTCTGGTCGTCATCCTCGGCCATGGCAGCACCAGTTTGAACAATCCATACGAGTCCGCCTACTGCTGCGGTGCCTGCGGCGGCCGCACCGGCGCTCCAAACGCCCGCATCTTCGCCATTATGGCCAATCGTCCCGGCGTGCGTGCCGTTTTGAAGACGAAAGGTGTCGTCATCCCCGAGGACACCTGGTTCCTCGGCGGTTATCACGACACCTGCAGCGATGACGTCGAGTATTTCGATGTCGATCTCATGCCCGAGACCCACCACGGCGATCTCAATCGCGTGAAGCAGTCCATCGACCAGGCCCGCATCCACAACGCGGACGAACGCGTCCGCCGCTTCGGCACCGCCGGCCCCGGCGTGCGTGGCGAGCGTGCGCTTCGATGTGTGCAGGCTCGTTCAGAGCACATCGCCGAGCCCCGGCCCGAGTACGGCCACTGCACCAATGCCGTCGCCTATGTCGGGCGCCGGGACCACACCCGCGGCCTCTTCATGGACCGCCGCGCTTTCCTCGTCAGCTACGATGCCACGAAAGATCCGGCCAATGAGGCGCTCGCACGCGTCCTCGGCGCCGTCATCCCCGTCTGTGGCGGCATCAACTTGGAATACTACTTCTCCACCGTCGATAACGAAGTCTGGGGCGCAGGCACGAAGCTCCCGCACAACATCACCGGCCTCGTCGGCGTCATGAACGGCTTCCAAGGCGATCTGCGCACCGGTCTGCCCGTGCAGACCGTCGAGATCCACGAGCCCGTGCGCATTCTCTTCGTCGTCGAAACCACGCCGCCGCGCCTCATGAGCGTGATCAAGGCGAACAAGGAGCTCGTCGAATTCGTCTGCAACCGCTGGATCCGCCTCGCCACCATGGACCCCGACGACGGCCACATCGAAATCTACCGTGGTGACGACGTCTTCGAGCCTCTCACTGGCGATGAGGAACCACTGCCCGTGGCCCCCAGCTCCATGGCCTGGTATCGCGGCAAAAT
Source organism: Prosthecobacter sp. (assembly GCF_014879935.1). GTDB lineage: Bacteria > Verrucomicrobiota > Verrucomicrobiia > Verrucomicrobiales > Verrucomicrobiaceae > Prosthecobacter. The sequence goes on from NZ_JACSRD010000023.1 coordinate 2,912, forward strand.
GGAGCATCTCCCCCTCGCCCGCATCGAGCCGAAACTCGGCAAGGCGGCGTAAAAAGGCAGAGAGGCTGTTTGAGACAACACCATCCTCGACATAGTCGGGGTGTTGCAGCATGTCAGCCCTCCTACCATCCAGTCTGTGCGGCTATTGGCAATCACCCTCCGTGGCGGTGCCGGGCGAGGATGAGTATTTTCACATCACGAAACAGGGACGACTGATTACCGTGACTGCGCTGCAACTGCCGGGGAGAATGATGCAGCGCATGCCCATGCCGGCGTGGATCAGGGTCGAAGAAGACGGCTTTTTCTTTGTGTGCGGCCCCAACCGAACAAGCCCGGGCAGACTGTGGGAGTTTCAGCAGGTGAACGATGATCAACTGGTGTGCCTTCACGTGCCGACTACGCCATATCGGCTGGTCATGCACCGCGTCGAGTGGACCGAGCCTCCCGAATGGCTTGCCAAACTCTTCGCGCATTCATCCGAGTGGATGGATCGCCATGAGAAGAGCGCCTGAGCTCATCTCACACATGCACCCCGCGATACCGCCGGATAAACTCCTCCGGCGTGATCGGCTGGGGTTTGTATCCGGCATCGGCAAGCGGGGCAAAATCACGATCTTCGGTGATCACATAGTCAGCGTGGGCTGCGATGGCGCAGTCGGTGAAGGCATTGTCATCGGGATCGTTGCTGATGACGCGGAATTGATAGTGCGGAGAGACTCTTCGCAGGTTTCCGCTCTGTTCGATGAGGTCGATGAAGGACTCCAATGTCTTCCAGGCGGCGGGGCCTGCCTTGCCCAGAATGATTTCGTGATACTCGGTCAGCACCCGGTTTGAGACCGCCAAGTTCATGAGTCCGAACATGAAACCATCCAGAATCACCCCGAAAGGGTGGTGAAGCGACCGCGCCTGGATGAGCACGTTGGTATCGACGCAGACGGTCATGCGGCGCGGTGGCGCATCCGGTAGGCACGAATGACCTCGGTAAGGTTATCCCACGTGCCGGCGGCATTTTCCGCGTCTGCCTGATCAGACATCTCCTGGCGCAGCCGGATTTTTTCCGCGAGCAGGTTCAACTCGTGCAAGCGCAGCAAGGACGGCTCGTCCATGGTCGAAACACGCTCCACCATCTGCTGGCGGAGATTTTTCGGGATCGGTTGGTCGGCGAAGGTACTCATGGGGCTGATTTTAAGCTCCCGCCCGCCTCTTTCCAGCCGGATTTGCCATCCCCCTCGACCTGCGGTCATTGGACCCTGTTCAGGGGATGGCACCAGCGCCCTGCTTCGTTCATCATTCATCATTCGGCCTTCGTCATTTCTCCCGCATGTCCCTCCAGCATCTTTCCCTCACCCTGCTCGCCACGCCGGGGATCACCTTCCTCCTTCTGAGCCTGCTCTGGCTGCTCGGT
>NZ_JACSRD010000231.1 GCF_014879935.1 Prosthecobacter sp.
CTGCTCGCTTTCGCCGCTGTCATCGATTGGATGCAGCCGCTCAAGAGGTTTTAAAACACTGCCTAGGCTGAAAATGGCGGGCATTCACATCTACTTTGGCACCCAGGTGGCCGGTGTGGACGCGCTGGTGACGAACACACGCCGCGCGCTCGAGTGCGCGGAGCGGATCGAGGCCGCGCTCGGCTTTGAGTGCCGCATCTTCAATGTCGGCGGCGGATTTCCCTGGCCCTATGCCAATGATCACGCACCCACAGCGCTCACGGGCCTGCGTGAGGCCTTGACCACGCTCTGGCAGGCCACGGCAGGTGCGCGACGCGGCGCGGAGCTGTGGTTCGAATCTGGCCGCTGGCTCTGCGCGAGCAGTGGCTGGCTCATCGCGCGTGTGCTGGACCTGAAACCTTTCCCGACACGCACTTTCGTCATTCTCGACACCGGCATTCATCACCTCGGCGGCATGGCGGGCCTCGGGCGCGTGCCGCGTGGTGCCGTGACCGTTTTCAATCTGAGCCGCGATGTCTCCGCCGAGCCTGTGATGACCGCCGACCTCGTGGGACCGCTCTGCACGCCGCTGGATGCGCTGGCACGCGGTTTGAAGATCCCGCCTGTGCAGCCCGGCGATCTCATCGGCATCCCGAATGTGGGTGCCTACGGCATCACCGCCAGCCTGCTCGCCTTTCTCAGCCATCCGCCGCCGGTGGAGGTGGCGCATGAGCACGGCGCGGAAGTCGAAGTCTGGCAGCTTCGTCATGGTCACGACCGGATTTCTCGATAAAACACCTCCGCAATGCCCCCTGAACAGCGTCTCCTCAATCTCCTGCGCCCCTTTCTCCGTCTGCTGCCCGCAGGCGCTGACCTGCCGATGGATGCCGAGCTAGGCAAGCTCGGTCTGGACTCGCTCCAGTCCATCGACCTGCTCATGGCGCTCGAGCAGGAGTTCGGCGTCACCATTCCCGATGAAAAAATCACCGTCGATTCCTTCGCCACTCCGGCGGACGTGCTGGCGCTCGTCTCATAGGCCCCAGTCGCCCTCCGCCATCACCGGACGCACCGGCGTGCCCTTCAGCGCGGCCGGCAGCCAGTGGTAGTGGCTGAGGAATTCATCACGCGTGTAGGCCAGCGGCAGCCCGTTCCACACCTCCTCTTCCGGAAAACTCAGCAGACTGATGAAAGGCCACCAAGCGCCGCGCTTCGCAGGTGTTTGATGCATGCACCACGCCACGAGAGCATGAAGTTCGTCATGCGTGCTCTCCGTGGTGAACCAGTCCACCACCTTCCACATCGGCACACCGCGCAGTTTTCTCGGCGTCAGCATCAGGCAGGAGGTCAGCATGCCCGCGGCATCCACCACGCCTGCAAAATGATGCTCGCGCATCGGAGACTGGAGATACCAGCGCAGATACGCCGGCGTGATGTGCTTTTGAATGCACGAGCGCGGACGTGCCGGGCACACGCTGGACACCAGCGCCGCATCCGTGACGATCCGCCGCCCGGCGGCCAGACACGGCGGCTCAAAACCCATCACACGCGCCAGCATGCCACCAGCGGCACCACGCACGATGAGACTGCGACAGACCTCCTTGTGCGGCAGCCAGCCCCAGCGATCGAGCAGCTTCTGCACCTCCGGGCTCGGCGTCGTGTCCACCATCACCAGATCACGCCCAAGCCGCTGAAACATCATCCCCATCGGCAACGCCGCATGACGGCAGCTCTCCGCGACCGCCCACGAAGTGGTGATCAGCGCCGGCACCGGATTCCCGGCGCCATCTTCATATAAAGTCGGAATCACGCCCAAATAGCCCACGATCCGTCCACCATCCCGCATCAGCCACCCGCGACACGGGTGCGCATCCGCAACGGGATTCAAATCCCACCAAAACGCCAGCCGCCGCAGCCACTGCGCTTCATCACAGGCCCCTTTCCCTTGAAACTGCTCCCGCAGAAACGGCACCAGCTCCGCACGCGCGGCGGGACTGTCTTGGTAGAGCTCGATCTGGGCAGGCACGCCCGAAATCTACGCGCGAAGCATCACGAGCCGAAAGCAGAATTTCCAAGCGGTTCACATCCGTGAGGCGGCTCTTGAAGCGGCGAATGCTTTGTTCGTCATCGTAGCCGACCGGGGACAGACACGCGGTTTTCGGCGGCGGCGTAGCTGAACTCGTCGGCATTTCCCGCCCGTAGCTCCGCCTCAAGGCGGCGGCACAAAGAAGCTAGTGAAACCCTTTTTGCGCAAGCCGGCCTCCAGCACTCGATCTCCGGTCCAAAGCTCCGCATCCTGGTCCAGAGTCAGCGCGACATAAGCGGTGTCGTTCTCGTCCACATCCCGGCAAAGCCGCCATGCCTCCGCCCAGCTCCCCAGACGAATGCTGTCCTCGTCGATGAACTCGATCCGCTCGAGAATGCTGTGCAGCAGGGAGAACATCTCCGGCTCGGCGAGACCGCTGGCATCGGCGATGCGTTCCTTGTGCTTGAAGATTTCGACGAAGACATACTTCGGGCAGATAAAACGGGTCTTCGGCAGCGAAGTGAAAGCCCGGCGGAGCTGATGATTCGCGGCAATCAGCTCCGAAAAAATGCGGTTCGCATCAATGACAACGCAACGGCTCATGCCGCCGCGATCTGGGAGAGGATGCGCTGCTTGTTCTTCGACCACCAGGAGGCGTCAACCTCGTTGGCGAGCCGTTCCGCGTCTTGCTGGGTGAAGCGGCTCTGACGCGCAGCCCACTCGGCTTTGACAAATGCAACGAAGCTGACCTGCTCGCTGTGAGGCAGCGCCTCTTCCGGGAAGGAGAAGACGATGCGTCCATCGGCGTGGAGAGTGTTCAGAGTAGCGGCCATGATGCGGAGTTTGGTTTCGAGCGGGCGATTTTCAAGATCGAGTTCATGCTACTCGCCTCATCGCTGGCTGGGAGGAAGAGGAGGAGGCGGAGACGGAGTAGGAGTCAGAGGCGGAGTAGGATTGTCAGGCCAGCACCGCCCGCACCACCTCGCCGCTCACATCCGTGAGGCGAAAATCGCGGCCTTGGAAGCGGTAGGTGAGTTGTTCGTGATCGAAGCCGAGCAGGTGGAGCATCGTGGCGTGGAGATCGGGGACGGAGACGCGGTTTTCGATGGCGGCGTAGCCGAACTCGTCGGTGGAGCCGTACATCTGGCCGCCTTTGATGCCGGCGCCGGCCATCCACATGGTGAAACCTTTCGGATGATGATCGCGGCCCTTGCCGTTCTCGGCGACGGGCGAGCGGCCGAACTCGCCGCCCCACACGACGAGCGTGGTTTCGAGCAGGCCGCTGATCTTCAAATCATCGAGCAGCGCGGCGATGGGGCCGTCGGTCTCGGCGCAGTGGAGGTCGTGGTTCTTTTTGAGGTCGTCGTGGGCGTCCCAGGCCTTCGGGCCTTCGTTGCCACCGCTGTAGAGCTGCACGAAGCGCACACCGCGCTCGACGAGGCGACGTGCGAGCAGGCAGTTTTTACCAAAGTGGGCCGTCACCGCGTTGTCGAGGCCGTACATCTTCCGCACGCTCTCCGGCTCGCGACTGAGGTCGGTACACTCGCTGGCACTCATCTGCATGCGGAAGGCCAGTTCGTAGGTGTTGATGCGGGCGGCGAGCTGCGACTCGGCGGGATTCGCGGCGGCGAACTCGCTGTTCCATTGCTTGAGCAAATCGAGTCGTGCCCGCTGCTGCGAACGCGAGACATTTTTCGGGGGCGTGAGATACGCAATCGGCTCGCCACTGCTGCGGAAGGGCACGCCCTGATACGCGGCGGGCATGAAGCCGTTCGACCAGTTCAGCGCGCCATTCACGGGTGCGCCGAGTTTGTCCAGCAGCACGACAAAGGCGGGCAGGTTTTCGCTTTCGGAGCCGAGTCCATACGTCACCCACGAGCCCATGCTCGGGCGTCCGGCCTGGATGAAGCCGGAGTTCATCTGGAAGAGCGCGGGGCCGTGGTTGTTGCTCTCCGCGTGCATGCTGCGGATCACGCACAGGCTGTCGGCATGCCGCGCCAGATTCGGATAAACCTCCGCCATGTCGATGCCGGCCTGGCCTTGCTTGGCAAAGCGATACGGGCTCTGCATGGCCACGTTCTTCGTTTTGCCGCCCATGAAGGCGTCCTCCGTTTTCCAGACCGGGATCGGCTTGCCATGATACTTCGCTAGCGCAGGCTTCGGATCGAAGAGATCGACATGCGACGGTCCGCCATACATGAAGAGGAAGATCACCGACTTCGCCTTCGGTGCGAAATGCGGCGCACGAGGCGCGAGCGGATTCGTGCTGCCGAGCAAGCCGTCCGCACCGAGCAACGACTGCAGCGCCAGCCCGCCGAATCCGGCTCCGGCTTGCTGAAGGATGTGGCGGCGGGTGAGGGGAGGCTTCATTCGATGTAAACAAACTCGCTGCTGTTGAGCAGCACGTGGGAAAGGTCGCGCAGGGCGGTGGTTTCGTCGCTGGATGGCTGCCGCGATTTCACAAAGTCGAGCGCCTGCTGGAGACGCGGCGGCGACGGTTTGCGCGAAAGCGTGAGCATGAAGAGGCGCTCCACGATCAACGAGAGCGAGTCCCCAGCTTCAGCTTTCGCCCGTTGTGCGAGGAATCCGGCCTGATCCTCGACGAACTCGTCATTCATGAGCACAAGCGCCTGCGTGGGCACGGTGCTCTGCATCCGCAGAGCGCAACTGTCCGTGGTGGTCGGCGCGTCGAAGAGCTCCATGCCGGGCATGAGGAGCTGGCGCTTCACATAGATGTAAACACTGCGCCGCCAGTGCTCGGCAGTTTCGCTTTCGAGCACCGGCCACTTGTTGCGCTGGCTCGCATCGAGCAGATCGGCACGAATGCGCGGCTTGATGCCGGGACCACCGAGTTTTGGATTGAGCCTGCCGCTGGCGGCGAGGATGCAGTCGCGGATGACCTCCGCTTCCATGCGCTGCTTGTTCATGCGCCAGAGGAGCGTGTTGGAGGGATCTGTGGCCTGTCCTTGAGCATCGCCCTTGCTTTGCTGCCGATACGTCGCGGAAAGCAGCATCAACTTGTGCAACGGCTTCAATTTTCCGCCGTCCGCGAGGAATTGCATGGTGAGCCAGTCGAGCAGCTCGGGGTGCGTCGGTTTCATGCCGGAGACGCCGAAGTTGCTGGGCGATGCGACGATGCCCGCGCCGAAGTGATGCTGCCACACGCGGTTCACCATCACGCGCCAGGTGAGTGGATTCTGCGGCGAGATGATCCACTCCGCGTAGGTGCGGCGGCGCAGCGATGTCTTGCCCGTCGGCTTTGGAAATGGCACGGCCTTCCCCGTCAACACGACAGGCACCGCCGGCTTCACTTCCTCGCCGCGATTCGCCGCCAGACCGCGCAGCAGGACATGCGTGGAGGGCACGTCGGGCTTCGTTTCGATCAAGGCCATGACGTCCTGCTTTTCGGCGATGTCCTTGTCGTTCCTGTCCTTCGCACCTTTCGGCAGGCCCAGGCGCTCGGTTCCGTTGAAGACAGCCATGAGGCTGTAGTAGTCACGTGACAGCAACGGCTCTGTTTTGTGATCGTGACAGCGGGCACAGCCGATCGTGAGCCCGAGGAACACGCTGCCGGTCGTCGAGATCACGTCGTCCATCTGATCCGCGCGATACTGCGCGATGGCCTCGGCGTTTTTGCCCATGTTGTCGTCGTTGCTCGGCCCGTTGCGGCAGAAACCGGTGGCGATGATCGACTGCTCGTCCGCGCCATCGACTTCATCGCCCGCGAGCTGCTCCAGCACGAAACGCGCATACGGTTTGTCCTCGTTGAAGCTGCGGATGACGTAGTCGCGATACTTCCACGCGTAAGGGCGGTCGAGGTCGTTGTGAAAGCCGCTCGTGTCCGCGTAGCGTGCGAGATCCAGCCAGTGGCGGCCCCAGCGTTCGCCATAATGCTTGCTCGCCAGCAGGCAGTCGATCAGCGCTTCATAGGCATGCGGTGATTCATTCTTTACAAACGCCTCCACCTCCTCCGGTGCCGGCAGCAGGCCGGTCAGGTCGAGCGTGACACGCCGGATCAATGTCACGCGATCCGCCGCGGGTGATGGCTGCAATCCGGCCGCCTCCAGCTTCGCGAGAATGAAGCGATCGATGTCGTTCTGCGGCCACGACGCATTCTTCACCGCTGGCGGCGGCGGATTCGCCACCGGCTGAAAGGCCCAGTGACCACGTCCTTCCTTCACGCTGGGTGCCGCCGCGCTGGCTGACAGGGTGAGAAGCAAAAGACACGGGATAAAGACACGCATGGATGACGACACTCCTTAACGTTAACGTGCGCTGTGCTGGTTGTCATTCGACCGAACAAGCCACGCCTTCGGCGTCGTATTTGGCACACTCTTTGTCGTGGCGGCAGCCACCGGTCCTTCGCTATGATCCCTTCTTCATGACTACATCCGCCCACGCCACACGCCGCCGCTTTGTCCAGGCGTCGGCCATCACAGCGGTCAGCGCTTCCCTGGTCCATGCGCAGGCTCAATCCGCCGTACCAAGGCCGGCAAGCCGCCGCGTCATCGAAACGGATGTGCTCGTCTGCGGCGGCGGTTGTGCCGGCAGCGCGGCGGCCCTGGCGGCGGCACGTGCGGGCGCGAAGACCCTGCTCGTCGAGAAGGCGCCCTTCGCCGGTGGCATCATCACGAGTGTCGGCCTGCCTTACTTTGACGGCATCGCACACATCACCACTAAGCGCATCGTCGTGCGCGGCATCGCGCTGGAACTGCTGTCGAAATCGGGCGTGTGCGCGCCGGATGCGCAGACGGTGGCGAAACACAACCCGACGATCCCGAACACCTTCGAGTTCAAGCTGCTGCTCGACCGTTCGTTCCAGGAGCAGAAGGACAACCTCACCGTGCTCTTCAACAGCTTCATCTGCGATTCGCACAGCAGCGGCGACCACATTGAGAGCGTGACGATCGCGAACAAGGACGGACTCGTCACCGTGAAGCCGAAAGTCGTCATCGACTGTTCCGGCGATGCCGACGTGGCCGCATGGGCGGGTGCGCCGTTCGAGCAAAACGCCGAGGTGCAGCCGCTCACGCTGCATTTCCGCATCGGCCACGTGCAGAAGGTGCCGGACATCAGCAGGCTCTGCCGGGAGGCGCTCGTCAAAGCGCAGGAACGCGGCGAATTGCCGCAGTTCTACGGCCCCGGCGTGATGTTCATGTATGCGGATGACGAGATCTACATCCACGGCGTGCGCGTGCCCGCCAATCCGACGGACGCCGCCGATCTCTCCCGCGCCGAGATGCAGGGCCGTGCCGATGCGCATGCGATGTTCCGCGCCTGGAAGCGCGACGTGCCGGCCTTCAAAGACTCCTTTTTCGTCGAGGCCTATCCGTGGATCGGCGTGCGCGAATCGCGCCGCATCCTCGGCCAGCACATCCTCAGCGAAGACGACCTCATGAAGGCGTGTCGCTTCGACGACGCCATCGCCACCGGCTGCTGGTATCTCGATCTGCATCCGAACAAGACTGTCGTCGGAAGTGCGAACGACTTCGATCCCAAGAAGGTCCAGCCCGGGCCTTACGACATCCCGTATCGCTCGCTCGTGCCGCAAAAGATCAGCAACCTCCTCGTCGCCGGCCGGTGCCACAGTGCCACGCGTGGTGCGCATGCATCCACCCGCGTCACCGTCACCGCCATGGCGATGGGCGAGGCCGCCGGAGTCGCCGCAGCGATGAGCTTGAAAGAGCAGATCTCCGTCGCCATGCTCAACGGCCAGCGCGTTCGCGAAACTCTCGCTACACGAAATGCCGGTCCCTTTACTGACTCATGAATCCTCGTCTCGAAAACAAAGTCATCCTCATCACCGGCAGCGTCACCGGCATCGGAAAGGCCATCGCGAAGCGTTGTGTCGCCGAGGGCGCACGCGTGCTCATCCACGGCCTGGAGGCCGATTTGGGCCAGGAAACGCTCGCGGAGCTCGGCGCGGACAAGGCGGTGCTCGTGCTCAAAGACCTCGCGGAGGAAGATGCGCCGCAATTGCTCGTCGAGAAGGCCGTGAGCGCCTTTGGCAAACTCGACGCCGTGGTGAACAACGCCGCGCAGGTTGGCCTCGGCAACATTCGCGATACGGATGCCAAATGGTTCCGCCGCATGCTCGAGATCAACTGCGTGGTGCCTTATCTCCTCATCCGCGCCGCCTTGCCGCATCTGCGTGAAGCACGCGGCAGCGTCATCAACATCGGCAGCGTCAACGCGTGGAGCGGCGAGCCGAATTTGATGCCCTACAGCGTCTCCAAAGGCGCGCTCATGACCCTCACGCGCAATCTGGGCGATACGCTCATGCGCGAGGACGGCGTGCGCGTGAATCAAATCAACCCCGGCTGGGTCCTCACCGAAAACGAAGCGAAACGGAAGCGTTCCCACGGCCTCAAAGACGACTGGTATGCCGATCTGCCAAAGGTCTATGCCCCCGCCGGCCGCATCCTCTGGCCCGACGAGATCGCCGCCTGCGCCGCCTGGCTCCTCGCCGACGAATGCGGCCCCATCAGCGGCCAGGTCTTCGATTTGGAACAACACCCCTTCATCGGCCGCAATCCGCCGAAGGATGCGAGTACCATTCCGACGAAGTGATTTCAATACTCCACCACTCCAAACTCATGCCTCGTCTCGCCGCCTTCCCGAAAGCCTTCATGGTCGCCCTTTGCAAAGAAGGGACGATGACTGTCTCCGAATGGATCAAGCTCGCCTCCACGCTCGATGTGCAGGGCCTGGAATGGTATGCCGGCTTTCTGGAGATGGCCGACGAGAAAAACTGGCCGCGCTTTCGCAAGGAAGTAGAAGACACCGGCAAGGTCATCCCGATGATGTGCTGCTCGCCTGACTTCACGCATCCCGATGAGGCCTTCCGCGAAAAGGAGATCGAGAAGCAGAAACGCTGGATCGACATGACGCACACGCTCGGTGGCAGCTACTGCCGCGTGCTCAGCGGTCAAAGAAGGCCCGAGCTGAGCATCGACGAGGGTGTGAAGCTCGCGGCCGACTCCATCCACGCCTGCCTGCCGTATGCGCAGGAGCGCGGCATCACGCTGATCATCGAAAACCACTACAAGGACGACTTCTGGGAGTATCCCGAGTTCGCGCAGAAGATGGATGTCTTCTGCAAACTGGTCGATGCTGTGAACCACCCGAACTTCGGCGTGAACTACGACCCCTCAAACACCTACCTCGCCGGTGAGGACCCCATCGAGCTGCTGAAGCGCGTCTCGCATCGCGTCGTCACCATGCACGCCAGCGACCGCTACCTCGCCGAAGGCACCATCGAAGACCTGCGCAAAGAAGAAGGCGGTGCGCAAGGCTACGCCAAACGCCTCCGCCACGGCGAGATCGGCAAAGGCCTCAACGACTACGACGCCATCTTCACCGAGCTCAAAAGCAAAGGCTTCAATGGCTGGATCAGCATCGAAGACGGCGTCGATGGCATGGAGCAGCTCGCGCGGAGCGTGGAGTTCTTGAAGAAGAAGATCGCGCAGCACTGGGGCTGAAGTTTACGGCTTGGGGACGCGTTAACAGCGCACCATGAAGCCGCTCCTTCTCCTTTTCACCCTCCTCACCACCAGTCTTCTCGCCCAACTGCCCGCGGGCATCAAACTGGAGAAGGACATCGCTTACATCGAAGGCGGTGATGAGGCGCAAAAGCTCGACATTTACGTGCCGGAGAAGCCGAGTGAAAAACCGCTGCCTCTAATAGTGCACATCCACGGCGGCGGCTGGCGTGGCGGAAACAAATTCCCGTGTCCCGTGGCCGCGATGGTGCTCAAAGGCTATGCGGTGGCGAGTGTGGAGTATCGTTTCAGCCAGAAAGCCATCTTCCCGGCGCAGATTCAGGACTGTCAGGCCGCCATCCGCTGGCTGAGGGCGCATGCGAAGCAATACAACTTCGACACCGATCACCTCGGTGCTGTCGGCGGCTCCGCGGGAGGCCATCTCTCCGCGCTCGTCGGCACCTCCGGCGGCAAAAAGGCCTTTTCGCCCATCGGCGGCCATTTGGATCAATCCGACCGCGTGCAGGCCGTGATCGACATCTTTGGCCCCGCCGATTTCAGCACCGTCGTGCAGCAGGCCGCCGAGGACAAAAACGTGAAGAACATCTTCGCCTTCAACACGCCGAGCGATCCGTATTCGTCGCTCATCGGCACGAAGCTCGACGACAAACCGAAAGCCGATGCCGTGAGCCCCGTGCACTACGTCAGCAAAGACAGCCCGCCCTTCCACATCCTGCACGGCACGCGCGACACCCTCGTGCCCTATGCGCAAAGCGTGCAGCTTGAGGCCGCCCTGAAGGCCCAAAGCGTGCCCGTCTGGCTCCAAACCCTCCCCGGCTCCGGCCACGGCGGCCCCGCCTTCGGCAAACCCGCCGTCATCCAGCTCATGCAGGCCTTCTTCGACAAGCATCTCAAAGGAGCTGCTGTCGAGATCCAGCTCGTGCCGGAGTCAGCGCTAAAGTAGTCATGCGCTTTAGCGCGTGACAACACCGCGCGCCGCCAAGGCACCGCATCGTCTGATCACCTCGCCCACCTCAGGACCAGCCCACGTCTGTGCGAGCTAAAGCTCTGCACTGCTTTGCTTGCGCCTCTCACCACGGCTTTTACCCTCACAAGTGTCATTCAAGCCTTTCGATCCCAATGCCGAGACGCACATTCATCGGCAAAAACTGCCGCATTGGCGGCAGTGGGGCACCACTTACTTCGTCACCACTCGGCTCGCTGACTCCATTCCTTCCAAGCTCGCCGCCGAATGGCAGCGCAAACGCGATACTTGGCTGCAATCGCACCAACTCGCAGGACCAGACGAACTCGACCACCTGACGGACGAGCAAAGAAAAGCCTATCACCGCGAGTTTACGGCCAAGTTTCACGATTTGCTGGATGCAGGCCATGGTGACTGCGCGCTCGCCATGAAAGCCTCCGCCGATCTTCTGGTCGCTCGTTTGCTCGCCGGACACAACAAAGCTTACCATCTCGATGCCTGGTGCGTGATGCCGAATCATCTCCATGCCTTGATCGAACCTGCCGAAAAAGTCACTCTGGGCGAAATCCTGCGTCATTGGAAAGGCGGCAGCGCTCACGACATCAATCAACTTCTTCGACGCCGAGGCTCACTTTGGCAGCGCGAGCCGTTCGATCACATTGTTCGTAGCGAGGCCCAGTTGGAGCACTTCCGCCGATACATTTCCGAGAATCCAGCGAAAGCAGGCCTCAAAACAGGCTTCATCGTCGGATTCGGCGCTGAGCTGCGCCAAAGTAGTCATGCGCTTTAGCGCGTGACCGCATAGAAGGCCGACACGCCAGCGTTATCCCCACCTCGCTCGAACACCTTTCACCCACCCGACCTGCGCGAGCTAAAGCTCAGCACTACTTTCCATGAAACTCCTCGCCCCTTTGTTGCTTCTCCTCACCACCACCGCCTTCGCCGAAGACTGGGGCTCCTACCAGATCGTGCCGGTCAGTGCTCCCGACTTCGTTTTGGAGGTCGTCGGCGACTCAAAGGAAGGCGACATCGTGTCCATCAACAAGCCGAGCAACGCAGCGAATCAAAAATGGATCATCCAGCCGCGTGGAGATGGTTTTGCGTGGCTCATGCCCGCCTCGCAACCCGGCCTCGCCCTCACCGTGGATGGTGCAGGCACGACAAGCGGCACGAAGGTGCTGCTTGCGAAGGACAACAAATCCGACGCGCAGCTTTGGTCTCTCACGAAGCAGGACAATGGCAGCTACGCCATCGAACCGAAGCATGCGCCCGGAATGGGCCTCGATCATCTCGGTGGTAAAAAGGAAGTCGGCGCGAAGGTCGATCTCTGGCAGCACCGGAAGGGTGATTCGCATTTGCATTGGTTCGTGCGACCGCTCGCCGGCAGCAATGTGGTGCAGCCGTCCTCGGCTGCTGCCCCGACCTACACACCGCACGCGATCAAGCCCGATGACATCCTTCCGGGCCGCATCGAGACCTTCATCTTCTCGCAGAGCAAAGTCTTCCCCGGCACCGTGCGCGAGGTCACCGTCTTCATCCCGGCGCAATACGACGCCAGCAAGCCTACGTGCGTGTATGTGAAAACCGATGGTTTCAATCCGCGCGAAAAGACCGCCTTGGAGACCATGATCGCCACGAAGGAGATCCCTGTGATGGTCGGTGTTTTCGTGCGGCCCGGCACGTTGCCCGCGCCGATGAAAGGCACCGCCGACCGCCGGAATCGCGACTTTGAATACGACGGCATCAACGACAACAACGTGCGCTTCTTTGACGAGGAGTTGCTGCCCTTCGTCGCGAAGCAGTATCAGCTCAATCTGAGCACCAGCGGCAACGACCGCTGCATCGCCGGTGGCAGCAGCGGTGGCATCACGGCCTTCACGGCCGCGTGGCATCGACCTGAGGCCTTCAGCCGCGTGTATGCGGCGAGCGGCAGTTGGGTCGCGTTTCGCGGCGGGCATGAGTTTCCCACGATGGTGCGAAAGTTCGAGGCGCGGCCCATCCGCTCGTTTTTGACCACCGGCACACGTGACATGGAAAACGCGGCGGGCGACTGGTTCCTGCTCGATCAGGAAATGGACAAGGCGCTGAAGTTTTCCGGCTACGACTACCAGTTCCGCATCATCGACGGCGGCCACGTCGCGGGCTACGCCGACCATTGGATGGAGGCGATGGCTTATCTGTGGAAGAACTGGCCCGAAAAAGTCCGCGCAGGCCCCAGCGCCCCGCGTGCGCAGGAGATCCTCATCCCCGGCGAGGACTGGAAACTCGTCGCCGAAGGCTTCAAAAGCACCCGCGGGCCTTCCACCGCGCCCAACGGCGAAATCTTCTTCGCCGACACCTCCGCCGACAAAATCCACAGAATCGGCCTCGACGATCAAATCAGCGTCTTCGCCGAAAAAACCGGCAACGCGCACGGCGTCACCGTCGCGGCCGATGGATCGCTTTACACCATCTCCGAGAAATCCGGCCAGCTCCTCCGCTACGACGCCAGCGGCCGGTCGAGCCTCGTTTTGGAAGGCCTCACCGGTCACAGCATCCTCGCGCATCCGAACGGCAGCCTCTACGTAAGCGACAACGACGCAAAAAAGGCCACCAAAGGTGGCAGCGTGTGGCTCATCAAAGATGGCCAGAAGAAGCAGGTCGATGCTGGCATCAACTTCGCCACTGGCATGGCCTTTCGTCCCGATCAATGGCTCCTCAGCGTCGGCGAAGGCCACTCCAAATGGGCCTACAGCTATCAAACCGCCGACGACGGCTCGCTCATTCACAAAGAGCGCTTCTTCCACCTCCACGTCCACGATTGGGACGACGACGCCGGCGCGGAATGCCTCTGCTACTCGCAAGAAGGCCGCCAATTCATCGCCACCAAGAGCGGCATCCAAATCAGCGCCGACGACGGCCCCACCCAGGTCATTCTCACCGTCCCTGATCGCGGCCGCGTCACCGGAGTCGCCCTCGGCGGCAAAGACAAGGACACGCTATACGCCTTCTGCATGACCAAGATCTGGAAACGCAAAATCCAGCAGCACGCGCTCGGTGCCTGGAGTCCGTGGACGAAGGTGGTGCCGAATAAGCTGTAGCGGGAGGATGGCGAGGGTTTGTTCAGCGGGTCCAATGCCGTGAGGCGAAGTCGAGGTACTGCGTCCAGTCGAAGTCGGTGACGTCGTGTTTGCCGGTGCGGATGTGGTAGCCGATGAAATCGCCGACGGGCTGGTCGATGGCGGGGTGCTCCTGGGCGACGACGCCTTTCTTGCCAAACAGGGCGTACACGGGGCTGGCGAATTTGCCGGAGAGGAACTCGCCCTTTGGATCGGCCCACTGGTCATCGACCGCGCTGGCGATGTAGATGGGACGTGGCGCGGCGAGGGCGATGAGCATGTGGGCATCGACGGGGCATGCGGCGGCGTTTCCGGCGTAGCGGGTGTAGGTCTTGGTGAACCAATGGGGGAAGGCCTTGGTGATGATGGCCGTGGTCTCGCCGAAGTCGCGACGCATGAGGGCGGCGCCGCCTTCGCCGGAGTTGTTGGAGATGACGAAGCCGAAGCGTTCGTCCTGCGCCCCGGCCCAGAGGGAGGTCTTGCCGAGGCGTGAGTGGCCGATGACGGCGAGGTGTTTGCCATCGACCTGGGCGTCGGTTTGCAGGTAATCGGCGATGCGGCTGAGGCCCCAGGCCCAGGCTCCGATGGCACCCCATTCGCCGTCTTTCCACACGGTGTCCGCACCGTCCTTGCTCACAGCGGCACGCAGGCTGTCCTTCCAGCCGTCGGCGTGGTCGGGCTCAATGTCGCCATAGTAGGCGGTGGCGAGGGCGAAGCCGCGTTTCAGGATCATTTCGAGCGCCCAGCGGCTGCTTTCGGTGCCGCGGGTGGCCTCGGTGGCCTTGTGATCGACGATGTGCTTCTCCTTGCTCTCGCGCATCCAGCGGGTGCTGAGCGGGATGTCGGTTTCTTTACTCACGGCATGATTGCCGCCGAAGCTGAGGCCGCAGAAGCAGGGGACGGGGCCTTTGGCGTCGTTCGGGAGGTAGAGCATCACGTCCATGCCCTGCCAGGCGGGACGGTCGGGCAGCGAGATGTGGATGAACTTGCGCGTCGCGAGTCCGCCGAGGGCGTCTTTCTTCGTGGCGGTGACTTCGAACTTCGGCGTGCCGAGGTTGGCGGGTGTTTTGCCGAAGACGTGGTCTTCAAAGAGCTTCAGGATCTCCGGGCGGCGAGTTTTTGTCCACTCATCGGCTGTGGTGAGCTTGAGATCGGGCAGGGAATCGCCGCCGGCTTTGGCTTCATCGTAGTTCACGCCGGGACGCGGTGTCTGGGCGGAAAGGGCGGTGGCGAGGGCAAGGAAGGCGAGGGTGCGCATGGGTGTGGCTGGAAAATGTGCGCAGCATCAACGCGCACCGGAGCGATCAACTCACAGATTCGAGCGCGGAAATGAGTGAAGACCGGGCCTCGTGGAGGCCTTTGTAGCGGGCGACGTCGTCGGCCATGGTGGTCAGGGCACGCGCGAGTCGGGTGGCGACGGCTGGCAGCGCCGCGAGGTGATCGAGCCGATGATTGGTGACGCGGATGCCGAAGAGGAGGGCGTTGGTGACGGGAAGTCGCGTGAGGAACTGGCGTTCGAGGCGCAGCCAGGTGGTTTCGAGAGTCGCATCCGCATCCAGACGGCGGATCGTGATGGCGGGATGATGATTGAGCGAGGGATCGGCGCTGAGGCCCCAGTTTTCCCGCTCCCACGCGGCGTGCGGGCCGAGACGTTGCAGGAAGGTGCTGATCTGCGTGCCGAGGCTGCTTTGCAGTCCGGGCACAGGCGCGTGGACTTCGTGCAATGGGCGGCCGATTTTTTCTGCGAGCGCCCAGCGTGATGGAAAAATGACCGCTCCGCCGATGACGGGATACAGACGCTCCGCATCGCCGGCGAGCACGATCCAGTCAGGCTCGAGCTCCACCGCCGCCTGCGCGGGCGGACAGGCCGCGCGATCTTGCTGCGCCCGCATGAAGGCGATGGCCTCGGTGACGGCTTCTTCGCCTTCCGGCAGCACCCGGAGATAACGATCCGGCGTTTCCGTCATCCAACGGGCACGTTCGGCCAGCACGGCTGCGGCATCGGCTGAGTGCGCCCAGAAACGCCGCGCATCCCCGGGCCGCAGGGACATCTGCAGACGGTGATCGGAATCGGGGAGAAGACGAAGCCAGTCGGGCATGAGCGGAAGGGAAAAGGGAGGAACTGTCCGGCATTTCCAGGCGTGGGCAACGAAACAGCGGACGACGGCCGGCCGAATAATGCGTGTGTTTGCGGCCAGGTGGTGTTTGATCGGCGAACCCTCACCATGGAAACGCCCGCCGTGCCCCCGCCGCTGCCTGAACCGAAGCCCGCCGTGACGCCGCGTCGTTTCCCACGCCTGGGGAGCCTGCTGGCGGTGATCGCGATCACCGTCTGCGCGGTGTTTGTGGTGTGGGTGCAGACCGTGCCGAAGGCTGGCGACAAGACGGAGGTGCGGCCGAACCGGATCTTTGAACTGATGGCACGCTATGCGGTGGGGGTGAAGAACCTGCTGAGCCAGACCGGCCAGTGGAACGAGGCTTTGAATGATCAAATGACCGCGGAGGCCAGGACCGTGGCACGCAAAGAAGCGGACAAGCTTCGTCTGGTGATTCTGAAAAGCTGGATGAGCGGGAAACCGCCTGCGGAGGAGGATCTGACGAGGCTGGCGGCGAAAAACGAGGACCTGCGCGCGGATGTGGAGACGCTGCGGAAGCTGGAGAGCGGCACGGCAGCTCCGGACGAGGCGGGATGGAAGCGATTTCTCAAACGCCACGGCTGGATGGCGCGGCTGGCACAGGCCCGGACGCTGGAGGAAAAAGATCCCGTGCGGCTGCAGGTGCAGCAGCAGGCCTTGGGCACGGCGCTCACGATGATGGGCGCGGTGTCGCTGGGCATGCTGGCCGCGGTGGCGGGCGTGGTGCTGCTGGTGCTGGCGATCGTGCGCTGGCGGAAGGGACAACTGCGTTTCACCCTGGCACGGCCGCCACGCGGGCAAGGCGGCGTGCTGGTGGAGGCCTTCGCGATCTACCTGACGCTGTTCCTGCTGCTGCCGCGACTGTTGCGCGAACTGCCGGTGACCTTTCCGCCCTGGATCGTCTATGCGGTGGCGTCGCTGTCCTTGATCATCGGCGTGTTCTGGCCGCGCCTGCGCGGCATGGACCGTGTGACGTGGCGGGAAACCCTGGGGCTGCACCGTGGTGAGGGCGTGTTTCGCGAGATCGGGGCCGGGATGCTGGGCTGGATCACGGCGCTACCGCTGCTGATCGTCGGGATCATGGCTGCGTCGTGGATCATGAAACTCACCGGAGACTTCCCATCGCATCCGATCGTGGAGATCTTCGCGGGTGATGCGTGGGCGAAGTTCGGCGCGTTCATGCTGGCCGTGGTGTGGGCGCCGGTGACGGAGGAGATCACCTTCCGCGGGCTGTTGTTTCCCGGTTTGTCGGCCTGGATACGCTGGTTCCTGGGCATCGTGATCAGCGCGTTCGTGTTTGCGGTGATTCATCCGCAGGGATGGGCTGGAGTGCCGGCGATCATGGCGCTGGCGGCGGCGTTTTCGATGCTGCGGCTGTGGCGGCGCAGCTTGATCGCGCCGATGACGGCCCACGCGCTGAACAATGGCATCATGTGCGTGATGATGCTGTCACTGTGAGGGCAAGCATCACGCTGCCTCGGCAACGGGCGGCATTTCCTTGATGCGCAGCAGCCGCAAACCCCGAGTGACCAGCCTGAGGATGTCCTCCAGCGCCATGTAGCACATGGGCACGAGGTAGAGCGTGACGACGGTGGCAAACAGGCTGCCGTAGCCCATCGCGACGGACATCGGGGTGAGGAACTGCGCGCTGGTGGCCTGCGCGGTGCGGTTGTCGCCGAAGATCCATTCGAGGATCTGTTTGATCAGCGGCGGGGAGCTGTCCACGAAGGGGCCGAAATTGAAGATGAGAGGCATCAGGCCGACGAAGGTGGTGATCTGCGTCAAAAAGATGGCGCGGAAACGTGAGGCGCCGCCCTCGGTCACGGAGTGGGCCATGTCGCCGGTTTCCTCGCGCAGTTCGTTGATGCGATCGACGAGCACGAGCGTGTCGTTCACGATGACGCCGGAAACCGCCAGGATGCCGCAGAGGCTCATGAGGCTGAGCGGCATGTCGTGGAAGACATGGCCGAGCGTGGCACCGACGACGCCGAACGGGATCAATATGAGCACGATCAGCGGCTGCAGGTAGCTCTTCAGCGGAATGGCGATGAGGGCGTAGAGGCCGAACATCACGAGCACGAAGGAGAGCCAGAACGCGGCGGTGCTTTCACGCTCGGAACGGGCCTCGCCCTCAAAGCTCCAGGCGATGTGCGAGTGATCGGTGAGCAGCTTGTCGATGAACGGACGCACGCTCTCACGCACGACGGTGGGATTGGTCGTGGCCTTGTTGACGTCGGCGGTGATGTTCAGGGCGCGGCGGCGGTCCACGCGCTTGATGGAGGTGAAGCTCTTGCCCACTTTCGCCTCGGCGACGCGTGCGAAGGGGATTTCCAGGCCGCTGGTGGTGCGGACGCGGAGGGTTTCGAGCGTGGCGAGCGATTTGCGGTCGGCTTTCGGGTAACGCAGCATCACTTTGACCTCGTTGCGGCCGCGCTGGATGCGCTGGACTTCATCGCCGAAGAAAACGGTGCGGATTTGACGGGCGAGATCATTCACGGTGAGGCCAAACTGCTGTGCCTCGGGCTTGAGACGGAGCTGAATCTCGTTGCGGCCGGAGTCGAGGCTGTCGGAGACATCAAACACGCCCGCGATGGTGTTGAGGTTGGCCTTGATCTGATCGGACATGGCGAGGAGCTCGTTCGGATCGGTGCCGGTGAGCTGGATGTCGATGGGATCACCGCTGCGCATGATCTCGGCGCGGAAGGTCATCTCCTCGGCGCCGACGATGGTGCCGATGCGTTTCCGCCATTCGGCGGCCATGTCCACGGTGCTGACCTGGAGGGAGCGCTCCTCCGGGCCGTAGGTCTCCATGATCACCTCGCCACGATGCGTGCCGCTGCCGCCGGAGGAGCCGCGTGAGCTGCCGGTCATGCCGGAATTGGCAATGATGCTGCGGACGACCGGCTTGCCATCCGGGCCGACGTATTCTTTGCGCATCTGCTCGGCGATCTCGTAGATGCGGGAGATGTGGCCGTCGGTGACTTCAAACGGCGTGCCATCGAGCATGGTGAGGCGGCACTCGATGCGCTCGCTGGCGACGCGGGGGAAGAAGGTGGTGGCGATGCGGTCGCTGAAAAAGATGGCGAACAGGATGCCGAGGCCGCCAAACACGGCCGCGAGCACACTGTAGCGGTTTTTGAGGCAGAACCGCAGCGAGGGCCGGTACGCGAGGTCCACAAACCGTGCGAGCTGGCGCTCCGAGAAGCGGTGGATCGGGTCGAGCACGTCGGCCGCGCGGCTGATGAGCGGCGTGCGATGCGCGAGATGGCTGGGCAGGATCAGCTTTGTCTCCATCAGCGCCAGCAGCATGACGCAGATGAAAACGATGGAGATCGGCTGGAACATGACGCCGAAGTCGCCGAAGCCGAAGGCCATGGGCATGAAGGCGACGATGGTGGTGAGCACGCCGAAGGTGATGGGCGCGGCGAGGCGGCGGGTGCCTTCAATGGCCGCCTCCAGCGGCGGGAGTCCCTCCTGCCGCATGGTGTCCACCTGCTCGGAGGTGACGATGGCGTCATCCACCACGATGCCGAGCACGAGGATGAAGCCGAAGACGGAGGACAGATTGATCGAGAGATCGAACACGGGCATCAAGGCGAAGGCGCCGAGGAAGGCCATGACCATGCCCACGGCGACCCAGAAGACGGCATCCAGCCGCAGAAACAGGCCGACGCAGATGAAGACGAGGATAAGACTGCTGCGGGCGTTCTGCAGCAGGAGGCTGATGCGGCCTTTGACGATCTTGGAGCGGTCGTTCCAGAACTCGAGGCGGACGCCGTCGGGAAAGCGCTGGTTTTTCTCCAGGATGTAGGCCTTCACGGCCTCGGCGATGGTGATGGCGTTCTGGCTGCCCTCACGCATGACGGTGATGGTGACGCAGCGCTTGCCATCGAGGCGGGAGATGAGCGGGTTCTCGTTGAAGCCGTCGCTGATCTTCGCGATCTCGCCGAGCGTGAGCTTCGTGCCGTCGGGACGAGTGAGGACGACGACGCGGCCGTAGTCCTCGCCGCTGTAGGCACGGCCGCGGGTGCGGATGGAGACATCACCCGCCTCGGTCTGCACCACCCCGGCGGGAAGATCGATGGCGCTGGTGCGGATGGCGGTGCTGATTTGATCGAGCGTGAGGCCGTATTTGCGCAGCCTGGCCTCGGGGATCTCGATGGCGATCTCATATTCCCGGACGCCGGTGAGATTGGCGTGGGAGATGCCGGGCAGCGCGGAGATTTCATCCCGCACCTGCTCGCCGAGGCGGCGGAGGTCGCGTTCGGCCATGTCGGCGGCCAGGATGACGCTGATGACGGAATTGAGGTGGTCATCGTGCTGGATGATCGGGCGCTCGGCCAGCGCGGGGAAGTTGGGGATGGAATCGATGCGGATCTTGATGTCATCGATGATCTCGCGGGCCTGGTCGGCGTCGTTGATCTCCATCATGACGTTTCCGCCGCTGGAGGATGCGGTGGAGACGATGCGCTTGATGCCGGTGACCTGCTGGATGGCCTCCTCGATGCGCAGGATGATGGTTTCCTCGACTTCCTCCGGCGTGGCGCCCGGGTAGGGCACGTTGACGGAAATGTACCGTGACGGCATGTCCGGAAACACCTCCAGCGGGATGCGGCCGGTCCAGAGCGTCCAGATGCCCAGCCCCATGACGGCGATCATGAGCAGATTGGCGGCGACGGAGTTGCGGGCGAACCAGGAGATCATTGAGCGGAAGGCGGAGCGCTAAGGGTGGAGTGTGGGAAGGTCAAGGGGTGGGCCGAATGACGAATGACGAATGACGAATGACGAATGACGAATC
>NZ_JACSRD010000167.1 GCF_014879935.1 Prosthecobacter sp.
GCCGACACCGGTGACCGCCACGGCATGTTTTGAGAATTCCAGGCCTGCTCTCTTGTACGCAGCCTCGGCCTCGAGCATGCCATTGCGTGTTTCCTTGGTGCCTCCGGACTTGGAAATGACCAGCGTGAGAGTTGTGGCCAGCCCGGAGCCTATTTCTGCCAGCACGCGATCCATGCCATCGGGATCAGTGTTGTCGAAAAACGAAATGGACATGGGCGGATTGGCGGGCGTGATGGCCTGCGCCACCAACTGCGGCCCCAGCGCCGAACCACCGATGCCGACGACCAGCACGCGGCTGAACTTTGTGCCATTGGCGGCCTTGATCGCACCAGCATGCACATCGGCAGCGAATTTCAGCGCCGCGTCGAGGGTCTCGTCGATTTCCTTCTTCAGGACCGCTTCAGGGGCGAGTTTCGAGTCGCGCAGCCAGTAGTGGCCGACCATGCGGTTTTCGTCCGGGTTGGCGATGGCTCCGGCTTCGAGATCCTTCATCGCTTTGAACGCGTGATCGATCTTTCCGGCCATCCGGGTGAAAAGGCTGTCCTCGAATGCCATGCGACTGATGTCGATGGAGAATCCGATGCTTGAATAACGGACGAAATACTTCTGAAAGCGATCCCAGTGGCTCATGAGCAGTGATGATGGAGGTTTGAGTGGGTGGTGTCGGGCGTGTTGCGGCTGGGCACGTTTGAGGCGTCAAAAAGCACTTCCCATGCCGTGCTGCAACCACTTTGCCCGACGTTGACGTGAGGCGCTGTCTGCGACACCCTCGACGGCCATGAAATCTCTCGCCATCGCATTTTTCGCCATCGCATTCATCATGACTTCCTCCCTCGCCGCCGCCGAAGCTCCCTACCGCCATGTCGTACTGTTCAAATTCAAGGACAGCGCCACGCCTGAGCAGGTCCAAGGCATCGAAAAGGCGTTCGGCGAACTGGCAAAGAAGATCGACACGGTGAAGGGCTATGAGTGGGGCACCAATGTGAGCCCGGAAGGACTCAACGACGGCTTCACGCACTGCTTCTTTGTCACGTTCTCTGACAAGGCCGGCCTCGAAGTTTATCTGCCACACGCGGAGCACCAGGCCTTCGTGGCGAAGCTGAAGCCGCTGCTCGACAAGGTCTGCGTGGTGGACTACGTCGCGAAGTAAGTTCAGCCGCAAACGGGACAGCCAGGGCGTTTCGGCAGCCGCACATGCCGGAAGCGCATGGAACCCAAGTCCATCGACAACAGTGTGCCTGCAAGGGGTTCGCCGACACCGGTGATCAGTTTGATCACCTCCATGGCTCCGATGCACGCCGCTGTGCCGGAAACAGCTCCAAACACCGGAAACTGGCGTTTCCATGTGGGCGGCACCTCGGGGACATAACAGGCGAGGCATCCCGTGTGTCCGGGCACAAACGTGGTCACAGTAGCCTCCAGCGTGTGCATGGCGCATTCGACCATCGGCTTCCGCGCCCGGAATGCGGCGGCATTCAGCGCCAGACGCTCTTGAAACATGGGGGCGGCGCTCATGATCACATCTGCCTCGCCAACCAGCCGCTCCGCATTTTCATCGTTGACGTTTTCGGCGATGCCAATGACCTCGCAACGCGGGTTCAACTCGCGCAAGCGACGGACAATCGACTCCATGCGCGGCAGGCCGATGTGTTCGTGCGTTTGCAGGAGCTGGCGGTTCAGGTCCCCAGGCTTCAAACAGCCGGCGTGAGCGAGCACCAGCCTGCCGACACCAGCGGCAGCCAGTTCCAGCGCCACCACACCGCCAAGGCCACCCACGCGTGAAACAAAGACCGAAGCCGCCTTGAGTTTGCGCTGGCCTTCCTCCCCGACTCCGGGCACCCACATCTGCCATTCATAAACAGAGCGTTCTTCTTCGGTCAGCAGGGGCAGGTCGGGCATGGATTTGACAGCGAGATGAGAACGGGTGGCAGGCATGGAACCTTGAAGCGAAAACTTTTCTCCAACATTTTTCAACACTTGTCCACGCACCATCACTAACGTCTTCAACAGTTCATGCAGGGCGTCAAACCCCTCCATAGACTGGGTCTTGAGAGTGATTGGTTGTTAACTGAAACCCTGCCTTCAACAAGCAGGACTAAGTTGAGGTTGATCAAACCAGGGGCCGGACGGAATCGGGAGCCGTCCGGCCCCAAATTTTTATGAGTGATCAACTGGTGGGCCGCTGGATCAAACCGCTGTGGAAGTCACCTGAATCCAGGATGTGCCGCCACAATACTCGCGGGCCTTCTCCGCCAGATCGGCGGCCGCTGCCGGACTTTCTGTGACAGCGAACATGGTGCTTCCTGAACCCGACATGAGCGCCGCACTCACTTCACCGTGCTCCAGCAGCCAGTTTTTGAGCGTGGGAAGAAGCAGGAATTTCTCGAACACGGGACGCTCGAGGTCATTCACCATCGTTCCCCAGGGGCAAAGTTGCGGAGCGTAAAGCACGCTGGGAACTTCCTTTGATTCCGCCCACCGTTTATAGGCCCATGGAGTGGGAATCGGGAAGGGCGGTTTGATCAAGACCAGTGGCAATTCCCACGAGAACTCAGCCGGAGCCACCTGTTCACCACGTCCCGAACCATCCGCAGCGGGGGTGTCCAGCAGGAAGCAAGGGACGTCCGAGCCGATCTGGGCGCCGATTTGAATCAGTTGCTCCCGGGTCAGCGGTGTCCCGGTCAATTCATTGCAGGCCTCCAGCACTGTGGCCGCATTGCTGCTGCCTCCGCCGAGCCCGGCTCCTGCGGGGATCTTTTTTTCCAAATGAATGCGCCAGGATGATCGCCTGCCGGTGCGCGATTCGAAGGCGCGCAGAGCTTTGATCGCGAGATTGGATTCATCCAGTGGCACGGTGGGATCGGAACACGTGAGCGCCACCTGGTCGCCGGTGCCTTCATGGGTGATCTCCACAGTGTCGCCCAGCGTGAGTCGGCAAAGGCGCGTCTGAACCTCGTGGAAGCCGTCTTCGCGCTTTCCGAGGATGCGAAGCCAGAGATTGATTTTGGCAGGGGAAAAGCAGGTCATGATGATCAAACAAGGCGGCCGAGTAGAGCCAGCATGCGGCCCGTGCGGCCTTTTTCCATCCGGTAGGAGTAAAAGCGATGCAAATCGGAAGATGTGCAGATGCCCGTGTCATGGATTTGACTTCCTGGCACTCCCGCATCCCGCGCCTGCTGGCGGATCATCGCGGCAAAATCGAGCTCGTAAGCTGGTGGACGGATGCACGGGCTGAGCTGGACGTGCAGATCGGCCGGGTCTGTGCCGTAATGCTGCCTCATTTTCTCAATGGCTCGGGTTGTGATGCCGAGTTCGGATCCTTTCTTGCCTGAATGCACCACACCGAAGGCCCCCGTGCGTGGATCTGCCAGATAAACAGCGCAGCAGTCAGCCACATAGACGCCAATCACGAGTCCGGGGGAATCGCTCACCATGCCGTCCGCGCCGGGGACGATTTGATCGGGAGGAGCGTTCAGCGCAGCCACTTCGCATCCATGCACCTGCTCGGCGATGCACAGTGAGTTGCCTTTGAATCCAAGTTCCTCCGCCTGCTGCCGGTGCCAGGCCAGGAGGCGCTCCACGACCACGTCCCGCTCGTCATTCACGGCGATGGCGGGGTGACGAAGCGTGAATCGGTGGGCAAATCCAGGGAGCATCTCCAGGGCGGGAAAGGACATCCAGGGTGCGTCGGTCATCGCGCTGTTTGCCACGAAAACAAAAGAGGCGCACGGACAAAAACCGGGGCGCCTCTTTAAAAAAGGAGTGCTTCAGGTCAACGCACGGCGGCGGTGTCCAGCGCACGATACGAACTCATGAAACTTGCGGCATCCTCGGAGGAGGTTTCACTCATCGCGTCGGCGATCTGGTTCTGCAGCTCGTCACGCAGGCGGCTGACGAGTTCGATGCCTCGGGAGGTGATGCGTACGAGCACTTTGCGACGGTCGTCGATGGCGTGCGTGCGTTCCATGTAGCCAAGCTTTTCAAGACGGTCCACCAGACCGGTGGCGGCAGCGGTGGAGTGCCCCATCTTCCGAGCGATGTCGGTCATGGTCAGCTCCTTGGAGGTGGCCAAGTAGCTGAGGAGGAAGAACTGGGCGAAGGAGATATTGTCCCGGTTGAGCTCTCGGGAGAGGTTCAGCAAGAACTCGCGCTGACTGAACAGAATGAAGTCTGCCAGCTTGGCGTGGTCTTTGGCTGGTGGTTTGGGGCCGGTAATCATAGACATTGGGTCCTGGGAGCTATGGGTTCCGAGAAAATCTCGAATTATAGGTAATGTAACAACTATCGAAGGTAGGATCAAGATAAAATCATAGAATCCATAAATTTATACTCATTCAGGCTAAAGAGCTTCTTATTTCTGAGAGGTTAATATGGGTGAATTATTATCCGCGAAATGATTCCTGGCAAGGAAAGAAATCTCACAGGGGTCCGGCACCACGGCCGCAGGCAGGTCACTGTAGCGCCTTGCCCTTCGTTTCCGGGGCGAACCAGATCACGACCATGCCGACCAAATAGACGCACGTGAGGATCGAATACGCGTTGGCGGCGGCTTGCACCGGCGTGATGGCGTCCTTGGTGAAAAGGCCCATCAAGTTCCCCAGTTGCAACGCGCCGATCGCTGCAATGAGGCGGCCGAAGTTGAAGCAGAAGCCCTGACCAGTCGCTCTCACACTGGTCGGGAACAACTCGGGGAAGTAGAGCGGGAAGAAGCCGTAGAACGATGCCGTGATGCCCCCCAGCAAGAAGGCGCTGAGCAGCAGCGAGGTCGGAATGCTTTCGCCTGTGAACGGAACATTGACCCGGAAGAAGGCGAGGGATGCAGCAAGACTTGTCACGCAAAGCAAGGTGTAGGTGACGCGGCGGCCCAGTTTGTCGGCCACGAGCGGTGTGATCAGCGTCACCAGGATGGCTCCAAGGGCCGTTGCGATCACGACATAGTCGATTATGGGAAGGGAACTGCCCTTCGGTGCCAGATCGGATGCCCAACGGGCTGCTTGCTGCGCCGATCCCCAGGTTCCCAGCAACGCCACAGCCGCCAAACTGGCCCCGACGAGCAGATTGCGCATGATCGATCCATGCTCGGCCGCATCCGTGCTGCCGGCCGCCATCGAACGGCTCATGTATTGGCGCACCGGGTGCAAGTAGCCCCACAAGGCCACCGCGAGGCCCGCCACGGTGACGATGGTGGCGATCCAGCCGCCCCAGGCGCACATGGGTGACCAAACATAGATGATCATCAGCGCAGACAGGCAGGCAATCAGCACGCCGACGAGGTCCATCGTCGCCCAATGAGACGTTCCACCGGACTTTTTCTCTTCCTCCCATTTATGCGATTCCGGGACGAAAACCAGGATGAAGAAGTTGATCAGGGCGGGCAGGGCGCTGCTGACGGCGATGAATCGCCAGGCACGGTTGTGCAGCAGGTATTCCGTGTTCTCCGGCGAAAGTCCCATCGCATGAATCCAGCCAGTCACCACTTCAAGACTCGCGTTCAACTGCCAGCTGATCAGGCCGGTGAGCAGAAAGCCGATGTTCGAGGCCGCTCCGATCATTCCTGCGATCCACGCACGGTTTTTGCCGCCCCAAATCTCGTTCACCAAGGCCACGCCGAGCGCCCACTCGCCACCCATGCCGAGCGAGGCGACAAAGCGCAAGCCGGCGAAGTGCCAGGCCTCCGTCACGAAGGCGCACAGGCCGCTGAAGATGGCATAGGTGAATATTGCCAGTGTCATGGCCTTCACCCGGCCCAGTTTGTCCCCCAGCCAGCCAAACAGCACGCCGCCCGTGGCCGCACCCACCAGGAAAACAGCGATGATCACAGTGAACCAGTCCACGTGCTCCTTCGCAGGAGCGCCCGGCAGCAGATCCTGCAGCGCTGGTTTGCCGATCAGCGGAAACAAGCCCATTTCAAAACCGTCGAACAGCCAGCCAAGGAATGCAGCGATCAGGGCGGCCACGGCGCCACGGGAGGAGGATTTGGATTGAGTCATGGTTCGGGAAGGTCGGAGCAAACGGCAGCTTGAGCGCAGTTCTACACCAGAGGCGAGCAAAAAAACGGGCCGCTGAAACTCAGCGGCCCGTGGCAGTCAAACTGTGTTGTGCTTGCGTTTACTCTTTCGCCACACCGTTGTTCCATGCGGCGAACATTTCCTCCGCGGTCGGAATTTCGAGCGGACGCACAATTCGGAAACCGAGCCAGGTCGCGTCGGTCAGATACCAGATGCTTTTCGGGAGCTGCGGATCCTGCTGCTTCCAGAGCGGATCGGAGGCCTTGCGGGCGGCGCTGCGGCACAGTTCCGGATCGTCGTCGTAGGTGCCGCCCCGGGCCACATGCGGATACGGCGTCTTGGAGCGCACCCAGTCGTTGCCCAGGATGGACGCCGCAGGGGTGGTTGGCGTGTATTGGTCCAGGCACCACTCGCAAACGTTCCCATAGATGTCGTAAAGGCCCCATGGGTTGGGCTTCTTGGCGCCGACCTTCGAATACTGAAAGTTCGGCGCATTGTCGAAATACCACGCGTAATCTTTGAGCTGCGCAGCGTCATCGCCGAAGAAGTAGGCGGTCTTCGTGCCGGCGCGGGCGGCGTATTCCCACTCCGCTTCCGTCGGCAGACGATAGAAGTGGCCGGTCTGGGCGCTCAGCCACTGGCAGTACTTGTTCGCCGCATGCTGCGTCATGCAGATCGCCGGGAAACGTTCACGTCCCATGCCGAAGTCCATCGGTTGATACGGCGGCGTCGGCTGTGAGATCAGCTCTTCAGGCTTGTCGGTCGGACTCCAGACCTGGCGGGAGCCATCCTTGTTGCGGCCGACGCTGGTCAGTTGGAAGGGCTCATACTCGTCCCAGGTGATCTCATACTGTCCCATCCAGAACGGTTTGATCGCCTTGTTCACCTGCGGCCCTTCGTCATCACTGCGGCCTTCCTCATTCTCAGGGCTGCCCATGGTGAATTCACCGCTCTTGATCACCACCATGCTGTACGGTGCGCCTGTTTTGGGTACTTTGGCCTCGTAAGGCTTCATGTCTGCCTCCTTTTTCTCCTGGGACGTCTTCACGATGAAGGCGTGGATCTTCTTCACCAGTTCCAGGTTGTCCGGATTGTTGGTGGCCGGACCCTTCTTCTCCTTCGCGGTCAGTTTCACGTCATCCGGCCAGGGAGCGCCCTGCTCGATCCAAAGTTTCAGGTAGTTGATGTCCTCCTTGCTCAAGGGACCGCCGCTCTTCTTCGGCGGCATGAGGTCGTCCTCATCGGCTGCCAGGGTGGTCAGATGATAAATCGCGCTCTGCTTCAGGTCGAAGGGCACGATGTTCGGGGCGTTCTCACCACTTTCGAAGGCTTCCTTCTTGGTGGTGATGATCCAATCGCCCTTTGCTTTGTCCGCATTGTGGCAGGACACGCAGTTTTGCTCCAGGATCGGCTGGATGTGCTTCTCGAACTTGATGCGCGGCGTCTGCTCCAGCACCACGCCGGCAGGCCAGTCGGCCCCTTGCTCGATCCAGGCCTTGATCACCTCGATCTGGCTTTTTTCCAGCATGCCTTCCTTCTTCGGCGGCATCACCATGTCATCCTCGGCATCCAGGATCAGCGTTGTGTAGATTGCGCTCTTCTTCACGTCGCCTGGGGTCAGTCCGGGGCCGTTTTCGTTGCCCTTTTTGATGTCCTCCAGCGTGTGCATGCGGAAGTCACCCTTGTCCTCCTTCGCGCCATGGCAGTGCGTGCACGCGCCTTCCAGCAGCGGCTTGATCTGCTTGTTGAAATCAATCTTCTCCGCGGCGCCGAGCAGCGCGGGAGCCAGGGCTAGGGTGGAAACAAAGGTTCGGGCGAATGACATGGGTCGTGCGGATAGCATAGGCTTGTGGGGATGTCCAATACGGGAAAACCACCTGTACATTACGACCGCATCAGGCCTTCAGATGGCGGGTGCAAACCTCCATCAGCCCGCTCCGCGTCGTGCACCTGCGCATCTCGTGCAGGAAGGCGGTGGAATCATCCAGATCCGGCCCGAAGAAGTTCAGGTGCTTCTTGATGCGGTTTACCTGGTCGAGCTCACGCGTCTGCGGCGTCGTCACCGTTTCATACAAAGCTTCGATGTAGGCCAGCTTGTCCGCCGCAGTCGGCTGGAACACCGCCTGACCGCTGAGATGCTGCCGGATCTGCTCAAACATCCACGGATTGCGGATCGCACCGCGTCCGATCATGAGACCATGCACGCCGGTTTGCCGGACCACAGCCTCCGCCTCACCATGGGAGCCCACATTGCCATTCGCCAGCACAGGGCAGGGGAGGGAGGCCTTCGCCTTCGCGATCAAATCGTAGCGCACCCCGTCTCGATACATCTGCGTCACCGTGCGACCGTGAATCGTGACCAGGTCAACGCCGTGCTTCGCAAACAGCGGCACCAGCACATCGATCGTCTCCGTGTCATCGAAGCCCAGTCGCGTCTTCACCGTGAACTTGATCGAAACCGCCTCCCGCAACGCTCCCAGGATGCCCTCGACACGCGGCACATCACGCAACAGGCCACCGCCAGCGCACTTCTTGTAAACCACCGGTGCCGGGCAGCCGAGATTCAGATCAATCGCCGCCACCGCATGCTCTTGTAGCTCCCTCGCCCCACGAATCAGCGAAGGAATGTCATTTCCAATCATCTGCGCCACCACCGGCCTGTCTGTCGGGTTGTGCGTGATCGAGGTCAGGATGTCCTTCTCCAGATGCGAGTCCGGATGGACCCGGAAATACTCCGTGTAATACACATCCGCCCCGCCATAACGCGTCATCAGCCGCCAGAAGCCCAGATCCGTGACATCCTGCATCGGTGCCAGCGCCAGCAGCGGCTCCCGCCTGGCCAAAAGCTGCTCAAAATGCTGCACTGGTGTCATCTTGCGCTGCTTAACCACGGAAGCCGCATCCGTGAAAGTGGAGTCTTGCCCCCCTGGGGCCTTTTCCGATCAGTTTGGGCCGAACCGCGAATAGATACCAATCCCACCGCTCCACCTTCAGTCTCACATCAAACTCAGCAGCGCCTCGCGGACCTGGGCCTGCCATTTGCCGAGGTAGGCGAGGCGGGCCTGGAGGATTTGGAGGTCGTTGAGGGTCGCGGTGTCGCCGGAGGTGAGGCGGGTGTCGAGAGCGGGGAGTTTTTCCAGCAGAGCTTCGCGTTCGGCATCCAGCGTGGTGCCGAGGGCTTCGAGCTGCTCGCGGAGGCGCATCTCCTCCGGGGCCAGCAGGGCTTTGGCGAGGGCGGAGGCGGCGTTTTGGCGGCGTTTGAGGAAGGTGGTGACGTTTTGCAGCACCGGGCCGAGCTGGCTGAAGAGCCGCATCATCGCCTCATCGATCGGAATGGCACGCCAGGGCACCTCATGCAGCTCCAGCAGGTGCTTGAGGCGCTTTTCCGGTGTTTGCAGCGTTTCGTAGGCGGCATTGATCTCGGCGGCTTGCGCGGCATCGCCACCCGGACGGTCGGGATGCGCGGCGCGGCTGGCTTCCAGCCACGCCTGCTGCAAAGCGGCTTCACTGAGCGCCGCCACACGCGGCAGACCGAGGAGGGCGAAGGCGTTGGGCATCGCGGGTCAGGCGGAGAAGCTCTCGCCGCAGGAGCAGGTGACGACGGCGTTTGGGTTTTTGACTTTGAAGCCGCCGCTTTGCAGATCGTCGCTGTAATCGAGTTCGGAGCCGGAGACGAACAGGGCGCTTTTCGGGTCGATGACGACGCGCACCTCGCTGGAGGTGACCATGATGTCGCGGTTGGCCGGGCCATCGACCAGGTCCATCTTGTATTGCAGGCCGGAGCAGCCGCCGCCGACGACGGCGACGCGCAAGGCGCCGTTTTCCGCCCGGCCCTGCTTCTTCAGCAGGCCGAGGAGGCGGTCGGCGGCGTTGGGCAGCACCTTGATGAGTTTTTCGTTGCCAATCTTGAAGCTGGGAGCTGCGGCGGTCATGAGGAGGGATAACACGAAAAGCGTGATTTGAACATGGAACAACCGTGATGAAACGCCCGGCCGTGTTTTTTGGCCGCGTCGTGGATTGTGCTTGCCTGCAACGCTGATTTTTGAGACGAAAAGGGCAATCCATTCAACTCCATGAGCGAAACCGCGCCCCCGCCGCTGCCTTTGCAACTCTTCACCCTCAAAGACGGCCTCGTGGCCAGTGATTGCGGCCAGGATGCCGTGGACCACTACGCCGCCGATTTCCAGGGGCTGCGCCACTTCGGTCTGAAGATCGGTGACTGTCTGGATCTGGGCGCTCCGTGGATGGGATCGCTGCAGGAGGAGGACTTCACGCTGAACTTCGCCTACTTCGACTCCGGGACTGATCCGCAGGACCCCGGCGCTGGCGCCCTCATCGGCGAACGCATGCCGATGTTCGAACTCCTTACCCGTGCAAACTCGCTGGAGGCATGACCCATGGCCGCATCGATCACACCTTCCCTCCGCTCCGCTCTTGAACGCCTGAAACACGCCGGCTCGGTGAACGGGCTGCTGCTGTGCTGGCGTCGGCAGATTCTCATCAATCTGCTGCCGTTCGAGGAATTCCGCGCCGAGCGGCTTCTTCAGGTCATCCATGATGCGCGGGCGCACTTCGCCAGTGGTGGCGACCGTGATGTGACGACCTTCTGGTTCGGCTACGAGGGCGTCTTCATCCTGGCGCTGTTCCACGGTGAGTGTCTGCTGGTGACGCTGCACACGCACGCGTCGGAGGTGGATTTCCTGCGCCGTGCGGGGCTGACCTTCCTGGATGACACTCAGCTTCTGGTGCAGACGCTGCTGCAACCGTCGCCGGACGACGAGATCAGCCGCGAGGAGACGCAGCCGCTGGGACAAGTGGGCTCCGATGGCCTGCCTCCGGAAGGCAGCGGCCCGACGAAAGTGATCCCGCGCAAGGCCTGAGCGGCGCACGCTGGCGCTGATTGGCCCGCCTGAGCTTTTGACTGAAAGGTTTGCCGCGGCTGCGGCGAAATCTCTGCTCGTTTTCATTCCCCAACCTCCCACCTCCATGTCCGACCAAGCTGTTTCCGCCTTCTCACGCCGCCGTTTCATCAATGCGAGCGGCGGAGCGCTGCTCGCCCCCGCTGTTCTCACCACCGTGACCACGTTGCGTGCCCAGCAGAAGGCCGATTCGAATGAGACGCTGAAGATCGGCCTCATCGGCTGCGGAGGACGTGGCACCGGGGCGGCCGCGCAGGCGCTTGGGGCGGATTACAACGCGAAGATCGTCGCGATGGCCGATGCGTTCGACACGCAGATCGAAAACAGCATCAAGAACCTCTCCACGCAGTTCCCGGATCGCGTCGATGTGAAGCCGGACAAGAAGTTCACCGGACTGGATGCTTATCAGAAGCTGATCGACAGCGGCGTCGATGTCGTCCTGCTCGCCAGCCCTCCCGGATTCCGCCCGCAGCATCTCACCGCGGCCGTGGAGGCCGGAAAACACATCTTCTGCGAGAAACCGATGGCCGTGGACGCCGCCGGTTATCGTGTGGCCCAGGCCGCCGTGGAGAAGGCGAAACAGAAGAAGCTCAATCTCGTGGCCGGCTTCTGCTGGCGCTATTCCACCAGCCGCATCGAATGCTACAAGCGCCTGCACGACGGGCAGATCGGCGACATCACCGGCATCCTGGCGACTTACTATGCCGGCCCAGTGAAACCCATGCCTCCGGCGGAAGGCCGCCCCGCTGGCATGGGCGATGTGGAGTGGCAGGTGCGCAACTGGTACAATTTCTCCTGGCTCAGCGGTGACAGCATCGTGGAGCAGGCGGTTCACAGCCTCGACAAGATCTGCTGGGCGATGAAGGACCAGCCACCGGTCAGCGTCATCGCCACCGGCGGCCGCCAGCGTCCGGCGGAGGCGGGAAATATCTTCGACCACTTCCACGCGGCCTTTGAATGGGACGGCGGCATCATCTGCCACCTGACCAACCGCCAGGTCACTGGCTGCCACAACGAGGTCTTCGACAACATCCAGGGCACCAAGGGCCGCCTCGTCATCGGCAAAGGTCCGGCCCCCTACATCGACGGCGAGAAGCGCTGGCGCTGGCGTGGCGAGGAGAAGAACATGTACGACCTCGAGCACATGGCGCTCTTCAACGCCATCCGCAAAGGCGAGGTCATCAACGACGGCGACCGCATGATGAGCAGCACGCTCATTGCCATCATGGGCCGCGAGGCCGCCTACACCGGCCAGAAGCTCGTGTGGAAAGACGACGCGCCCGCAGCTCCGCTGCCTGCGCAGGGAGGCAAGGGCAAGGACGGCAAGAAGGACAAGGCGCCGGAGCGTGCCTCGCTGGCGATGATGTCCTCGAAGCAGGACCTCGCCCCCGACAACCTCAAGTTCAGCGACACCTTCGACCCCGGCCCGCTGCCACGCCCTGGTATCACGAAGTTTGTTTGAAGCTGGATGCTGGACGGTGGCCGGTCAGTCGCCGTTGGGAGGTGACTGGTCGTTGCCAAGCGGCATTGACTTCGGCCGGGAATGGCTCGGCAGCGGAAGGCCGTGCTCGACTACGACGCATCACGATTGGTGAAAACGGACGGATCAACTGGCTGGAAAGGCGGGCAATGAGCACTCTTGCGTCCGCCGTTCACGGACTCACTGACTCTGGGGCACCGGTGAGGTTGGCGAGGAGCATTTCGGCGAGCTTGTCCACGGTGGGGGCGCCGTTCATGAGCTGGGCGGTGGGAATGGCGATGCCGGACTGGCCTTCGATCTGGTGGATGAGCTCGACGGCCATGAGGGAATCGACGCCGATCTCGTTGAGGGGGCGTTTGCGGTCGATCTTGGCGGCGGAGGTGCGCAGGACCTTGGCCACCTGTTCACTCATGAAGGTGGTGAGGATGCCGAGCTGCTCCTCGGGCGGGGCTTTGAGCACGGCGTTGCGCAGCCAGTTGGCGTCTTCGGACTGGTTTTGACGCAGGGCGTCCTCCGTGGTGAGCAGGGCGTAACGCGGGGTGGTGATGAGCGTGGGGGTGACGGCGGCCCACTTGCCCCAGTCGATGCGCGAGACCATCATCTGGCTGACGTTTTTCTGCCGGAGCAGTCGGGCGAGCACGGGCAGGGACTCACCCGGCTTCAGGCCGGCCCAGCCGATGCGCTCGAAGTGCTCCTCCAGCTTCTTATGACGTGCCACGTAGCCGACACCGGCCATGACGCCCCAGTTCACGGAGAGCGCGGGCAGTCCCTGCTGATGACGGTGGCGGGCCAGCGCATCAAGGAAGGCATTGGCGGCGGCGTAGTTCGCCTGCCCGGGGCTGCCGATCAAGGAAGCGACCGATGAGAACATGACAAAGTGGTCGAGCGGCAGGTCTTGCGTCTGCTCATGCAGGTTCCAGGCACCCTGGACCTTCGGGCCGGTGACTTTGGTGAAGCGTTCGACGTTGAGCTGCGGAATGAAGGCATCATCGAGCACCATGGCGACGTGAAACACGCCGCGCAGAGGCGGATGGGAGGCCTGGATGTCACGGATCAGAGCCGCCACGGATTCGGAGTCGCTGACGTCTGACTGCATGACGGTCACCTTGGCCCCAGCGGCTTCCATGGCGGCCACGCCTGCACGGGCTTCGTCGGTGGAGGCGCCGCTGCGGCTGGTGAGGACGAGATGGCGCACGCCGTTCTGCACCAGCCATTGGGACAAGGCCATGCCGAAGCCACCGAGACCGCCTGCGACGAGGTAAGTGCCCTCAGCATTGAACTGAATGCCGACGGCAGGCGGAGCCTCTGTGAGCGAGACGCGGGCGCCTTTGACCGCGAGCACCACTTTGCCGATCTGCCGCGCTTGCGTGATGTAACGGAAGGCGCGGACGGCGTCGGACAGCGCAAAGGTGCGGAAGGGCAGGGGCGGCAGCTTTTTCGCCGCGATGAGCTGGCGCAGGCTGCGCATGAGCGGCTTCGCGTTCTTTGGATCGAGGGCGTGGCCGAGATCGATGGCGTGATACGACAGGTTCTTGCGGAAGGGGAAGAGGCCGACCTTGGTGTTGCCGTAGATGTCGCGTTTGCCGATTTCGAGGAAGCGGCCGTATTGGCGCAGAATGGAGAGGCTTTGATGAATGGCCTCGCCCGCGAGCGAGTTGAGCACGAGGTCGATGCCTTCGCCTTTCGTGACCTCCAGGATCTCCTCCGCGAAGGAGAGGGTGCGGGAGTCATGCACGTGAGGCACGCCGATCTTGCGCAGGAAGCCGCGTTTCTCCTCACTGCCAGCGGTGGCGAAGATCTCCGCACCGAGGGCCTGGGAGAGGCGGATGGCGGCCTGTCCGACGCCACCGGTGCCTGCATGGATCAGGACGCGCTCGCCTTTGCTCATGCGGCCCTGGAGTTGCAGGGCATAGGAGGCGGTCAGGTAGGTCACCATCATGGTGGCGGCTTCCTCCATCGTGATGTGAGATGGTTTAAGCATCACGGCATGCGCGACGGTGGTCACGTGGCTGCCGAACGAGCCGGGAGCCAGCGCCATGACTTCATCACCGGCCTTGAGATCCTTCACGCCGTCTCCAACGCGTGTGATGACGCCCGCGCATTCGTCGCCGAGTAGCATGGCGTCCTCCGCATCGGCGGGATAGATGCCGAGCGCCTTCATGACATCGCGGAAGTTCAACGCGGCGGCATGTACTTCGATCTCCACCTCATTCGGGCCGGGAGCACGGCGTGTTTGTGGTCGGAACACCAGTTTGTCGAGCGAGCCGGGCTTGGCGGACTCCAGTCGGAAGCAGCCGTCTTCCGGAAGGGAGGACAGGGGTTTCGCCGGAGGTTCATCGAGCGAGGTCCGGGAGAGGCGCAGCGCGTAACGTGCCTCGCCACGCCAGGCGATTTCGTTTTCGTCGTCACCGGCGAGGAGTTCACCGGTGAGCAGGATGCTGGCGGTCGCGGGCGAGGCGGGATCGAGATCGACCGTGCGGCAGCGCAGGTCGGAGAACTCGTTCATGATGACACGGGTCATGCCATGCAGCGGAGATTGCGCCAGCGAGACGGTTTGCTGCGTGGGGCCGGCCAGTTGGGCACCACGAGTGACAAACATCACGCCGGAAGCCGCGGCGACACCGGAACTGCGCAGCGCCTGCATCAGCAGCAGCGCACTGTGGCAGACCAGCGTCTGCGCTTCCGCGATGGACTGGCTGGAAAGCGCGGCCTCCGCGTCCAGGCTCCACAGGTGCACCAGTCCGCGTGAGGAGCTGCCGGGGTTCTCGCCAGCGAGCAGGGCGGCGTAATCTTCAGCGACGTCGTGCCGCATGACCGCCTCATCTTCAGCGATGCGCTCAAAGCGGTCACCAGGGCGTGCGATGAGGCAGGTTTGACCGCGTTCACGAAGCGATGCGGCCAGTTGGTCCGCCACTCCACCGGCATCGGCGAACAGAATCCAGCGGGTGGCTGTCGGTGCGGCTTCCACCTTTGCCATCGGCGCCGGTTTGGCTGGGCCACGAGCTAGCAGGATCGTCTGTACCCGATCGTTCGCAGGTGCGATCTCTTCGATGTGGTTGAAACCCGCATTCGCGATGAGATCCGGCCAAGCGGTCGCTGACGAGGTCTGCGACTGGACATTCCACCAACGATCATCGGTGCCGAGGACGAGATCATGCCACGCGGATGGCTTGTCGGCCTTCATCACCAGCAGACCGCCGGACGCGAGAAGGGATTCCACGCATGCGAGTGACTGCGGCACCTCGCCAGACAGTGCGAGGGCGCTGGAAATCAGGATGAGATCGAAAGGCGAGGCCGGATCGAAGCCCTGGCCGTCCAGCGGCTGGTTCAGATCGAGCGTTTGATAGGTGACGAAGCCGTGATCGGCGAATTTTTGCGCCGCCTGTTCAAAGTGGCGGTCCGAAACATCCGTGAAGGCGTAGGTAACTGTCTCCCGTGGCAGACGTGGCAGCACCTCAGCGGTGACGCCGCCCGTGCCGGCGCCGATTTCGAGAATGCGCACGGCTCTTCCTTCCGGCCGCTGTCGCATGACCGTGGCGATGGTCTCCGCGACGAGCTGATGGCTCACGCGATTGAACACCGAGGCCGCCTCGAAGTGCTCCATCATGTGCGTCGAAGGCAGGCTCGTGCCTTCGACTTTGCCGCACAGCACATCGGCCAGACCGCTGCCGCAGTGGTCCAGCAGGATCATCTCCGGATGAAACGCCGGGAAGTGGAACACGATCTGCCGCCACAGCTTGCTGCCATTGATGGCGGCCGGCTTGGTGGCGACGCTCCATGACCCCGCCTCACCGGCGGCATTGAGGATGCCTGCGGCCTCCAGCGTGGTAAGGAGCCCGTGAAGGCGGGGTTCCTGGCCAGGCTTCGCCTTGAGACGTGCGAACAGCGATTCGACGGTGACCATTTCACCCAGCTTCGGACGCCAGCCGAGCCTCTTGAAGGCGCTGAGGACGTAGCTGACACACAGGGTGTCCAATCGTGACTGCCACTGGCCGAGACGCTCGCTCAGGACGAGTGCGGCGTCGTTCGCCGCAGCGGTCACACGTAGCTCGGCGGCGAGACGGCTGATGTCCGGGAGGTAATCGCCGGGGCCTTCTGTCTTTGCACAGGCGGCGAGCGGTTTGATGTGCCATTCAGGCTGGTAAAGCCAGTCTGCCTGCGCCCCTGAGCCGGGAGCGCTGGTCATGGCGGTGTGTTTGCAAAGGAAGTCGGTGATCTCCAGCAGCACGCGGCCTTCATCGTCGAGGATGAACAGGTCGATGACGATGACCTTCTTCTCCACGTGCTTTGTGCGCCGCACATAGGACCACACCTTGGCTCCGGGCTGCGAGTAGCAGCGGACGCGCTCCATGCGTGAGGGGAGATACAGGCCATCGGCCGGAATGGCGATGGTCGGATGAATGCAGGCATCCAGCAGCGCCGGATGAACCTCATGGCGGCTCAAATCGGCCGCCACGGCTGCCGGAACCTCAATGCGGCCCAGCGCCTCGTTCTTTCCTGCCCATACATGTGTCAGGCAGCGGAACTGCGGACCGTAGTGCAGCTCCGCCGTGGCCGCGGCCTGATAAAACGGCGCGCCTTCCATCTGCTGCGGGCAACGTTGCTTGATCGCATCGAGATCGAAACGATCTGGCTGCGGCGGAGCGGCTTCTGCGCGGAACCGCCCGGTCACATGCTGCATCCACACCGGCGGATCGCCGGGCGGTGTGCTTTGAATGGAGAAGCTGTTCTCCTCCGGCAGGCAGGCGATTTGCAGGTAAGGCGACTCATCGCCGGAGGGCAGGATGCAGCCGCGGTGAATCTCCAGCTCCTCGACGACGACGGCATGCTCCGGATGAAGCGCCCGTGCCGCGCCAAGGGCCATCGACACATAACCCGCGCCCGGGAAGATCAGGTGCTGGCCCACGCGATGGTCCCGCAGCCAGGTGAGCACGCCTTTGTTCAAGGCAGTCTCCCAAGTGGGATGCACCGATTGCAGGCGCTGGTCGAGAAGCGCATTCAGCTCCGGCCGCATGCGCAGGCGCATGGCGTAGGCCGGTTCGTTCCAGTAGTGATCCTTTTGCCAGGGATAGGAGGGCAGCGGCAGATCGTGGCCTGTCCGCGGATGCCAGGCCGCCCAATCGACGGGATGACCGTGGACATGCAGCGAGCCGAGCGAGTTCAGCAAGGCCAGCCGTTCCGGCTTCTGACGGCGCAGTGTCGGCAGCACGAGACCGCTTTGCTCGGTGCCGGCGAGGCATTCGCTCATCGAGTTCGACAGCACCGGATGCGGGCTGATCTCCAGGAAGTGCGTGAACCCCGCGTCGATGATGGACTGGATCGCGGGTGCGAACAGCACGCTCTGACGCACGTTCCGCCACCAGTAGTCCGCGTCGCAGTCGGTGCCGTTGGCCAGCCGTCCCGTGACGGTGGAAAACAGCTTCACCTGCGCGTCCTGCGGCTTCAATCCGGCCAGCGCCGTGATGAGTGCGTCGCGCACAGGCTCCATGTGGGCGCTGTGGAAGGCGTAGCTGACCGGCACATGCCGCACGAAGGCTCCTGCGGCCTCCAGTTCCGTGAAGATGGCGTCCACCGCATCGGCATCGCCGGAGATGGTGACCGATTTGAGGCCGTTGACGGCCGCGATGCCGGCTTTGCCGGGATGTTTCGCGATATACTCCTCCGCCTCCAGGCTGGAGATGCCTGCGGCGATCATTTTGCCACGCAAGGGAGTCTGCTCCATGCAGCGGCCGCGTTCGTAGATCACACGCACGGCGGTGGCGAGATCAAACACGCCCGCCACATGCGCGGCGGCCACTTCGCCCATGCTGTGACCGACCACAGCCTGCGGCACGATGCCCCAGGAGCGCCACAACGCCGCGAGCGACACCTGGATGGCAAACAAGGCCACTTGCGCGATGTGCGTCTCATTGAGGCGTGTGCTCTCCGCATCACGGGCAAGTTCATCGAGAAGCGACCAGCCGCCCAGTTTCAGCAATTCGTCGTGACAGGCCTGGATCGCCTGCCGGAACACCGGCTCACGCTCCATCAACTCGCGTCCCATGCCCCACCACTGCGGACCCTGGCCGCTGAAAACAAAGGCCAGACGCGGATTCTTCACCACCTGGCCGACGTGGAGGTCAGGCGTGGTTTCGCCTGCCACAAAAGCCGACAGCGATGCGGCGATCTCCTCGCGAGTGCTACCGATGGCCGCGAGACGAAGTTCGTGATGCGTGCGGCGGCGGCTGGCAGCGGCGCAGATCGCCTCCAGTGACAGCGATTCATCGGCCGTTTCGAGAAACGACACGTAATTGCGGGCCACGGCCTGCAAAGCGGCATCGCCTCCGCGTGCGGAGAGCGGCAGCAGCCACTCCCGACTGCCGTCCGGCGTGGCGGCCGGTTTTGCGGCGGAATCGACGGCGGGCGCGGCTTCGAGCACGGCGTGCGCATTGGTGCCGCCAAAGCCGAAGGAATTGATGCAGGCGAGGAGTCGATGATCCGCGTCACGCTGCAAAGGCGTGGGCTCCACCGCCACCTTCAGGCACAGCCGGTCGAAATTGAGCGATGGATTGGGCGTGTTGAAGTGAAGGTTCGGCGGAATCAGGCCGTGCTTCAGGCAGAGCGCGGTCTTGATGAGGCCCGCGATGCCGGAGCCGGCCTCCAGGTGGCCGATGTTCGTCTTCACCGAGCCGACGAGGCAGGGTTTCGACGGATCACGTCCCACACCGAGGATGGTTCCCAGGGCGCTGCCTTCCACGAGATCGCCAATGGCGGTGCCGGTGCCGTGAGCCTCCGCATACTGGATCTCATGCGGCGAAACACCGGCAAGCTGGCAGGCGCGCGCGATGATCTCCTGCTGGGAGCCACGGCTGGGCACCGTCATGCCGGAGGTTCGCCCGTCCTGATTCACCGCCGTGCTGCGGATCACGGCGTAGATCGAGTCACCCTCGGCCAGCGCGGCTGACAGCGGCTTCAAACACACGGCGCCGACACCTTCGCCACGAACGAAGCCGTTCGCGCGCGCATCGAAGGCCTTGCAACGCCCGTCGGGCGACAGCATGCCCATGCTGGAGAAGGCGATGAAGGGATAGGAGCCGATGATGCAATTCACGCCGGCGGCGATCGCGCGATGGCATTCCTTGTTCCAAAGCGCCGTGCAGGCCAGATGCACGGCCACGAGCGACGATGAACAGGCCGTGTCCACCACAAAGCTGGGACCCTGGAAGTTGAGCGCATACGAGATGCGGTTCGCGGCGATGCTGGAAGCCACGCCGGTGGCGGAGTAGGCGTCCGCGATGGAACGTCCCGGGTCCATCATCTGCAGGTCGCCGTAATCGTGCGTGGAGATGCCCACGAAGACGCCGGTGTCCTCGCCTTTGACGATGTCCACCTGCTGGCCGCCATCCATCAACGCATCCC
Organism: Prosthecobacter sp.; assembly: GCF_014879935.1. Taxonomy (GTDB): domain Bacteria; phylum Verrucomicrobiota; class Verrucomicrobiia; order Verrucomicrobiales; family Verrucomicrobiaceae; genus Prosthecobacter. The sequence continues at coordinate 19,806 of NZ_JACSRD010000167.1, forward strand.
ACGTGGCCTCCAGCAGCAGGCGCTGCTGCGGATCGATGAACATGGCCTCACGCTGCGTGATGCCGAAGAAACCGGGATCGAAGGTGTCGATCTCATCAATCAATCCGGCCCACTTCGAGTAAGTCTTTCCCGGCTTGCCTTGCTCAGGGTCGTAGAAGCCTCTCACATCCCAGCGTGACTGCGGCACCTCGCTGATGGCATCCACGCCATCGACCAGCATCCGCCAGAAGGAATCCGCGCTGTTTGCACCTCCTGGCAGACGGCATCCGATTCCAATGATTGCGATGGGTTCAAGAGCAGGAGGGGTTGGCATGCTATGGCAATGTTCTGCATACTTCTTCGCCGTGCGGCTTGTCAAGAAAGGGGCATGGAAATAAGTAGCGCATTCACGTGCGCTGTGATTGCAATCATGCATCCAGATGCGTGTCTTGTTTCGTTGTCCTCCATCCGTTTTTTTGAATGATCTCCACACTCGACCGCAAGCTTCTGCGTGACATCGTCGGGATGAAGGGGCAGATCCTCGCGGTGAGCCTGGTGATGGCCTGCGGTGTCGGCATGATGATCGCCGCGCACGGCATCATTCTGAGCCTGGAAAACACGCGGGACGCTTACTACGCACGGCACCGCATGCCGGATCTGTTCGGTCACGTGGAAAGCGCCCCGCTGTCGATGGCGGAACGCATGAGCCGGATCCCGGGCGTGGCCTCGGTCGATCTCAGGGTGGTGAGCGGCGCGGTGCTGGACATGGAAGGCATGAAGGAGCCCGTGCGGGCGAAACTTGTCTCGCTGCCAGATGCCGACGTGCCGCATCTGAACCAGATCTTTCTGCGCAGCGGCCGCCTGCCGGAGTCAGGCGAGCAACGCGCCGTGGTGGTGAGCGAGGCCTTCGCGCTGGCGCATCATTTGCGCCCCGGAGACCGCGTCGCCGCGATCATCAACGGACGGCGTGACCACCTGGACATCTGCGGCGTCGGCCTGTCGCCTGAGTTTGTGTTTGAGGCAGCTCCCGGGCAGACACTGCCGGACAGCAGGCACTACGGGGTGTTCTGGATGCACTACGATGCGCTGGCCATCGCCTACGATCTGGAAGGCGCGTTCAACGACTACTGCATGGATCTCTCACCTGGAGCTTCGCCGAAGCAGGTGATCGAGGAGCTGGATCTGATGCTGGCGCCGTATGGAACGACGGGAGCTTATGAGCGGAAGGATCACGCCAGCTCACGGCGGCTCGATGACGAGCTGCGCATCGTCCGCGCTCTGGCAGTGGCTTACCCGTTCATCTTCCTCTGCGTGGCCGCGTTCATGGTCAATGCGGTGCTGATGCGGCTGGTGAGGCTGCAGCGGGAGCAGATCGCGCAGCTCAAGGCGCTGGGGTATTCCTCGCGCCAGGTGGGGCGGCATTACTTGAACTATGCCCTCGTCATCGTCGTGTTCGGCGGCCTCATCGGCATCTATTCAGGACAGCACCTCGGCGGGGCGATGCTGGGCGTTTACACGACGCTGTTTCACTTCCCCTCACTGACTTTTCAGGTGGATCAGGCCGCGCTGGTCGGTGGTTTGCTCACCAGCACCCTGGCGGCCATGCTCGGCGTGGCCGGGGCGGTCTGGATGGCGGCACGACTGTCGCCTGCGGAGGCGATGCGGCCGGAACCACCGACGGATTTCAAGCCCTCGTGGCTGGAGCGGCTCGGCGTGACCAAAGGCTCCGGCCTGGTGTTTCGCATGGCATTGCGGAACATCGAACGCCGCCCCGCGCAGGCCAGTTTCGCCGTGGTGGGGCTGGCGCTGGCCACGGGATTGCTTGTGCTGCCCGGCGGTCTGGCGGACAGCGTCGATTACCTGCTGACCTACCAATGGAATGACCATTACCGGCAGCACGTGATGCTCTTCACGCGTGATTCGGCCACCAACCGCGCCCGTTACGACCTGCGCCACCTGCCGGGAGCCCTGGATGTGGAGCCGTTTCGCGGCTTCATGGCCCGGGTGCGGCATGGCCACCACATGCGGATCACTTATGTGATGAGCTTTGATGAGAACTGCGGGCTGATCCAGCCACGCGACCTCGCCGGCCGTCCCATGGAGATGCCGCCGGAGGGCCTGATCATGTCGCAAAAGCTGGGTGAAGTGCTTGGAGTGAAAGTGGGAGACAAAATCCAGATGCAGGCCCTGGAGGGACACTGCGAGTCGCGGGAGATCGGCGTGCGCGGCTTCATGGCGGACTTCTACGGACTCGCCGTTTACATGAACATCGGCACCGCGCAGCGGCATTTGCGCGAGACAGACACGATGACCGGCGCCTTGATCAATCTGGACACGCGGCGGTGGGACGAGTTCATGGATGAGGTCAAGCAGCAGCCCGAAATCGATGGTGTCAGTGTGAAGAAGGACCAGTTGCAGGCGTTCCGGGCCTCGACCGGGCAGAGCATCGGGATGCTGCGTGAATTGTTCCGCTGGATGGCCGTGATCGTGGCCTTCGGCGTCGTTTACAACAGCGCCCGCATCGCCCTGTCCGAGCGCGGGCGTGATCTGGCGACCTTGCGCGTGGTGGGAATGACCAAGCGGGAGATCACCGGCATCCTGCTGGGAGAGCTTTCATTGCTGGTGCTCGTGGCGCTGCCCCTGGGGCTGTTCTTCGGCCATCTGGTGGCCCGATATGTCATCGCCGCTGTGAGCACGGAGACAGTGCGGCTGCCAGCCGTGATCCACCCGGCCACCTATGCCAGCTCGGTTCTCATTGTTCTGGCTGCCACTGGCGCGTCTTTTGCGCTGGTGACGCGTCTCCTCAGCAAACTCGACCTTGTCGCCGTGCTCAAAGCCCGCGACTGACCTTCCGGACACCCTCCCTCATGCTCACGCCCCTCGACTTGAAGCTCTTCCGCGACCTCGGTCGCATGAAGGGCCAGATCGTGGCGGTGAGCCTCGTGATGGCCTGCGGTCTGGCCATGATGATCATGACGCGCAGCATCATCCTCACGCTGGAAAGCACGCGCGATGCCTACTATCAGCGCTACCGGCTGGCGGATGTGTTTGGCTCCCTCAAACGGGCGCCCCTTTCGCTGGCGGATCGCATCGCGACGATTCCAGGCGTTGCGGCGGTGGAGGCGCGGGTCGTGGTGGAGGCCACGCTGGATCTGGTGGGCATGACGGAGCCCGCCACGGCACGTCTCGTGTCGCTGCCGCAGGGAAAGCCGCAGACCTTGAACCAGGTCTTCGTCCGCGAAGGCCGCCTGCCGCTGCCAGACGAGCGACGCAGCGCGGTGGTGAGCGAATCCTTCGCGCTCGCGAACAAGCTGCGCATCGGCGACAGCATCATTGCCATCGTGAACGGCCATCGCGATTCCTTCATCGTCTGCGGCATCGGTTTGTCGCCGGAGTTTGTGTTTGAGGCGCGTCCCGGCCAGACTTTGCCTGACAACCGCCGCTACGGCGTCTTTTGGGTGAACTACGAAGCCGTCGCCGTGCCTTACAACCTGGACGGTGCCTTCAATGATGTGAGCGTCGATCTCGCGCCGGGAGCGCTCGCCGGACCGGTCATGGCGGAAATCGACAGGCTGCTGGCCGACTACGGGGCCCAAGGCGCATACACTCGCGAGGATCACAACAGCGCCAAACGCCTGGATGACGAACTCCGAGTGGTGCGGGCGCTTTCGGTGGCCTATCCGGTCGTCTTTCTCAGCGTGGCCGCGTTCATGGTCAACGCGGTGCTGGCAAGGCTGGTGCGCCTGCAGCGGGAGCAGATCGCGCAGCTCAAGGCGCTGGGCTATTCCTCCTGGCAGGTCGGCCGGCATTACCTCAATTACGCGCTCGTCATCGTCGTGCTGGGCACCTTGATCGGCGGGATCGCCGGACGCTGGATGGGTGGCGGGCTGGTCAGCATCTACACGCTGTTCTTCCGCTTCCCGGAGCTGAATTTCCGCATGGATTACAGCGCGCTCGGCATCGCGCTCGTCGTCAGCGCCGGGGCGTCGATTCTTGGCGTCATCAGCGTGGTGTGGATGGCGGTCAAACTGCCACCTGCCGAGGCCATGCGGCCGGAACCGCCCGCCGATTTCAAACCCTCGCTGCTGGAGCGCATGGGTGTCACCCGTGGCAGTGGTCCGGGCTTTCGCATGGCCTTGCGCAACATCGAACGCCGGCCCGTGCAGGCGGCGTTCACCGTCTTCGGCCTCGCTCTGGCCACGGGGCTCATGGTCTTGCCGGGGTCGATGGCGGACAGCATCGATTACCTGCTGACTTATCAATGGAATGACGTGCAGCGGCAGGATGTGGTCGTGTTTTTCCTCGAACCCGGCTCCGGCGAGGCGCTGCACAATCTGGAGCGGCTTCCTGGTGTGCAACGGGCCGAGCCTCTGCGGGCGGTGCAGGCCCGCGTCCGCTTCGGTCATCACTCACGCAAGCTGGCGGTCAACGGCTTGCCGCGTGATGCCGATTTGAACCGTCTGATGGATGCCGAACGCCGCCGCATCCTGCTGCCGGAGGAGGGCATCGTCATGTCCGCCCAGCTTGGCAAGATCCTCGGCGCCCGCATCGGCGATGTCGTGCAGGTCGAGGCGCTGGAAGGCCGGCGCGACACGCTGAACGTCGCGATTCGCGGCTTCATGGAGGATTTCGCCGGTGTTTCCGCCTTCATGGACATCGACGCGCTGCGTCGCCTCATGCAGGAGGGCGGCACGGTGAATGGCGCCTACCTCGCGGTGGATGACTCGCGCTGGTCCGATTTCATGCGGGAGGTGAAGGACACGCCGCGCGTGGCGGTGACGCTGGTGAAGAAGGACCAGTTGGAATCGTTTCGCAGCACCACCGGGCAGAGCATCGGCATCATCCGGAAGCTCTACCTCGTGCTCGCCATCGTGGTGGCCTTCGGCGTCGTTTACAACAGCGCCCGCATCGCCCTCTCGGAGCGCAGCCGTGATCTCGCCACCCTGCGCGTTGTCGGTTTCACACGACGCGAGGTCGCGGGCGTGCTGCTGGGGGAGTTGATGCTGCTCATCGCCGCCGCCTTGCCGCTGGGACTGCTGTTTGGCCGCGGGCTGGCCACCTTCATCATGGAAAAGGTGCGCACCGAGACCGTGCGGCTGCCGCTGACCATCAGCCTGCACACCTACGTCATGGCCGTGCTCGTGGTCCTGGCCGCGTCCTGCGCCTCGTTCTTTGTGGTCGGACGGATGTTGAACAAGCTGGATCTCGTCGGCGTGTTGAAGGCACGCGATTGACCTGTCGGCGGCTGCGTTCGGGTGATTAGGCACAAAGGCAGGCGGCAGGTTGAGATGCCGGTGATGTTTCCTTCGAAGGAAGCGCTGCCGGAGAAGGTGCGGCTGCGTGTGGTCTTTGAAGGCGCGAAACGCTCGGAGGTGAGGCTGAGTGCGATTTATATGCGGTGATAATGGCTGGTCCGCCGGTTGAACCACGAGTTTGGGATGGCTGTGTGGAGGCGATGCCTCACAATCGCCTCATGAAGCTTTGCCTCAGCCTTCTAGTCGCCGCGTTTTCAGCACACGCCGCCGAATCGACCTTCTTCGCCTTCGACGACCACAACATCGCCTGGCAGCACAATCTGAAGCTGACCCTCGAAACGGCCCAAAAGCACCCTGCGAACCCCGTTTTGCGCAATGGCCCTCCCGGATCGCCCGATGCGGGCCACGCCATCCTTTACGGCACCGTTTTGAAGCAGGGCGACACCTTCCGCATGTGGTATCTCGGCATGCACGAGGCGGAGATCGTCAAAGGACAGGCCCCCGGCTGGTGGCGGCCGATGTGCTACGCCGAAAGCAAGGACGGCATCACGTGGACGAAGCCCGAACTCGGCCTCGTGGACTTCAACGGCAGCAAAAAGAACAACATCTGCCTCATTGAGGGCGAGCCACACTCGATGACCCGCGTGAATGATTTCCTCAGCGTGCTTTTCGAACCCGAGGAGCCTGATCCGTCGAAGCGCTACAAGTGCGCCTACATCGCGCATATGCCGATTGAGGATGTGAAGGGTGGTCGCAGCAAGATCGGGCCGAATGAGAAGCGCTGGGGCTCCTTCGTCACCGCGACGAGCGCCGATGGCCTCACCTGGAAATGCGTTGGCGATCGCCCTGCGAATGCCGAAGGCGAGCGCTTCGAGGTCAGCGGCCTGTATCGCTTTGGCGATTTCTACTACGCCACCGGTCAATTGCTGAGCCCATGGTCGTGGCGGCCCGATGGCAGCGAAATCGGCCGCGACATGCTGGCGTATCGCTCGCCGGACTTTGTGACGTGGTCGAAGGCCAAAGCGCTCTCGTATGCACGCCCCGGCCAGCTTTCGAATCCGCCTGTCAAAGGCCAGCAGATGCACATGGGCGCCGGTTTGTGGAATTGTGGCAACGTCATGGTCGGCCTGCACGGCATGTGGCAGGACGCCGCCGAAAAACCGCCCGCAGGCAAAAGCTGGAACCTCGGCGTGCGTGTCGATCTCGGCCTCATGATCAGCAACGACGGCGTGCACTTTCGCGAGCCCGTGCCGGGTTTTCAGGTCATTCCGCGTGGCAAGGAGGGCGAGTGGGATGACGTCGCTATCCTGCAAGGCCATGCGTTTGTGAACGAAGGCGACCAAACGATGATCTGGTATTCGCACTGGGACACCGGCGGCGTGCTCGAAAACATGGACATCGGCCTAGCCACGCTGCGTCGCGATGGTTTCGGCTCTCTCTCGCCCAAAGTGACCGAAAACGATGCTCACTTCATCACCAGCGCCTTCACCGCAAAGCAAATCGCCCTCAACGTGGACGGTCTTAGCGCGGAAAATCCGCTCTGCGTGCAACTTCTTGACCACCTTGACCATCCCCTTGACGATTTTGAAATCACTCTGACCACCAACGGCCTCCACGTGCCTCTGAACTGGCCCAAACCTCTCCCGGCTCACAAAATCGCCCTGCGCGTGAACTATCCGGCGAACAGCTCCGCAAAAATTTACGCTGTGTATCTCAACGACTGATTTTCATGTCTCTCCATCTCGTCACCGAACTGACCGACACCGACCGCAAGCTGCTCCATCGCGCCATCGACGGCTTTGTGCCGCAAAAAGTCTTCGATGCGCACACGCACCTGTTTCACAGCCGCCATTTCGCGGAGGGAAAGCGTCCTGTGTTTCTCGATGCGGATCGTGGCTACGGAATGGCCGATTTTCAGGCCGCGATGCAGCTCTGGATGCCGGGCCGCGAGGTCGAAGGATTGTTCTTTGGCTATCCGAGCGCTGGAAACGATCGCGTCGGCGAAAACGCATGGCTGCAATCGCAGATCGACATGAACACGAACTCGCGTGCACTCGTGCTCGCGGCTCCGACCGATGATCCCGCCGAAGTGCGTCGCCTCATGAGCACCGGCGTGTTCATCGGCATCAAGCCATATCGCCTCTATGCCGATGTGCCGGACACGAAGGAGGCGGAAATCGAATCCTTCGCGCCGGAGTGGATGTGGGAGGCCTGTCACGATCACAACGGCATCATGGTCCTGCACATCATGCTCGCCGATGGCATCACCGATCCGCGTAACATCGAGGCCATCAGCCGTCTCTGCCGCAAATACCCGCGCTGCCAACTCATCCTCGCGCACATCGCCCGCAGTTTTAACTACCGCCATGCCCGCGAAGGCCTGCATCACCTCATCGACCTCGACAACGTGGTCGTGGATACTTCCGCCGTGACGCAAGCCGGTGCCTTTCGAGCCGCGATTGAGATCCTCGGGCCCAAACGCGTGCTCTGGGGCAGCGATTACATGGTCAGCGAACTCCGCGGCTCCTGCATCACGCAGGGCGATGGCTTCACCTGGATTCACCCGGAGATCACTGGCGATAAACTGACCATCTTCGGCCAATACACGACCGTCGGCATCGAATCGCTCCTCTGCCTCCGCGAAGCCTGCGAAGACACCGGTATGACGCAGGGCGACCTGGAGGACATCTTCCGCGAGAATGCGCTGCGGCTAGTGAAGCAAAGTAATGGGGCCATTCCTGGCCCCTCTGACGGGGCAGGAATGCCCCGAATACTTGGCCCCGCACTCTGGGAAGAAGCCAAAACCAAAATCTCCTGCGGCACCGGCCTGCTTTCGAAACGCGCCCACCTCTTCGATCCTCAAACCTGGCCGTCCTACTTCAGCCGCGCGAAAGGCTCCAGTATCTGGGATCTCGATGGCAAACGCTACACCGACTTCACCGGCGGTGTCGGAGCTATTTTGCTCGGTCACGCGGACGATGAAGTGAACGCAGCGGTGAAGCGTCGCGTGAATCTCGGCAGCTATGCCACGCTCGCCTCGCCGGATGAGGTGAAGCTCGCGGATGAGTTGCTCGATCTGCACCCCTGGGCCGGCAAAGTGCGCTACGCCCGCGGCGGTGGTGAGGCGCTCGGTCTCGCGGTGCGCATCGCACGTGCCGCGACGGGCAAAAGCGGTATCGCGTTCTGCGGTTACCATGGTTGGAGCGATTGGTATCTCGCCGCGAATCTCGGCGATGACGCCGCGCTCGATGGTCACTTGCTGCCCGGTTTGCAACCGCTTGGTGTGCCACGCGAGCTGGCGGGCACGGCGGTGCCGTTTCGCTACAACGATCCCGCGTCCTTCCAAGCCGCGTTGCAGAAGCTTGATGGCAAACTCGCCGCCGTCGTGATGGAGCCGATGCGCAGCGAGTTCCCGCGCGATGGCTTCCTGCAAAACGTCATTGATGCCTGCCATGCGGCTGGTGCCGTGTTTGTGCTCGATGAAGTCACCAGCGGCTGGCGCTTTGGCTTTCCCGGTGCCGCGCCGGTGCTCGGCATCGAGCCGGACCTCGCCGTATATGCGAAGGCGATGAGCAACGGCTATCCCGCCGGAGCTATCATCGGCAAAAACGAGGTCATGGACGCCTCAAACAACAGTTTCATCTCCAGCAGTTACTGGACCGATGGCGTCGGCACCGCAGCCTCGCTGGCCTGCATCGGCAAAATGAGGCGTGAAGGCGTGCAAAAGCACGTCTGGAGCCTCGGCGAGCGTTTGCAGGCTGGTTTGCGCGAAGTGGCCTCGCGGCATCCCGCGCTCGGTTTGAAGGTCGGCGGCATGCCCTGTGCTCCATCGCTCGTGTTTGCCAATCCAGCCGCGAAACCGCTCATGATCCGTCACATGCTCCAGCGCGGCTTTTTGATGTCGAGCCAGCTTTATGTGACTTGGTGCCACGATGACGAAAAAGTCGCCGGCATGCTTGCGGCGCTGGATGAAGCACTCGCCATCGTGGCGCAAACACCACTCGACGCGGCTCAAGGACCGCAACAAGGCTTTGCGCGTCTGGTCTGAAACAAATCGGAATTTAGAGTTGGAAAAACCCAGGTCAGACAGAAGGATGCGCCCGCTTTTTGTCACTCATGAACATGACAACACACAAAACTTCAGGCCTGTGCGGACTTTGGTTCAGTCTGGGCCTCCTTTTCTTCAGTGTGCCGGTTGGGGCCGCCGTTTATGAGGTTGGGCCTGGCCAAAAGCATGCCAGCATTGGCTCCGTGCCGTGGGAGGCGTTGAAGGCGGGGGACACTGTGCGTATTCACTGGAGGACGGAGCCGTATCGCGAGAAGTGGGTGCTGTGCTGTCGTGGCACCAAGGACAAGCCGATCACCGTCACAGGCGTTGCTGGAACGGATGGCCAGTTGCCGGTGATTGAGGGGCAGAACGCCACCACGCGGCCGGGTTTGAACTACTGGGGCCAGGAGCGGGGTGTTGTGAAAATCGGAGGAGCCAATGTTCCGGCTGACACGATGCCTGCATACATTGTGGTGGAGAACCTCGACATCTCAGGCGGCCGCCCGCCGCATGTTTTTAATGGGCGGAAGGGGATGACCGCCTACGCCAAGGACGCGGCGGCCATCATTGTCGAAAAGGCCGAGCATCTGGTGTTGAGAAACCTCGTCCTGCATGACAGCGGAAACGGATTGATGGTGAGCGCGCAGTCAAGGGATGTGCGTGTGGAGCGCTGTCACCTGCATGGCAATGGAAATCCAGCGAGCATCACCGAACACAATGCCTACACGGAGTGCGCAGGGATGGTGTTTGAAGGGAACCACTTCGGTCCGCTGCGTGAAGGATGTGCCGGCAACAATCTCAAGGATCGTTCCGCCGGGCTGGTGGTGCGCCACAACTGGATCGAGGGAGGGAATCGTCAGCTTGACCTCGTGGATGCCACAGGAAACCCGGCTCTCAATGCTTCCCCCGAATACCGGCATACCCACGTTTATGGCAATGTGCTGATCGAGCGCGAGGGCGATGGCAACAACCAGTTCGTCCACTACGGGGGGGATTCCGGCAAGGAGGCAGGATATCGGAAAGGGGTGCTGCACTTTTATCACAACACCGTGATCTCCACGCGGAAGAGTTCGATCGCGGTGTTCAGGGTTTCATCGCCGGATGAAACGGTGGAATGCCACAACAACATCCTGTTTGTGGACTCCAAGGGGAAGAATCTCTCCCTGATGTGCAAGCTCGGTGTGCTCAAACTTGGCAAAAACTGGCTGAATGAAGGATGGGTGCCGAGCGTGGACGACTTCAAGGGAAGGATTGAAACGCTGGCTTCTTCCGAACTGGGGAAGGAGCCGGGATTCGTAGCATTCAACGAACAGGATTTCAGTCTGGGGGCCATGTCGCCATGCCTGGGAGCGGCGGCTGACCTGCCCGCCGGTCTGCCACCCGTGGAACTGCGTTACGAGCGACACCAGCAAATCGTAAAAATGCCTGCTGAGACCCGCCGCAACATCGGAGCCTGGTAACCGAGCCTCTTATCTGTCATGCCTCTGCGTTTAGCCATCCTGCTCCTCGCCATTGTTGGCAGGAATTGCTTCGGTGCTACGCCTCCCGCGGCTCCCAAGCCGCCACTCCAAGAGCCATGGGATGAAAGCTATGCCAATCTGGATGCGACAGGTTCCCATGTGCTCGGCTGTTGGAAGTTTGACGAACTGCCGCTCACAGACGCCACCGGGCGTGGTGGGCAGTTGATGTTGAACGCCGCGGACCTGGTGCCCGCCGGACGTTTTGGCAGCGGATTCAAAAGCGGCGCACTTGCACGCCTGACGGTGGCGCATCCTCATCATTCGCCCCGGGGGGCGTTTACCGCCGAGATGTGGGTGAAAGCGTCTGCTGCTGCCATCCCGACGGCATCTGCCTGTCTCCTGGATAAACTGGGCGCAGGCACCACGGACTACTCCTGGAGTCTGCTGCCACCCGATGAGCGTGGCATGCGGCCGATGATGGTGAAGCTCGGCTTTGGCACGTTTGTGAAGGAGTTTGTCTCTGAGCCAGTGCTGCTGAAGGCGGAGGAGTGGAAGCATCTGGCCTTCAGTTATGACGGGGAGGGGAAGATCGTCTTCCACGCCGACGGCCAGATGGCTGGCGAGGCCTTCGCGGAACGATGTGGCGCGCTGACGCCCGGCATGCAGCCATTGCATCTCGGGATCACATGCATGGGCACGGCGGGTTTCCAGGGAGTGATCGACGAGGTGCGTCTTTGCTCCGGCGCGCGAGGCTTTGCGGCTTTCGCGCTGGTGATCGATGGCGCGTCACACGTGTGGGAGCGGATGGAGCGCCCGCTTCCGATGAAGATCATCTGCACGAACCTCCGCCGCGAGGCACTGAGGGCCGCCGACATGACCTATAGTGTGGACGGGGAGGCCCAGACCTTTATTTTCCCAGACCTGGAGCCGGGTGCCACGAATGTGAGTGAATTCGGTCCCGACACCTCTCTGAAGCCAGGACGCTACATCCTGGAGGTGGCCATTGGCAAAGGACGCCATCGCGTCAGCCGCACCCAGGAGTTTCACATTGTCGGCAGGCGTCATCACATGCTGCCGGTCGTTCTTGATGGGGCGAATGTGGAACATCTGCCCCAGCTCAATGACCTGGGGTTCACTTTTTGGACCGGAATCCGCAATGATGACGCGCCCTACCTTGGCACCGCGAACAAAACGCGGCCTGCGACAGTGCGTCCCAGGCTGGAGGCTGGATTGCTGAACGGCATGCGAACGGTCGCGGCTTTGCAGCACGATGGGATCATGCTTTCGCGGGGACTGCGCAAAGTGGACCGGGATGGCAAGGAATACGTGCCGACTGCGGCGAGCACAGGCTCTCCCAATGCCGCCGGCCTTCTTGCTGCATGCGGGAACATGTTCACGATTTATTACCGCACCTGCGGTGCCTGGAGCGGTGTGATGATGGGCGCAACGAGCTTTGGTCTGCAGCCAGGTTTCAGCAAACAGGAAAGGGAGGCTTATCAAAAATTCAGCGGACAGGACATCCCGGCTGATGTGAAAGGGGATGCCGTTTCTTACCAGCAACTGCCCGGATTTCCGCAGGACCGGGTCGTTCCGGATGATCATCCAGTCCTGAAGTACTATCGCTGGTATTGGACGGAGGGAAACGGCATCAACGCGATGAGCGATGCATGGTACAAGGCCTATGAAAGGCGGAAGCAGGAGCATGTGGAGACGTGGTTCATGCACCATCCGTCGGTTCACCAGCCATCGAAGGCCGGTTCTTTCGGCGTGGCGGCTCATATCGGCGATCAGAGCGGGGACACACGCGATCCGCTCATGGCCGGGCTTTGCATGGACCAGCAACTGGCCATGGCGGCGGCCCACAAGCGTGAGATCGGTGTCTTTGGCATTCTTCCGGTGGGCTGGGAGCGTGCGCTTGCTTCTCCGGTGAGTGCGGAGGGCACGGCGGGTTCGATTGCACAGATGGATCGGGTGCTGCCGGCTTCCCGCCTCACAATGGCTCCGGCGCTTTTGAAAGCGAATCTATGGACCATGCTGTCCCGTCCCTTGAAGGGGCTGGTCATCAATGATGGAGCACTGTTATGCCCTGCTACGGGACTTGAGCGGGCGCCATCCGGCACCACACATCCCCAGGCCCTGGAGGCCATGCGGGATGTGGCCGATCGGCTGCTGAAGCCTCTGGGGCCCATGCTGGGCAGGCGTCAGACCTGGCACTCACCCGTTGTCCTGCTGGAAAGTTTTACGTCGCAGGTCATGGCCGGACGGGGGCTGTATCGTGGTGGTGCCTCCAGCTCACTGGAAGTCTGGCTGGCATTGCAGCGCGCGCACATTCAGACGGAGATGCTCTATGAGGAGAGCCTGCTGGAGGGTGGTCTGGACGGCAGACAGATACTGATCATGCCAGACTGCGATGTGCTGCCCGCCAGCGTTGTGGAGAAGATTCGCAACTGGCAGAAAGACGGCGGTAAAGTGCTGGCAGACGACCACCTCTGCCCCGGCCTCAAAGCCGATGGCTCATGGATTGCGAAGGCTCCCGTGCCAGCAGTTGCGCCTGCGGAAGGCGTTTCTCCTGAGGCGGTGTCTCCGCCTGTGGAGGCTGCTGTGCCGCTCCCGTTGTCTGAGCGGCTCGCGGTTTTGTGCAAAGACCAGGGCTGGAAACCACGGGCCACCTGCGACCACCCGGATGTGGTGCTCCATGCGAGTCGGAGCGGGGAGGCGACGGTGCTTTTTGTCATCAACGACCGGCGTGAGGCCGGCACCTATGTGGGCCAGCACGGTCTGGTCAAAGAAAGAGGCCTGCCAGTGGCCACAAAGCTGAATTTCGGCCAGGACAAGGTAAACATCTATGACCTGACAGAGGCCAGCTTTCTGCTGCCCAAACGTGAAGACGCCGGGCTGGTCGTTCCACTGGAACTGGGGCCCTCGGAAGGCCGTGTGCTGTTGCTTTCGCCTGTGCCCCTGCTGGAAATGCAGGTTGAGGTGCCGGAGACGGCCAAACGCGGCTATTCCGCCGAAGTGCGGGTTCGTCTCATGACCTCTGGTGGCAGGCCCATGCCAGCGGCCATTCCGGTGGCGGTCACAATACGGGACGCGGATGGAGCTCCGGCCGAGTTTGACGGACATCATGTGGTGGAAAACGGCGAACTCACTCTCCGGCTGGACCTTGCCCGAAATGAGACGCCTGGCGCCTGGGAAATTCGTGTGCGCGAACTCGCCTCGGGCATGAAGGCCGTGAAGTGGATGCAGGTGAATCCTTGAACCTCCAGATGCCACCAGCCCATCCGTGATCCATAACCCTCACTCCCCTCATGCTCATTGACTGCCACAACCACCTCGGCGCCGACCTGCTGTTTTACCTGCACGGCGACTTTCCTTACTCGCAGCAGCTCGTGCAGATGCAGCATGAGGGCGGAGCGCTCGGCATCACGCACTGGATCGCGTTTCCGTTCGTCAGCTACGCGGCGATGGACGTGACGAAGTTCCGCAGCGGCGGGATCGGCTTCGGTCAAGGCGGCCTCGAAACGGTGCCGTATGCTTTTGAAAACAAGCGCCTGCTTGATGAGTGCCAGAAGCTCTTTCCCGAAGAGGGGAAACGCATCCTGCCCTTCGTCATGGTTGATCCGATGCGGAACACGGACGCGCAGGCCAAGGAGTTGGTGAAGCTGCGCGGCGAATACCGCTTCCACGGCATCAAGATCCAGAGCACCATCATCCAGTCCTTCATCAAATGCCTCGCGCATGAGGGCAAAGTCTTCCTTGATCTCGCTCGCGAGTGGGATGTGCCTTTCATCATCCACAGCAGCGTGGCCAAAGATGATCCTTGGGCCCAGGCGCATGACATCATCGACATCGCCGAGGCGAATCCCGACATCCGCTTTTGCGCGGCGCACTCCTGCCGCTACGACAAAGAATGCCTCGACCGCATCCAGGCACTGCCGAACGCGTGGTTCGACAACTCCGCACATTGCATCCACTGCGTCGGCGCGGTGGATGACCTGCCCTACATCGCCCCACGCGAGCGCCGCTTTGACAGCGACTACACCGATCCCGGTCGCGTGACCGCGGATCTGGCCGCCGCGTATCCAGACAAGTTCATCTGGGGCAGTGACTCACCTTTCTACAGCTACGCCGCCGAGATCAGCGGCAAGGTGGTGAAACTTATCAGCACCTACGAGGCCGAGATGAAAGCCCTCCGCGCCGCCGGTGACGAAGCCGTCCAGCGCATCACCTGCACGAACACGCTGAAGTACCTGAAGCTGACAGAGGCCGATTTGAGCCAACTGGCCTGAAACTTCGATTCTTGACCCTTTTTGAACTCGCCATACTTTTCCGCATGTCGCTCACCGCTCTCAAAAAAGAAGTCTCGCGCCTGACTTTGGCCGAACGCATCGAACTGGCGGACTTCCTTGCCCGTAAAGAACGTGGCAGCCAGACGGCACGCCGTGCTCGCATTGACCGGCGGATGAAGGCGATGGATCGCGGGAGAAAATACACCGCGGAACATCTCATGGCGGTGCATCAGGCGCTCAAAGCAGTGGGAAAGTGACCCATGCGCTACCGCTTCGTCATCGAGGATGAAGTGCTCGACGCCTTCATGCGTCTGCCTGCCCGCCGGCGGGAGCAGGTATTTCGCCACTTCCAGCGTATTGCTGATGAAGCGCCGCTTCCAGGCGATGAGGATTTTCAGGACACGGCGGGCCGATGGATCATGCGACGCGAGTTTAATGCATGGACGATCTGGTTCTGGTATGACGCTCCAGTCCATGAAGTCCGCATCGTTGATTTCCAGGCACGCCGTTAACACCCCACACCCCGATGAAAGCATTCTCTCTTGATGGCCAC
The DNA here is from genome assembly GCF_014879935.1 of Prosthecobacter sp. Classification (GTDB taxonomy): domain Bacteria; phylum Verrucomicrobiota; class Verrucomicrobiia; order Verrucomicrobiales; family Verrucomicrobiaceae; genus Prosthecobacter. The sequence goes on from NZ_JACSRD010000167.1 coordinate 35,390, forward strand.
GCCGCCCTCGTGACCGGCTCGTCGCAAGGCATCGGCCTCGCAATGGGCAACACTTTGCAGGAAGCGGGAGCCAGTGTGGTGTTCCACGGGCTCCAGCCCTCGGTCGAAGGCATCGCCAGCTATGTTTCGGCCGACCTGATGCAGAACGACGGCCCCCAACGGCTGGTCGAGGCCGCCTTCGCCCTCGAACCCGGCCTCGACACGCTCGTTTGCAATGCAGGCAGCTTCTTTGACCTCCCGTTTCTGGAAATGACTCGCGAGCGTTTTGACAAGACGATACAGCTCAATCTCGCGTCGGCCTTTTTCACGGCGCAGGCCTTTGCGAAGCGGCTCGTGGCCGAAAACCGTGGCGGCAGCATCGTGATCACGTCTTCGACGAACGGCTTTCAGGGCGAGATGGACTCCTGCGCCTATGACGCGAGCAAAGGGGCGCTCGTGATGCTGACGAAGTCGCTCGCGGTGTCGCTCGCGGATCATGGCATCCGCGTGAACGGCGTCGCCCCCGGGTTGATCAAGACGCCGCTGACGGCGCAGTGGATGGAGTCGAAGGACCGATCGCTGCTCGATCACTACGAGAAAAAAATCCTGCTGCGCCGCGTCGGTGCGCCGGAGGATGTCGCTGGCGCAGTGACATTCCTTTGCTCGGCGGCGGCGAGTTACATCACGGGCGAGATCATCGTCATCGATGGCGGGCTGACGAGCTGCCAGATCGGCCGGATGTGAGCCGATCTGGCGAGGAGGTCAGCGAGTGACCTTTAAATGAAGGAAACGGGGCGGCCCTGAAAACGGAATGCTGGCTGTGGTGGTGCCGTCAGGCAGCGGGGTGCCTTGATCCACTCCCAAGGGACTCCAGTTGATGAGATCGTAGGAGGCTTCGACGACGTAGGTGACCTCGGGCCTGACGCGGCGATACGTGTAGGTGAACAGGGGCGATGCAGCCACGCCTTGGATTTGAGGACTGCTGATCATCGGGGAGAGATCGAGGGCATATTCGAGGAGGTTGCTGAGGCCATCTCCATCCGGATCGTCAAGATAGCCCTGCTGTCCGACGGGCACGGCAGCGTTGTTGAGGAAGGTCACAAAGTTGTCCACGGGAGCACCGGGATCGGCGGGGATGGTGTCCACACCATTGAGAACGATGAGGCGGTTGGCGGTGACGCCGCGATAGGTGGTGAAGGCACCGCCGACCCACAGGCGGCCGAGGCTGTCCTGTGCGAGGCAGCTCACGGAGTTGCTAAAGCCGCTCCCCGCCGCGCTGGCATAGGCGGTGTTGAGCGTGCCGTTGCTGTTGAGCAGTGCCAAGGAGTTCGCGGTGGTGCTGTTGTAGCTGCTGAAGGCACCGGCGATGAAGTAGCCGCCATTCACGGCAAGCGAATCTGTGACGGTGGCATTCGCCATCGTGCCACTGGCGGGCCACGGCGTGACGAGCGTGCCGTTCGCCGTGATGCGCTGCACCGCGCCGCTGCTGCCGGTGAGGATCAGATCGGTCGAGGAAGGCACCGCGGCGATGGCGGTCACCGCGAGGCCGCCGCTGTAGGTGAAGGTGCCGTCTGCGGTGCCGTTCGCATTCAGGCGCACGAGGCCAATGCTAGTGCCGACGAGCAATTTCCCATCGGTTAGCACCTGCACACAGTTCACACTGCTGGTGACGGCGGCGGTGAAGCCCGTGTCGCGGGTGCCATCGGCCGCGTTCAGGCGCACGAGGTAGTTGGCCCCGGTCGCGCCTGCGAAATTGGTGAAGCCACCGCCGACGAGCACGTTGTCGGAGGCATCGACGGTGACCACGCTCAGATTGGTCAGCGCCGCGCTGAGCTGGCTGTTGAAGCCGGTATCCAGCACTCCACTGGAGTCGATGCGGGCGATGCTAAAGCGCGAGACGTTGCCTCCGGTGGTGGCGAGCTGCACATAGTTCCCGACGAAGATAAAACGGCCCTGTGAGTCGCGCACGATGTCGGTGATGGTCACCGAGGCGGTGCTGTGCGGGAAATTGGTGTCCAAGGCGCCGGCGCTATTGAAACGCGCCAGACCACGCCGCGTCACGGATGTGCTGCCCACGGGTATGAGACTGGTGAAGCTGCCCACCGTGATGAAGCCGCCGTCTGCAAGCGGGATCACATCCAGGACCTGGTTGTTGTTAAATGACGGCAGCGTGAGGCCGGCGGGACTGGCGGCGTAAGCGGCGAAGGTCACAAGCACCGGCGTGGTCGTGACCATGCCGAGGCCGTTCGTGATGCGCACGCCGTAGTAGGCCGTATCGGCGAGCGTGGGCGTGGATAGCGTGAGGCTGGGGCCGGTGGCTCCGGGGATGTCGGCGATGGGGCTGCTGGCAGTACCTTTGAACCACTGATACGTCAAAGTCGCTGCGCCACGGGCCTGCACGGTGAGTGTGCGGCTGAATCCGGCCTCGGAAACGCCGCCGAGAGGCGCGGTGAGCACCTCGGGAGCACCGAGGTAGATCAGTTCGGCATCCACCGAGACAATCGTGCCGGAGACGGTGCTCGTGGCCTCGACATGATACAGGCCTTCATCGCCGGGGATGACGTTGGCGATGCTCAGCGTAGGTGAGGTGGCTCCGCTGACGCGTCCGACATTGCTCAACGGTGTGGTGCCTTTGAACCACTGCCACGTCACAGGCGAGGAAGCTGCGACACTCGCGGTGAAGGTGGCAGTCTGGCCGCCTTCGACCTGCGCGGTGACGGGATGGCTTTCAAACGCCAGCGCAGGAAGATCGCCATTCAGAATGAGCAGCCGGCTGGCGGTGCTGCTGCCATAGGTCTGGCTGAAGCTGCCGCCGAGCCAGATGCGGCCGGAGGGCTGCACCAGGCAGGCGGTGACGGTGCTGCCGAGCGCTGCCGACGCGCTGAACGTAAGGTCTGCCGTGCCGTTTAGCAGCAGGCGTCCAGGGGAAGCCGTGGGCAGCGTAAAGGTGCCGTTGAGCACCAGTTTGCCATCAGCCTGCACATTGACCTTGTTCACCGCGCCATTCAGCGAAGGTGTGAAGCTGGTGTCCTCTGTGCCGGTGGCGGTGGAGTAGCGGCGCAGGTAGGGCGAGCCCTGCCAGCCCATGTAAAACTGGCTGCCATCCGGCGTGAGCGCGAGATCATTCCCGATGCCAAACGGCCCGGAGAAGCCCGCCGCCGCTGTTCCGGCCGCCGTGATGCGCTGGACGCTGAAGTTGCTGCCGGAGATGAGGAAATCTCCTCCCGCGAGCGGCTGGATGCGGAAGACAGTGCTTGTCATGGAAAGAGTGAAGGCGGTGTCGAGCGTGCCATCGCTGTTCACGCGGGTGAGATACTGCCTTCCAGCGCCGGTGAGGCCGTTCCAGTTGGTGAAGGCACCTCCGACGTAAATTTTGCCGGTGGCACTGTCGATCCCAAACGACGTGACCTGGCCGCCAGGGCCGGTTCCTGGGTCAAAAGTCGTGTCGAGCGTGAAATCGGCGTTCAGGCGGGCGAGACGGTTGCGCGTGAATCCATTCACGGTGGTGAACTGGCCGCCGATGAGCCACTTGCCGTCGTTTTGCCGCGCGATGGCGTTGATGGCACTATTGGCGTTCACGTTCGGATTCGTGTCGTAGGCTCCATCCGGCCTCACGAGGGCCAGCGAGGTGTTGTTGTTGCTCGTGCTGCCTGCGCCGCCAGTGAAATTCATCACACTGGACCCGCCGACGAGCACGCGTCCGTCCGGCAGCGAGTAGAGCGCGGTAACAAAACTGCTCGCGGTGATGCTGGCGAGAGCGGGCACGCGTTCATACGGCACCGGTTTGACGAGGAGGAAGACCGGCGTGGTCGTCGCAGTGCCGAGTCCGTTCGTCACGGTGAGCGTGTAGCTGCCAGTATCGGTCGCGAGAGCACCGGTGAAGGTCAGCGTGGCCGTCGTGGCACCGCTGATGCGGCCGCCATCGGTCACGATGACGCCATCGCGCCTCCAAACATACGTCGCGGGTGCCTGCGCATACACTTGAGCGCTGAGCGAGGTGTTTTGGCCCGCGTAGATCGTCGTCGCGACCGGCGGCGCATGCACCACGGGCGCTCCGAGCACGTAAACATGCGCCACGGCGGAGGTGAGCGTGGTCGCGCCGGTGACTTGCACGGTGTAGTCGGCGTCATCGGCCGTGGTGGCGTTGCTGAGCGTCAAAACGGCCGTGGTGGCTCCGGAGACGTTTCCGCCATCGCTCAGCAGCGATCCGTTTTTGAACCACTGGAAGGTCAAGCCGCTGCCAAAGGTGCCGACACCGAGATACGCCGTGTCTCCAGGCGCGACGCCGGTGGTGGCGGGTTGCGTGACGATGCCCGGCGTGAGTGGATCTCCATTCAGACGCACTACACCGGAGGTGGCGACGCTGTTGAAGGAGGAAAACAGCCCCGCGATCCAAACCGATCCATCGGGTGCCACCGTGAGCACACGCGCATCCGCATCCGGCCCGGTGCCGATGGAGAAGGTGCTGTCACCATCGCTGGAGCCGGGAGTCGGGAACGGATTCGTGCCGAGCAAACGGAAGACACGGCCCGTGCCCGAGGTGCCGGTGCGTGTGGCGAGAATTTTGCCGCCGGGCGCCTGCGCGATCTGGAAGACCTGATCGGTGCCCGCGATGTTGGAGATCTGCGAGCCGGTGTTGGAGAGCTCGATGAGCGTGGTGGTGCCGCCCATGGCGAGCAGCACACGTCCATCCGCGAGCACGAGCAGGTCATTCGGCGTCGTGGTGCCGCCAAGCGAGCCGGTGTAGGCGGCATCACGCGTGCCATCCGTGTTCAAGCGGCCGAGGCGCGAGGCAGCCGAGCCAGCCAGCGAGCTGAAAAAGCCGGCGACGATGAGTTTGTCATCCGGCTGCACGGCGAGGGCGAGCACCGTGTTGTTCACGGCCGGTGCGTAGCCGGAATCGATCGCTCCAGTGGAGCTCAGGCGTGCGATATAGGACGCTCCGCCCAAATAAATGCGTCCGAGCGAGTCGAAGGCGAAATCATTGATCACCACAGCCGGGATGGAGCTGCCAAGCGCCGTGGTGAAGGCGGTATCGACGGTGCCGTCGGCATTCAGACGGCGCACGCGGCCGGTGAAGGAACCTGCGATCAAAATTTTGCCATCGGACTGCTTCGCCATCGCGGTGATGTTCGCGCCGGGCGCGTAGGTGTAGCTGGTGTCCGTGCTACCGTCCGGTTTCACGCGGATGAGGTAGGACTGCGGCACATTCGCGACCGCATTCGCGGTGAATGAACCACCGATGTAGGCGTGACCATCATTTCCGACGACGATGCCAGTTGGCGCGGAACCGAAGGCCGGACGTCCGAGCGTCGCCTGCCCTGCCGCGGGCCTGCCGGGCTGCGGACGCACCGAGACGAGCGACGGCGTGCTCAAATACGTGCCGGAGGCATTCGTCACGCGCACATGATACACGCCGCCATTCGCCAACAGAGCCGCAGGCACGCTGTAAGTCGCCGAAGTGGCTCCGCTGATGGCCACGCCATTGAGATACCATTGATAAGACAGCGCGGAGGGACTCGTGGCGGCCACGCTAAGCGTTAGCGCCTGCGATTCATACAGCGCGGTGGAGGCCACAGGCTGCGTGTTGATCGTCACGGGCGTGTCGTCGTCGATCAAAGTGACCGTCGCCGGTGCTCCAGCGCCCGCAGGGCCGCTTGGATTGCTCAGCGCGATGGTGAAGACACGATTCGCGTGAATGGAGGCATTGTTGAGCTTCGTGATGGTGATCGTTTTGTCAGCGGCGTCGCCCGCGGCCCAGGTGGCGGTGCCATTCGCGGCAACATAGTCCACACCGGCGGTCGCGGTGCCATCCACCGTCGCCCAGTCGATGGATGCGGCCTGCGTGCTGTCGCCGTAGCGTTTCAGCGTCAGCGTGAGCGTCGCAGCCTCTTCCAGCGTGGTCACACGCGGCGGCGCAAAGCCCAGCGTGCCGATTTGCGGGTTCCCCACGATCAGCGCGGCGGAATTCCGCGCCACGCCTTTATAAGAGGTGAATCCGCCCGCGATGAAAATCTCGCCCGTGGTGGTGTAACGCGCTGCATTCACCGAAACCGCGCCACCAGCGATGCCTGTGCCAGCGGAGAAGCTGCTGTCGATGGAGCCATCGAGATTCACACGCATCACCCCGGCCTGCGTGTTGCCATTCACCGTGGTGAAAGCACCAAACACAAACAAACGGCCATCGCGATAGATCACGCCGTTCGGATTCCCATTCAGCACGCCCGTGGCGAATTGAAACGTGGTGTCGCGGGTGCCGTCCGCATTCAGGATGGCCAGGTAACGCTGCCCCGGCGTGAAGAAGTCCGTGTTAAACCGCGCCGAGACCGCGAGGCGGCCATCCGGCAGCACATCGAGGCCGTTCACCCAGTTGCTGGTGCCAAAGTCGATGCTGCCATTCGTGCCAAACGTCGTGTCGATGGTCCCGTTGGAGTTCAAGCGCGTCAGTCGGTAGGTTCCGCTGGAAGTGCTGCCGTGGCGATGACTGATGAGCACCTTTCCATCCGCGAGCTCGCGAATGAGCACCACCGTGGCTCCCGTGCCTGCGGCGATCGTGTTCACCGTGGGCACCCAGGTCGCGTCGGTCGTGCCATCGGCGTTGAAACGCTGGATGCCGTTCGTGGAGGTCGCCGCGGCGGAGGTGCCAACGTAGAATTTAGCCGAGTTACCGAGCGCCAGCGCGGTGACCGGCCCGTTCACAAACACCGACCACGTGGAGTCGATGGTGCCGGTGGCGTCATTGTTGACGCGGAAAATTCGGGTGCTGAGATTCGACGTCGTGTTGCTCGGCAGGTGTGTGTAGGGGATGGAAAGATTGCCCGCGACGATCGCCCGTCCGTCCGGCATGGCCAGCACCGACGTGCCGCCGCTGACATTGATGCCGAAGCTCGTGGTGGGCTCCAAAACACCATCCGTGCCCAGGCGACGCAGCGCCGTTGTGGAGAGCATCAAGTAGCGCCCGGCACTGTCGATGCTCACGCCATGCGCAGTGGTCACGATGGGTGTGCCCGAGCCCGGCGCGAACGCATTCACGATGGAGCCTGCGGGGATCGAGATCGACACCACCGCGGTGCCGCTGTTCGTGAAGCCGTTCGCATTCGTCACCACCGCGCGGTAGGTGCCCGCATGCGTCGCCGCGCTGGCATTGGTGACGGTGTAAGTGGTGCTCGTGGCCCCGGGGATGTCCGTGAAGCCGGAGCCGGTGTCGATCTGCCACTTCACCGTGGCGCTCAGCACGCTGTCAAAGGCCGTGCTCAGCGTGAAGCTGGCCCCTTGCTCCAAACTGACCGCCTGCGGATTCAGCGTGATGAATGGCAAGGCATCGTCATCGAGGATCGTGACCAGCGTGGACGTGCCCGCACCCGGCAGGAAGGCACCGCCCGTCGGCGAACTCAGCGTCACGGTGAACGTGCGCGCGCCATCCTGCGCCGCGTCCTGCAAAATCGGCACCGTGATCGTTTTCAGGCTGCCATCGCCATCCGCCCAATTCAGCGTGCCGCTCACCGCCGTGTAGTCCGTGCCTTCCACCGCGGAGCCCGCGGTGATCGAATAAGAAACGCCCACTGCGCCCGTCAGCCCGGTGAAACGCGAAACCGAGAGCTCCACGGTGCCCGCATTCTCCGCCGTCAATCGTGTCGCGGAAACCATGCGCAACGTGCCCGGCTGTCCCGGCGCGTATTCATTCGTGATGCGCGCCAGATTGTAGCTTTCCACCGCCGTGTCGATGATGTGGTCAAACCAGCCGCCGATCACGAGCTTGCCATCCGGCTGCACCGCGAAGGAATAGGTGTGCGTGAGATACTGACCCTGCACCAGCGTGTAGGGCGGCACCGCCAGCGCCGCGTCCAACGTGCCATCCGCATTCAGCCGCGCGATCGAGGCCCGCGGCTGGTTGTTCCAGCGATTGAAGATACCACCGACCAAAATCGTGCCGTCCGGCTGCAGCGCGAGCTCGCCACCGGTCCAGCCATTTGGCCCGCTGCCCACATTCGCCATGAAGGCCGTGTTCACGCTGCCGCTCGCGTTCAAGCACGCGAAATTCAGGTTCGCCGTCGTCCCGGGAAAGGTGAAATCACCGCCGATCAAAATGCGGCCGTCCGGCAGCACCAGCAGCTCGTCGATGTCGCCAAACTCCAGCGCCCAGTTTGCGGTGAAGGACTGATCGAGCGTGCCGTCCGCGTTCAGACGCACCAACAACGGCGTTCCACCACCACCCGGCTTGGTCAGCGCCCCCGCCACGAGGATTTTGCCATCCGGCAGCACCGCGAGATCCTGCACCGCGTTGCTATTTGCCAGCGACACGTTCACGTTGTTGCAGAAGGTCGTGTCCCGCGCCCCGAGGCTGTCAACGCGCACGAGATTCGCCGCCGCGAAGACGCTGCCGGAGGTCATTCGATTGAAAGCACCGCCGACAAGCACTTTGCCGTCCGCCTGCTCCGCGATCGCCAGCACGTATCGCACGCCAAAGGCGACGCTGTTCGACACGCCGCCGAAATCGAAGCCCGAGTCGAGCGATCCATCCGCATTCAGCCGCATGATGCCGCTGCGCGAGGTGCTCTGGTAGCTTTGGAACACGCCGCCGACGTACATTTTGTCGCCAGCGACCACGAGGATCTTGTTCACCTCCGTCTGGCCCTGCGTGTCCGCCAGCGTCGAGGCGAACGCATTGAAACCCGAATCAAACGTGCCGTCCGCATTCAACCGCTTCAGCGAAGTCATCGCCGAACCCGCCGGCGGAGCCTGATAACGCGAGACATTCCCGCCCACGATGATTTTGCCATCCGACTGCAGCGCGACCGCATTCACCGCGCCTGTGCCTCCGCTGAAGGATGGATACGAATCCGGAGTGATCCCCGGGCTGATCGTCGTCGTGAAAGCCGGGTCCAGAGTCGGGTCAGTCGCCCATCCAGTCACTGGCATCAGAATTGAAACAACAAAACCAAGCAACGAACGAAGGGATATGGAGAGTCTCATGAAAAATGGCAGGCGAGCCAGTAGCAGGAAACGAACCAGCTTCAATCTCCGGAGATGAGCCATTTGTGATCTGAACAGGACCACAATTGCACAGGCGCAGTCGCTCAATCCAACATCTCACTTAGCGACGTGAGGCGGCCAGGCCTACACCGCATGCCGTGAGGCAACCAAGCAGGCTAAACCAGACGAAAGAGACGAGCTGCACAGGTTTTTCCGCCGTGAACCATCCATTTTGATATAGAAAGACCCCGAGCAGGACGGCAAATCCTGTGAAACAGCCTGTAAGGGCGCCGCGTGCGGTGACACGTTTTGTGAACATGCCGAGGAAGAACAATCCGAGCAGTGGCCCGCCGACGAGACCGATGACGGTGTTCACGGACTCGACGAGATTGCCCGGCATCGCCGACACGGCAAAGGCGAGCGCCATGACGAGCACGCCGTAGCCGACGGTGATCCAGCGGGCGTTGCTTACCTTTGTTGAAGCCGCGCCATCGGCGACACCGGAGATGCGCTGTTGGAAGTCGATCACCGTGGCGGAGGCAAGCGAGTTCAAGCCGGCGCTGATGGTGGACATGCTGGCGGCATAGATCGCCGCGATGAGCAGGCCGGGAAGACCGGCGGGCAATTGCGTGACGACAAAGTAAGGCAGGATCTGATCTTCCTTTTGAATCAACCCGGCCGCGAGAGGATCGCCGTGCGTTTTGTAGAACGCGTAGAGCACGAGCCCGGTGCCGTAAAAGAGCACCAGCACCGGCAGCACGAACCACAGTTTGATCCACAGCGAGCGCTGCGATTCCTTCAAGCTGCCGGCGCTGAGGTAGCGCTGCACGCTGACCTGATCGGTGGCCATTTGCACGAGGTGCAGGAAGGCGCCGGCGATGAGGATCGCGCCGAGGTTCACGCGTTCGGCGGGATTGAAGGAGAGACTCAAATTCATGCGGCCATCAGCCACCACCGTGTCCCACATGCCACCGAGGCCGCCGGGGATTTTTCCCAATGCCACGACGACAATCATGAGCTGGCCGCCAAAGAGCACGATGAGCTGCATCACATCCGTCCAGATGACGGCCCGCATGCCGCCGAGCGCGGTGTAGAGCGTGGTGAGCGTGCCGGAAGCTAGGATGGTGAGCCACAGCGGCAGGCCGGTGACCTTTTCCAGTGCCAAAGCGGGCGCGTAAGTGGCCGCCGCGAGCCACAAAGCCACGCGGAAGATGAATAGACCGGACGCGAGCAGTCGCGTGGACAGTGAGAAGCGCTCTTCGAGGAACTGATAGGCCGTGAAGTAGCGTGATTGATAAAACTTCGGCAGCATCCAGAGCGTCGTGAAGGGCGTGGCGATGAAAAACGCCAGCACGATGTAGGCGAACGCGAAACCATTCTTGTACACATCTGCCGGACCCGCGAGGTAGCTGATGCCGGAGAACAGCGCCGCGAGGATCGACATCGCCACGAGGATGCTGCTCATCCCGCGACCCGCGAGAAAGTAGTCGCCCAGCGATTTCGAGCCACGGGCGGAGAGCAGGCCGACGCTGACCGAGGCGGCGAGGTAAACGCCGAAGATCGTGTAATCGAGCCAGGAGAAGGTTGCGGACATGTTGCGAAGGCGTGTTAACGGACGGTGGGCGATGTGTTTCCTGGTTTGTTTAGCATGCCAGTCAATCCCGCGCGACGATGGAAAGTTGGCGCGTATTGAGTCCGACTTCCTGAGTGATCCGAGGCCATGCCAGACACCGTGTCCATCCCTTCCGCCATGCCATACACCGACACGAAGCCGGTGGGACACGCGGATTTCTACATGGCGGTGAACGCGACATTCCGCTTCATTCTTCGGCATCACGGCGAGGAGACGCTGCGGAAGTACTGGCGGGACATCGGCAGCAGCTATTACAACCCGGTCTCCGGGCGCTGGCGGGAACGTGGGATGGCTGGAGTGGCGGAGTATTGGCGGACTTTCTTCAAAGCGGAGCCGGGCGCGGAGGTGGAAGTGACCGAATCCGAGGATGAAGTGCGACTTCAAGTCAGGACTTGTCCGGCGATCCGGCATCTGCGCGAACATGGACGTGAGATCGTGCCGGAGTTCTGCCAGCACTGTTACTTTGTGAACGAAGCCATCGCGGAACCTGCGGGCATGACGGTGCGCGTGTGCGGTGGCAATGGCAGCTGCACTCAACGCTTCATCAAGCAAACGGCGGAAGTGCCGCCGCAAAACCTGGAGGACATCGCCACGGCGTCATGATCGGCTGCTACGACTTCTGCGGGCACTACGAGTGGACGTTTGAGTGGCTGCGCCAGCTCGGCGGTCATGATTTGGTCAAAGCCTACTGGGACGAGGCGATCCATCGCGATTCGCAGACCCATGCGGTCTATTTGATCATGGGGAAGGGGATCGAGGGCATGAAAGAATACTGGGGGCCGACATTGGCTGATGAAGGTGCAGTCTATGAGCGCACAGTGACGGAGGATGTCTTCCGCATCGACATGCACGAGTGCCCCTCGAAGGGTTTTCTCATCCACAACGGTCTGGAGCAATATCGTGACTACTGTGACCACTGCATGGGATGGATCGGTCCGTTGATGAAGACGGCGGGGTTCGTCATTGATCACGAGCACAACCACTGCGGTCAGTGCTGGTGGGAAATGCGCCGCAAGAGCGATGCCACGCCGGCCAGTGCTCCGGCTGCGTTGAGCGGTAGAGGCGATGTGCGATTGCGCCCCGATTGGAACTCTGACCACACTGACCACTATGAACGAGCGACTGATCCTGATGACAAAACGGCTGTTTCTTAGCTGCGTGATGCTTTCCACGGCTCACGCCGAGTGGGAGGCGCTGCCATCCATGCCGGAGCCGAACGGTGGTTTTATGTGCGGGGTCTCCAACGGCAAGATTGTGGTTGTTGGCGGCACAAATTGGGAAGGTGGGAAGAAGAACTGGCTCAAGGCAATTCATGCCTATGATCTTGCAACGAAGGCTTGGACGAAGGTGACGGAACTGGAGAATCCGGTGGCCTATGGAGCAGGGATGCAAATCGGCGATGGCTTCGTTTATCTCGGAGGAAGTGATGGCAAGCAGCCTGTGAAAGAGCTTTCAACCATCCGGTTGTCGGAACTGCCCGCTTCGACGGTTTTGACGGCAGGAGGAGCGGTGGGAAGCCGGTATGTCATTGCGGGCGGCACTGACGATGCCTTGAACGTAGCTGGCGTGCAGAGTGCGACGCACATGGTCGAGTGGGTGTCGGGAAACTGGGAGGTGAGCAAGGTGGCCGATTATCCTGGAAAACCTTTCGCCGTGGCTGCGTCCGCCGTTGTTGGAGATGAATTGTTTGTCTTTGGCGGCATGAACTATGACCATGCTGCGCAGCAGATCATGAACACGATCGAGTCGTATGCTTTCTCGCCTGCGAAAAACGTTTGGCGGAAACTCAAGCCGTTGGCGGTCGCACGACGTGGCATGGCTGCTGTGGCGCTTGATGAGAGCCTGATTTACATCGCGGGCGGATTCGCGGAGGAATTCACGACGGATGCGTTCATCTACGATGTGAGAAGGGACAGCTACAAGCCGGCGAAGCCACTGCCCTATGCGGCGATGGTGGCCTTGGTGAAGCTCGACGGCTTTGTCTATTGCCTCGGTGGCGAGGACAAGAAGCAGTCGCGCACGGACAAGTTCTTCCGCATCCCCGTGGCGGAGCTTTTGAAGTGATCACTTGGCCGTGTAACCGCCATCGACCGGCAGGTTCACGCCGGTGATGTATCTGGAAGCATCACTCAGCAGGAAAATGACTGCGCCGCCGAGATCGGTGTCGTCGGCCATGCGGCCGAGCATGGTGTGGTCGCAGTAGCGTTGCAGGAAGGGCTCCGGCTGGTGGTTGAAGAAGCCGCCCGGAGCAAGGTTGTTCACGCGGACATTCTTCGGGCCGTAGAGCGCGGCGTAGAAGCGCGTGAGGTTCTCCATGCCACCTTTGTGGAAGAAGTAGTCGGGCGGCATGTCACCCATGTTCGTGCCGGTGTAGAGCTCGTAGCTGGGGCCGATCATGCCCTGGATGCTGCCGATGTTCACGATGCTGCCGCGGCCTGCTCCGGCCATCTTCTGGCCAAAGTGACGGTGCATGAGCATGACGCCCGTGGCGTTCACGCGCATGGATTCGGCGAACTGCTCCGCAGCGCCATTCGCGCCCTTCATCGGCCGGAGCACGGCGTTGTTCACGAGGCCGTCGAGAGCACCGAAACGCGCATGCACACGTTCTGCGAGCGCGAGGACTGAAGCTTCGTCACCTTGATCGAGTGATTCCGCGGTCACCCGATGTCCCTTCGCCTGCTCTTCATCGGCGACGATCTGAAGCTTGCCCACATCGCGGGCAGCGAGGATCAAATTCGCGCCGGTTTGTGCCAGCATGGCGGCCAAACCACGGCCATACAACCCAGCGCCACCAGTGAGGAGGATGGTTTTGCCTTTGAGGGAGAAGAGATCGGCGGACATGACGGCTTACTTGGATTTGTAGATGGAATCGCTCGAACTCGCGGAGGAAGCGCCGCCGAAGTCGCTGATGAGCCTTTTGAAGGCACTGCCGAGTTCGAGCACATCGGCACCGAGTGTGAAGACGCGGGTGCCTTCCTCCATGAGTTGGTCTTTTTGACCAAACAGCGAGGCGACTGCGGGATATTTGCCGTGTTTGACGGCGGCGGCGGCGACTCTCTTGCGTGCGGCGACGACTTCAGGATGCGTGGCCTGGCCGAGCTTGCCGATGCGGTGACTGAAATCGCCCGCGCCGAAGAGCAGCATGTCGAATCCCGGCACGGCGGCGATCTCTTCGACGACTTCGAGCGCTTCAGGGCTTTCGATCTGGAGGATGACGAACTTCTCGGTGTTGCAGTGATGGGCGTAGTCTGCCAGCGGCACCTGGCAGAAGAGGCCGTCCATGTTGCCGGCGTCGAGCGCCTTGCTGCCGAGCGGACGGCAGCGAACCATGTCCACGACGTTGCGTGCCTCATCGGCGCTGGTGACGTGTGGCACCATGATGCCGGTTGCGTCGCACTCGAAGGGTTTGATGTAGTCGCTGTAGCCGCCTTTGTTGACGCGGACGATGGTGTCCATGTCGTAAAGCTTGGCCGCACGGACCTGATGCTCGACGTTGGTCCAGTCATTCGGCACATGCTCGTTGCAAAGCCAGACCGCGCTGGCTCCTGAAAGGCCCGCCAGCTCGACGATGCGCGGGTCATTCATGTTCAGCTTCAAGACGGTGCTGTTTTGACCGGCGCGGAGTTCACGGAGGATGCGGGAGGGGCGGAGTTTCATGAGTTGGCTTCGGAAAGGATGTCAGCGATGTGGATGATGGCGCCGTTTTGTTCACGGCTGCGGCGTCCGGCGATGATCACGGCCATGAGCTCGACGGTCTCGTCGAAGGGCAGGGGACGTGTGCCCGTCTTGAGCATGTCGATGAAGGCGACAAGCTGGCCGCGGAAGGCATTGTAGGTGTCGGTGAGGCGGAGCGGGAGCTGGCCTTTGGTGCCGTAGAGATGGACAGCGCCAAAGCTGCCGTAGGCGTCGTGAATCGCCCCGATGGTGACGCGCACGCCGCTGCGATGGGTGAGGTGCATGACGTCGCCACCGGCGTCGCTGTGAGCCTGGACGGTGACAAACCCGGTGCCAAGCAGCGGTTCGACGGCTTCGAGGGCGTGAATGCCGTAACGTTCCCACGTTTTGCAGGTGAAACTGGTGACCCAGCGCAGATCGCCGAGCTGGGTGCGCTGTTCGTCGCTCAAACGCATCTCCGGCGCGTAGCGCATGCCGCTGGTGGAAAGGATGATGGCACCTGCCTTGTGCCACTGCACAAACCGGCGCAGATCAGGAACGTTCGTGGCCATCGGTTTGTCCACGAAGACCGGGAGTCCGGCCTCGATGAAAGGCTTCACCCGGCGGATGTGGTCGTCACCATCGTCGGTCGAAATGATGGCGGCATCGACATGACCGATCACATCTTCGGGCTGGGCGACGATGTTCTCGATCAGGCTGGCGGCGGCCACTTTGGGCGCATCGGCGGGATCGTCAGTCCAGAGGTGTGTCACGCGTGCGCCTGGCACACGGACGTTTTCGACGGGCTGTTTGCCGAGATAATCGAGAATGGCCGGATACGGGCAAGCCGCCATGGCTGCAGGATTGAAGCCATTGACGATGGCCGACCAGGAATACGGATGCCCGTTCCCCTCGATCATGCCGAGCATCGCCAGACGCAGCTCTTTGGCAGTCGTGCTCATGGAAGGTCGATGGGGAGGCCTGTGGCGGCGGATTGAAGCGCGGCCCGGTTGAAACGCAGCGTCTGCACGGCCTCGTCAAAGGTGCTCAGAGGGCAGGCATTGCTTTCCATGCCGTCGAGAAACGCATTTGCCTGGGCGATGAAGAGGTCATCACGTTCCAGCGGCGGCGTGGTGTGCCAGGTCCAGTCCTTGTCCCCACGGTTGATGTGTCCCCAGCGCTGGAGGTGCGATTCGATCTTCACGCTGCCGTTTTCGCAGTGGATCTGGAGGACGGCTTCATTCGAGGCCTGAAACTGCGTCATGGCGTAGCTGACCATGGCCTGCCCATGACGCGCGGTGACGTTCACGGTGTCCTCCACGGTCACGCCTTCCAGATGCTGGTGCGCGGCATCGCAAAACACGCGTGTCATCGGGCCGATCATCCACTCCATGGCGTTTACCAGATGCGTCAGAGCATCCTGAATGGCTCCGCCGCCGGTTTCGTGGCGCGTGTAATAGATCTCGCGGTAAGCTGGACGAAAAGTGGGGAAGTGCTGGCCCGCGACGACGCTTGCATGCAGCGGATGGCCCAGCGTTCCGGCCTGCAAAAACTCCCGTGCGGCCGCAACCCAGGGGAAGCAGTGATAAACGTAGGCCACAGCGGCGAAACGGCCGCTTTGGGTGATCGCCGCCCGTGTTTCCTCAATGCCATCGAGTGTCACCGACAGGGGTTTCTCGATAAGCAGGGCAGCGCCGTGCGCCGCACCTTCCCGAGCGATGGCGAGATGCGTGTGGGCGGGCGTGCAGATGACAAGCGCGTCGAACTTTTGAGCGTCGAGCGCCTCACGCAGGCTGGCGAAGGAGCGGACGGCGTAGCGGGCGGCGACATCCGCCAGCAGCGTCGCATTGGCATCACACACGCTGACTTCGCAGCGGCCGGTTTTTTGGAAGCAGCGCAGGTGGCGTTCGCCGATGCTGCCGCAGCCAATGATCAGAATGGAATGCATGTGGGCCGAGTAAACGCGGAGGCTTCAGCGCTTCAAAGGTCAAAACGCTGGTCTGCTCAAATAACCAAAACCGGACATCACTCCGAGGCCTGGGCCTGCGTCACACGCATCTTTTGAAACGGCACACTCTCGCAGACAGCGAAGATGATGTCCTGGAAGCGATTGCCGGAGGCCTTGGCGCGGCGGACGATCTCATCGACGGTCGGTTTGTCCGAGTATTCCAAACCACGGCCCAAGGCGTAGATGAGGAGGTTCTCCGCGAGGTTTTTCACGAACTGATCGCTCATCTCGCGCACGAGCAGGGCACGCAGCTCGACCAGGTTCTGGAAGGCCTGGCCGCGGACGAGACTGCCAGAAGCGTCGATGGGCAGTTTCTTGTCCTGATCACGCCAGCGGCCGATGGCGTCGTAGTTTTCAAACGCGAGCCCCATTGGGTCGAGGAAGGCATGGCAACCGGCGCAAGACGCATTGCTGCGGTGCTCTTCGAGCTGCTGACGCAGCGTGAGCTTGCCAAAGGCGGCTTTCTTTTCGTCCAGCGGAGCGACACCTCCTGGCGCGGGTGGTGGCGGTGTGCCGAGGATGTTTTCCAGCAGATACTTGCCGCGTTTCACCGGGGAAGTGCGCGTCGGCGTCGAGGTGAGCGTGAGAATGCTGCCGTGCGTGAGGATGCCGCCGCGTGGGGTGCCTTGCAGGGACACTTTCTGGAACTTGTCCCCCTTCACGCCCTTGATGTCATAGAAGCGGGCCAGCTTGTCGTTGAGGTAGGTGTAGTCGGCGTTGAGGAACTCGATGACACTGAGGTTGTCGTTCAAAATGTGTCCAAAGAAGGTCTGCGACTCCTTTTTCATCAGCGATGCGATGCCGCCCTTCCAATCCGGGAACCGGCGTGTGTCGGGCCCCACGATGTCCATGTCGCGAAGCTGCAGCCACTGGCCGGCGAAGTCCTCGGTGAGGCTGTAGGAGCGCCAGTCGCCGATCATGCGCTTGAATTCGGCTGCGAGGTTCTTCCGCAACTCGCCTTTGGCGGCCAGTTGCAGCAGCCGGTCATCCGGCGGAGCTGCCCAGAGGAAGTAAGACAGGCGTGAGGCGAGGCTGTGCTCGTCGATCAAGGCGATGCCTGACCTCACCTCACCCACGGGCTGTGGAGCGCTGCGGAAGAGGAACGCGGGCGACACCAGCATGCCACGCAGCACGTAGCTAAGCGTGTCGAGCGGCTGAAGGCCCTCCTTGATGCCGAGACTGGCCACGCCGGTCCATTTGCTTTTCTCGCCGCCGGTCATGGGACGACGGAAAAGTCGTGTGCCGAGTTTCTCCACGAGTGCAGGGAGTGCCGCGTTATCGATGCCGGCGGGTTGGTCGAGGGGACCTTCGACGGTGAACTGGTGCAGCCAGAAATTGCGGTCCTGACGGGTTTTTTCGTCGTAGAAGTCGTTCAGAAACCAGACTTGCAGCTCGTGTTTGCCCGCAGGCAGGTCTGCCTCGGCCTTGAACCACTGCGGCGTCTGATTCTTGGCGGTGATGGCGAACGATCCGGCGTTTTTGCCACCGATGCGCACGTCGAACTTGGCCGGCTCTGCGCCTGCCTGCTGGGCGCCCGCTTTGACGATGAAGCGATACTTGCCCGGCTTCTCCAGCTCGACCGCATGCTTCACGTACCCGCTGGTGGCCAGTTCGATCGTGCCGGTGTCGCGACTGGCGGTGCCTTCGCCGTTTTCAAAGTCCTCGCCGCTGAGCTTCATGGCGGGAAGTCCGGCGGGCTTGCCATCCAGGAGCCACTGCACCAGACGGGTGCCGCGTGGCGGCAGTAGGCCGTTCGGGCCGTCGATCTCGATCTTGTCCAGCGCCAGATTGCGGTCGCGCTTCTCGGGATCAGGATTTTGGGGATCGCTGAAATCATTGAGGAAGCGCACCACGATCTTGTGTTCACCACCTTTGAGAGGGATTTGCTGCCGGATCGTCTGCCAGGGGCCTTTGTCGCCGTGATAGCGGGCGGTGACGTCAAAGGTTCCCAACTCCGTTTCGTCCACACGGATGGCCACTTTGGCGGCATCGGGGCCTGCCTGGGTGGCGGAGACTCGAAACTTCAGTTCATAAGTACCTTCGGCCGGTGCGGTGAACTTGGTCGCCGCGTCTGCGTTGCTGTGAAACCACCGGATGCCCTCCCATTCCTTGGTCTCGCCCTTCTGGTTCCAGAACTTCTTCGCTCCCAGCTCCAGATCGAGGCGGTCGATGGTGGAGGTGTCCATGGCTTTCTCGGCCACGGTTTTGGCCGCCCGGATGTACTTCTCCATCAGCAGCGGGGAGACGCTGAGCACGTCACCGATGTTGTCGTAGCCATAGCCGGTGTCGTCGGGCGGGAACTGGCTCGCCGGACGCAGATCGACCATCAGCAGGTCGCGGATCGAGTTGTTATACTCCGTGCGATTCAGGCGGCGATAGGTCACGTGGCCGGGATCGACCTTGGCCGGATCAAACCAGAACACCGTGTTGTCGATCCAGGCGACCATCTCATCACGTTCCGGCAGGCTGGGCTGGTCCTTCTTCTGCGGCGGCATCACGTGGGTGACCATCTGTTGCCGGACATGGTCCCACATGACCTTGTCCGCGATCATTTTGGAGTACTCCGCATACTCGTCCAGGGCGAAGTCCCCCTTGTCCGTGCCGTCGCCGTGGCAGTCGTAGCAGAATTTTTGCAGCAGCGGCAGGATGCGCTGATGATAGGCGTCCTGGCCGCGTTCGGCGGCGGAAAGCAGGCAGGGCAGGGCGATGCACGCGAAGGTTAGGCGGCGGAGCATGAAAAGTGGAGTTTGGGGGTGCGGTTACTACGTCTGGAACATGCCTTGGATTTCGCTGAAACCAATGCGTGAATTGCGGTTGCGTCTGACAGATCCTGCGCTGAAAACAGCCGCCCAAAAACTTCCCGCCATGTCCAAAACCGCCCTCGAAACCGGCAAAGCCTTCCTGCAAGAAAACGCCAGCAAACCTGGCATCACCACAACGGCCAGCGGCCTGCAGTATGAGGTGCTTCGCGAAGGCGCCGGTCCAAGCCCCAAGCTGAAGGACACCGTGGTCGTGAACTATCGCGGCACCTTGCTCAATGGCGTTGAATTCGACAGTTCCTACCTCGCCGGCCGCGAACCGGCGGAGTTTCCGCTCAAGCGCGTGATCAAAGGCTGGCAGGAAGGCGTCCAACTCATGAAGGAGGGCGCGAAGTTCCGCTTCTTCATCCCGTCAGAACTCGCCTACGGCAAACGCGGCTCTGGAATCGACATCGGACCGAACGAAACCCTCATCTTTGAGGTGGAGTTGCTGAAAGTCTGGGAGGACTAGGCGCGATTGTTCCGGCCCATGAATCAAATCGATCTCAAAGACAGAGTTGCCATCGTCACCGGTGGCGCACGCGGCATCGGACACGCCATCGCTGAACGACTGCTGGCCTCTGGTGCCAGTGTTTGCCTGTGGGATCTCGACGCAGCGGCTCTGGAGACCGCGAAGGTCGGGCTTTCGATCGTTGGGAAAGTACACACGGCGACGGTCGATGTCACCAATCCTGCATCCGTGGACTCTGCCGTGGCGACGACACTCGGTGCCTTTGGAAAAATCGACATCCTCGTCAACAACGCAGGCATCGCCGGCACGAACGCGAAGACGTGGGAAACTGATCCCGCCGAGTGGCAGCGTGTGATGGCGATCAATTTGAACGGCCCCTTCCACTGCTGCCGCGCAGTGGTGCCGCAGATGCTGAAGAACGGCTACGGCCGGATCGTCAACATCGCCTCCATCGCCGGCAAGGAAGGCAATCCGAACGCCGCGCACTACAGCGCCTCGAAGGCAGGTGTGGTCGCGTTGACCAAGTCGCTCGGCAAGGAACTCGCCACCAGCAACATCATCGTGAACGCGGTGACGCCTGCCGTCATCGAGACGGACATCCTGAAGCAGCTCACTCAGCAGCACATCGACTACATGCTGTCGAAGATCCCGATGAACCGCTTTGGCAAGAAGGAAGAAGCTGCCGCACTCGTTGCGTGGCTCAGCTCTGAGGACTGCTCGTTCACCACGGGTGCGGTGTTCGATTTGTCCGGCGGCAGAGCGACCTACTGATCAGTTTCAGCCAACGTGCGCGTATTCTGCGCATGTCCCTGATCACCGAAGAAAACGCCAAGCCTGGCTTGAACGACTGGCAGCTCACTCGCCTACGCCTCGATGGCAGCGGCTTTCGCTCGCCGCTGATCGAAGGCTACTGCTCGCGGCAGTCCGTGAAAGCTGGTGAGACGCTCGACATCTTCGTCAGCACGAAGCCTTCATCCCGTTTCAAGATCGAGATCTTCCGCACGGGTTACTACGGCGGCAAAGGCGCTCGCTTGATGACCGAGCTCGGCCCCTTCGGTGGAAAAGAGCAGCCAGTGCCGGACATCGGCGAGAAACGCCTGCGCGAATGCCGCTGGGAGAAATCGACCTCGCTCACGATCCCGGGCGATTGGTTGAGCGGCGTGTATCTCGGACGGCTGACGACTTTGCCCGCCTCGAAGGACGAGCCGTATTGGCAGAGCTACATCGTTTTCATCGTCACAGATGATCGGAAGGCGGACATTCTCTTCCAGTGCAGCGACAACACCTGGCAGGCTTACAACAGGTGGCCGGACAACTACTCGCTCTACACCGATCCGAAGGGCAATCAGGGGCCGTGGTCGGATGTCAGCTTCGACCGGCCCTACGCCAACTATGCGCAGATCTACACGAACCCGCAGTCCGTGGGCAGTGGCGAGTGGCTGTGCTTCGAGTTTCCCGCCGCCTACTGGCTGGAGAAGGAGGGCTACGACGTCACCTACTGCTCGAACGCCGACATGATCACGCCAGATCACGGTTTGAAGTGCAAGGCCTTCATCAGCATCGGCCACGACGAGTATTGGGACATCCGTCAGCACGACAGCGTGGCAAAGATGCGAGATGCAGGCGTCAATCTGCTCTTCCTTTCCGGCAATTCCGTGTGCTGGGTGACACCGTTCTCTCAAAACGCGGATGGCGTGCCGAACCGCCGCATCTTCCGCGGCGGTCCGTATGGCGGTGACTACACGTATGCCGTGGATCGCGAGAAAGAGCACGGCCCGTATCCGCATCGGGGCCCGGATGAAGGCTATCTCATGGGCGTGCGCAACATCGATCCCGTGAACGGCGGCGGTGATTGGATTTGCACGAAACCCGAACACTGGGTCTTTGCAGGCACCGGCATGAAAAAAGGTGACATCATCCCCGGCATGATCGGTTGGGAGTATCACGGCGATGCACCCAAGGATCTGCCGGGGCTTGAGATTCTGGGCGGAGGCACGTGCTGGCAGGGGGGGCAGAATCCGCAGCAGTGGCAGGCGGTCATCTTCGATGGTCCGAAGGGAAACTTCATCTTCAACGCCTCCACCATCTGGTGGGCGCAGGGCCTGAGCAAGCCGCCCGGTCACATGCCGGTGTGGAGTCACTACTCACGTCCGCATGGCACGGACGAGCGCGTGCAGCGCATCACGGCGAATCTGTTGAAGCGGGCCATCACTTAAAAGTCGCCCACCTTCGCGTCAACGTGGCAGGTTTGAGGTTTTCAGCATGGCCCTCGTTCGACGCCAAAGACCAGAAGATGGTTGGCGAGCAGGAAATCCTCAGCGCTCGGCTGGAGACGCCACCCGGGGGACGAATTCGCTGTAGTGGAAGAAACACCATTTGCCGTCCTCGCTCATCCGCAGTTCCAGACGCTTGCTCTTAAAGAACGTGTCGCGGTTCGTGGCAAGAGCCTTCTCTTCGGGACTGCCTGAGACGACATAGTCGTCAAAAGGCGGCTTGAACGTCTCGAAGCCTTGGGCCTCAAGTAAGGTGGCTTGGAAAGCGGTGTCGATCTGCAAGACACCATAGGCCCACTGTCCATCGCCATGCGAGTCACCTAGTTCGATACGCCGGGCCAGGGCATGCTGCGCGAGCTTGGGGCCGATGAGCCACTTCAGGCGCTGGGCAGGCAGGGCGTCATGGATGGCCAGCCCGATCAACACGGCGAGACCACCCGGCACCAGAAGCCGCAGAACTGTCGGCCAGCGGTTGAACAGGAGTGCCGAGATCCAGGCAACGACTCCAAAGAACGGAAGCATCAACATTTGTCCGATGATAAACCAGTGGGCCGTGGTGAACGGAAACAGATCACCGCGCTCGTAATCCAGTCCGACCATGTTAAACCATATCCAAAGCTCCAGGGCGGCCAAGGTCAGCAGTCCGAACAACTTGCCCGAGAGGCGACGGGAAACGGCGACCGGGGTAGGGGCTTCTTCGACGTTCATCTGAGGGGCAAGGTGTTCGGCTTTGGATCGGTTGCCAACCTCAATTCCCGTGATGAGAACCTGACGGGACGCCCGCAGGAAGACTACCCAGGCCTTTGCGCCGCTTCTCGCATTGGCGTCGTGGGGTGGGCAGAGATGCAAGGCGCAAGCTCTTGCATCGGCGACAACGCCGTCGATCGCGGAGAATGCTCTTGGGCCCAAGGAACTCACCTGGCGGGAGACAGCGGTGTCGCGCCAAGGCTTGCCACCGCACGACGCTGCCGCGCAAAATCACACCAGAATGTCCTTCGCCACCTCGCCATGCACGTCTGTGAGGCGGAAGTTGCGGCCGGAGTAGCGGTAGGTGAGGCGTTCGTGATTGATGCCCATGAGGTGCAGGACCGTGGCGTGCAAATCATGCGTCGTGATGATGCCGGTTTCGGCGGTGTCGCCCATGGCGTTGGTGCTGCCGTAGGCGAAGCCGCCTTTCACGCCGCCGCCGGCCATCCACATGGTGTAACCGCGGCCGTTGTGTCCGCGACCGTTGTAGGGTTCGTTGTCGTAGCTCGATCCGCGGCCGAATTCGCCGCCCCAGAGGATGAGGGTGTCCTTGAGCATGTCGCGCTGCTTCAGGTCGGCGATGAGGCCGGCGATGGGTTTGTCGATGGATGTGGCCTGGCGGGTGATGCCTTCGCGGAGCTGCTGGTGATGGTCCCATCCGGTGCTGGTGAGCTGGATGAAGCGCACGCCTTTTTCCGCGAGCCGACGCGCCATGAGGCACTGCGTGCCAAAGCGCTCGGTGTCGCCGTTGTCGAGGCCATAGAGCTCGCGGATGTGCGCGGGCTCCTTGTCGAGATCGAGCACGTCGGGCACGCTGGTCTGCATTTTATAGGCGAGTTCGTAGCTCTGGATGATGCCTTCGACCTCGGGATTGCCCGGATCGCCCGCGAGGAGCCTGCGATTGGCTTTTTGGATGAATTCGATCTGCTTACGCTGCTTCGCGTCGCTGAGGCGGCCGTTGGAGAGATCGGGAACGCCGCCGCCGGTGGTGCTGAGTCGCGTGCCTTGAAAGCTCGCGGGCAAAAACGCGCTGCCATAGTTCATCGCGCCGCCGGTATCGGCCACAGGATTGATGGTGACAAAGCCCGGCAGATCCTCCGCCTCGGTGCCGAGGCCGTAAACGATCCACGCGCCCATCGAGGGCCGCACAAAGGTCTCGCTGCCGATGTGCAGCGCCACCGTGGCCATTTGATGCGCGTTCGTGCGTGTCTGCATGCCGTTGAGGATGCAGAGGTCGTCCGCGTGCTTCGAAAGCTCAGGAAACGCGTCGGAAATCATGAGCCCGCTCTTGCCACGCGGTTTGAAGTCGAACGCAGCGCCCATGTACTTCGCCACCTTCTGCTCGTGGGCCTTCACGAGCTCCGGTTTGTAATCAAACGTATCCAGATGGCTCGGCCCGCCCTGCATGAACATGAAGATCACGCGTTTCGCCTTCGCCGCGAAATGCGGAGCCTTCGGCGCGAGCGGATTGATCGTCTTCGGCGGTGCCGCAGCCGAAGCCCACTGCTGATGCAGCGCATTGAACGCCAGCCAGCCGAAGCCTGCGCTGGTGGATTGAAGAATATTGCGGCGAGTGGTCATATGGGGCTATTGGCGTGAAGTAGAGCGCGGCAGCGTCGTGGAGTGCGGTGACAGAGATGCGAGGACGAAGCCTCGCATCGACGGCACCGCTTTCGATGGCCGGACTGGCTTCCGAACACCTGTGGACGCTCGACAGCGGCGTCGCCGATGCCGGATGGCTCCGGCATCTCTGCCGCACGCACTCCACGACGCTGCCGCGAAGGCGATAGTGCCAGGTGCTATCGAGAAGTTTGTCATGCTAGAAAACGTATCGAAACTCAGCGGTGCCCAGAAGCGCCTGCACGAGCGTTTGGTCGTCCAAATCGCGTGCGTCGGTGAGTTCTTCGGAGGTGGGATCGCGGCCCAAAATGAGCTTGTAGATGGCTTTCGTGTCTTTTCCGGCTTTGTCGGCGATTTGGGCGGCGAGTTGTTCGACGAACGGGTTGTTCATGAAGAACAGGGCCTGCGGGGCGACGGTGGTGACGTCGCGCTGGCCTTTGATTTGGGTGGGGCCGGGGAAGTCGAAGGTGCTGAAGAGTTCAGGGATGTTGTCGCGCACGACGGGGAGGTAGATCGTGCGATACGGTTCCTCGATGCCGAGCAAGCCGCGTGTGATGCCGTGACGACCTTTGCCACCCGTGCCGGCGACTTGGATGCCTTCGGGGCGGTCGAAGGTGAGTTGACCGGCGAGTTGTAGCAAAGTGTCGCGCAGGGGTTCGAGTTCGAGGCGCTTCGGGTTTTGACGCCAGCGCAGTTTGTTGCCCGCATCGGGATGCTCGGGATTGCCGGTGGTGGCGAGTCTGTAAGTGTGACTGAGCATCATCTCGCGGATCATTTTCTTCACGCTCCATCCATTCGTGACGAAACGGATGGCGAGATGATCAAGCAACTCGGGATGCGTGGGATCGGCGCCGGTGATGCCGAAGTCATCGGGCGTGCGCACGAGGCCTTCGCCGAAAAGATGCTGCCAGAGACGGTTCACCATGACGCGGGAGGTAAGCGGATGCGTGGGCTGCGTGAGCCATTGGGCGAATTCGAGGCGGCCGGAGCTTTGCGCGGGCACTTTCGGCATCGGTGGCAAGGCGGGAAGCTTCAATTCGCCGCGATTCGGCGCGGTGTCGCGATCATGCGGGTCGCCGCCGATGGCGATCTCGCAGTCTTTGATTTCACCGTCGATGACGCCCATGCAGAAGTGCGGATCGTGGTCGTAGCGGATGGTTTGCTTCGGATTGCCGAGCTCGCGGATGTCATCCATCGAGTGAATGCCTGCGGGCAGTTTTTGCGGCGGGCCGACGGCTTCATCGAGCTCGGTGGGCAGATCGACGAGCGCCTCGGGGCTGACGTAACCGCCGGCGACGCCGTCATTGCGGTTCGGCGTGCCGCTGAGCGTGCGGCTGCTGTAAAAGATGCCGGCGAGCGCGTAGTAATCGCGCATGGTGACGGGCTCCGTTTTGTGATCGTGGCAGCGGGCGCAGGCGAGCGTGAGGCCGAGGAAGGCGCGGCCGACGACGTCGATCTGATCATCGACCTGATCGAGGAGGTATTGCTCGTAGTCGCCCTCCTGCACGTTCATGCTGCCGAGCGCGAGCATGCCGGTGCCGACGATTTGATCGCGGCGCTGCAACACAGTCTTCGCCGGGAGCAAATCGCCCGCGATCTGCTCGGCGACGAAGCGATTGTAGGGCTTGTCCTCGTTGAGCGAATCAATCACCCAGTCGCGATACCGCGCCGCATACAAAAACGGCGCATTCCACACGCGACCGACGCTGTCCGCATAACGCACGACATCGAGCCAGTGCCGTGCCCAGCGCTCGCCGAAGCGTTCGGATTGAAGAAATGAGTCCACGACCTTCGCGAAGGCGATGTCATCAGGCGAAGGATCGCGCAGGAAGGCCTCGATTTCCATTTGAGACGGCGGAAGGCCACGCAGATCGAAGGACGCGCGGCGAATCAGCGTCGCACGCGAAGCATCGCCGATGGGACGGAGGTTTTCCTTTTCGAGACGAGCGAGGATGAAGCGGTCGAGGTCGTCCTTCGGCCACGCGGTGTCTTTCGTGGTCGGAATGGCCGGGCGCTGGAGGCGCTGGTAGGACCACGGCGTGGGGTTCTCGTATTTCTCTGCGGCTTGAAGAGAAAAGCAGGCGACAAGAAGGACCACCACAGAGATGGGAAAGGCGCAGAGTGAGTGTGACTTGAGTCCCGGAAGATTGAACCACGAATGGGCACGAAGCTTCACGAATGGTTCAGAATGTTGGATTGAGATCATTGGTGCACCTTCGTGAACATTCGTGGTTTGAAGGCTTGGATCACTTCTTCGCCTTCAGCCATGCACTGAGGGCTTTGACGTTTTGGACGAAGTCGAGGCTGTAGAGGACGCCGCCGGTGGGTTTGGTTTTTTTGCCGTTCGCATCGCGCATGATGCCGCGGTCGTCGTCGGTGATGGGCCAGGAGCCGTTGGGGGCTTGTTCTTTTAAGATGGTGGCGATATCGGCGTCGGTGGGTGGGGAGGACCAGCGTTCTTTTTCGGTGCGGGGGAAGGTGACGGGCTCGCCACGGGGGATCTGGCTGCCGGCGGCTTGCAGGGCGTCGAGTTCGCTGTCCCAGACCCAGCCGTAGTTCGAGGAGGCTTTGGCGTCGGAGTAAGTGAGCTCGAAGCCTTTGCCGCCGGGGCCACGCTCGAAGTAGAGGGGCTTGTTGGTGTGCAGTTCGTAGAAGCGGGCGAGCTTGTTGCCGGGGAGGAGCACGGTGCGGAGGTAGTTGATGGCCTTGGCGACGGGCGCGAGGTATTTTTTGTCGCCGGTGGCGGCGGCGAGCTTCAGCAGCGCCCACATGGCGGCCTGGCTTTCGCGACCGCTGATGGCGGTGGGC
>NZ_JACSRD010000243.1 GCF_014879935.1 Prosthecobacter sp.
ATCCGTTATCCAACCCGTGAGTACAACTTCTTTCTCTCGCCTTTTGAGGTTTTAAAACACTGCCTAGAGGACGCGATGACATGAAGGATCATGAGCACTCATGAAAACCGTCACCAACCTGCGGCAGGAAACTTTTTCGTTGAACGGATCAGTGGCGATGAGAAACAGGCTGAATTGTCACTTGAAGAAGGCCGCTGTCGCCGGGTTGGCACGGTGATGTGACCAAACCGCCACGCACGCACGCTTGATGCGTTCACGGCCGAAGTTCATTCAACCTGACACGACTTTGCCCATGACGATCCGACGGCTGCTCATTCTCTGCCTGTCGCACGCATTCACCGATGTGCGTTCGCAATCGCCGGAGAAACCGCCGGCCAGATTCACTCCGCCGGTGGCGCATCACATCAGACGCTATGAGCGCACGCTTTCTGGAAACCCGTTCACGCTGTCCACGGCTCCGGAGCCGGCGGCCGCCACCTCTCCTCTGGCTGACTGGTCGCTCGCCAGTGTGTATGGCCCGACGACCGGCCCGACCGTGGCGGTGGTGAACATGAAGACCCACGAACGGGTGCGTTTGCAGGCGGGGGGCACCGGTTCGAACGGCATGCGGCTCATCACGACGCGATTGGGTGGAAATCAGAAGGACACAAGGGTGGTGGTGGACATCGCAGGAGAGCGGCATGAGCTGCGATTCAATCTGGAATGGCTGCGTCAGACGGCAGCGGCAGGAGGCGGCCAAAGATTGCCTGGGGTTGGTGGCGGCCTGAGGACTGCGAAGGCTGCGGCTGTGGTGCCATCCAGGCCAGTGGCCGTCGTGAGCGCACGCGATGCGGCGCATCGTGGCGATCCAGCCTCCATTGCCGGCCAGCTTGCTGGTGCGTTGCCGCAGCGAGCCTCACCGTTGTTCGCCGCAGTCACCACGGGACCCGGTTTCCAGATGGATGCCTCGGCTCCTGGGCAGCCTGAATCTGAGGTTGCCGGTTCCTCTGCCTCCGCGTCAGATTCTCAGGTCTGGACGCAGTTGGAAAGCGCGGTGCCTGTGCCGCTGCGGCGTCATCCACTCAGAGCGACGGCATTTGAGCCGCATCCAGACCCTCAATAGATCGAGCTGCCCTGCTCACGCCTGTACCGCACGCACATCCACGACCTTCGTGCCAGCGATCTCGTCGTGCAGGGTGCGCTTGTTGTCCCGGAAGATCATGAGGCAGTCGATGATCATGAAGAGGAAATTGATCACCGGAATCAGGTAGATGACCTGCATGATGGTCATGCGCCGCACAATGATCCGTGTGCGGTCGCAGGCACCGCCTTCAATCCGGTCGATGCGCAGAGACATCGCTTTCTTCCCGATGGTCTGGCCTCGTGCGAGGAAATTCCAGTTGATCCCCACCAACAAAGCGAGGCCGATGGCGGACCACAGGACGTTACCGGGCTGGAATGCAAACATCGAACCGCCGCCTTGCTGACGCTCCATCTCGCGCTGGAAGGTGCCGGTCACAAATTGCAGCGGCATCACGATCACCATCATGATCAACGAGTCGATGAACGAGGCCACCACGCGACGCCAACGGCTGCCCAGCGGGAGGGCTGAGTCGTTCATGGGGGCCGTGAGGACAGTGGCTTGGGGCGGTGCGTAGGGATTGAAGGCTTCGTTTTCGCTCATCGTGGCCCGGAATAACATGGACTGCATTGCCACGTCGATGAAAAACTCGCCGATCCTGCCGGTGGGGATGGACTTTCCTGCCCCGTCTCGACGTTCAGGCCCCCGGATGGCAAGATCGGCCATTCCTTGTCGTATTTGCGCTCGATCTTGACCTAACCATTCACCCCTTCGCACCCCATGTTCCGTATCCCTGGCGCCCTTGGCAAAGACCTGTGTGACAAAGACCTCGGCATGACCCGCCGCGACATTCTCCGCGTCGGTGGTGGCACCATGATGGGGCTGACGCTCAACAATGTGCTGCGTGGTCAGGCCATGGCCGCGAACTCGCCGAATGCAGGCCGCGCCGGCTGGGGCAAAGCGAAGCACGTCCTCATGATCTACCTCCAGGGCGGCCCGTCGCACCTCGACCTGTGGGACCCGAAGGAAAACGTGCCGGACAAGGTGCGCTCCGCTTTCAAAACGATCCCGACGAAGATCCCCGGCAAGCATTTCACCGAGATCCTGCCGCAGCTCGCGAAGGTGAACGACAAGTTCACCATGATCAATTCGATGAGCTACACGCCGAACGGGCTCTTCAATCACACCGCCGCGATCTACCAGATCATGACCGGCTATACGACGGACAAGGTGAGCCCCTCCGGCCAGCTCGAACCGCCGAACGCGAAGGACTTCCCGAACTTCGGCAGCAACATCATCCGCCTCAAGCCGCCGCAGGAGCCCATGCTGCCCTTCGTGCAGCTCCCGCGCCCGTTGCAGGAATCCAATGTCGTCGGCAAAGGCGGCGGCGCAGGCTTCCTCGGCAAGGCTTTCGATCCCTACACCCTCTTCCCCGATGGCGACGACCTCGACATGGGCAAGATGGACCGCATCAAGATCGACGACCTCCAGCTCCGTCCCGATCTCTTCAGCGTGCGCCTTGAACGCCGCGCCAAGCTCCGCGACGCCATCAACGACCAGATGCCCGCCATCGAGGCCGCCACCAAGGACCTCAGCCTCGACAGCTACTACAATCAGGCTTTGAACCTCATCTCCAGCGGCCGCGCCCGCGATGCCTTCGCCCTCGATCGCGAGCCTGAAAAACTCCGCGACCGCTATGGCCGCAACACCTTTGGCCAAAGCTGCCTCCTCGCCCGTCGTCTGCTCGAAGCTGGCACGCGCGTCGTCGAAGTCATCTGGCCGAAAGTCGCCAACTCCGACAATCACAGCTGGGACCACCACGTCGGCCTCACCGAGCGCATGAAGGGCAAATCCGGCCCCATGCTCGATCAAGGCCTCAGCGCCCTCTTTGAAGACCTCGACGCCTCCGGCCTGCTCGACGAGACACTCGTCGTCGCCCTCGGCGAATTCGGCCGCAGCCCTGAAAAAGGCGTCTCCACCTCCGGCAACGGCAACAGCGCCGACGGTCGCGACCACTGGCCTTATTGCTACACCGCCGTCATCGGCGGCGCCGGCATCAAGCGCGGTTACGTCCACGGCAAATCCGACAAAACCGGCTCCGCCCCCACCGAAGACGCCGTCCACCCGATGGAACTCCTCGCCACCATCTACCACAGCGTCGGCATCGACCCCGAAACCGTCGTCTATAACCACCTCAACCAGCCCCGCGAGCTGGTGAAGGCGAAGCCGGTGACAAAGCTGTTCGCCTGACGCTTCCAGTCATCATCAACGCTTCTCGCGGCCATCTGCACTTCCATGCGGATGGCCGCGAATCGTTTCAGGAGCATGGGCGGGCTGAAATCCGCGACGAACTGTTGCACAGGCACCCGGTGGCTTGAGTGCATCAATGACTTCGATTTGAGCTCTCAAGCGCTCTTCAGGCGCTCCTGCTTCAGCGTATCGTAAGGCTTGTCGAGAATCTCGAGGTTCTCGGGTGTCCAACCGCTTTTGAAGTCTTCGATTGTGAAGGCGGGAGCCATCACCTCCGGCTCGAGCACCTGGCCGCGGCACAGCAGATCCAGCATGTCGCCCGTGTCGCTCTTGAGCACGAGTTCAAACTCCGTGCAGGGAAAGCGACACGGTTCACCAGACTCGTCGGGCTCGTATTCATACAGGATCTGGCCCGAGATGAAGAGCACGCGTCCGTCAGCGAGTTCGACGAAATAATTGGAGCCCTCGTCCTCGGTCTCGTCCACCTGGAAGGCCCGGCGGGCCTGATAAACCTCGCGGCGGATCAGGTTTTTGGCCTCCAGTCCGGCAATGAGCTCCTCCGTGCTTTGGTTCGTCTCACACAGGTCCGGGTCGGTTGCGAACCAGAAGCGCAGCGCGGCGTAACCTGCCACCAAAAGCGTGCCGATCAGCAGTGCCGCGACCCACCAGGGCCAGTCATCGTCATCCGGATACCAGGTGTGAACCTGATGAATCACCAGCGCCAGCGGGACAAAGACGATCAGATTGGCAATCAACCAGCGGAGAACAGTGGGCATGGCCGACACCAGTGGCATCCGCCACTCGAAACGGAAACTCATTTCAACCGCAGGCCCTCACCTGCGCTCGACCCGCTGCGGCACCTTCACGAGCTGCCGCGTGTCGTAGCCTTGCTTCGCCATCCGTTCCAGGATGCCGCGATAGGTTGCCTCATCGAGCACCGGCCTGCGGCTGAGCACCCAGGCCAGTTTGCGGTTGGGATAGCCGATCACGCTCCACTGATAGTCCGGATCGAGGTCGATGATGAGATACGGCACCCGCAGCGGCCAGATGAACTGCACACGCCACTCGGCATTGGTGCTTTGGTTATGGACCCAGGCCACGCCCTTCCACTGTTCCAGCGGCGCGTCGAGGCTGCCGCGTCGGAACAGGAAAATGTTGTCCATTTTGCCATCCGGGCGCAGCGCGTAGTGGTCCAGCGTGCCCACCTTGCCCTTTTCCAACGAGTAAGGGATGTGCGCAAAGACGAACCAGTCGCCCACATAGCGATTCAGATCGACATGTGGCACGGTTTGCAGCGGAGCGGGTTTCATGGAGGTGCAGGAAATGAAGGCGGGCAGCGCCGACAGGAGGAGACCAAGGCGGAAGGACCGAAGACACATGCCAGATGAACGAATCCAGAAGGCGCATGGCCGCGATTTCAGGCGTATGATCCGCACATGCCTGTCATCCCCACGCTCGAATCGCGGCTCGCCTGGCGAGAACGTTGTTCACGTCCGCATGTGATGCATCAGCGTTGGGAAAAGCTGGCCTTCCTGCACTGGCGTTGGAACCCGGACGAGATCCAGCGCACGCTGCCACCCGGCTTGTTCGTGGACACGTTTCAAGGCGACGCGTGGCTGGCCATCGTGCCGTTTTACATGCGCGGCATCCGTCCTCGTTTTCTGCCGTCCGTGCCCGGCATCAGCGATTTCCTGGAACTCAACGTCCGCACCTACGTGCATGACGAACAAGGCCGCCCCGGAGTGTGGTTCTACTCGCTCGATTGCAATCAGCCGCTCGCTGTGTGGACCGCGCGCACGTTCTTTCGCCTTCCGTATCAGCATGCGCGCATGGAGGCTTGCGACAGCTTCCTTGAGTGCGCCGGTCCTGCGGGGCTGTCGGAAAGCTCCAGAGGGCTGGAGCACTCCAAAACGCTGTCGCAGGCCGCGGAAATCCGACGCGAGTCGTGGATTGATTACACCTGCCAGCGTCTCGGTCAGTCAGCTTCATCACGTTATCGCTATCAAGTGTCCGGTGAAACCCACCCCGCTGAGCCCGGCTCCCTCGAGTTCTTCCTCGCCGAGCGCTACCTGCTCTTCGCACACACGCCACGTGGCATCCGCTGCGGGCAGGTTCACCACACACCGTATCCATTGGCGAACGTGAAACTCGAAACCTGGAACTTGGAACCGTTGCTCCAAGCCGGCTTCACCGATCCACGGCGACCACCCGATCACGTCATCGGCTCGCCTGGGGTCGATGTGCGGGTGTATCCGCTCACCGCATGAAGACAGTGATGCCTTCTTCGGCGACGGGCTTCACCGCACGCAGCTTTTTGTCGGTGGAATTGAGCTGCTTGTCGCCTTGCAGGTATTCCGGGATGTCCTCGCTGCTCGGATTGAAGCGGATGCTCACTTTCTCGGCCAGCTTGCCGCCTTCGAAGTTCGCGTAGCCGCCGTAGTCCCACGCAAAGCCGGAGATCTTGAACGGCTTGCCGTTGATCTTCTCGACCTCCTCAATGGTCATGCCCGACTTGAGGCCGTTCTCAAACTTCCAAGCCGCGCCGATGATGCGCACGTCGAAAACGACCTTCTTGTCCTCCTTCTCCGGGTCCCACACGATCTCGAGTTCGCGTTCCGTGCCTTCAAACAGCTTGGCACCTGGAAAAGTCGAGCCCTCGGGACCGGGCAAGTCCATGTTCTTGAGGTTCTTCTTGCCGTAGGCGCGTTCGATGTCCGCCGCCGTCATGTTCGGCTTGATCAAACCGACGCGCTTGCCGAGCACGATGGTGTTGTCGGCCGGATCGAACTCGTCGGCATGAAGAAAGGCGGTGAGAAGCAGCAGGCAGGAAAGGAGGCGTGTCATGAGCGGATTACATCAAGGAGCAGATCGGAAATCAAGCCGTCACTTCACGGCCGCAAACGGCCAGGAGCGTGATTTCCAGCTCCAGGCCAGGAAAACGCCGCTGCCGACCACCAAAGCCAGCGCGCCATAGCCCAGCAGCAGGCGATCCGTCGTCAGCAGCAGGTAAACCCAGCCGACGAGTGCCAGCAGAGCCGGGAGCGGATAAAGCCACATGCGGAAAGGCCGCTCCATATTCGGTTTCAGACGACGCAGCATCACCAGCGCCCCGATTTGACCCGCAAACTGCACCACGATGCGCGTGGTGAGCAGCCCATCGATCAGTGTGCCCAGTTTCACAAACGTGGCCGCCGCAGCGATCAAACCGACCACGATCAGCGAAACGTGAGGGAAACCCATGGTCGGATGCAGGCGGCCAAACACGCGGAAAAAGCTGCCATCCCGTGCCGCAGCGTATGGAATGCGCGAATAACCCAGCAGCATCGCAAAACAGCAGGCCACCATCGTCCACAGCACCAGTCCCGTGAAGAGCTGGGCGAAGTCGTTGCCGTAGATTTTCGCCATCATCATCGTCACCACCGGCTTGTTCACGCCTTCCGCGCTCACAAACTCCCGCCACGGCACCACCCCGATGATGGAGAGATTCACGGCGAAGTAGATCAGCGCCACCAGGACGAGCGACAGCATCACCGCACGCGGGATCACGCGTCCCGGTTGCTTCACCTCGTCGCCAATGAAGCAGATGTCGTAGTAGCCGAGGTAGTCGTAGATGCCGATGCGTGCCGCAGCGCCCAGCGCCACCCATTTCGCCGCGTCGAAGGTCCAGGCACCTTCAGGGAAGTCGAAGGCCAGCTTGGCATCGAAATGCATCACGCCCGTGACGATCACGATGGCCATGGCCAACAACGCACCCGCCCAGAGCATCACGGTGAGCTTTCCGATCGACTCAATCCGCCGATACAGCAGAAAAATGACCAGCAGTCCGACGCCAGCACCGGCGCAAAGCCGTGTGAAGTCGCTGCTCTGCGGCCACAGCGGCTGCAAATATTGCGCCACGCCGATGTAGGCCGTCGCCAGCTCCAGTGGTCCGCTCAGGATGAACTGCCAGATGAACAGGAAGCCCATGAATCGCCCCCAGGTCTCGCGTCCGTAGCCCTCACGCAGATACACATACGATCCGCCGGATTTTTGCAGCGCGGCGCCGAGTTCGCTCCACACGAGGCCGTCCGCCAGCGCCACGATCAAGGCCACCGCCCAGCCCAGCATCGACTGCGGCCCGCCCATCGTCATCATCAACGCCGGAATCGTGATGAACGGCCCCGCGCCGAGCATGTTCGACATGTTCAGTGCCGTGGCCTGCAGGAGGCCAAAGCGGCGTTCAGGATGGCTGGTGGAGGTCATTGCGATTTCTTCGGTCGTTTCCGCCAGCATTGGCTGAAGGCGAGAAGGAGATTGATGCATCGGTCACGCCAGCCAAGCCAGCTTCCGTCGAAATGATGGATGGCGTACGAATCGAGCTCCGCGGCCATTTCCCGGCGTGCCTGAACCAGCCTGCAGGTGGGCGGCGCGGGGTAGAACATCTCGTGGGAGGTGATGACAAGGTCGGAGTGTGTTTGCTGATAAGCTTCGAGAACCGCGTCGAAGACCTCCAGAGTCATGTGCAGCACGTAGATGGGCTCGCGCTCGAATTTGCCGCGGGGCCGGAGCCGGCGGATCATCTCCTGCATCAGGTCGAGCCACAGCGGGTGGCCGGCGGGGGATGCAATCAGCGCGTTGCAGAGGAAGTCCCGGCCGCGGAATTGCATCCCGATGCCGCCCTTCTCCCTCCCCACGATCATTTTGGAGTCTTGGAACAGGGGCGTCAGAGGCCGCAGCGCCTCGAAGTCCATGTCCACGTAGATTCCGCCAAACTGGTGCATGAACGCGAGACGAACGAAGTCGATCTTGATGATGGGGGGCAGCGGCCGGTCCCAAAAGTCCACGAATTGCGGGTAACATTCGTGGATCAGCCGTGAGTTGTCCTCGTCTGTCCACAAACGATACTCCCAGTCAGGATGATGGACCCGCCATGACTGCTGAAACTCCTGAAGATGGGGCGGGATGTCCCGGGTCTTCCAGGTCTGGTGGATGATGCGGGGAATCATGATGCCGGTGCGATGGGGTGAATGTGAGCGTCCTGCATTCTTGCCTCAAGCCAGGCGATCAGGGGCCTGACGTCCCGTTTCTGGAGCAGACGCCGCGCATGTGCGGCCGAATGGTCCCGAAAGGAACGGTCATGCATGCAGCGGGAGAGCAAAGGCAGGGCGGTGCGGCGGGAAAAACGTGTCGCCAGCACGCTCAGACCCGCGCCGAGTTTCTCGATGCGGTCAGCCGTGTCGAACTGGTCATGCGACATCGGCGTGATGAGTTGGGGAACGCCTGCGGCGAGACATTGAGCCAGCGTGCCGATGCCGCCGTGATGGACGCACACTGACACATGCGGCAGCACCAGGCTGAAGGGCGCATAGCTCACCACCCGGACCGATGCGGGCAGGCCGTCCGGGATCTGCCCCGCCTCACGGGAGACGAAGATGGCGCGGCACCGGAGCGCCTGGACAAGTTCCAGAGCGGTCTCAAAGTAGCGCCTGGCATGCCGGTGGCCGGTTCCAGGTGTGAAGAGGACGGGTTTGTCACCCTCTGCCAGAAACGCGCGGAGTTCCGGGCTCAGCGACTCCTCCCCGGACAGATCTTCCAGGGGAAAGTCCCACTGCAGGAGCTGGCGCGGCCAGTCGGGCTGGGGCCGTGCAAACCAGTCTGGAAAAAGAGCCAGCACTCCGTCCGGGGAGTCCCACCAGTCCCAACGCAGGCTGCGTGGCGCCTTCACTCCATGATCGGCACACGCCTTGCGCACATGCGGCTCGGCAAAGCGGTCAAAAGGATTGGGGCCCGAGAGCAGCCAGGTGCGCAGCCACAGCGGCATCTTGCGCAGCCAGCGGAAGGCGGGGATGAACAGCGGCGGCTCATGCATGCTGTTCATGAGCAGTGAGGACGCATGCACCGTCACCAGCGGGATGCCGTGCTTCTCCCGCATCAGCCGTGCGCCGAAGCAGGTCATGGGTGCCAGCAGGAGGCCTGGACGGCCGTTTGGCACGCTCCAGGCCTCGATCGCAGCGGCGTAGTCACCCGTGGCCCGGCCGGCGTAGCCGTGGGCGACCCTGGTGCCCTCGATCATGCGGAAAAGGC
This sequence comes from Prosthecobacter sp., assembly GCF_014879935.1. Taxonomy (GTDB): domain Bacteria; phylum Verrucomicrobiota; class Verrucomicrobiia; order Verrucomicrobiales; family Verrucomicrobiaceae; genus Prosthecobacter. The sequence goes on from NZ_JACSRD010000243.1 coordinate 9,374, forward strand.
CGGGATGCGCGGTCATCTCCTCAAAGTCATCCCGTGCCAGCGGCAGGAACTCGATCCCGGCACGACGCGTGATGGCTTCGAAGACGCTGGCGGCGATCACCGTCGGCTGATGACCGCCTTGCTTCAGATGCCGGGCCAGCCAGATGAAGGGGAGCACGTCTCCGGTCGTGCCGTGGGGCAGCAAAAGGACCTTCTTCATGATGGCATGCGGCTCTCGATCCATTCGAGGAGTTTCGCGACGGGAGGGGCATCGCTCATGCGGCGGGCCACGGCGGATGCGTTTTGGCGGATCGTCTCGTCTTGCAGGCAGCGCTGCAGCCGTTCCCGCAGGCGCTGTGCGTTCACTTGATGAAAGCACAGGCTCACGCCCGCGCCGAGGCGCTCGACACGGTCCGCGTTGTCGAACTGGTCGTGATACATCGGCGTCACCAGCTGTGGAGTGCCGCTGGCGAAGGCGAGCGCCGTCGTGCCGACCCCGCCGGCATGCACCAGGGCGTGGACATGCGGCAGCAGCACGCCAAAGGGCACATACGCCGAGGCGTGGATGAAGGCGGGCAGATCGGGGGGCAGCGATGCGCTGTCGGAGGTGGCGAAAACGGCCTGGCAGCCGAGTTCACGCACGACAGGGACGGCTTCGGTGAAAAAACGTCGCGCCAGCGGACTGCCGGTGCCAGGCGTGAACAGCAGCGTCTTCCGCCCCGACTGCACAAATCGTGCGAGGTCGGCAGGCAGCGGCGGATTCTCCGCGGCCTCCAGCGGAAAATGCCACTGGAACACTTCTGCGGGCCAGTCCGGCTGGGGTTTGGCGAACCATTCGGGGAACATCACCAGCACACCGTCTGGCGAACGGCCCCAGTCATGCTCCAGATTCGTCGGGGGCGTGACGCCGTGCTGTCGGCACAGCGGCCGCAGCGATTCCAGCGCATAGCGGTCGAACGGGTGCGGGATCGCGAGGACCAGCTTTCGCAGGGCCAGCGGCAGCTTCCGCAGCCAGCGGAAAGCCGGCATCAGCAGCGGCAGGTCGTAGGCGCTGGGCAGTGACAGCGGGAAGACGTGAGTCGTCACCATCGGGATGCGGTGCTTCTCACGCAGCAGCCGGCCAGCGTGGCACGACTTTTGTCCCAGGATGAGATCAGGCCGTCCGTGTTCCGCCATCCAGGACTCCGCCGCCTGCACGATGTCCTGCGCCACCCGGCCGAAGTAGCTGTAGGCCAGCCGGGCGGCGGTGAAACGACCGGCCATGCGTGGATCAGCCTGCATCTCGTCCATCACGGTGCTGCATAGCGGTGAGAAGTCGATCCCGGCCTCTTCCGCACGCCGGGCATACTTGTCACAGCCGATCATGGCCACACGGTGACCTCGTTCGCGGAGCCGTCTTCCGAGCCAGATGAAGGGGAACACATCCCCGTGGCTGCCGTATGGGAGGAGCAGAATCTGTTTCATGCAGTCATGGAAGCAGGGCTGGGCATGCGGCCTTCCAGCCAGTCTGTCAAAACAGAGATGGCAGTCCTGCCGCGGATGCGTTCCTGACAACGCCGGGCTCCGTGCCGGATCGACTCGTCCTCCAGGCAGCGCCGCAGCAGCGGCAGGGCACGTCCAGGGGTGAACTGATCATGATCCAGCATCAGGCCGGCACCGAGGTGCTGCACCACTTCGGCGTTGTCCGGTTGATCGTAGGCCATGGGGACGATGAGCTGCGGAATGCCCGCTGCGAAACACTGCGACAGCGTGCCCATGCCGCCATGGTGCACGAAGGCCGCCGCCCGCGGCAGCAGCTGGCTGAACGGCGCATACGTTGTCACAAAGATCGACTGCGGCAGCTCCGGTGGCACGAGTCCGGCATGCGGCGTGGCGAAAACGGCCCTCACGCCGAGCTGTGCGGCCAGTCGTGTGCTGGTTTCGAAGAAGTCGCGCGAATGGAGATGCTGGCTACCCAGGGTGAAGACCACCGGCTTGTCCCCCGCCGCCAGAAACGCTGCCAGGCGGGGTTCCAAGGGGCGTGCGTCAGCCATGTCTTCCAGCGGGAAATCCCACTGCAGCGTGTTCGCCGGCCAGTCCGGCTGCCGTGCGGCAAACCACTCTGGAAACAAGGCCAGGCTGCCATCAGGTGAATGCCACCAGTCGCGCAGACGCCTCGGCGGCCGCACACGGTGCTCGCGGCAGCTCTCGCGCACCTGCGGCAGCGCCAGGTGGTCGTAAGGTGCCACGTGAGTCAGGAAAAAGCGCCGCATCGCCACGGGCAGCAGTCGCAGGAGTCCTGACGCCGGGAGGCTGCGCGGCACCTGGTGGGAGCTGACAAACTGGTAGGGACTCAGGATCGTCGAGATCACCGGGACGCTCAGCTTCCGGCGCAGGATCGGCGCGGCGAAGTTCATGATCGTGGCCAGGATCAAGTCGGGCTTTCCCTGCCGGGCGATGACATTTTCCACCGCCTGCAGACACCTCGGCACGCAGCGACCGGCAAAGGCATGCGTCACTTTCAGGCTCTGATGCGGCCGCCACAGCGCGGGGTCGCGCACCAGTGCCTCGTAGCCGTCATCCGGGATGGGTTCGAAGTCCAGACCGGCCTGAACAGCCATCTGCCGGCAGGCTTCCACCCACACCAGCGTCACCGAGTGGCCGCGCTCGCGCATCTGCCGGCCGGCCCAGACGAAGGGAAGCACATCGCCCGTGGTGCCGAGCGGGAGAAGGAGGATCTTCATCATGGCCGCGTGCATCGGGCTTCCAGCCAGCGCACCAAGGCCGCCGGATCGCGCTGCTTTTGCATCCGCAGGGCGTGCTCACGGGCCCTGCCGGCGATGGTTTCGTCTTCCAGACAGCGCCGCAGCAACGGCAGCGCTTTGGCCACCGAAAACCGGCTGTGGCTGATCTGCAATCCCACACCGAGCTGCTCCACGCGGTCGGCATTGTCCGGCTGGTCCAGAGACATGGGCACCACCAGTTGCGGCACGCCGGCGGCCAGGCACTGGGAAGTCGTGCCGATGCCGCCATGGTGCACAAACGCCCGCGCTTGCGGCAGGATCTGGCGGAACGGGGCATAACGGGTGACGAAAACGTTGTCTGGAAGCCCGCTCGGGAGCTGTTCCGGCCTCGGCGTGATGAAGACCGCACGGCACCCCAGGGCCTCCACCAGTTTCGCCGCCGTGGCGAAGAACTTTTCGGCGTGGAAATGACCCGTCCCGGCGGTGAAGAACACCGGCTTCCCATCTTGCGCCAGGAACCGCGCCAGTGCGTCCTCCACGGGCTGCTCCCCACCCATGTCTTCGAGGGGGAAATCCCATTGCAGGAAGTTTTGCGGCCAGTCGGGCTGCGGCGCGGCGAACCAGTCTGGAAACAGCGCCAGGACGCCGTCCGGCGAGTCCCACCACTCCTTCCACAAGCTGCGTGGCCGCACGCCGTGGGCGATGCTGCACCGCCTGACCGGCCCCATGGCAAAGAGATCGAGCGGGTTCGGAAATCGTAGGATCGTCCGCCGCACGATCAAAGGCATGGAACGCAGCCAGCGGAAGGGCGGAATGACGACCGGCGGCCGGTGCCCCTTGATGATCATCATCGGATACAGATGCGTGGTCACCAGCGGGATGCCCAGCTTTTCACGCAGGACACGGGCGCCGAAGCAGATCATCGGTGCCATGATGAGATCGGCCCGTCCCGCAGACTTCATCACGGCCTCCGCCGCCGCCACGTAGTCCTTCGCCGCCCTGCCGCCGTGCGTGTAGGCGGTTTTCAGCCCCAGGCCGAGTTTCCACAGGCTGGGGTCACGCAGCATCTGCTCCAGCTCGTCATTCGGGGTGGCGCTGAAGTCCAGGCCTGCCTGCTTTGCCAGGGCTTCATAGCGTGGCGCGGTGATCATTGTCACGCGGTGGCCATGGGCCAGCAACTGGCGTCCGAGCCAGATGAAGGGGTAGGTGCTGCCGGACGTGCCGTAGGGGAGCAGCAGCACGTGGCTCATGGAGGAGGCGAAGACAGGTTCATGTGGTTTTCAATCCAGCGCATCAGAATAGCCGGATCAGGCGAGTGAGCGATTTCTTGCTGCATGAAACCCACGCTGTCCCGGATCGAGTGATCCCAGATCAATTCGTGCAGTTCTTTCGCCACACGATCCGGTGTGAATTGCCGCACGCTGAGGCCGACACCTGCGGCCAGCCGCTCCACGCGGTCCGCGTTGTCCGGCTGGTCGTGCGCCATGTGCATGATGAGCTGCGGAACGCCCGCCGCAAAGGCCTGCGACATGGTCCCGATGCCGCCGTGATGCACAAAGACCGACGCCTGCTTCAAGAGCGTGCTGAACGGCGCATACTCCTCGACATGAATCTGCGGCGGCAGGTTCGCGGGCACCTGCTTCGGCTCTCGCGTCACAAAAACCGCGCGACAGCCAACTTTCGCGACTGCTTTGGCCGCCACGTCGAAAAAGCGTGCCGCCTGCACATTCGCGCTGCCGGGCGTGAAGACGACCGGAGGCTCGCCGGCGGCCAAAAAGGTCTGCAAGCCCGGTGAGAGCGGTTGTTCCTTCGCGAGATCTTCGAGCGGAAAAGTCCACTGGAGCAGGTTCTCCGGCCAGTCGGGTTGTGGAGCGCAAAACCAGGCCGGAAACAGCGCCAGAACGCCATCCGGCGAGTCCCACCACTCCCGCCACAGGCTCTTCGGCGGCTTCACCCCATGCTTCTGGCAAATCTGCCGCACTTTTGGCAGCGCGAACAGATCCACCGGGTTCGGCAGCGAGAACAGCGCGCGTTTGAACCAGACCGGCATGCGGCGCAGCCATTTCATCGCAGGATGGAGCAGCGGCGTCTCATGCACGCTGAGAAACACCGCTGGTTGCAGATGCACGGTGATCAGCGGCGTGCCGTGTTTCTCCCGCGCCAGCCGACCGGCAAAGGCCGTGACGGGCGCCAGCATGAGATCGGCCTTTCCACAGCTCTCGATGGCCGCGAGGTAGGGCTCCACGGACTTCGCCGCGAAGTCGAAGACGACTTTCGTGCCGTGGCCGAGCTTCCAGATGCGTGGATCGCGGATCATGGCCTCGAACTCGTCCCTCTCGCCCAGCGGGATAAACTCGAGACCGGCACGTTTTGCCTGCTCCTCAAACAAACAGGCCGTGATCATCGTCACCCGATGCCCCCGGGCCAGCAACTGCCGTCCCAGCCAGATGAAGGGGAACACATCGCCTGCGCTGCCGAAGGGAAGAAGGAGAACGTGGGGCATGAGGTGGAATGTCGAATGACGAATGCAGAATGACGAATGAATGAGCGGTGTCGCGGGCGATCATTCGGCATTCGGCATTCGACCTTCGTCATCGCCCTTCATCCAGCGTTTGAGCATGGCCGGGAGCGCGGCGGGCCGGGACATCGTCACATAAATGCCTGCCACCACGGCGCAGGCGGCGCAGAACCAGAAGATCTGCCCGGGCGTCCATTGCAGGCGGATGTTCAGCTCCTTTTGCAGCAACGCCGCGGCGCTGATGCCGACCCACGAAAGCCACGACGCGGCTCCCTGCACCGCGCCTTTGCGATCCGCTGGCGGCCGATGTTGCAGCACCGCGGCCAGCGGCACGATGAACAAACCGCCGCCGATGCCGAGAAGGGCGAGGCAGAAGGTGAACAGAGTTTTGGAGATGCCTTCAAGGCCGAGCATGAATCCCATCGCGGCCATGACGAACGCACCGAGCGGGATGAGGCCGTATTCCACGTGATCACCACTCAGTTTGCCCGCGAGCAGGCTGCCGGCCGCCATGCCGACAGCCAAGGCGACCTGCAGGGCGCTGTTTCCGAGCGGATCGACATGCATGACCTGCTCCGCGTAGAGCAGCAGGTTCATCTGAATGAGGAAGGCGATGAAAAAGAAACCGGTGTTGCCCAGATTCGCCCGCCACAGGTCGCGATCGGTGCGCATCCAGCGGAACTCCCGCCACAAATCGCCGAGGAAGTTGAGGCGCAGCGGTTTGTCCGGACTCGCGGCCGGAACGCGCGTGATGCCGCGGCTCATCAGCCAGCCGATGATGGCCAGCCCCAGCAGGATGACGCCTGGCCAGGCCGGTTTGTCCGCGAAACCGACCGCCAGCCAGCCTGCCGCCAGGGTGCCGAGGATCGCGGCGAGGAAGGTGAGCATCTCGATCACACCATTCGCCCACGAAAGTTTCTCCGGCGGCACCACCTCCGGCAGCGAACCGTATTTCGACGCGGCGAAGAAGGCGCTGTGCACACCCATGAGGCAGATGCTGGCGAGCTGGAGGTTCAAGTTCCGCGACGACAACGCCAGCGTGGCGAAGATCATGATGCCGACCTCCATCGTCTTCACGCCGATCATCACATGCCGTTTGCTGAAGCGATCCGCCATCCAGCCGCCGAACATCGAGAACAGCAGGAACGGCACGGCAAAGTAGGTGCCGGCGTCCGACACCAGCGCATCCAGCTGCGCCTTTGGCAGATGCTGCGCCATGACGAGGAAGATCACGAGCTGCTTGAGCACGTTGTCAGAAAACGCGCCCTGAAATTGCGTGCCCATGAGGCACCAGAAACCATGTTTCCAGTTGGAGGGAAGAGGGGGCGGGTTCATGCGCGTTTGGCGGCGGCTTGTGCGGGTGTGGGGCAGAATTTCTTCAGCAGGAAATGCGTTGGCAGATAGACGAGGATGACGAGCAGCGCGATCCACGCCACGAGATAAAGCTCCGCGCTCATCCAGGTCTGTGGCCGGGCGTCATTCATGCCGAAGACGTAGTTCACATTGCGCGGCAGGTTGGGATCTGGCAGCGCTTCGCCAGCCTTGGGAAGGAAACAGAAAGCGATGAGGCAAAGCACCGTCGCGGACGCCGCCCAGCCTTTGAACGCGCGATGATCGTAGCCGAGCTTGAACACGAGAAAGACGAGCAGAAATGGCAGCCAGCCGTGGAACAGCGACAGACCGCGCAGGAACAGCGGTTTTGTCTCATCGAACATGTAGGCCGTCATGCCGGTCATCGTGTTGCCCGTGAGCTGGACGGCGAAGTCCGCGCACCACAAAGCCTGCGGCAGCAGGATGCCCACGGCGGGCAGGGACACGAGCAGCGGTTTCTCCAACCACAGGCCCGCAAGCGTCAGCAGCAACGCGACATCGCAGAAGTAGAGGAAGTTGGTCGGGCCGTAGTAGCGCCAGTAAACAGGGATCAAAACGGCCATGAAGGCCGTGTAGGATGTCTTGAGCCAGAGTGGGATGGCTGGGGAGGTGGTCGTTTTCATGCAGGCGGATGTTTCGGGAGATGATTCGTGCCGGCCTATCGACCGTCTGGGAGATCGCATTGAGAAAATGCCTGGTCAGCGCAGCCAGAGGTCGATCACCGGTGCCACGCGGGCCGCCATGTGATGCGCAAAGAAGGCCACCGCAGCACCGGCGATGACGTCCAGCGTGTAATGCGCCCGCAGCAGCAGCACAGCGGCCATTTCTCCCAAGGCAACAATGATGACGGCAATGGCGAGCCAGGCGGGGCCGGCGTGAGCCACGGTCAAGGCACCCAGCACCGCCAGCGCCGTGTGGCCGGAAAAGAAAAAGTCATTCCCAACTTCGTAGGTCACCAGCAACGAAGGGCAGCCGGGATGCCGCCAGATCATGCCGGGAGGTGGTGGAAGGCTGCATAGCGCCTGCGAAAGCTGTCGCAGGCTGAAAAGGATGAGCAGCGCGATGAACGGCGCGAAACTGCCGCCAAACACGGCCATGCCGATCACAGAGAGCCCCAGCACATCGATGAAAAACGAGCTGACGATGAGCAGTCGGTTCGCGGCACGATCATTCTGCCGCAGCCAGCCGTGCCACCGGGCGGTGAGATCGTGAACGAGGTCGCCCAGACCATGGCGTGGGGCGCTTTTTTGGGCGATGAGTCTCTGCGTCCAATGCCAGGCCGCCAGCGCGAGCACCACGACGCCGACACGAATGAGGATGGGTGGGATGTTCATGATCTGCGATGATTGAGGGATTCCTGCATCAGCGCTTCCAACTGCTGACGGATGGCCAACGTGACTGGATCAGCTGAAGCGCCCCGCGGACGTTCGGGTGAGACCTCGATGGCGTCGCCGATCATCACGACGGCGCGCATCGGCGGGTGCGGCCGTGCGATGTCGGTAAGATCTTCCTCAACGCGCTCCACCGTTTCCAAGAGGCGTTCAGGTGAGTCAGCGGTGTCGAGGTAACTGCCCGGGTAGCAGTGAAGCTGCTGCACGAGGTAAAGGTCGGCCAACTGGCGCCAACGCGTGGACTTGTCAGCCTCTGAGAGTGTGTCATCGAGCAAGTCGGGCACGATGGCGGTGCGCAGCGCTTTGATGCGCTCCATCGTATCCTTGTCCCGGCGTGGTGCTTTGAGCCATCGGACCTCCAGCGGCGAGAGCAGGCTGTCGATCATGATGCCGACACGCTCTGCAAGCGGCCCGCTGCGTGCGCTGCCAAAATGCTCGACCTCTTTGAGCGAGAGCAATGCCTCGCCGAGCTTCGCGACACGCTGCCGCACGGAAAGATGTGTCTGCGGCTGCCAGGAGAGCTTCGTTTCGATGTCTTTGAGCACGGGGCGCAGCGTGGCTTCGAGATCGCCTTCGAAAAAGTAACGCAGGAAGGTGGGATGGATCACGACTTTGCGGCCTGCGTCGATCTTGTTGGCGAGCTTTGCCCCCAGTCGTGCCATGAAGGCCACGCCGTCCATCAGGTGGGCCAGGTGATCGTTGCTGCGAGTGATGAAGCCTTCGGGGAAGACGACCAGCGGACGTTTTGCCTCGCCGAGAATCTGCGTCGCGTGATTCAGCGACTCGCGATCCATGCCTTCGCGGAACATGCTGAATCCACCCATGCGCGGCAGCAGGAAGGATTGCACCCGGCTTTGATGGAAGATGTGCCAGCTAGCCATCGTGCTGAATTCGCGCCGGATGTGCGGTCGCAACCCACGAGCGATCACCATGGGATCGCAAGGACGGCAGTGATTGGCGGCGATCAAAACGCCGTGACCTGAGTTCAGTGAGTCACACAGCTTTTCCGCGTGGACGCTGGTGCAGGACTCGATGCCGTAGTCCTTCCGCAGGTGATGCGGCAGCCAGAGATGAACGAGCGTGCTCCAGAACCGGCTGTTGCGCGACGGGATGAAACGATACGGCTTGTCGATGATCAGCTGCTGCATGGCGCAACCCTGCCCATCGGGCGGCGCTTCCTCGAATTGATATAAGTCGATGTTGTATTGAGTGCGTCAATTGACGCTCACGCAGGCCATGTCGCCGGCGGCGTTGCGCACGTAGATGCGGCCGTTGGCGAGGACCGGGGCGCTCCAGCAGCGGCCGGTGAGGACCTGGGTGCGGGAGATCGGCTCGAACTTGGCCGCATCGGCCTTCGCGATGATCAGCTCGCCCTTGGCGGTCATGATGATGAGTTTGCCGTCGGCGGCCATGAGGGAGCAGAAACCGGTGGAGGCGTCGCTCCATTTCTCGGTGCCGGTGGCGAAGTCGATGCACTTGAGCGCGTTGGTCTTGTCGTAGTCGCCATCGCTGCCGAAGAGATGGCCGTCGATCAGCACGGAGGAGTTGAACTGGTTCTTCATCACGCGGCTGCGCCAGACTTCCTGCGGTTCCGCGGAGGCGAGATCGAGCAGGGCGCAGCCTTTGTTGTAGCCGGAGGAGATGAAGAGCTTCGTGCCGCTGAGGATGGGATCGGCGGCGTTCACGCCGTAGCTGGTGGACCAGGTGTGCTCCCACAAGACGGTGCCGTTTTTCGGATCGACGCCTTTGTAGGCACGGCCGGAGCCGATGACGACCTGCGCCTTGCCGTTCACGGTGATCGGATAGGGCGTGGAGTAGCCCGCGTTGTCGGTGTCGGACTTCCAGACGAGCTTCCCGGTGGTTTTTTCGACAGCGGCACCGGCTTTGCCGACGTTGACGATGATCAGGTCGCCAGAAACGAGCGGGGAGCCGGAGAAGCCCCAGTCGGGGATGTTCGCCTCGGTTTCCTGCTGGATGTTTTTCTGCCAGAGGATCTTTCCGGTGGCCGCGTCGAAGCAAAGCAGGTCGCCCCAGCGGCTGAGATGGTACGCCTTGCCGTCTTCAATGGTCGGTGTGGCCGAGGTCCCGCCCTCGTAAAACTTGTCGCCCAGATCGGCGGCATATTCGTGTTTCCAGACCGGCTTGCCGCTCACCGCATCAAGGCAGAACACAGTGTCCTTGCTGTCCGCATGGCCGGTGGTGTAAACGCGGCCATCAGCCACGGTGAACGAGGCAAAACCGATGCCGATCTTGCCGCTCCAGAGTTTTTTCACCGCGGTCCCGGTGAGTTTTTCGGTCGAAATGCCATCGTGGTTCGGCCCACGCCAGATCGGCCAGTCAGCGGCCTGGGCGACGGTGGCGAAAGCGGTCAGCAGGAGGAGCGGGATTTTCATGGGGAATCGAGGGTCAAAGATGGGTGTCGGTTCGTCGCACCATCGCACAGAACGGGGCGGCGATGCAACGCTGATACGCCTGTCCCACCTGATGGACTGCCTTTTGAGACAAAACAGAGATGATCGTCGGCAGAAGCGCGGGCCGTGAGAGGTGACAAACCCCGAAAGCCTCCCAGGGCCCGGCATTCCTACGGGCGAAAAGATCAGCCGGATTTTTGTTTTCGAGGATGTGTGCCTTCCATCCTCGTTCATGGGTTTGCGGCCATGGCAGGACTTCCGCTTCCGCCGACGGCAGGCACGGCGCTTGCGGAAGCCCGCACGGCGGGGATGGAAACAACTCTTTCCGTGACGGAAGCCGTTTCGTCCGTGGCTGGGAAAAGCCTCTCCGTGGCGGAAAAGACGGTCTCGATCCTGGACTTAACTCCGTCGGTCCCGGACCAAACTCCCTCCGTCACGTTTTTGGTTGTCTCCGTCGCGGAAAAAAGGTTTTCCGCCACGGACAGACTTTCTTCCGCCGCCGGGACAGTTTTCCCGGCCGGGAGAAAACTCCCTGCGCTGCGGAAAAGACCCCGTCCGTCGCGGACCAAACTCTTTCAGCGCGGTCGCAGCGCCTGTGGCCCCGGTCTGACGCTGCTGCTGAAGCGGTCATCCCCTTTCAAACCCCCGGCTCAAA
>NZ_JACSRD010000054.1 GCF_014879935.1 Prosthecobacter sp.
GCCGGGTCAGGCCCCGGGGCACGCACGAGGCCGAATTCGACGGCGTCGGCCCGTTTGAGGCGCTGATCCCAGACGAAGGGCATCTGGCTGCCGAGGATGAAAAGACTGCCGGAGGAGCCTCGCGCGGCTTTTTCGGCTCCAGCGGCCAGGGTGATGCCCGGAGGGACGGTTTCAAAGTAGTCGCGCCATTGCGTGACGAAGTTCGAGATGCGTGTTTCGTTCACACGAGCCTGTCCCATTGATTTCCCAAGCTGCATGGCCCCATCCGCGACGCTGAAAACGCCTGAGAGCACCAGACCGATGAGGACCAGTGCCAGGAGAATTTCCAGCAGCGTGAAGCCGGAGCGGTTCGTGATGCGTGAGGAGTGATGCGTGAAACCCGATTCACGCATCACGCAGCACGCATCAGATGGGGCTGTTGGGTGAATAGACATACGTTTCCATGCTGCGGACGATGCGGCGGGAGGTGCCGTCGCTGATCCAGGCTTCGGCGCGGACGCGGAAGACGTGATCGAGCTCTGCTTTGTCACGGGTGAAGAGGCGGACCTTTTCGATGGTGGCGCTGGCGTCGATGTGGTCGGCGGTTTTGGGGAAGTTGATCTTCGTGGCCTTGAACTCCGGCTGGTGGGCCACTTCGGCGAGCACTGATTCAAGCACGCGAAGCACCTGTGCCTCCTGACGTGCTGCGGTGGTCGTTTTGGCGATGCCGTCGATGGCCTGCGTCATGCCGACGGAGACGAGTGCGAAGAGCGCGATGGCGAGGAGGATTTCGAGCAGAGCGAAGCCTTGAGCGGACGAATGGCGCGTGAGCGTTTTGGAGTGCTCCAGCCCTCTGGAGCTTTGCGCAGGCCAAACGACGCTCGAAAGCGCCGGAGGGCCGGCGCACTCCAGGACGCTGGCGCGAGGTTTGATGCTCCAAGTTGTGCTCGTGTGCTTCATGACTTGGCGTTGAAATCGAGGCTCTTGCGTTTGGCGCAGGCGGTGAGGGCATCGAAGGCGAGTTCGACGGTGCCGCCGGGGCCGGAGAGACGGACCTCGATGGGCTCGCAGATGCCGGTGGGGCTGAATTCCCAGGTTTCGTTGCGTTTCGGCTCGCGGAAGCTGCGCTCGCCCACGCGGCGGATTTGCAGCAAGCCGCTGAAATCCGATCCCGAGCCAAACGAACCGGCCGCCAGCGGCAGCGTGACGGTTTTCTGCTCTTTGACGGCCTGGAGAAGGTTTTGACGCGCTGTCGTCTCGATGAGCGCGACTGCTCGACGAAGCCGATCTTCTTCTTTGATGCCGCTGATGCTGATGATCGAGACGCCGAAGAGCATCATGAGCAGGCCGAGGACGACGAGGATCTCGAGCAGCGTGAAGCCGCTTCGCGGCAATGACGAATGGCGAATGGCGAATGACGAAGGAATGACGAAGCCCGAATGACGAGCTTCGCAGCTTGTCATTGGGCATTCGGTCATTGGAAGTTCATTCGTCATTCGGAATTCCTCATTCGTCATTTTCACAGCTGCCAGCTTCCCACGTCGTCCGCGTTGTCGGCGATGCCATCGGGGCCGGCGGAGTAGATGTCGAAGCCGCCTTTGTCCTTGGTGCCAGGCTTGCGGTAGTGGTAGGCGTTGCCCCAGGGATCGACGGGGAGTTTCTTGAGCTTACCTTTCTCGACAAGGATGCCGATGCCCTGCGAGGTGGTGGGCAGCTTCATCGAATCGACTTCGTAAGCGCGGACGGCGGATTGGATTTGGTTGATGTGGCCAAGCGCGGTCTTGTTTTTGCCGCCTTCGAGGACGCCGCCAAAGCTGACGACACCGACGCCGACGAGCAGACCGATGATGCCGAGGACGAGGAGCATCTCGACGAGGGTGAAGCCCGCGGGGGACTTATGACTTATGATTTTTGATTTATGATTTAGCTTCATGGTGGCTGTTGGGTTTGGAGGTTTATTCGGGGGAGGAGGAGTCGGAGTAAGAGGCGGAGGAGGATTGACGGAGCCGTGCTATTTGATGGAGCTGATGGTTTCGAAGATGGTGCTCATCATGATGTAGGCCATGAAGCCGACCATGCCGGCCATGATGAAGACGATGAGGGGCTGGATGCAGGCGGCGAGGGTGTCGATTTTCTTGCCGAGCTCGCGGTCGAAGCGTTCGGCGGCGCGGGAGAGGGCCCCTGGCATGTCGCCGGTCTGTTCGCCGACGTTGACCATGTCGAGCAGCAGCGGCGGGAACTGGCCGCTGCGGTCGAGAGCACGCGAGAGGCTCACGCCTTCGCCGACGTGGCGTTGAACGGCCTCGAACTCGCGCTGGAGATGCGGATTCTCGATGGCCTGATGCGTGAGCTGCATGGCGTGAACCATCGTGAGGCCGTTGCCGAGCAGGTTGGCCATCGTTTCGAGGAACTGGACGTAGAAGCGGGCCTTGAAGATGGCACCGAAGAGCGGCAGGCGGAGTTTGAAGCGTGCCCACGGAATGGCGGACTCGGGCCGTGCGAGCCAGGCGCGGAAGAGGATGAAGCTGGCGATGCCCGCGATGATGAACATCCACCATGTTGATTTGAAGACCTCACTGGCCTTCAGCATGACCTGCGCGAGGAAGGGCAGCGAGCCGCCGGTGCTGTCGAGCATCTCGGTGAGCTTCGGGATGAGGTAGAGCACAAACATCAGCGAGACGCCGAGCGCGGCGACGACGAGAAACGCGGGATACAGCATGGCGGCGAGCACCTTGGAGCGCAGCGCGGCGAGCGAACGCATGTAGGCGGCCTGACGCTTCAAGATGGTGCTCATCGAGCCGCTGGCCTCACCGGCGGAAACAAGGGCGCAGAAGAGATTGCCAAAGCTCGGGCTCGTCGAGGCGACGGCCTTCGAGAAGGACATGCCATCACGCACCTTGCCACGCAGCACGGTGGCGAGCGTTTTGATGCCGGAGAGCTCGCGACGCCGCTCCATCGTGGCGAGCGCGGGCTCGAGCTGGATGCCAGCGCCGACGAGATCGGCGAGTTCTTCGATGAAGAGCACGACCTGGGCGAGCTTGAGCTTGATGGGGCCGCTGGTGATGGGCTCGGCGGAAGCTTTGGTTTTGGCTTTCGAGGTGGTTTGAGCCTCGGAGGCGGCTTCGAGTTTGATGGGCTGGATTTTTTTCTTCCCGAGCAACGCAAAGGCCTCGCCGCGATCTGACGCGGTGAGTTCTCCGGTGATCATGCCGGAGGGGCCGAGGGCGCTGTAGGTGAATAGCGGCATTGAAAATTGAAAATTGAAAACTGAGAACTGAAAATTGGGTTAGGCCGCGAGGCGTGTGGGAGCGGTGGCGACGACAGGAGTGGCAGGAGAAGGCGTCTGGCGCTCGCCGGCGGCGGTGACGGAGAGGACTTCTTCGATGGTGGTCTCGCCGGAGAGGACTTTTTGGAAGCCGTAGCCGCGCATGGGCACGTAGCCGTCTTTGAGCGCCTGCTTCATGAACTCGGCGGGATGCGCCCGCGAGTTGATGAGGTGTTGCAAGGCGTGCGTGACGAGCACGATTTCATAAATGGAGAGACGGCCCTGGAAGCCGCTGCCACGGCAGGCTTCGCAACCGACGGCTTTCATGATCTGGCCACGCACATGCGACGGGAAGCCGATGGAGCGCAGATACGGCTCCTCGACCTCGGCGGGCGCTTTGCACACGGGGCAGAGCTTGCGCACGAGGCGCTGCGCGAGGAAGGCCCGCACGGCGCTGCTGACGAGGAAGGGCTCCACGCCCATATCGACGAGTCGCGTGATGCCGCCGATGGCGTCATTCGTATGCAGCGTGCTCAAGACGAGGTGACCGGTCAACGCGGCACGCACGGCGATCTCGGTGGTCTCAAGGTCGCGCATTTCCCCGATCATGACGACGTTCGGATCGCCACGCAGGATGCTGCGCAGTCCCGCGGCAAACGTGAGGCCGATTTCGGGCTTCACGGCGATCTGCACGACGCCGGGCATCTTGTATTCCACCGGGTCCTCGATGGTCACGATACGGCGGTGCGTCTGATTCAGCTCGGTGAGGAAGGCGTAGAGCGAAGTCGATTTACCGCTGCCGGTGGGGCCTGTGATGAGGATGATGCCGTTCGGGAGCTTCAGCAGCTCTTCAATGACCGGGCGAACCGTGCTGGTGAGGCCGAGTCGGTTCAACGTGACCTGCTGCTGAGCAAGCAAGCGCAGGCTCACGCTCTCACCTTCCACGCTGGGAATGGTGGCAACACGCACGTCGATGGGTGTGCCGTCGAGTTCGAGATTGATGCGGCCGTCCTGCGGCAGGCGCTTCTCCGCGATATCGAGGCGGGCCATGATTTTCAATCGAGCGATGACGGAGGCTTGCAGCGATTTGATGTTCTCCGGCACCGGCAGCTCTTCGAGACGGCCGTCAATGCGGTAGCGGATGCGCAGGCGGTCGTGCTGCGGCTCCACATGAATGTCCGTGGCCCGCTGATCGAGCCCGCGGCGGATGATTTGATTCACAAAACGCACGACGCTGGCCTCCTCGTCCTCCGGTTCATCGAGCACGGTGACCTCGTCCTTCAATTCTTCGGAGCCCCAGTCGGCACGGCCGCGCAGGATCTTCTCAAACGTGTCCGCCCCGAGGCCGTAGAGCTTTTGCAGGCCCTCGACGATGCGCGTGCGAGGTCCCACATGCCAAACGACAGGCATCGCGAGACTCGCGGCGACGCGTTGATGTGCCACGAGGTTCAGCGGATCAAAGGTGGCGATGTGCAGCGTGCGTTTGGCCTCATCGAGTTCCGAGCCGCCTTCCGTTTCCTCGGTGAAAAGCGGCAGCAAACGATGCCTCAACGCGATCTCGGCGGGAAGCAGACGGCGGATGCCGGATTCGGCAGGCTTCTCCTCGTCTTCAGGCTCCCACCAGCCCAAACTGAGCGCCTTGGCCAGAGCCATCAAAAAGTCCCTTTCCCTGACGCCCTCGCAATCGAGGACGGCATCGACAAACGAGGTCTGATTGAAACAAGCAGCCTCGATCGCCTGCCGCACAGCAGGCGAGTCACCACAACCAGCGGTTGTGAGGATTTGGTCGATCAGCGGAAGCATGTGGTTTGAGACCTAAATTCGGTCTTATAACACCACATTTTTATGGTTTTTTATAGAAAACGCAAGTTTTTAATAAACCTGAACCATTCGGAGGCCCGAAAGGCCGACCCAAGCACGTTTCGTCTGATCCGCCGCTTCATTCCGGCTCAACCGCTCTCAGCACGACACCCTCGACCCGATGCAACATGTCGCGAAGGACCGGTTTCATGCCGACGCCTACTTCGCAGGCCCGGCAGACGCAACGATCTTTGCCACCATGGTCTCCAGGGCACCGTTCTTGATTTCGATCACGCCCTTCGGATCGATGAGATAGAGGGTGGGAAAGTTACGCAGGTTGTAGAGGCTGGTGTTGGGACCGCTGGTGGTGCCGTCCATCACGTTGCGGAACGCGACCTTGTAATCCGCGAGCGCTTTTTTCGACTCAGGCTCGATGTCGGTGTTCACGCCCAGCACCACCGCATTCTTGTCCTTCAACTGTGCGACGGCCTCATTCACGAGCGGCAAGGTGCCGTGGCAGGCATGGCACCAGCCGCCCCAGAAGATCACGATCACGTGTTTCCCGCGATAATCGCTGAGTTTCACTGCCTGCCCTTCCGCGTCCTTGCCCTCGATCTCCGGCGCTTCCGAGCCGACCTGCAGGCTGGTCATTTCAAAGAGCATCTTCGCGGCAAAGTCGGACAGGTTGAAGCCCTGGATCGTGACATCGGCAAAGCCGGCGTTGAGCTGCTGGAAGGCATCCAGCGCCTTCTGCTTGGATGCTTCACCAGAGACACGATCCGCCGAGGCGTCGAAGTTCTTGAAATGTACCGCGCCGAGCGAATAAAGCGCCGCCGCCTTCTCCTCACGGTTCGGGTTCTTCTCAATCACCGCCTTCAGAACCGGCTCGGCAGGCAGTCCGTGGTATTCGAGTTGCTTCACGGCCTCGGCGATGCCCTTGCGGTCGGCGAAGGTGCTGCCCAGCATCTTCAGCGCCTCCTGGCCCTCAGGAAACCCCGCCGCGCCAGTCACCAGCCACGACACGCCTTTCACCACGTCCGGCTCCGCCAGATTCGCCTGCACGAGTTTCATCATCGTCGTCGCATAAGGTCCGGCGCTGGGAATGGTGGAGCGATACTTGTTCCGCTCCTCCTCCGTGGTGGCCGCGATGATCTTCTGCGTGTTCGCACGCACGGAGTTCTCGTATTCGTCGATGATTGAGCGGATTTCCGTCGCGAGGGGCGAGGCCGCCTCCTGGGCGGCAAGCGAAGCAAAAGACAACAGCAGCAGGGCGAGATGTTTCATGACAGTGGGGCTGGGGAAGAACGTTTTCGTGAAGCAAGACCGCACAGAGCCGCGACGAGGCAGAGCAGAACTCCACCCGGCTCCGGCACGACCATGAAGGACGAATAGACGTTGTCGTAAAAGGTGACTGAAGGCCCGTAGATCTCGCTGTGCGCCGTCAGGGTGAAGGTCTGGGCGGCGAGGCCGGTGTCCGGTGCCTCCACGCGATACACCACGCCGTCCGTGAGACCTGTGAGCGCGATGTTGAATCCGCCGGCACTGTTGCTGAAGCCGCTGGCCACCAGGATGCCGCTCACGTCTTCATAGACATTCACCGCCACTCCTCCGAGACCTTCGCCCGGCGTGTAAAACAGGTCGGCGGCCAGCGTGTCCTCGTAAACCGAGCCCGTGAGGATCGCGTCGGCGAAGTAGCTGGCACCATCGAAGCGAAACTGCGTGCCGAAATGCTGCGTCACCACATACGGGCCGACAACACTGGTGTTCCCGCCGGGGATTGCGATGCTTTGAAAGCCGATGCCCACCTCTTTGAACAACGAATCCAGCAGCACATCGCGATGCCCCGCTGGATTCTGAATGCCATTGCCATAGCCCGCCGACGCGCCATTGCCATCGCCCCAGTCGATCACAAATCCCGCGTGCCCGTGAATGATCGTCTCCGTGTTGGCGAAGAGATTTTCACCCAATTCGAGCCAGTTCGCGCTGTAGCCGCCATTTTGAATGCGGTTGGCAAGGCTCAGCCCATCGAGCGTGTGCGATTGCTGGTCGTTCGTGACCATGAGGTTCGAATAGGCCGTTGCCGACACGTTCAAGGCGCTGCTCCAGGCCACTGGCGGGGCGGCACTGAGGATCGAAAACTGCGCGGCCAGATCCACGGCGCTGGTGCCGAAAAAGTTCAAAGCAGTCGCAATGTAAGCGTCATCCGACTTCGGGCTGTCCCAGACGCCCGGAGAAGAAAAGTTCACCAGCCGGGCCAGTTCATTCTGCGGATCGCTGCGGAAGCGGTTCGTCAGCTCCAGCATGTATTGCTGCTCGGCGGTGGGATCAGCAGCCCTCCCCTGCCCTGCGGCCAAAAACACCGCTCCCAGCCAGCACAAGGCTGTCTTCCAGACCCGAAACGGGGCCGAGGTGCAGGTTGAAACGGAAGAACGCATTGCAGGCAAACTTATGAAAATTATAGCGGACTGCAATCTCTTGTTTCGGAAGCCTTAACCAACGCGGCATCGCTTTGCGTCACAAAGTTTTACTTGCACCTATCACTTTGTGAAACAAAGTAACCTCCCATGAGCCACACCGAAGCCGCTTTGGAGAATCTCCGTATCATCCGCTCCCTGATGGAAAAGGCGCACATCTACCGGGCAGTTTCGGCTCCAGCGGCATTGACGGGCGGTGCTCTGGCTTTGGCGGCGTCCATCTGGCCGGTCTGGCATGCGGTGGCGAATCAAGGTGCGGCGGCGATGTGTGACCGCTGCTTCCTTTTCACGTGGTTGATTATCCTCGGCATCGCCTCCGGCCTGAATGTGATTCTCCTCGCCAAAGAAGCCCGCAGACGCGGCCAGCCTTTCGTTTCCGAAGGCATGCGCATGGCTTTGCGGGCCTTTGCGCCTCCCATGCTCGTCGGGGGCATGGTCGGCATCGGTTTGATCCTCTTTCTGCACAATCTCACCCTCGCAGCCTTGATCTGGGTGCTGTGCTACGGGCTGGCGCTGCTGGCGACGGCCGGCTTTTCTCCCCGTTCGCTCGTGCGGCTGGGCTGGGGCTTTGTGATTGCGGGACTGCTGCTTTTCTTGGTCTGGGCGCTGAATCGCGATGTGGATCTCCTCTCCAGCGACCTTGCGCCCGCGTCGCTGGTCATGGGGCTCACCTTCGGCCTTCTGCACGTCATTTATGCCCTCGCTGTCTTTTTCAGCCCCAAACCGGCGCAGGAGGCCGCGAAATGATCGACTTCGATCAAATCGACAAGCTCATCCACGAAAAGGGCCGCCTCGCCATCATGACGCTGCTCTCCACACGGGGCGAGTGGGCCTTCCAGGACCTCAAAGCCGAGCTCAGCATGAGCGATGGCAATCTCATCACCCATCTCCGCACATTAAGCACAGCCGGTTACATCAAAGAAACCCGCGACGAATCCGGCACACGCCCGCGCACCAGCTACGAACTCACCGCCGAAGGACGCCAGGCCTTCAAGAGCTACGTCGAAGTCCTCGGACAGATCGTCCAAGCCGCCCAGCAGGGCTGATCTCGTTTCCTTTTGCCCACTCACTTTGTCCCACAAAGCCAAACCACGAACAACATCATGAACATCCACCTCGCCCAACATCACGGCATGTGCTTCGGCGTCCGCGACGCCCTGCGTGCCACCCACGCCGCCGCGCAACGCGCCCCGCTGACCATTCTCGGCCAGCTCGTCCACAATCCCGTCGTCGATCGCCATCTGGCCGCCGTCGGTGCCCGAAAAGGCGATCTCGACGACCTGAACAGCGCCACCACCGTTCAAGTCGCCATCACCGCCCACGGCGCTTCCGATCAAAATCGCCGAGCTTGGCAAACTGCCGGCCACAACGTCATCGACACCACCTGCCCGCTCGTTCGAAAGGCGCATCACGCACTCGCCACACTCGTAAGCGATGGCTACCAGCCCGTCGTCATCGGACAACGCCAACACGTCGAGGTGCGCGGCCTCATTGGCGACTTCCCACAAGCCGTCGTCGTTCTCGACGAAGGCGATCTCGATCAAATCCCCGTGCATCCTCACCTCGGCATCGTTTCACAGACCACGCAGCCGATTGAGGTCGCTCTGCGTCTCGTCGAAGCCATCAAACGCCTCCATCGCGGCTCTGAAGTGCGTTTCATCGACACCATCTGCCATCCGACGAAGCAACGGCAGACGGCGATGGATGATCTCATCCGCACCTGCGACCACATCGTCGTCATCGGCGGCCGCAACAGCAACAACACACGCCAGCTCGCCCAAAAAGCCGCCGCGAATGGCCTGCGCACGCTGCAAATCGAAAGCGCCGATGAACTCGATCCTGCGTGGTTCACCGAAGCCCGCAACGTCGGCGTCACCGCCGGCACCTCCACCCTCGATGAAACCGTCGATGCCGTGATGCAGCGCCTCCGCCAGATCGCCGCCGAACTCCGCACCACACCCGCGCACGAATTCCTCCGCACCATGCTTCAAGCCGCCTGATCAACTGGGAACCGAGAACCACGAGCAGAGAACTTTATGAATACGCAAAAATGGATCACCCACTTCGAGAGCAACACCCGCCTCAATCACGACCTTCCGCTTCCTGACGAGCCTTGCACCTTGCCGGACCATGTCCGCATCCCCCTGGCGAAATCACTCGCCACCTTCCAGCTCGGTGAAAGCGGCGGCGGCACGCGTCTGCGGCGCTACACCCGCAGCATCGCGACGCTGGAGAATCTGCGCGGCTACCAGCGTGCGGTCGATCTCTTCGTGGCCGAGGAGCAAAGCCACGCCGCCCTGCTTGCACGCGCTGTCACGCATCTGCACGGCGCCCTGCTGCGGAAGCAATGGACGAACTCCATCTTCCGCTGGTTGCGCGACTTGGTGAACCTGGAGTTCAACATTCAGGTCCTCCTCACCGCCGAACTCATCGCCGAAGTCTATTTCGGCCTGCTCGCGCTGCGTTGCAGTGATCCAGTGGTGCAAACCGTCGCCAAAAAGCTCCTGCGCGATGAGATGGGCCACCTCTCCTTCCAGCGTGACTTTCTCTTCGAGCGATTGAAGACGCTCACACCCGCCATGCAGCGTCTCTGGCGCTGGCAGTTTCAACTCATCCACCTGGGCACCGCGTTCGTCGTCGCCTGGGATCATCGCGACTGCTTGCACAGCCTCGGCGTCACACCTGCCGACTTCCGCTCACGCGCTGTTCGTTGCTGGAATGTGTTCCAGACACGCCTGGAGCGTCGTTTGCGTGAGTTCGACGCTCAGGACCGCCAGGCGCTCGTTTCGACGCCTGGATACAGCCGTTCCAACAGCGCGGTCATACAATCGCCCACGAGTTGATGCGTCTGCCGGAACAACACGGCTGGCATGGCTTCCTTCTGCACGCCCGACTTCCACAGATGATCCACCGCGTCATCGTGTTCGTTGATCACCGCGTCCACCGTCTCATGCCAGTGCTGCGGCTGCTCGCTTTCCTGCCATTCCCCACGGCCACGGCCGAAATGGCAGATGGCCAGGTAGGCGAGCAGGGCCAGGCGCACCTGCTCGCGGAAATGCTCGCGTGACCAGCGCAGGCGCTGATCACTGCCGCGCACCAGATTATAGCTGCGGATCAAGGCATACGCGCCGATGCCCGAGGCCAGGCCGCCCAGCAGCGCTCCGCCGCCGAAGGTCATGCCGCCGAGCTTCAAGTCCGCGATCAAACCACCCATCGCACCGCCGGCGAAGCTGCCCAGCACGCCCCAGATGCTCTCGGAGACGGCCTGCGGCTGGTGGAAATGCTCACGGGCCACCTGGCTCACCTCATGACCGGCGGCTCCCTTCAATCCATGGGCCTCAATCAGCTTGTTGGTCGTCTGTTCGACACGATCCGCCATCTGCGAGGCCAGCTTCTGCCGGGCGTCGTTGTATTCGCGGTTCAATTCCTCGCGCTGCCAGCCCACGCGTTCCAGCAAGGTCTCCGCACGCACATCCACGCCGTCCAGCAGCGCCGCGGTGAGCTGTTCGGAGAGCAGTCTGATCGAATCCCGAAACACGCCGATGTTCCGCTGCGTCCACGCCTTCTTGATCTGCTGGAAGGTCGGGATCTTCGAGCCTTCCATCAGCGGAGCCAGCGACTCCATCAGGGTGTCCTCCTGCACCCAGCAGCGGGCGAAGGCATCCAGCGTCAGCACCGCACGCACGGCCTCGAACTGCTTCAAATGCGCGCGCCAGGCATCGAGCTCCACGCGCTCCATCTCCGAACTGCCCGGCGTGCCGGTTTGATTGAGCAACACGACGACCGGCTTCCCCACCCAGCCGAGGATCTCCATCTCCGGGCCGATGTATCCCGCCGCCTCGGGCGGCTCGGTGGCGTTCACGAGGTAGAGGACCACATCGGCCTCATCGCGCACGTTTTTCAGCGCCTGCTGGCTGCACCACAACGGACGGTCGGTGATGCGGTCCCACGTTTGGGAAAGGAACCACAGCACCGGGTTGCGCTCGCGCTTCAGCCGCTTCATCAGCCGTCCGCTGTCGCCAAAGCCCGGCGTGTCCCACAGGCGCATCATGAAGCCGCCGGTCTCCAGCAGCGTGTAGGACTCATTGAACAGCGTCACATGCGGCGCGTCCCGCACCTCCCCCACGTCCTGACGCAGCAGCGTGCGGGCGAGCGTGGTCTTGCCCGCGTTGGTGTGGGAGATCAGGCTCAGCGTGATGATGTCCGAGGCGTCACGCACCCCGGCTTCCGCGCCCTGCTTCGGCGGAGCATCGGAGGCTTTGGACTTGGAGAACAGGGCGGGCACGAGAAGGGAAAACTTGGAGAACATTACGACAACGCCGCGTGATCGCGTGCGGATTCTTTGCGGACGGCCACAATCACCTCGGTGGCCAGTCCTTCGACCGTGCGCGACCACAACTGCTCGCGTCCGGCGATTTTTTCCGGCGACCAACGTCCGGCGAGGCTCGTGCCATCGAGCAGCACGATCAGATCAGGTTCCGCGTGCTTCGTGAGCAGGCGCTGGCGCACATCCGAGACGAGACGGCGCTGCACCTCCGCCTCCGGCGTGGTGGCCATGTTGAACAGCACCACCACCTGCGCCGACACCGGCTGCCACGCGGCGGCAAACTCATCCTCATCCCCTGCGGGGATGCGCACATACTCCGCCCGTGCCATGCCGCCAAACCGGCCGCGCACGCCGCGATCCCACACCTCGCGATGCATGGGCGTGGCCTCCATCGCATGCACCAGCACCTGCACGCGTGAATCGCCACCCTCCACCGCCCGCAGCAGGCCGCGCAGATAGCCGCCCCAGTGCAAACCGCGGGCGCGGGCGGAGATCACACGCCCGCCACGGGCCACGCCGATGCCCGCCAGCAGCAGACGCGGCGCGATGACCAGCACCAGCAAGGTTCCCGCATACAGATGAATCCATGGCAGCGCAGGCGCCGGCTTGTCCGCCTTCCCTCCCGTGCGATGCATGGACGCGATCTGATCCAGCGGCACCGGCGTGCGCAAAACGACGGAGGCTGGCTTGAACAGCGTTTCAAAAAAGGCGCGGGCGCCATTCTCACTCAGCAGCGTGCTTTCCCACACCGCGCGGTACTCCCGCGACCAGCCATGCGCATACAAGGCCGTCGCGCCACCGAGCGCCATCATCGCTGCGGCCACATGCAGCCAGGTGCGCAGGCGCATCTGCAGCCGGCACCAGGCCAGCGGCCAGGCGAGTTCCTCAAAACGGGCCCGCACAGCACCGCCGAGGGAGTTTTCCGTCTGTTTCGACGCCGCGTTGAACTTTGACACGCCATGAGCCAGCACCTCCGCCAGCCAGCCGCCGCGTCCAGCCATCGACGATGCCGGCATGATCTCGCACAGGATGCCGAGCACGATCACCACCGCGTTCCAGGCCAGCAGACCGACCAGCGGCAGCGCCAGCAGATTGAACTCGCTCGTTTGTCCCAGATCCGTGAGCCCGTAGCCGGCGACCCAGGCGATCCCCCAGCCCCCCACCGCCCAGGACCAGCGTCCATGAGGCACGCGCAGCAGCTCCAGCACGCGGATCAACTCGCCACGCCAGCCCACCGCCTCGCGGTCCAGCCATTCGGAGCGTTTGTCGAGAAACATCTCCCCGCGATCATCCAGCGCGTCCCCCTTGATCTCCTCCGACGCCAATCCGGCCCGCGTGTGCGCCGTGGCCTCACGACGACGCTCCGCGCTGACGAGCAAGCCGTCGGCATCGCCTTCTTCGAGGGCGCGCCATTTCAGCACGCGCTGCCAGTCATTCCAATCCATTCAGGGGGTGATTTCGCGCACTCTAAACGCGGCTTTTGGCAGAATCCAATCGCGCCCTGCTTTTTCGCAGGAGCCAGCCCCGCCGGACGTGGAAGCCCTTCATTTTCAACGCCCATGAAAACCTGCGCCGATTCTTTTCGGTGAGGCGGCTTGTCAAGGCGGACGCCACTGTGGCATGCTGACCGAATGGCAAGCCGACGTTTCCCCTCCCCTCTCGCCGTCCTCACGGCCGCATGCGCCGTCCTGATTCTCTCCACCGATGCGGCACGGGCCTCGTCACTGGCTCCCACCACGGAGGTGGAGGACGTCCGGGCCGCGCTCGGCATCTGCCGCGGCCAGATCACCGGCATCGAGGCCTTCCGCCACCCGGAGCGCGGGGGCATCTTCACCCGCATCCACATCACGCCGCTGGAGGCGATCAAAGGCACCTTCCCCGCCTCCTTCACGGTGATCCAGCGTGGCGGCGTGATCGATGGCGAGGGCGAATCGACCGGACTCGCGGCGGCGTTTGCCGTGGGAGACGAGCGCCTGTTCTATGTCGTGAAGCGTCCTGACGGCTCCCTCGAGCTGCTGCGCGGATTCGCCGGTGCGGAGCGCGTCGGTGCCGCTGTGGCCCGCAAACGTTTCGCCACCGCGCAGAAACTGCGCCGCCTGCGGCAGCTCGCCAGCGAGCAGGGCGCCGGA
Source organism: Prosthecobacter sp. (assembly GCF_014879935.1). Taxonomy (GTDB): domain Bacteria; phylum Verrucomicrobiota; class Verrucomicrobiia; order Verrucomicrobiales; family Verrucomicrobiaceae; genus Prosthecobacter. The sequence goes on from NZ_JACSRD010000054.1 coordinate 13,975, forward strand.
CCGTCCACACCGGTCTCGGGAACCGACTTCAGCGGCAGCACCGGCAGCCAGCAGGCGAATTCCGGCTCGCCTTCGAATAACACCGGCCTGCTGGTGGACGGCTCGGGCATCCCGGCACGGTTTGTCGCTCCCGACCGGGGGGAGGCTGTGGGCTACCTCGTCGATGTGCAGGCCCTTCCCACCGGCATCACCCAGGAGCAGGCCCTCACCGCCGTCAGCCAGGCGCTCGCGGCCTGGAGCGCGGTCACGGGCCTGACGTTCCGTTTCGACGGACTGGAAAACTTCGGCATGTCCGCCGCCAATGTGAACATCAGCGACGAGCGCCTGCGCATCCAGCTTCACGATCTGCATGGCGAGATCAGCAGCGGCAGCGTCCTGGGCATCGGCGGCCGTTCCTTCACCAATGTCAGCTCCGACTTCAGCGCCACCGGCGGCGGTGGCGGCCAGGTGAACGGCCTGGAGTTCCACAAATCCACCCGCGGCTATGTCGTGCTGGAGCACACCGCCACCTCCATGCAAACCCTCGCCACCTTTGCCGAGGTGCTCTGCCACGAGGTCGGTCACGCGCTCGGCATGGGCCACTCCAGTGAAAATCCCTCCGAGGCCGACACCACGCTCAAACAAGCCGTCATGTACTTCCAGGCCCATGCCGACGGCCGCGGCGCCACCCTGGGCAGCTACGACGGCCCCGTGGTGCAGAAGATCCACCCGCCCGCCGACACACCGCCCTATTCCTACGACCGCATCATGGCCATGGTCACCGCGCCCACGCCCATCACCACCGTGGCCGGCATCAATGAGCTCCAGCTCTTCGGCTGCGACCGGCAGACGGACTCCGGCCTGCTCACCCTCGTCACCACCGGTCCCGGCAACAACCTGGCCGGCACCATCAGCTTCACTGGCAACACCCTCAAAATCACCCAAGGCGACTACTACGGCGATTCCAGCATCGATCCGGCCAGTTCCTCCTTCTATGCCATGAAATGGGTGCGCTTCTCCGACGGCGTCAATGCCTCGCCCTGGACCCGCGTGCGGGTCACCGCCATCTACGCCGACTCAAAACCCAACGGCGCTACCGACGGCCTGCCGGACAGCTGGATGATCGATCACTTCGGCAACGCCACCCCCAGCGTCGGCGCTCTCAGCCGGGCCACCGATGACAAGGATGGCGATGGCGTCAGCAACCTCGGCGAATTCCTCACCGGCACCAGCCCGGTGGATGCCTCTTCGCGGCTCAAGGTCGATGATGTCCTGGCTTTAGGAGGCGGGACGGCGTCGCTGACGTGGACCGCCCAGCGCTACCAGCTTTACCTCGTCGAATCCTCCACCGATCTGATCAGCTGGACACGCTTTGGCAATCCCGTCGTCGGGCCCGACCTCATCGTCAGTCTGGTCAGCAGCCCTGTGACCATCCAGACGCCGCGGACCTTCTACCGCGTGCGCTTCGCACCTTAGTCTTGCAGCGCCTCCAGCCTGCCGCCGCTCATCCGCAGTTGCAGGTGACCCAGTGCCGCAGCCTCGTTGCTGGAGTGCGTGACATGCAGCACCGTCAGCCCATGCTCCTGCTGCACCTTTTGCAGCAGCGAGACCGCCTCCGCGCGCATCCCCTCATCCAGCGCTGAGAGCGGTTCATCCAGCAGCAGCAGCTTCGGCTGCGCCGCCAGTGCCCGCGCCAGCGCCACCCGCTGCTTCTCACCGCCGGACAGCCGGTCCGGCAGCCGGTCAAGCAGCGGCACGATGCCAAACTGCTCCGCGAGACGTTTCACCCGCGCTTCGATCTCCGCAGGCGGCAATCCGCGCAGCTTTGGCGCGAAGGCGATCTGTTCCCGCACCCTCAAGCCCGGAAACAGCGCCAGATCCTGCGGCACGTAGCCGATCCCACGCTCCCGCGGCTCCAGATCCGTCACATCCACACCATCCAGCCGCACACGGCCCGAGGTCGGCTTCCGCAGACCGCAGAGGATCTCCAGCAGCGTCGTCTTGCCGCAGCCCGTCGATCCCATCAGCACCGCATACGTGTTCGCGGGAATGGCGATCGTCACCTCCGCCAGGATCACGCGTCCGCCCGCCTTCCAGGAGATGTGGTCGAGCTGGATCATACCTTTTCCCCCGTCGCACGCACCACCACCAGCACCAGCACCGCCAGCGCCACCATGAACAAGCTCACCGCCACCGCCGCCTCCAGATTCCCCACGCTCAGCTCCAGCCACACCGTTGTCGGCAGCACCTCCGTCTTCATCCGCGTCGCCCCGGCGAAGACCAGGATCGGTCCGAACTCACCCAGACTCCGCGCCCAGGCGATGCAAAACGCCGCCACCATCCCCCGCCGTGCCGCCGGCAGCGCCACATGCCACAGCGCCTGGAAGCGCGTGCAGCCCAGCGTCAGCGCCACCTCCTCCGGCCGTGCGGACAGATGATCAAACGTGCCGCGCATCGTGCGGATCGCGAACGCCGCAGCCACCACGAACTGCGCCAGCACCACACCGCTGAGCTGGTAGGTGAAGGGGAATCCCGGGATGTGCAGCGTGTGTTTTCTGGCCTCATCATTCATCGCCATCTCTTTCGATCCCGGCTTGAATTCATCCTCTCCGGTCCTCTTGAATGGAGGCTCAGGACGCCACGACTCAGGCACCACGATCCCCGGCACCCTCACATCAAAGCCGCCCTCGATCACCTGCCCGATCCGTGTCTGGAAAAAGATCAAGAGGCACAGCCCCACCACCAGCGGCGGCAGGATGATCGGGATGTCCAGCGCCGCATCCAGCCACGACTTCCCGCGAAACTCCCGCCGGGCCATCAGGTAGCCCACCGGCACCGCCAGCAGCAGCGCCAATCCCGCCGCCAGGCAGCAGGTCACCAGGCTCAGCCACGTTGCATGCCGGATCTCCGTCGATCCCAGCACCTTCAGCCACGACTCCGGCGTGCTGTAAGTCGCCGTCGCCCCCAGCAGCAGCGCCCAGAAGATCAAATACCCCGCCGTGATCAGCGCCAGGGCCAGCCAGCAGAGGTTGGAGCGGTTCAGGGTCATGCGGGAGACCCCCCAAGCTAAAAGCCCGCTCCTCTCCGCACAACCTCAATCGTCGAAGGGCAGGGTTCTTGAGTTCCAAGTTTCAGGTTTCAAGTTCCGACGGTTCCAGATCGGAAGCAGGTTCGCGGCTGGAAGGGAAGGAAAGGCGCAAGGCCGGTCAGGAGTGGCGACGACTCGTCGCCATCCACTCAAGGCCGACGATTCGTCGGCCCTCCCGCACCTCCCCTCAACGCCACCCGGCGAGCAAAAGTGCCCGTCGTGCGCCACTCCATCACCCGTAACCCGCAACCCCTCACCTTGCCCCCCAACCACGGGCACCTGCGCAGCCACCTCAGGCACTTGCGCCGCAATCACGCGCACTTGCGCTGCAATCGCGGGCACCTGCGCCGCAACCTTGGACACTTGCGCCACAATCACGGGCACTTCTTCCGGTGGCGCGGGCAATTCCGGCGGTGAATCGCACGGTTCCGCCGGGAGTGCGGGCAGTTCCGCCAGAAGTGCGCATGATTCCGCCGGAAGACCGCAGGCTACTGAATGGGAATCAGTTCTTCCCAGCCCAACCGCAACTGCCACGGCGGCAAGCTCCCCCGATCCGCCCAGTTCCGCCCCGTCTCCCAATCCCGGGGTCACCTCCATTCCGGGTCTTTTCCCTCTTTGCGCCATCTGCTTGCCTTCATCCGCATCCGCCGCTTTCCTCGCGGCCCCATGCTGACCTCCGAGACCAAGCGCCGCATCGACTCCTGCCGTGACATCCTGGTGGGGAAACTGCCGTTGCCCACGGATCAGGTGGAGCTCATCACCCTGGCGCTGATCTACAAGTTCATGGACGACCTCGATGAGGAGTCCGTGGAGATGGGCGGGAGGCGCAGCTTCTTCACGCAGCATCTGGAGCCCTACCGCTGGCGGAATCTCCTACCGCAGACGGTCAGCGCGGAGCAGCGCATGGCCCTCTTTGCACGCGGCATCGAGTTGCTGGGCGGAGCCGACATGGAGATCGAGGTGAAGGAGAAGGGCGAGGTGAAAAAGAAGCGCATCATCCCGGCCGCGCATCTGCCGGGGCTGTTCCGCGATGTCTTCCGCAATGCCTTCCTAAAATTCCGGGACGGGCGCATCCTCACCATGTTCCTCACGGAGGTGAACGCCTTCGCCTACAGCCACAGCGAGGAGCTGGGGAATGCCTTTGAATACCTGCTCCAGTGCATGGGCACGCAGGGGGAGAATGGGCAGTTCCGCACGCCGCGGCACATCATTGATTTCGTCGTCGCCTGCCTCGATCCCCAGCCGGGGGACCGCATCCTCGATCCTGCCTGTGGCACCGGCGGCTTCCTCGTCAGCGCGTATAAACACATCCTGTCCCGGCACACCTCCGCCGGTTCCAGCATTCCCGGAGACCAGCTCACTCATGAGCAGCGGCAGCAGGTGTATGCCAACCTTACTGGCTACGACATCACCGACCTCATGGTGAAGCTCAGCAAGGTGAACCTCTTTCTCCACGGCTTCCCGGATCCTGCCATCCACATCTACGACACGCTGAGCAATGACGCCCGCTGGGAGGAAAAGGCAGACCTCATCCTGGCGAATCCGCCCTTCATGACGCCGAAGGGCGGCGTCACCCCGCACACGAAGTTCCGCATCGCCGCGAAGAAAGCGGAGGTGCTCTTCACCGACTACATCGCCGAGCATCTCAGCAGCCGGGGGCGCGGCGGCGTCATCGTGCCGAACGGCATCGTGGCCACCACGCAGAACGCTTATGTGAAGCTGCGCCGCTTCCTGGTGGAGGACTGCCTCGTCGCCGTCGTCAGCCTGCCCTCCGGCGTCTTCAAGCCCTACTCCGGCGTGAAGACCAGCATCCTGTTCTTCGACAAGCAGCTCGCCCGGAAGACCAAAGAGGTTCTTTTCCTCAAAATCACCGCCGATGGCTTCGACCTCGGCGATCAGCGCCGGGAGATCGAGGCGAATGACCTGCCGGAGGCGGAGCGGGTAGTGAAAGCGTGGCTCGGAGGACCGATGGCAGGTGCCGAAGGCGCAGGATTCAGGGCCAAAGGCCCGTCATCATCCCAGCCTGGGCCAACGGCCCAGGAACCCGGCACGAAAACACGCCAAGGGCTGAAAGCCCGCGCCATGCCCGCGGCGGTGACCCTCGTCCATGAGTCGGGCCTTCAGCCCTCCGCCGTGATTGCGGATGCTCCGCCTGGGGCGTTGCCCCAGGCTGGGATGGGTAGCGCCGTTGGCGCTGCCGTGGTTTGGAAGCGGGTGGAGAAATCCACGCTGCTGGAGAGCCGGGCGTGCAGTCTTCAGGCGGAGACGTTCTTTGGTGAAAAAGCCCCCGACAGCACCGTGGAAATGGTCGTGCTGGGAGATGTGGCAACGCTTGGCAATGGTGGCACTCCCTCAAAGGCGAATGCAGCTTTCTGGAAGGGTGACATCCCATGGGTTTCACCAAAGGACATGAAGTCCCTGGTCATCACTGACACCGAAGACCATGTCTCGGCCTCTGCCGTGGAAAGCAGCGCCACGAAGCTCCTGCCTGCCGGGACCGTGCTCTGTGTCGTCCGCTCCGGCATCTTGAAGCACACGCTGCCGCTCGCCATCACCGCGCGTCCGATGTGCACGAATCAGGACATCCTCGCCATCACGCCGGATCAGGAGCGGCTTGATCCCAAGTTCCTCTTGTTCGTCTTGAAGGGGCGGAGTGCCGAGATTCTCCGCGATGGCATCAAATCGGGTGTGACGGTGGAGAGCTCCCACAACGGCTTCTTCAAGACCTTCGAAATCCCGCTGCCGCCGCTGGAGGAGCAGCGGCGGGTCGTGGCGGAGATCGAGGGCTACCAGAAGGTCCTCGACGGGGCCCGCCAGATTCTCGCGGGCTATGCACCACATATCGCACCCGATGCCGAATGGGTGCGCACGACGATCGGTGAAGTTTGCGATAACTTCATGAACGGCCTCAACTTTACAAAAGAGCAGATGGGCCACGGCGTGAAGTTCGTGAACATCAAAGACGTGTTCTCCGAAGGATTCATCCAGTGCGAGAACTTAGGGCTTGTGGATGTCAGCCCGCGCGAGGTTGAAAAACGCTTGGTTGAACTGAGCCGCTGCGCGGAGGGTGCGTGAGGGGAGTTTGGATGGGGAGTACGCTGGGGGGCTAT
>NZ_JACSRD010000126.1 GCF_014879935.1 Prosthecobacter sp.
GACGCTGCTCTGCTTCATGCAGCTCTTCATCGTCAGCAACCGTGACCGCACCTGGTACTTCGCCAACAACAACGCCCGCCACTTCGCCTTCAATACCGACGAGCGCTTCCTGCCCGTCTATGAGTTCGCGGACGAGGACAACCGCAAGATCACCCACCTCGATGAGTTCGCCGAACGCTTCCTGAAAAAGTGCGACCTCGGTCGGACCATCAGCCGCTACATGGTGCTGCTCGCCGGGGAGCAAAAGCTCATGATCATGCGGCCCTACCAGGTCTATGCCGTGCAGCATATAGTGAAGTGTATCGATGACGATAACGGCAATGGCTACATCTGGCACACCACCGGCAGCGGCAAGACGCTCACCTCCTTCAAGGCGTCCACCCTGCTGAAGGAAAACGATCACATCCACAAGTGCGTCTTCGTCGTGGACCGCAAAGACCTCGACCGCCAGACGCGGGAGGAATTCAACAAGTTCCAGGCAGGCTGCGTTGAAGAAAACACCAACACCGCCGCCCTCGTGCGCCGCCTGCTGTCCGAGGACTATGCCGACAAGGTCATTGTCACCACCATCCAGAAGCTCGGCCTCGCGCTGGACGAAAACAGCAAGCGCAACAAGCAGCGCAGCAAAAACGGCCAGGCCACCTACAAGGCGCAGCTCGAAGCGCTGAAGGATCAGCGCATCGTTTTCATCTTCGACGAGTGCCACCGCTCGCAGTTTGGCGAGAATCACCAGGCCATCAAAGCCTTCTTCCCCAAGGCGCAGCTCTTCGGCTTCACCGGCACGCCCATCTTCGAGGCCAATGCCGCCTTGCAGAAGATCGAGGATACCCAGGCCTCCATGCGCACCACGGAAGACCTCTTCCAGCAGCAGCTCCACGCCTACACCATTACTCATGCCATTGAGGACGGGAACGTCCTGCGCTTCCACATCGACTATTTCAAGCCTGAGGGCAAAAACCCGCCGAAACCCGGCGAGGCCCTCGCCAAGAAAGCGGTCATTGAGGCCATTCTTGCCAAGCACGATGCCGCTACCGGCGGACGCCGCTTCAATGCCCTCCTGGCCACTGCGTCCATCAACGACGCCATCGAATACCACGCGCTGTTCAAGACGATGCAGGCGGACAAACAAGCCGCCGATCCCGACTTCAAGCCGCTGAACATCGCCTGCGTCTTCTCGCCGCCCGCCGAGGGCGATCCCGATGTGAAGCAGATTCAGGAAGACCTGCCACAGGAGCAGGCGGACAATGAGGAAGACCCCGAGGGCAAAAAAGCCGCGCTCAAGGCCATCATGGCGGATTACAACGCCCGCTACGGCGCCAATCACCGCCTCAGCGAGTTCGATCTCTACTACCAGGATGTGCAGAAGCGCATCAAAGACCAGCAGTGGCCGAATGCCGACTACCCCCCGGCGCAGAAGATCGACATCACCATCGTGGTGGACATGCTGCTCACCGGCTTCGATTCCAAGTTCCTGAACACGCTCTACGTGGACAAGAACCTCAAGCACCACGGCTTGATCCAGGCCTTCTCCCGCACCAACCGCGTACTCAACGGCGCCAAACCCTACGGCAACATCCTCGACTTCCGCCAGCAGCAGGACGCCGTGGACGCCGCCATCGCCCTGTTTTCGGGCGAAAAAACCGGCGACCAGGCGCGGGAAATCTGGCTGGTGGACAAAGCGCCAGTGGTGATCCAGAAACTGGAAGCCGCTGTGCAGAAGCTCGACGGCTTCATGAAGTCCCAGGGCCTAGCCTGCACGCCCTCCGCCGTGGCCAATTTGAAGGGCGACGAGGCCCGCGCCGCCTTCATCACCCACTTCAAGGAAGTCCAGCGGCTCAAGACCCAGCTCGATCAATACACCGACCTCACCGGGGAAAACAAAGCCACTATCGAGCAGGTGCTGCCCGAGGAAAACCTGCGCGGCTTCAAAGGCCAGTATCTGGAAACCGCCAAAAAGCTCAGAGACCAGCAGGGCAAGGGCGGCGACAAACCCGGCTCCGATGACCCCGTGGATCAGCTCGACTTCGAGTTCGTCCTTTTCGCCTCCGCCGTCATTGATTACGACTACATCATGGGTCTTATCGCCAAGTTCTCGGAAAAAGGCCCGGGCAAGTCGAAGATGACCCGCGAGGAACTCATCGGCCTCATCAGCGCCGATGCCAAGTTCATGAACGAGCGCGACGACATCGCCGAATACATCGGCACGCTCAAGGCGGGTGAGGGTCTTTCTGAAAAGGCTATCCGCGAGGGCTACACTCGCTTCAAGGCCGAGAAGAACGCCAGGGAACTCGCCGCCATCGCTGCCAAGCACGGCCTCGCCACCGATGCCCTGCAAACCTTCGTGGACGGCATCCTTGACCGCATGATTTTCGACGGCGAGAAACTCAGTGACCTCTACGCCCCGTATGACCTCGGCTGGAAAGATCGCACCCACAAGGAAACCGCCCTGATGGAAGATTGTGCCCCCTACCTTGTCAAACGCGCCGGTGGCCGCGACATCTCAGGACTCAGCGCCTATGAGCAGTAAGAAAACACCGATGCCCGCGAAGAAGAAATCAGCGCCGCCCGCCGCGTCAGGGGACTTTGACTCGCTGGTCACTTCCATCGTCCATATCCATCAGCAGACGCAGGATTTTGCCGCCAAAGCCGTCAATGTCGCGCTCACCTTGCGGAACTGGCTCATCGGCTACCGGATTGTGGAGTTTGAGCAGCAGGGACAAGACCGGGCGGCCTATGGCGAGAGTCTCATGGATACGCTCGCCCTGCATCTTGCCAGCCACGGATTGACGAGGGTCACGCCACGGGAGCTTCGTCGCTACCGGTTGTTCTACCAGGTTTATCCACGAATCCGGGAGTCACTGGCTCCCAAATCTCTGGTGCAGCAAGGTTACGGCCCCCTCCTGCACCTGCTTCCCCGGTCGCCCATGCCAATTCGGGAGTCAGCGACTCCCGAATCTCAAATTGTGGAGACAGCGACTCCACAATTGGCCCTGCGGCTCTCCTTCACCCACATCAACGAACTCATTCAACTCCCCGACGACACCCAGCGCCGCTTCTACGAGATCGAGTGCATCCGTGGCAACTGGTCCGTTCGTGAGCTGCGCCGCCAAATCGCCAGCCTGTACTATCAGCGCAGCGGCCTCTCCAAAGACAAGGCCACGCTGTCCGCCATGGCCCACGCTGCCGCAGACACGCTCCAACCTGCCCACATCATCCGCGATCCCTACGTCTTCGAGTTCCTCGGCCTGCGTTCACGGGATGTCATGGCTGAATCCGACCTGGAAGACGCCTTGCTGGACCGTCTTCAGGATTTTCTCCTTGAGCTGGGGCACGGCTTCTGTTTCGAGGCCCGGCAAAAGCGCATCCTCATCGGCGACGAGCATTTCTTCATCGATCTCGTCTTCTACCACCGCATCCTCAAGTGCCACATCCTTGTCGAACTCAAGACCGATGCCTTTCGCCACGAGCATCTTGGCCAACTCAACACCTACGTCGCTTATTACAAAAAGCACCAGATGACCCCGGGCGACCTGCCGCCCATCGGCATCCTGCTTTGCACCCGCAAGAATGACGCCCTCGTCGAGTTCGCCCTCGGTGACTTGAGCAACCAGATCTTCGTCTCCCGCTACGCCGTCGAGTTGCCCCGGAAAGAGGAAATGGAACGCTTCATTGCTCAACTCGGCAAGGAGGTGGAGCCATGAGCAGTAAGACGAAAACCACTGCCACGAAGGAAGCGGCAAGGTCCGCGCTGGCGCCGAAGCTGCGGTTTCCGGAGTTTCGGGGGGCTGCATCGTGGGAGCCAAAAACGCTCGGGGAAGTTTGCCTTCAAATCACAAATGGCAAAGCAAACGCACAAGATCATGAAGATGAAGGAGATTATCCTTTATTTGATCGGTCAGCCGTCATCAAGAAGTCGAGTGAGTTCATGTTTGATGCGGAAGCCGTAATTCTTCCCGGCGAAGGGATGCGCTTTGTTCCGAAATACTTTCGGGGAAAGTTCAATCTTCATCAGCGTGCCTATGCGCTCATGCGCCACCGAGGGGACGGTCGTTTTGTTTATCACTCCCTCGATTACCTCCAAGGGGTGCTGGCGAAAAAAGCAGTCAAATCTACTGTCCTCTCATTGAGGCTGCCCATAGTGGAGAACTTTGTGATCGGCTGCCCCCAACCCGCCGAACAACAAAAAATCGCCGCGTGCCTGAGTTCG
>NZ_JACSRD010000245.1 GCF_014879935.1 Prosthecobacter sp.
CGCGGCGGCCGCCGTGCTCGCGGGCGTAGTGCTCGGCTTCCTCGCGCACCATTTTCAGCAGGGCGTGGCCGTACTCGCTGCGACGCTGTGGCGTGGCATTTTCGAGCACCTGGGCATCGCACGCGGCCTCACGATCGGCCCGTGCCATGAAGAAGGCCAGCCAGAGCAGCGGATTGAACCAATGCAGGGCCATGAGCACGCAGAGGAGGGTGTTCAGCGGCAGATCGTGACGCTTCAAGTGCGTGAGTTCATGACGAAGGATGAGGTGTGCCTCGGCTGGGGTGAAGTCGTGCCCGAAACCGGCGGGTAGCAGCAGCACGGGCCGCAGAAGCCCGGTCACGGCGGGGCTGTTGATCGTGGAGGCGACCAGCAGACGCGGGGGGCGCCGCAGACCGACTTCGCGGGCCACGTCCTTCAATTGAGCCAGGGTTTCGGTGCTGGCATTCTGGCGGGTGCGTTGAAAGCGCTGCAAGGTTCGCGTGAAAGACAGGCCGCCGGCCAGCAGCGCCAGCGCGGCGCCGGATGCCCAGGTGAGCAGTCTGATCTGCTGCCAGTCGATGGGAACGGAGGCGGGGGTGAAATCGGCGACGGCGGGAGGAAGATCGGCGGGAGGCAGCGGCGTGGTCAGAGGCGCGGGCGCGATCTCCACGATCTGTGGTTTCTCCGTCATCACGCTTTCCAAACTCCAGCGGCTTTCCGGCAGCACGGGCATGAGCAGAACCACCAGCACGGGAAGCCAGAGCGCGTATCGCCAGCGTGGCGACAGATGTTTGCACAGGATGAACTGGACCATCCCCACTGCCAGGGTGAGCAGGGAAGCACGCAGGCTTGCGGTGAGCAGCCAGTCGAAGAAGGCAGTCAGTGAGTTCATGAGTGGTGAGTTATGAGTTCAATTGCTGATCGAGTAGCTTTTTGAGTTCCTTGATCTCGTCGGCGCTGAGCTTGGAGTTCTGCGCGAAGTGGACGAGCAGCGGCTTGGCCGCGCCGCCGAAGACGCGGTCGAGGAAGGACTGGCTTTCAGCACGGACGCAGGCCTCGCGTTTCACCGCAGGAGTGAAGGTGCGTGTGCCGCTGGCGTTTTCGCCAGTCTTGAGCGCACCTTTTTCAACAAGACGGGTGAGAAGCGTGCGGACGGTGTTCTCCGCCCAGTTCATGGTCGGGCGCAGCGACTTGGTGACTTCGGAGGCGGTCTGCGGAGCGGAGTCCCACAGGACCTCCATGACGGACCATTCGGATTCGGAGATGTCGGGGATGGCAGGCATGTTTTTTTAAATTCATGCGCATTTCACTACATTTGTCGTGATCTGGCAACTACAAATGTAGTGAACAGGGGCTGCGGGGCTCAGAAGCCCCGTTTGCAAGGTCATCGGCGGCGGCTATTTTCACTCATGAACAAGAACAATCCCTTTCCGGGCATGAATCCATTCCTGGAGCGGTTCTGGCCGGATGTGCACACGGCGCTGATCGGCTACATCCGTGATGCCATCGCGGACAGCCTTCCCACCGGCCTGAAGGCCCGTTCGGAGGAGCAGGTGACGCTGGCGGAAGACGAGCGGGAGAAAAGCGCGCGGGCGGATGTCGCGGTCGTGGATTCATGGAAGCACGGCATCGCACCGCGCTGGCAGCCGGCGCAGGAGACTTCCGGTGGCGTGGTCGCCACCGAGCCGGCCTATGTCATCGTCAATGAGGATGTCGAGCGCTGGATCGAGATCCTCGATCCGCATGGTCGCGTCATCACCGTCATTGAGATCCTCAGTCCGGCGAACAAAAGCGATGGCTGGCAGCGCTATGTGTCGAAGCGGCAGAGCTACCTGGCGGGCGGTGTCAATGTGGTGGAAATCGACCTGCTGCGCGGTGGCAGCCATGCCGTGGCTGTTCCGGCGGACTGTTTGAAGCTGGCACCAGCCGCGCGGACCGTTGTGTGCGTCACCCGGGCGCTCAGTCCGTCGTGCAAGGAGGTGTACGAGACGCCGCTGCGTGAAACGCTGCCGAACGTCCGCATCCCGCTGCGTGAGGGGGATCTGGATGTCGTTCTCGCCCTGCAGCCGCTGGTGGACCGCTGTTACCGGATGGGGGGCTATTTCAACGAGGACCATCACATCGTGCCGGGGCCGCCCTTGAGCGCCGAGGACGAGGCCTGGGTGGCGGAGCAACTGAAGGCGGCGGGGCTCGCATGACCGCTTCCGGTGGCCTGCATCCTGCTGCCTCGGCGGTTGACACCCCCTGCCCGGCGCATTAGGACTGCCGCCCTTAAAAATCCAAAACATCCCAAAAGAATATGGTCAAAATCGGCATCAATGGTTTCGGGCGCATCGGCCGCCTCGTGTTTCGTGCAATCTGCGATCAGGGCCTCCTTGGCAAAGAGATCCAGGTCGTCGCCGTCAATGACCTCGTCCCTGCTGACAACCTCGCCTACCTCGTGAAGTATGACTCCACGCAGGGGAAGGCCCGCGAGAACGTCTTCTCGAAGAAGAGCAGCCCTGACCTCGCCGAGGACGATATCCTCGTGGTCGATGGCAATGAGATCAAATGCCTCGCCGTGCGTGCGGGTCCGTCCGCCCTTCCTTGGAAGGAACTCGGCGTGGACATCGTGATCGAGTCCACCGGCCTTTTCACCGAGCGCAGCAAGGCGCAGGGCCACATCGACGCTGGCGCGAAGAAGGTCATCATCTCCGCTCCCGGCAAGGAAGAGGACATCACCATCGTCATGGGCGTGAACCATGAGAAGTATGATGCCAGCAAGCATCACGTCATTTCCAATGCCTCCTGCACGACGAACTGCCTCGCCCCGGTGGTGCACGTTCTCCTGAAGGAAGGTTTCGGCGTCGCCGAAGGCCTCATGACCACCATCCACAGCTATACCGCCACGCAGAAGACCGTGGACGGCCCGAGCGCCAAGGATTGGAAAGGTGGCCGCAGCGCCGCGATCAACATCATCCCGAGCAGCACCGGTGCCGCCAAGGCCGTGGGCCTCGCCATCCCGGAAGTGAAGGGCAAGCTCACCGGCATGTCCTTCCGCGTGCCGACGCCGACGGTCTCCGTGGTCGATCTCACCGTGAAGACGGAGAAGGAAACCAGCTACAAGGAAATCTCCGCCGCGATGAAGAAGGCCAGCGAGACCTACCTCAAGGGCATCCTCAACTGGACCTCCGACGAAGTGGTGAGCACCGACTTCATGCACGACCAGCACAGCTCCATCTTTGACGCCGGCTCCGGCATCGAGCTGAACAACAAGTTCTTCAAGCTCGTGAGCTGGTACGACAACGAGTGGGGTTACTCCAACCGAGTCGTCGATCTCGTGAAATACATTGTGAGCAAAGGCCTGTGATTTAACCCAACGCAGCAACCTTCAAAGCCTTCGACGGGCCGGCTCACGCGAGCCGGCCCGTTTTGCGTACCTGCTCATCTCATCTCCCCATGCGTCTCTCATTCATTTTCCAGCCATGTCCCTTTCTTCTCAATTGCGCCTCCTGCCGCGGCCCTTCTGGGTTCTCGTAGGAGCCACTTTCGTCAACCGGTTTGGCGTCTTCGTCGTGCCGTTTCTCACCCTGTTCATCACCCGGAACGGCAACACAGCCGCCCAGGCCGGGTATGCGGCGGCGGCTTATTCCGTCGGTGGTTTTGTGGCCGCGGCCCTCGGTGGTTGGCTGGCCGACCGCCTCGGACGGAACATCACCATGGCGGTGTCGTCGCTGGCGGGCGCGGCTTGCATGCTCGCCATGTCACAGGCGGTGGACTGGCGTGCGCTGGCGGCGTTGGCCTTCCTCACGGGCATGATCAATGAGGCGGGCGGACCAGCCAGTGCCGCCCTTGTGCAGGACCTTGTGCCGGCAGAGCACCGCGTGATTGCCTTCGCCGTGCAACGCTTCGCGGTGAACCTCGCATGGTCGCTCGGACCGGCGACTGCGGGCTTCCTGGCGGAACACTCGTTCTTCTGGCTGTTCGTCGTTGATGCGGCGACGTCGGCCTTCTTTGGCGTGATCGCCTGGCTGTTTCTGCCGCGTGGACGCAAAACGCCGCGCGAGCAGGCGGGCTGGGCCTATGCCTGGCAGTCGATCCGTCAAAACCACGCGTTTCTCGCACTGTTCGCCGCCTGCGTATGCACGGCGTGGATCTTCCGGCAGACAAACACGTCCTTTCCGCTGCACTTCGAGCGCAGCGGCCTCTCATTGCACCTTTGTGGCATGGTGTTGGCGCTCAATGGCGTGATGATCTGCCTGATGGAGGTGCCGCTGGCCTCGGGGCTGCGTCAATGGCCGGTTAAGCAGGTGCTGGCGCTCGGCTATGTGCTCATGGGGGCCAGTTTCCTCGTCTTTCTGGCCAGCGGCTCGCTCACCGGCTTCGTGGTGATGATGATCATCTTCACCGTTGGTGAGATGTCCGCTTTCTCGCGTCAGCAGGCTTACTCGGCCAGTCTTGCGCCGGATGACATGCGCGGTCGTTATGTGGGCTTCCTGAGTTTCGCTTGGTGCGCCGGCAACACGGCCAGTTCCGCTTTCGGCATGGCGCTGTATGATCGTCACCCGACCATCTTATGGGCGCTGAACGCGGCTCTGGGCGTGGTGGCGGCAGTGCTCATCCTCTCCAGCCGTAAACCTTGGCGGGAATGACAAAGCTCAAGGCCGTGCGGCCAGCGAGAGCTCGATGATCTTCACGCAGAGATCCGGGAACTCGATGCCCACGGCCTTCGCGGCTTTCGGCAGCAGGCTGCTGCTGGTCATGCCGGGGATGGTGTTGATCTCGAGCACGAAGGGCGTCTGGTCGCTGTCACGCAGCATCACATCGACGCGGCCATAAACTTCGGTGCCGCAGGAGCGGAAGGCTTTCAAAGCGGCGTCCTGCACGGCTTTCGTGACCTCAGGGCTGAGGTTGGCAGGGCAGTGGTAGTTCGTTTTGCCCGTGCCGCTCATCCAGGGATACTTGTTGTTGATGTCGTAGAAGCCTTCGACGGGTTCGATGTGAATCACCGGCAGAACCTGGTCGCCCAGGATGCCGACGGTCAGCTCTTTGCCGGCCACGTAGTCCTCAATGAGCGTGTCCTTGCCGAATTTCTTCGCGTCTTCGATGGCGGCCTCAAATTCGGCCTGATGATGGCAGATGTGCACGCCGACGCTGGAGCCTTCACGCGGCGGTTTCACCACGAGGGGGAGGGAAATCTCCAGCGGCTGGCTGCCATCGAGCAGGTAGGTCTGCGAGCGTGGTGTCGGTGCTCCGGCGGCGATGAATCGCTGCTTGCTCAGCGTCTTGTCGAACGCGATGCGGCTGCTCTCTACGCCAGCCCCCGTGTAGCGGATGCCACGCTGCTCCAGGATCGACTGGATCTGCCCGTCCTCACCAAAGGTGCCGTGAATCAGATTCATCGCGATGAACGTGTCCGCAGGCACTTCAAAATCGGGGCCGGTGACGTCGATCTCGACCACGTTCGCGCCCTTGGTGCGGAGTGCCTCGGCCACGCTTTCAGCGGTTTTGAGCGAGACTTTGCGTTCAGAGCCAGGGCCGCCCATCAGCAGGGCGATTTTCTTGTTCGTGAGGTCGAGCATGGTGCGGAGTTATGGAATGCAGGTGAAGGATTGGCAAAGGAATTGGCAAAGTCCGTGCCATCTGGCACACCTTTGCGGCACCCATGAAGCTGCGTCTGCTTTTCGCCTGCCTGCTCGCCGTCACCGCCTCGGCGGCCGATTTTGACCTGCTCATCACCAATGCGCACATTGCTGATGGCAGCGGCGGACCGCTGGTGAAAGGCACGATCGCGGTGAAGGGCGGAAAAATCGTCGCGGTCGGCCAGATCGAAGGCACGGCTGATTCCACCCTGGATGCAGGCGGACAGGTGGCCGCGCCCGGTTTCATCGATGTCCACACGCATTCGGAGGACATCTGCCAGATCCCGGCGGCGGAGAATTTCCTGCGCATGGGCGTGACCACGATCATCACCGGCAACTGCGGCCATTCGCGCACGGATGTGGCCAAATTCTTCCAGGAAATCGAGGCGGCGAAGGTCGCGGTGAATGTCGCCACGCTCATCGGGCACAATTCAGTGCGGAAGCAGGGTATGGGCGGCATTTTCATCCGTGCGCCGGACGAAACGCAGCTCGCGACGATGAAGGGGCTCGTCGATCAGGCGATGAAGGACGGGGCGGTCGGCCTGAGCACCGGTTTGATCTACGTGCCCGGTTCCTTTGCCAAAACAGACGAGATCATCGCCCTGGCGAAAGTGGCCGCCGCACACGACGGCATCTACGTCAGCCACATGCGGCATGAGACGCTGAAGATCTTCGACGCGTTGGACGAGTTCATGCGTGTGGTGCGTGAAGCGGGCATCCGTGGTGAGGTCTCGCACATCAAACTGTCAGGTCCGAGCGCCTGGGGCCGCGCGAATGAGGTGCTCTCGCTGCTGGACAAGGCACGTGCGGAGGGATTGAAGATCACGCACGATCAATACGCCTACACCGCCTCCAGCACCGGCCTGCGGCAGTTGATTCCCGACAGTGCGTTGGAGGGGACGCATGAAGATTACCTCGCCCGCATCGCCGATCCGAAGCAGAAGGCCGAGATCCTCGCCAAAATGGCCGAAAGCCGTCAGCGTCAGGGCCGCAAAGACTACAGCTATGCTGTGATCGCCCGGTTCAAGGCTGATCCAACGCTGAATGGCAAAACGATCGCCGAGGCGGCCAAGGTCGTGCGTGGTTCCGACTCGCTGGATGATCAGATCGAGCTCGTGCTCGACATCGAGGCACGCGGCGGTGCCAGTGCGATCTTCCACGGCATGGAGGAGAAGGATGTGCAGACTTTCATGAAGCATCCGCTCACCATGATCGCCAGTGACGGCGGCCCGCGTCGTCTGGCCGAGGATGTGCCGCATCCGCGCAGCTACGGTGACAACGCCCGTGTTCTGGGACGCTACGTGCGCGAGCTGAAGCTGCTCACATTGGAAGAGGCCGTGCGTCGCATGACCTCGTTGCCGGCGCAGGCCTTTCATCTCAAGGATCGCGGCATGATCAAGGCAGGAGCCTTTGCCGACATCGTCATCTTCGATCCCGCCAAAGTGAACGATCCATCCACCTTCAGTGATCCGCATCACTATGCTGAAGGCTTCAGCCACGTGATCGTGAACGGCGGCGTGGTGATTCGTGACGGCCAGCTCACCGAGGTTCGTAGCGGCGGCCCGTTGCGGCTCAAATGACGCCGCGAACCCATTCCCCGATGCTCGTGGCGGCCTGATCGGTCACCAGCGCCTCCGTCTGGCATTCTTCGGCCGAAAAATCACCGCGTCGGGCGATGCGACCAGCCTTCCAAACATGAACTTCGCGTGGATAGGGCCCGACTTTGCGCGGATCGCTCCAGGTATGAATGCCCAGCGTGTGCGGATTCACCGCCGCAGCGATGTGCATCGGGCCGGAATCGACGCTGATGCAGAACTTCGCCTGCCGCAGCACCCAAATCAGCTCCGAGAGTGAGGTGCGGTGGCTCCAGTCTTGAATGTGAGCGCCTGTCGGCCTGGTTTTGTCAGGCGTCATGCCGACAAGCACGACCGGATGCGGAGCCAAGGCGTCACAAAGGGCCTGCAACGCAGTATTCGAGAGTGATTTGCCCTCGCCACGCGACCAGGGGTGCAGCGCGATGAAATTCGAGAGATTGTCAGGCCAGCCAGAGGGCGGCGAGCCAGGAGCGAGTTCAAAGGTGATGTCCTCCGGCTCGATCTGGAGGCCGAGTGCACGTGGCAGTTCCAGGTAGCGGTCCACCGCATGGGCTCCAGCATCGACGGACACGATGTGATGGTAGAAGAAACGCGATCCTTCTCGGGCATCGGACAGGCCGATGACGCTTTGGGAGCCACGCCAACTGCTGACCAGGCCGCTGCGCAGCAAGCCTTGAAAATCGAGCACGATCTCCGGCTCCTCACGCGGCCATTGCATCCACGTGCGCCGCCAGTTCCAGAAACGCAGCAGCCCGGCGAGTCCGCGGAAGTTTTTGCGGGGGAAGGGCAGCACCTCGTCGATCAGCGGACTGCCTTGAAGCAGCGGTGTCCACTCCGTGTTCGCCAGCCAGCGGATCTTCAGCCGTGGATGCGCATCACGGATTGCCTTCACGGCCGGCAAAGTGTGGACGATGTCACCCAGCGAGCTCGGTTTGACGATGAGCGCGGATTGGAAGTCGCGCAGGCTGGGGAACTGGCGCTCTGCGGCGCTCATTTGCCCAAGGCAAGGCGATCGGCGAGCAATGAGGGCAGTCCGGCCTCGCGGATCTTGCGCTGGGCGGTCTCAATGTCGTACTCCAGACGGCGGATCGAGATCGTCTGCGCCTGGATGTCGTAGATGGCGTAGGCGGCCCGCCAGTCGCCGTCGCGCGGCTGGCCCACGCTGCCGACATTGACGAAGTACTTCACCCCGCGCTGGAGAACGACATCGGTGCCACGGGCGGCACGCACGGCGTCGTCCTTTTCAAAGATGCGGGGCACGTGCGTGTGGCCGTAGAAGCAAACCTGCGTGAACTGGTAGCTGAAACTGGCCATCGCGTCGAAGCGGTTGGTCACGTAGCCCCAGTTGCCGGGGGAATCGAGCGTGGCGTGGACGATGGTGAAATCGCGCACCTGACGGACGAGCTTGAGATCACGCAGCCACTGGCGCTGCTCGTCGCTGAGCTGCTGACGGGTCCAAAGCAGGGCGTTTTGGGCCAGCGGGTTCAATTCTTCCAGACCGCTGTCGCTGGCGGCACCTTCATCGTGGTTTCCACGGACGACCGGGCAGCCCATGTCGCGCACGGTTTGCAGGCACTCGACCGGATTGGCGGCATAGCCCACGATGTCCCCCAGGCAGACGTAACTGGCACAGCCCTGCTCCTGGGCGTCCCACAGAACGGTCTGCAGGGCTTCCAGGTTGGCGTGGATGTCTCCGAAAATGGCGAACTTCATCGTCAGGTTGGGCGTCGGT
Source organism: Prosthecobacter sp. (assembly GCF_014879935.1). Lineage (GTDB taxonomy): Bacteria > Verrucomicrobiota > Verrucomicrobiia > Verrucomicrobiales > Verrucomicrobiaceae > Prosthecobacter. The sequence continues at coordinate 8,928 of NZ_JACSRD010000245.1, forward strand.
GGTTCACCTTCGGGACATGCGCAGGGAAATCAAGCATTTCGGCGTCCGAAACCTTCTGGGGAGGGCATTTCTATCATGGGATTGCCCGGGGAAAACGAACGGGGCGGACCACCCGGTCCGCCCCGTTGCATTCTGAAGGTCCAACAGCCAGAAGGAACACCTCTTTGAAAGTTTCGAATGAACCGTCACCGGCTCGATGTCTGAGGGTATTCTTCCACAGGCTGGAAAGCTTGAGTCAGACGGGCGTAAATGAGTTGTAAGCAGCTTGTAAGCTGCCGCGTCAGGCCGTCACACGCTCGTAGCGGCGGAATTCGAGGTCGCCGGAGGTTTCGAGGACTTCGGCGAGGTGGAAGAGGTGCTCGAAAGGCGGCAGGAGCACGTCTCCCTCGTAGTCCTCGTTGATGAAGGTCAGATAGAGGCCGTCACTCTGCGGCAGGAATTCTTCAAAGACACGTGCGCCGCCGATGACGAAGACGGTTTCAGCGTCGCCGCAGACCTGGGGCAACTCCGCGATGTCGCGAATGACGGTGACGCCCTCACGCGGTGGCATGGTGCGGCTGAGGACGATGTTTTGACGTCCCGGCAGCGGTCTGCCGATGGAATCGAAGGTGGCGCGACCCATGAGGATGGGATGGCCGAGCGTGGTGCGCTTGAAGAACTTCAAATCCTCCGGGTAGTGCCACGGCAGCCTGCCCTCGCGTCCGATGACGCGGTTGGCGGACATGGCGACGATGGCGATGAGGCGGGGCATGTTACCAGAGATCGATTGGCTGATGCACGTCCGGCCGGATGAGCTGGGTGTCGGGGATGGTTTCGGCGAAACGACGCATGAACCACTGCTGCGCGGCCTCCTCGCCGTGGACGAGGAGCATTTTCTTTGGCTTCACCTTCTCGGCATAGTCGGCGATTTGCTCGCGGGTGGCGTGGGCGCTGAGGTCGAAGCTTTCCACGCGTGCCCGGAGCGGGACAGCGGGCAGATCGCGGGCGAGCTTGATCATGTCACCTTCCTTGGCGTGGCGGATTTTGTAGCCAGGGGAGTCGGGGTCCGTGTAGCCGACGAAGGCGATGGCGTTGCGCGGGTTGTCGAGGAACTTCCAGGCGAACTGATTGCTCGCGGTGTGTTCGGTCATCATGCCGCTGGAAAGCGCGTAGAGTGTGCGCGGGCTGGAGACGACCTCCTGGCGTTTGCGGGGATTTTTGCGCGGCACGAGCATGTCCACATCCTCCAGCAGGCGGAAGCCAGGATAGCTGCGGCGGCTGCGGGAGGCGTAGTGGTCGTAAAGGACGGTGATCTTGGTGCTGAGGCCGCCGATGTAGAGCGGCATTTCGGGAATGAGGCCCTCTTGATGCAATTCGTGCAGCATGAGCATCACTTCCTGGGTCTTGCCGAGCGCGAAGACAGGGATGAGCAAGGCTCCGTTGGCCTCGTGGGTGTCGCGGATCAGTGCGGCGAGGCGTTCTTTCTCTCCTTTGCGGGAATAAGTTTCCGGACGGGCGTGATCGCCACGTGTCGTCTCGATGATGAGCACGTCGATGCCGCTGGTGGGGAAGTTGGCGGCCTGGCAGATGGTCTGCGGCTCGAAATTCACATCACCTGTGTAGAAGAGCGTGTTCGAGCCCTCACGGATCAGGATGCCGGTGGAGCCAAGGATGTGGCCGGCATCGAAAAGCGTGGCCTCCAGATCCGTGTCAGGAACCTGGAAGGGACGGTCGAGGTCACGATAAATCCACTGTGAGCGGATCTCATCGAGCTCGCGATGGGTGAAAAGCGGATACTCGCTGACGCTGTCCTCCTCGCGCTGCTTGGTCATGACGTTGACCGAGTTGTGCAGCATGGCGGAGGAAAGCTCGCCGGTGACCTCGGTCATCAAAACAGGCGCATGCGGCTGCTTGCGCTGCAGGACGGGCAGGGAGCCGATGTGATCGTGGTGCGCGTGCGTGATGAAGATGGCATCCGCCGAATCATGGGGCAGGGGCCCGAAGTCCGGCAGCGCGTTGAATCCCACTCCCTTCGGATGCATGCCGGAATCCAGCACGACACGGTTGTCCCCGGTTTCGAGGAGGTAGGAATTGGCGCCGATCTCACGGCGGCGCGTCAAATTGCGGAAACGCATGCGGGTTTTGAAAAAAGGAGCGCGACACTAGGGGCTCGGGGGCCGCGCACAAGGTCTAATTAAGCTGTGTTCCGCCCCGCCACACGAGCGAACAAAGTGGACACGGCCAGCAGTGCCGCAGGAAGCGTCGGCGGGCACCAGATGAGGGCGGATTGGAAGGCGAGGAAGCCGAGGCCAAGTGCGGCAAGGATCAGCAGCGCTCCACGCAGCAGGGCTTTGGTTTTCGGGGAAAGAAAGACGAGCCAGAAGCCTCCCAGTGCCGCCATGACCCATGCGCACCACTGAGCAGGGGCTGGCAGCAGATGAATGCGTGGCATTGCCAGCGCTTTGGCGAGAGCTTGCGCATGCAGGCGTGCCATTCCGCCACTCGCGTCGTCATCGGTGCCGATGACGACGATCTCCGCGTCCTTCAGATGCTCCTTGTCGGCGTCGCTGAGTGCTTCTGCGAGCTCCACGGTCATCACATTGAGCGCATCGACCTCGGAGATGGGCCTTTTCGCATCGACGATGAATTCACCGGTGTTCGTCAGCGGGACAAACGCCCCATTCGCGAGATAAGCCCCAGCTCCGGGACCAAGCAGCAGACGATGCGTGCTGTAGGGCGTCCCCGACCACCGCACGAGTGCCTGGGTGAGCGTGGTGGGCCGCAAACGGCCGTCTTCGTGCAACGCGTAAGACAAGACCGGCTTCTCCGTGGCTTGCGCAAGGATCGTTATGCCGATCTCCGCCTGCCGGCGCAGCAATTCATCGGGCGCGGCAATCAAAGCGCCAAGTTGCGGCACGAGCTTGATGTCTCCCTGGACTTTCTCGAATCGCGGAAGTGAATCCTCAAGGCCGCCGAGAAAGGCCGGGGCGTCACTGCCGGCCACGATTTGCCCTTCGGTGCCCAGAACGATGCTGGGGAAGGGGATCAGCGCCTCGGCGGCTTCACGGGTGAATTCGGGCGAGGGCCTGCCCCAGGTGAGCGTTTCGGGAATGACGATGACGGCCGGGTCGAAGGGTTGCAGGCCTTTCAGAACCATCTGCCAGTCGAGCGGGCGTGGCGGCCAGCCGGCGTATTCGGCTTTGTCGGCCGTCCGCATCTTCACCAGCACGACCTGCGATGGCGTTTCGGCATCCGGTGCCGTTTTTTCGAAGCGATCACGTGTGTTCGCGACCAGGAGATAGAGGAACAATTCATCCACGCGCTGGAAACGGCCCGCACGATGCTCGCGATCCAGCCACCAGCCGAGGCTGCCGAGAAGGACGAGCAAGAGAAGGGCGCGAATCATGAAATGAGCGAGTACGGCAGGCGGAGCGGCTCCTCACCTCCGGTCCTCTCCCGGGCTGGGAGAGGAATCGGCGCGCGGAGGGGTCACGCGGCAGGTGTGTCGGCGGCCACAGGAGCAGTCTCCTGCTTTTCGGCGGCAAACTTGAGGCGCTTCTGCTCGTCGTCGTAGGAGACCTTGACGTTGTCACCTTCGCGGACATCGCCACGGAGGAGATGCTCGGCGAGGGGGTCCTCAATGTGCTTCTCCACCGCACGGCGCATCGGCCGTGCGCCGTATTGCGGGTCGTAGCCTTCCTTCATCAGGAACTCACGTGCGCTGTCGTCGAGCGCGATGTGGATGTTCTTCTTCTTGAGGCGTGTGACCACCTTGCTGACCTCGAGATCGACGATGGTGTTGAGCTGCGTCTTCTCGAGCATGCGGAAGATGACGATGTCGTCGAGACGGTTGAGGAACTCCGGCTTGAAGAACTTCTTCGCGGCCTCGTGGATCTTGCCCTTGATGCCTTCGTTGTCAGCACTGTCCTGCTGCATGGCCATGAAGCCCAGGCTGGTCTGACGCTTGATCTGCTCGGCACCGACATTCGAGGTGAGAATGACGATGGTGTTCCGGAAGTCGATCTTGCGGCCGAAGTTGTCGGTGACCTGGCCTTCTTCGAGGATCTGAAGCAGGAGGTGCATCACATCCGGGTGCGCTTTCTCCACTTCGTCGAAAAGGATGACGGAATATGGGCGACGACGCACGGCCTCGGAAAGCTGGCCACCTTCCTCATAACCGACGTATCCGGGAGGAGCGCCGATCAAACGGCTGGCGGTGTGCTTCTCCATGTACTCGGACATGTCGATCTGGATCAGCGCCTCGGCGGTGCCGAACATGAACTCGGCGAGGTTCTTGGCGAGGAAGGTCTTGCCGACGCCGGTCGGGCCGAGGAAGAGGAACGAGCCGATCGGGCGACGTGGATCCTTCAAATCGGCGCGGGAACGACGCAGCGCCTTCGAGATGGCGATGACGGCCTCATCCTGCCCGATGACCTTGCCCTTGAGCTCGGATTCCATTTTGAGGAGCTTCTCGGCTTCCGCCTGCTCCATGCGCTGCAGCGGCACGCCGGTCCATTTGGAAACAACGGACATGATGTCCTCCTCGGTGACATCCACGATCTTCTCATGGCTGGTGGAGCGCCAGTGCTCCAGCACGTCGTCGTAACGCTTCTTGGCGTTTTTCTCGCGGTCACGCAGATGCGCGGCTTTTTCGAAGTCCTGTTCTTTGATCGAGCCCTCTTTTTCAACGCGGATCTCCTCGATCTCGGCCTCGATGGCCTTGAGTTCGGGCGGACGCGTCATCGCGGCGATGCGGGCCTTCGATCCGGCCTCGTCCATGATGTCGATCGCCTTGTCCGGCAGGAAACGGGACGGCAGGTAGCGGGAGCTGAGGTTCACCGCCGACTTAAGGGCGTCCTCGGTGTACTTCGCCTTGTGGTGCAGCTCGTATTTGCCACGGAGGCCAAAGAGGATCTTGATCGCGTCTTCGACCGAGGGTTCCTCGACCTTCACGCTCTGGAAGCGACGTTCGAGAGCGGCGTCCTTCTCGATGTATTTGCGATACTCGTTCAACGTGGTGGCACCGACGCATTGAAGCTCGCCACGGCTGAGCGCGGGCTTGATGATGTTGCTGGCGTCCATCGCGCCTTCCGCTCCGCCTGCACCGACGATGGTGTGCAGCTCGTCGATGAAGAGAATGACGTTCTTCGTGCGGCGGATTTCATCCATGACCGCCTTGATGCGCTCCTCAAACTGGCCGCGATACTTCGTGCCTGCGACCATCAAAGCGAGGTCGAGGGTGATCACGCGTTTGTCGCGCAGGATCTCCGGGACATTGCCCGCGGCGATTTCCTGGGCGAGACCTTCGACGATGGCCGTCTTGCCGACGCCAGCTTCGCCGATCAAAACCGGGTTGTTCTTGGTGCGGCGGCAGAGGATCTGAATGACGCGGGCGATTTCGTCCGCACGGCCGATGACGGGGTCCATCTCGCCTTTGATGGCAAGTTCCGTGAGGTCACGGCCAAAAGCTTTGAGCGCAGGCGTCTTTTCGTTCTTCTTCTTGTCGCCACTGGCGGGCTGGTTCCCGCTGGGGCTCACCGGTTCGCTTTCCTCTTCTTCCTCTTCGTTCTGGGAGGTGAAATTCGGGTCGAGTTCCTTCAAAATCTCGCTGCGGGCCTTGTCGAGGTTCACATCGAGGTTGCGCAGCACCTGGGCGGCGACGCCTTCGCCTTCGCGCAGGAGACCGAGCAGAATGTGCTCCGTGCCGACATAGCTGTGATTGAGCGCCTTGGCTTCCTTCGAGGCGAGGGCGAGCACCTTCTTCACGCGCGGCGTGTAAGGAATGTTGCCGACCATCTTGGTCTCCGGACCTGATCCGACCTGCTGCTCAACCTGCATGCGCACGGTTTCGAGATCGAGGCCGAGCTTGGTCAAAACATTCACGGCAACGCCCTGGCCGAGCTTGATGAGGCCCAGCAGCAGATGCTCGGTGCCGACGTAGTTGTGATTGAAGCGGTCGGCCTCCTTGCGGGCGAGAGCGAGGACCTGTTGGGCGCGTGGGGTGAAATTATTCATCATTCGGGGCGGAGGCCGGGCCTCCAGGGGTTGATTGAGATGGGGGAAGACTACCTGGGCCGTCAATGGATTGCAACCGTGCACGGGTGATTTCAGCCCGCATGCTGTCACGCTCCTCCGGGGAGAGCTCACGTGCGGCGTTGAGCTGGAGATGAGCGGGCTGGATTTCGAGAAGCAGCATGTCGAGCAGGCTGCGGTCGCAGTTGCCCACAAGATCGAGATCAGCGCCGAGCCGCAGCATGGAAAGCAGGTTAAGCGCCTCCTTGGATGACAGGATGTGAGCGTAACGCAGGACGGCGTAAGCACGACCGACCTGGTCATGCAGCATCGTCTGGTGATCCTCGCGAAGCTTTGCGCGAGCCGTCTGCTCGGAGCGGACGACGCCTTCGATCACCTTTTCGATCTGGGCGATGATTTCGGGCTCGGCCTCGCCCAGCGTGTGCTGATTGGAGATCTGGAAGAGGTTGCCCAGCGCCTCGGTGCCTTCGCCATACAAGCCCCGGACGGCGAGGCCGATTTTTCCGACGGCCTTGATGACCGGATTGATCTGCTCCGTGAGCACCAGCGCTGGCAGATGCAGCATGACCGAGGCCCGCATGCCGGTGCCGAGATTGGTCGGGCAGGCGGTGAGGTAGCCGAGCTTCGTGTCGAAGGCGAAAGGAAGCGCGTCAGAGAGTTCCGTGTCCACACGGTCCACCAGATCGTAGGCGCTGTGCAGATTCAGCCCCGGCCGGATGCCCTGAATGCGGAAATGATCCTCCTCATTGATCATGATGGAGATGCTCTGTTTCCGGTCCACGACGACGGCGCAGCCGGAAGACCGCGCGGCATGTTCGCGGCTGACGAGGTGGCGCTCCACCAGCACCTGTTTGCGGATCTTGCTCAGATCGGTGTAATCCTCGCTGTAACCATCACGCATTTCCGGCAGGCTTTCGATGACCGGACGCACCTGGCCGAGCAGATCGATGCGCTGGCGCTCCTGGCTGAAGCCGGGGAAGGGAAATCCGCGCAGATTGCGCGCAAGCCGGACCCGCGAGGTCATCACGATGTCAGAATGCGGGCCCGCGCCCTTCATCCAGTCGGCGGGATTTTTGATCAATGTGGCAAAGCGCATCATGGGGGAGCTGGCGTTGGATCAACAAACATGGATACGTGTTGAATCGCATGCAAGGACTCCTCCTGCGCAACACTGCTCCTCATTTGCTTGAGGCCTTGGTCTGCAGCCGCTCGATTTCCGCCTTCAGCCGGGCCGCGTCCTCATAGCGCTCCTCTTTCACCGCCAGATCAAGGTCGGCGCGGAGCTTGTTCACATCCACCGGCGGCGGAGCGGGCGGCGGCGTGGCGGCGGCGGGAGCAGGGGCGGAAGGCGGTGCGGGAACGGCCCCTCGCCGGCGTGGCAGGAGCTGGGGTGTGCCGGCACCCTGGTTGTTCGGACGTTTGCCGACGTGCCGCGTGCCTTTATGCATGTTGCGCAGCAGCCCGTCGAGCCCTTCGCGAAACGCCGTGTAGCATTCCGGGCAGCCCATGCGGCCGATCTTTTTGAGCTGGGAGGCGGTGAAGCCACAGGCGTCGCACACGACCTCCATGTTTTCGTCCGGCCGGTGTGAATGCGTGAGGAATGCCTCCGCGAGACCGAAGCCGGTCTCCTCGGTCACGCCTTTGGCCTTCGAGCATCCTTCACACAGGTTCACCGTGGTCATCTGACCGTTGATGATCTGGGTGAGGAAGACCGTGGCTTCCTTTTCGCAAACGTCGCATTTCATGGATTTCAAACAGTGCTGCTTTCGTGCCACATGACTGATACGAACGTCAGCGCGTACTGGTTATGACAGGGAAACGTGCGCGTCAACCAATGCCCTGTGCCGACAGCCAGGCTTCCAGCTCCTGCTGCAGCCCGCGATGCTTTGCAAAGCTGTAGTGAAACGTCTGGAAACCCAGCCGGGCCGCCGTGGCGATGTTTGCAGTCAGGTCGTCGATGTAGAACGTCCGCGCCGGGTCCAGATCGAGTTCCGCGATGGTTTTGCGGAAGATTTCCTCGCCAGGCTTCGAGCACCGGGCCGAGTATGAGTACACGCCGCTTTTGAAAGGTTTGAAGATCGGAAAGGTGCGGAGGAAGAAGTCCTTGTGCAGGCCGCTGGTGTTTGAGAGCAGATGCATCGGCAGCTTCCCGGCCAGCGCGGTGAGCGTGGCATGCATCGGCTCGTTCTGCGTGAAAATGTCGCACCAGATGTGCTCGAACTCCTCAGGTGTGCCACGAAAGCCGGTGGCGGCGATGGCTTCACGCACAAAAGCAATGTCGTCCATGCGGCCGTCCTCATAAGGGCCTTTGATGTCGTCAAACAAGGTCATCACGAGTTCCGCCGGATGGTCGCACTTCTCCGCCAGGCGGCTGGCGGCGATGCTGAAGTCGAAATCGATGAGAACTTTGCCAACGTCGCAAAGAAGAACAGGCTGGGACATGGGGTTCGAGATAAAAGCGAACGCCGCCGCTGCAAGTCATCGTTTGTGCCACAAATCGCCGCAGAACAGCAGCACGCCGGTCCAGATCAGCCCAAACGACAGCAGCGAGCCAGCGGTTACCGGTTCATGATAAACCAAGGCGCCTACCAAAAACTGCCCGGTGGGCGCCAGAAACTGCAAAACGCCGAGCAGCGCGAACGGAAGCTGCCGTGCACCCTGGGCGAAGCCGAGCAGCGGAATCGTGGTGATGATGCCCAGCCCAAAGATGAGAGCGAGATCACGGGTCGAGGCGGCCCCCCAGATGGCTTCCCCGCTTTGCTGGCACCAGATCAAATACAGCGCCGCCACCGGCACGCCGACGATGGTCTCCATGGCCAGACCGGGCAGGGATCCGAGCGGTGACTGACGTCTGGCGAGACCGTAGAGCGCAAAACTGCCCGCCAGCAGCAGGCCGATCCAAGGGAGCCGGCCCACGAGCACGATCTGCGTCGCCACACCGCAGGCGGCGGAGGCGATGCTGAGTTTTTGCAGCCGCGAAAGCCGCTCGCCGAGCAGGCGGCTGCCGATGAGCACGTTCAGCAGCGGATTGATGAAGTAACCGAGGCTGCAATCGATGATGCGCCCGTGCTGCGCCGCCCACACGAACACGCCCCAGTTGATGGCGAGCAGAAAGGCCGACCACGCATGGGCCTTGAGCAGTTTGACGTCCCGCGCCGATTTTCCCAAGCCTGCCCACTCGCCACGTAGCATCAGCAGAGGCAGGACAGTCGCCATGGTCCAGACCACCCGCTGCGCCAGCGCCACATCACTGCCCAGATGGCCGATTTGCTTCCAATACACCGGCAGCACACCCCACAGGCCGAACGCCAGCACGGCGCTGAGCACAGCGTTCGTGGGAGGACGTGGCGCGTTCATTGTTGTTTTCGGACGATGGCCGGTTGGCAGCTCTTGAATATGAGTTTTGCACAAATAAAACGCGGAGCCTTGTTCGGGCTCCGCGTTCATGGATTCAACGTCAAGCTGGCAGCTTACTTCTTCTGCAGAGGTGCCGTTTCAGCTCCTGCCGGTACTTTGCCGGCTGGAACAATCTTCCAGCAGGCGCCGGGAGCTTCCTGATATGGATCGGTCTTGCCGCCGTAGCCGGCGGTGCCGTTGCAGAGGTAGAGAGCCCCATCCTCGCCCTCGCCACCGCCAGTCGGGCGCAGCGGGGTGTCGAGGTCGAGCAGCTCTTCCATCTGCCATTGGCCAGCGTCGTCACGCATCATGCCCCAGATTTTGCCGGAACCCCAGTCGGCGACGAAACACACGCCATCGAGCTCGGGATACTCCTTGCCGCGATAGACGCCGACGCCGATGACGCAGTTGCCCTGATCGACATGGCTGTATTCAGCGATGGGCAGTTTGCCCACGGGCGTCCAGTTTTCCGGATCGACACTGGTTTCGGTGCCGTCGGCGTTCTTTTTGAGGATCTGCGGGAAGGGATGGCTGCCGCACATGGCCTTCCAGCCGTAGTTGACGCCGCCCTTGGTGCCCTTCGGCTCGAAGTTGATCTCTTCCCAGTGATTCTGGCCGATGTCGAAGACGTAGAAGTCGCCAGTCTTGCTGTCGAAGGCCATCGTCCACGGATTGCGGATGCCATAGCTCCAGATTTCCGGGCGGGCTTTCGGTTGGATCTTCGAGAAGGCCTCCTCGCTGATGCCGAAAAGCGTCATCTGCTGCAGTGGCGTGATGAAGGGGTTGTCCTTCGGAATGCCGTAGCCTTTTTCCGTGGTGCGGGTGTTCACGTCGATACGCAACACTTTGCCGAGTGTGGTGCTGAGGTCCTGGCCGGCATTGAGCACGTCGCCTTCCCAGCCGCCGTCACCGCTGCCGATGTAGAGGTAGCCATCGGGTCCGAAGCAGATCTCGCCACCGTTGTGATTGCAGTAGGGACGCTCGAGCTGCATCACCACGCGGGCGCTTTCCGGGTCGGCCTGGTCAGGATTACTGGCCTTCACCTTGTATTCAACGATGAAGCCGTCGCCATTGAACCACATGTCGGAGTAATGGATGTAGAAGAGGCCGTTCTCTTTGAAGTTCGGATGGAATTCGAGGTCGTAGAGGCCCTGTTCGAGGAAGGAGCTGACGGTCTTGTCTTTGATGTCGAGGAACGGGCGACGCAGCACCTTGCCATCCTTCACCACCTGCACGACGCCGGGGCGTTCACAGATGAACACACGGCCGCTGCCATCCTTCGGACTGGCGACGTGGACCGGCTCCACCAGTTTGTCCGCCACCTTCACGAGCTGGATGGCGACTTTCTTCGGCAGCTTGCCGCCGGGTTGGACAGGTTTCGGGTCTGCGGCCTGGCAGAGCGCTGGGATGGCCAGCAGGCCGAGGGTGGTCGGGAGGATATGGTTCAATTTCATGGTGGGTGGAAAGAACGGCGAGGTTATGAAACCGTCTTTCAACCGGCAAGCCTGAAATGGAAGGGGGCGAGGTTTCAATCCCAACAGGCGGACAGACGATGACCCGCCTTGCGGCTACGTCACCGCAGCCAGCTTCAACTGTCGCAACGCATACAGCGGCGCGTCCGTCTCCGCGATGCGCTTTGCCCCTCGCTTCCGCTTCGGGCTGAACTGGTCCCGCTGCGCCTCGAAGATGTCCTCCACGAACGCCTTG